>JAYZAY010000044.1:0-61575 GCA_036339465.1 Myxococcota bacterium | reverse complement strand
ACTTGGCCCCCCAAAGCTGTGCCACATACCTCCTCTGGGATAGGGGCCTAGTTTTGTTAATGTCTCTAGCATTATTTGGGTGCTTTTTACGCCGTGGATTATAAAAGGTAGACCGTGCGCTTTCGTGAATTCAAGCTGGAGTGTGAACACCCTCAGTTGAGTTTCGAGGGCAGGTTGATTCAGACGACGGTCTAAGCCGATTTCTCCCAATGCGACACAGGGGTAAGGTGAGGTGCTGATTCGCTCTTCTAAGGTGGGGAGAAGTCTGTTGGCGTCCATCGTATTGGCATGGCTTGGGTGCAAACCGAAGGCGCTCAGTAGGGTTGGTATCCCTTTGGTTTGGAGGATTGATAGAGGTTGAATTGAGCTCTCTTGTTGAGGGTTTACACCAGTATTAAGGATGTAGTGAACCCCGTTTTTTGCCGCCCGTTTCAAGTAGTCTATTGGAGACGTCACACGTTTGTCATCTAGATGAGCCAATGCGTCAAAGTATCGGTTGGACATGGGGGCTTGTGGTCCTCTTTTTTACTATTTGAGTGCTTGCTTCAGGGATATTTACACAGATTTCAGTTGTCTGCTTCGCTCCTGTCTTTGTCTTTGGTTGGACCAAACCATCGTTGTTTTCATTCGTGCCAGGATTAGAGTATTGCGCGCGGTCTATGGCCCAGCCTCCCTGAATCAAATACAGGCCCGCGCCCATTTGGTTGAATACGTTTCGGATCGCCTTCGCTTTTTCGACGAGCGTACCAAGTTGCTTCGTATCGCCGAGGATTTGTTGGAAGCTGGAGGCTTTTGCCTTGAGGTTACTCTTGGCTATTGCTGCTATAGTAGACTGACAGATACATTCATTTGGGTCCATATATCAGGAACTCTTCAATGCGTATTGGTTGTTGGCGTATTGCCAGATTTGATTTCTCCCATTGGTTTTGGCGGTGTAGAGTGCTTGATCCGCTCGTTCTATAAGTTCCTCTGGTTGGTCGGTGTTGGTGGGGATGATCGTCGCGCAGCCGACACTGGCTGTAACATAGGGCGCAACTCTGGAGTTGGAATGGGGGATTCCAAGATGGAAAATATCTGAGTTAATTTGGGTTGCCAGCAGCTTTGCGGAATTTAGGTCGGTGTCTGTTAATATAACGACAAATTCCTCGCCTCCATATCGAGCTGCGAGGTCCCCTGGCCGGCGGGCAACTTGTTTTATCTGTTGTGCGGTTTGGGTTAGGCAAACATCTCCGGCTTGATGTCCGTAGGTATCATTGTAGGCTTTGAAATAATCTAGGTCGAGTAATAGGAGGCTGAGGGGGAAGTTATCGCGTTGAGCCCGTAACCATTCCTTTTTTAGGACCTGGTCGAAATGAAAACGGTTGGCGAGACCGGTGAGACCGTCCTGTTTGGCTTGCTGGCTAAGCTGGGCATTGACTTGGTGAAGTTCTTCATTGAGGAGGGTGACAATTCTATTTTGGAGGTAGTCAACTCTGACGCTTCGTTCCATCAAATATTCTGCGGCCAAACCGAGGATTGCTGCGGCGAGATAAAAGAGCAGATGTCCAAAGAGAATTTCGACTGGGAATTTGTCGAACCATACGATGACCGAGAAATAAGTCAATCCGATGATGAGTGTGCTAATAAGTCCCCTGACGAGGTGGAGTCTGGCGACCGCGGTGCTGAAGAGGACAAGTAGAATGAGACCTGAGAAATAGACGAGGGCTGCTTGTTGGGGGGCTACCGCGATTAAACTGGTCAGAACTACGGTTACAATGGCCTGCACGGCCACAATAGTGAGTTGCTGATTCTGGCGAAAATGTTGCGTGAAGGTGAATAAGACGCTTCCTACCAAAAGGGAACCAGCCACGATATGCCGGAATAAAATAAGGTAAATCCAGTTTTCTCCCAAAAAGAACTTGTCTAGAATTCCCATTGCCAGACAGATGGTTGCGCCGATACAGATGGTCACTCTACGGGCGGACTCGAATTCTTTCGCGTAATATTTGCGGAACTGACTTTCATAGAACGGAGGAAAGAAGAGCTTGTGGCGAGCCCGCAGGAGCAGCTCGTAGAGCCTTTCAAGTTGCGCGCGCCTCGAACGAATCGAGAGATCGTTTTCATTCACTGGCGTCATTTTGAATCAGACTCTTTCGAGGCGAGTGTAACTGAGGAAACTTTTATATCCAAGGGGAAAAGTTACTTTCTATGGGAAGATATTGCCAACTTTAGGACCTCTTTGGCAAGATCAGTTGAATTCATCGTGCCCTGCGGGTTAAACCAATTGATCACCCAGGCAATAGCTCCGGTCAGAAGTTTCCTCAAAATAGTGGGGTCCATGGACAGTGGAACATCCTTATCGACAGAAGCGAGCACCTGAATCCAAATCGATTCATAACGTTGCCTGAGATCCATAAGATTTTCTTTTGGGTCAGATGATAGGCTGGTCCATTCTTGTACCAACACAGTCATTGCTTCGCCGGTCTCTCCTAGCACACATTCCAATTCTGCTCGAATTAGAGCTTCAAGCTGTTGAACTGGTTCGGTCAAATCCCCGATTGCCGTCTTCAGATGCTCGGTACAGATCAAAATGGTTTCTTTCATGACCTGGATTAGAATGTCTTCTTTACTTTTGAAGTGATGAAAAAGGCTTCCTGATTGAATGCCCACCAGCGAGGCAATATCGCGCACGGTTGTTCGATGATAACCTTTTTCCCGAAACAAATGTGCGGCGGCTCTTAGGAGTCGACCCCGAGGAGTGCCAGGGTTGGTAATTCGCCCTTCTTGAATGAGTGACTGTACGGATGGGGAGACAGTGATGGCTTCAGCTTTGGTTAAATGCGGCATGGACCTTGAACTTCTCCTAGGAAGCGCTAAAATAACATACCAAGCGCTTGCTTGGTATAGCATGTGAGTTCCGACGGAACAAGGAATGGGAGACTGGAGTGGGATACAATTCCGTGTTGAGGCCGGACCTGTTTGAAGGTCAAACCATTGTGATTACAGGGGGAGGCAGCGGGATTGGTCGTTGTTTGGCCCATGAACTGGTGAGTCTTGGCGCCACTGTCATTATCATGGGGCGCAAGGAGGAAAAGCTCGCAAAAGTGCTTCATGAAATTGAGGAGGATGGAGGAAAAGCATCGCAACGTGTCTGTGACATCCGTATGGAAGAGCAAGTTCAAGAGGCGGTGCGTTGGGTTTGTGGGGAATACGGGCAGATTCATGGCTTGGTGAATAACGCGGGGGGACAATTTCCTGCACCCTTGGCGACCATCAATCAAAAGGGATTTGAGACCGTCATTCGAACAAATCTTGTGGGTGGATTCTTAATGGCGCGGGAGGTCTTTTCTCAATCCATGTGTGATGGGGGGGGGGCTATTGTAAACATGAGCGCGGATCACTGGGGAGGCATGCCTGGCATGGGGCACTCTGGAGCTGCTCGAGCGGGCATGACTAATTTTACAATGACGGCAGCCTTCGAATGGGGCCCGTTTGGGGTGAGGGTCAATGCGGTAGCGCCGGGCTGGGTGGCTTCGAGTGGGATGGATACCTATCAAGGCCCAATCCGGGAACTCATTCCAAAATTGAAAGATGCAGTGCCAATTGGACGTCTGGCCAATGAGTCCGAAGTGAGTTCTGTGATCTCTTTTCTTTTGAGCCCAGCAGCCTCGTTTATAAATGGTGCGACCATACGAATTGATGGAGGCGCATCTGTTGGAAATATGGCCGTTTGGCCTTGGAAGACAGTTGCCAAGAATGTTGCGGAGTATCAAGGATTTCATAGAGCCGAAACACCGGAAATCTTAAATAAGGATTAAGTCTTTAAAGGAGGAGGCCAAGTATGGTGCGTATTACTTCGGAGTTAATGCCTAACTCTGCGGATTTCCTGTCTCGGCAAGCGGTGATGCTTGAAATGGTGAATGAGTTTCGGGAGGCCGAGGCGATGATTTACAATACCGAAGAGAAAGCTCGCGAGAAATTTATTCGTCGGGAAAAATTACTTCCTAGGGAGCGCATCTTTAGGCTTTTGGACCCAGGGAGTCCGTTTTTGGAATTGATGAGCTTGGCAGGGCGCAAAATGCACGACGACCGCGATGGATCTTATGCCGGCGGAGGTCTTATTGCGGGAATTGGGTATGTTGAGGGTAAACGAGTTTTGGTCAGTGCAAATAATAGCGCAATTAAAGGAGGCACCATCAATCCGGCCGGATTGAACAAGTCTTTGCGCCTACTAAGTATTGCTCGAGAAAACAAACTACCGATTATTTCACTCGCAGAAAGCGGTGGGGCCAACCTTAATTACGCCACTGATATTTTTATTGATGGAGCCCGGACGTTCGCCAATCAAGCACGAATGTCGGCGGCTGGGATACCACAGGTAACGGTCGTGTTCGGTAATGCGACAGCCGGTGGAGCTTATCAACCTGCTTTAGCCGATTATACGATTATGGTGAGAAAGAAGGCCAAAATGTTTTTAGCGGGACCTCCCTTGGTCTTGGCTGCAATTGGAGAGGAAACAGATGAGCAATCCTTAGGGGGGGCGGAGCTTCATTGCGAAGAGGTCGGCACGGGAGATTATCTTGCGGAAGATGATGTAGATGGGATTCGGCTAGCCCGACAAGTTTTGAAAGATTTGAACTGGCGAATCTTTGCCCCGATACCGAATCAATACGAGCAACCGTGTTATTCTCAGGAAGACCTTTTGGGGATTGTGCCTACAGATTCCAAAATTCCCTATGATGCGCGTGAAATTATTGCTCGAATAACGGATGGTTCAGAGTTTAGCGAATTTAAAGCTGATTACGACCATCAAACTCTTTGTGGTTTCGCCCAGATTATGGGGTTTTCATGTGGTGTTTTGGCGAATAATGGACCGATAAACCCCGAGGGTGCGGCTAAGGCGACTCAATTTATCCAGCTTTGTGACCAGGTAGGAACACCGCTGGTCTTTCTCCAAAACACCACGGGGTTCATGGTTGGAACCCGGTCGGAAAAAGGCGGTGTTATCAAACAGGGTGCCAAAATGATTCAAGCGGTGGCCAATGCGCGGGTGCCAAAGATTACAATTCTAATCGGTGGTTCATACGGCGCAGGTAATTATGCTATGTGTGGTCGTGGGTTGGATCCCCGTTTTATATTTACTTGGCCCAATAGCAAGACAGCGGTCATGGGAGGGGAGCAGGCAGGTAAGGTGCTACGGATTGTCGCTGAACAAAAACACGCAAACGTGGGTTTGACGCCGGACCCGGCGATGTTGGATGCTCTTGAACAATCCACTGCCGATAAGATCAATGAAGAATCAACTGCTCTCTTTGGGACGGCCCATTTATGGGATGATGGAATTATTGATCCACGGGATACAAGAAAGGTATTAGGATTTACCTTAAGCATCACCTTAGAGGGGGATAGTCGCCCAGTCGAAACGAACACTTTTGGAATTGGGCGCCAGTAGACTTGCGTGACGAGGAGAACAAAAGATGAAATTTACGCCAGAGCATTATGCGCTTCGAAAAACCGTTGCAACATTTATTGATAACGAGATTAATCCCTACGTTGATGAATGGGAGGAAGCAGGTATATTTCCCGCACATGAGCTCTTTAAGAAAATGGGTGATCTAGGCCTTCTTGGTGTTAGTAAGCCGGAAGAGTTTGGAGGAATGGGGCTTGATTATTCTTACAGCATGGCTATCGCTGAGGAGTTAGGTCGGATTCACTGTGGGGCAATCCCCATGGCCATCGGCGTTCAAACAGATATGTCGACTCCGGCGCTTGCTAAATTCGGTAGCGATGAACTTCGCAAAGAATTTCTAACACCCGCGATTCAGGGGGACATGGTTGCTTGTGTTGGTGTGAGTGAACCCACGGGTGGTTCCGATGTGGCAGCTTTGAAAACCACCGCCCTCAAGGATGGCGACGATTATGTTATCAATGGGACCAAGATGTGGATTACAAATTCACTTCAGGCCGATTGGATGTGCCTCTTGGCCAATACCAGTGAGGGGAAGCCTCACCAAAACAAATCTTTGATTATTGTGCCGATGAAGACCAAAGGTATTTCAATGGGGAAACCGTTGCGTAAATTGGGAATGAAGTCTTCGGATACAGCCCAGGTTTTTCTTGATGATGTGAGAGTTCCAAAGCGATATAGGTTGGGTGAAGAAGGCTTCGGTTTTGCTATGCAAATGATTCAGTTTCAAGAGGAACGGATGTTTGCGGCAGCGAGTGTATTAAATGGACTTCAGCAATGCATCGATGCCACCATTGAGTATTGTAAGGACCGAAAGACTTTTGGCCAAGCGTTGATTGATAACCAAACAATTCATTTCAGAATGGCGGAACTTCAAACCGAAATAGAAATGCTTCGTTCTCTTATTTATCGGTGTTGTGAGCACTATGTGGATGGTGAGGACGTGACGATGTTTGCTTCGATGGCTAAGCTTAAGGCTGGTCGGCTGAGTCGTGAGGTTACGGATGCTTGTCTCCAATATTGGGGAGGTATGGGGTTTATGTGGGACAACATTGTTTCCAGATCGTATCGGGATAGCCGACTAACTTCTATCGGTGGTGGAGCTGACGAGATTATGCTTGGTATTGTGTGCAAGTTGATGGGCATTTTGCCACGGGCAAAGAAAAAATAGGCCGATGATTGGGGATAGCATGACAGATTTTAACACGCTCAATTTTGTGGATGATAAAATATTTATTGAGGTTGAATTAAATCGACCTCAGGTTCGAAATGCCATGAGTGTCGAGATGGTGGATGAACTTTTGCTGGTTTTACGGCGTGTTGAAGAGAGTCCTACGTGTCGGGCGCTGTTTCTCCGAGGTGGCGGTGGCCATTTTTGCGCTGGCGGAGACATTCAAGACATGGCTCGAGCTCGGGGAGAAATGTCCGATGATGCTGAACTTGGCAGGAAGGCTTTTGCGGATTTGAATCGTAAATTTGGCTCGCTAATCGAAGCGTGGTCCAATTGTAAGGTGTTTACGATGACGATTGTTGAGGGAACTGCCCTTGGTGGAGGTTTAGGATTGGCGATCGCTTCTGATTCCACGTGGTCTCACGAGAATTCTAAATTGGGAATGCCTGAAGTTACATTGGGTGTTATTCCTGCTCAGATCTTGCCATTCATGGTAAAGAA
Organism: Myxococcota bacterium; assembly: GCA_036339465.1. Classification (GTDB taxonomy): domain Bacteria; phylum Myxococcota; class XYA12-FULL-58-9; order XYA12-FULL-58-9; family JABJBS01; genus JAYZAY01. The sequence goes on along the minus strand of JAYZAY010000044.1, from coordinate 54,457 downwards.
AGTGGGGAGGTCGCGAGCGGCTTCGTTATCTTTGACGGGACGGCGCCTAAGCGGGCGTGAATCATTTGATTTGGGTTTGGTTGATCGAATCTTTCGCTGTGATGAAGAATTGGTTGCGGGGATTGAGGAAATCAAGACAAGGCTTCGATTGGCGGCGCCAGGAGCGCTTCGGAAAACGAAAGAGTTGTTATTGAAGATTGAAACGCTTCCATTATCTGACGTTTTGGACCAAGCTGCGCAAGATTTTGCCACTGCGGTCACGGGCCCAGAAGGGCTTGAAGGAACAATGGCCTTTATAGAAAAAAGGCAACCTCGGTGGTCGGAGGTATGAGATGAGTCGGATCGAATCGGTTTTGGTGGCAAATCGAGGTGAGATTGCGCGCCGTATTTTTCGTACTTTGAGAAGCATGGGGATCCGTAGCGTAGCAATGTATTCACCGGTGGAAGCCGACTCTCTTTTCACTCGGGAGGCGGATGTAGCGTTGGAAATATCGGGGATGTCGCCAAGTGAGATCTATCTTTCGGCTGAAACAATCATCGATGCCGCTAAAAAAACAGGTGCGAATTCTATTCACCCAGGTTATGGTTTTCTTTCGGAAAATCCTGAATTTTCCCAAGCTTGTAGTGATGCTGGTCTCATTTGGATTGGTCCGTCTCCAAAATCCATTGCTTTAATGGGGAGCAAAATATCGGCTAAGCGGTGCGTTCAAAACAAGGCTGTTCCCTGCGTGCCTGGCTATGAGGGAAGCTTTGATGATCTGAGTGTTGTTCGTGATGCGGCGGCTGATATCGGCTATCCCGTCTTGCTGAAAGCGGCATTCGGGGGTGGTGGGCGCGGGATGCGCAAGATTGAGCATGATGGTGATCTGGCTGATGGGGTTAAACGCGCGCAATCGGAGGCGAAAGTTGGCTTTGGATCGGATGAATTGCTACTTGAAAAATTCATAGAGACGGGCCGTCATATTGAGATTCAGGTATTTGCGGATAGTTATGGGAATACGATTTACTTAGGTGAACGCGAGTGTTCTTTGCAGCGTCGACACCAAAAGGTGGTGGAGGAAGCTCCGTCGCCGGCTGTCTCCGATGAACTTAGGCAAAGGATGGGAAAAGCGGCAGTGGATGCAGCGAAAGCCTGTGAGTATTGCGGAGCCGGGACGGTTGAATTCTTGGTGAGTGACAACGATTTCTATTTTCTCGAAATGAATACTAGGATCCAAGTTGAGCATCCGGTTACTGAAGCGATAACAGGTATAGATCTTGTTGAGTGGCAGATTCGAATCGCTCAAGGGGAACCGTTGCCACTGGGGCAGGATGATGTAGAGTACTCTGGGCATGCCATCGAGGTACGGCTATATGCCGAGCAACCAGAAAAGGACTTTTTGCCATCGACAGGAGTGATTGCAAATTGGGACATTCCGATGGTAGAGGGCGTTCGGTATGACCATGCCATAGAATCGAAAGCTCGAGTTACGTCATTTTTTGACCCAATGATAGCGAAAATCATTGCCTGGGGTCCGACTCGAAATGTTGCTAGAACGCGTTTATTGAAGGCGGTAGAGGGAGTGAAACTCTACGGCATTGGTTCCAATCAGGGCTATCTGGCGAGAATTATTCGGGACCCTGATTTCATCGATGGTTTGTTTAACATTCACTTTCTCGCCGAGCGCCACCATGTTTTTGCGCGCCGGGACCGTCGTCTGTCCACGGTTGCTTTGATGGCGACCCTCGGAAAGTATCTCGTGGTGGGTGAGAGATATACATGCTCTGAATTGGGAGATTGGACGAGTATGGGAAGCCGTGAATTCTACGGTTCCTGGAAAATTAACGAAGAGATTTTTGATGTAGCTTTCAGTTTTAGTGGGAGGGAGGGGAATGTTCGAATAGGTGATTCCCACTTTAATTTTGCGATTGTTTGTCATCAAGAGGATACAACGCTTTGCCGATTCGATGACGCACTGGTTGAATTCCAATCTTTTGCCGATAAAGAGCGCTGGAGTATTAAGGTTGAAGCGGAAGTTTATGAATGCCTTGACTTGACAGCGATTCCCAAGATTAGCCCAGAGGATGGTGCCCAGTCGCGAATACGCGCGGTCATAGATGGTCGCATTGCCGCGCTCAATGTTTCCGTGGGTTCTGAGGTAACCCAAGGGGATGTCGTGGCGGTGATTGAGGCCATGAAGATTGAGCATCCGATTCGCGCTTCAAGGGATGGTATATTAGAAGAAATCATGGTCGCCATCGGTGAGCAGGTAGCCCAGGGACAGCATCTTATGATTTTTTCTGCCGAGGATGGTTACTTGTGAATCTTCGAGGGCTCGGGTTATTTTATTCATTGGCAAACTCAGTTTTTCATTTTCCGAAAGAACCTTTGTTCAATGTTTGGTTTGATTGGTTCAGCCGACTCGTTTTGGGGCGGTGTCCATGGCTCGTGAGGATGGGCATTCTACAACGTATTGGTAGATCCCATCGGTTTTGACCTACAAGCGGGTAGGTTGCTGCCTTATTGCTTTCATAGCGCAGTCTAGCTCAACTTTGGATTGGTTGTTTTGGTCTTGTTTTGGTCTTGTTTTGGTTTGACTCACGAAGCAATCGTGATAGCCAGCGATGTATGAAACTAGGTTTGGGAGCGATTGAGTGGATTAGAATAGGTGTTCGGTTGGGGGCAGCCAACGAAGGATCCCGAAATAGACGCGCTCAATTGTCGTGGTGATGACACCGCCTCTCGCCGTGATGCAGCATTAAGGGAGATGATAATGACAGTTATAGCTGAATACATTTGGTTTGATGGTGGGGAGCCGACTCGTCAGCTTCGTTCAAAAACAAGGGTGCTCCTCGACCTTGAGTTAAAAGCGACCGAAAGCGGTGAAATTGAAGCAGGTCTATTTCCCGATTGGGGATTTGATGGCTCTTCCACAGGGCAAGCGGAGGGTGAGGCTTCCGATTGTAAATTGAACCCAGTTCGCGTTGTGCCGGATCCGACGAGGAGTGGTGAGGCCTATCTCGTGTTATGCGAAGTATTGAACCCTGCTACCAATGAAATGCACCCCACCAACACTCGGGCGGGGTTGAGGCGCGTTCTAGATGCAGGTGGTGCGGCGGCAGAAGCTTGGATGGGTATCGAGCAAGAATATACAATTTTTAAAGGTTCGGCGCCTCTAGGTTTTCCAAGTGAGCGGCGTTTTCCTGCACCCCAAGGACCTTATTATTGTGGGGTAGGCGCCGACGAAGTTTTTGGTCGTGATTTGGTTGAAGATCATATGGAAGCTTGCCTACACGCAGGATTGTTACTTTGTGGAATCAACGCAGAGGTCATGCCAGGACAGTGGGAATTCCAGATCGGTGGTCCCGGTGGTGATCCTTTAAGGGTGAGTGACCATCTATGGCTGGCCCGTTGGTTGCTGTACCGAATCGGTGAAGATTACGGCATGACAGCGACGCTCGATCCGAAGCCTGTTCCGGGTGATTGGAACGGTGCCGGGGCCCACACCAACTTTTCTACAAAGGCTATGAGAGAAGAGGGCGGAATCAAGGTTATCGAAGCAGCGTGTGAAGCTATTGGCCAAAGAATTGATGCGCATCTTGAGGTTTATGGTGATGGTTTGGAATCTCGTTTAACAGGTCGGCACGAAACCTGTAGTTTCCGAGAATACAGATACGCAGTTGGTGACCGAACGGCCTCTATCCGAATTCCTGCACATGTCCAGGCTGAGGGTAAGGGCTATTTAGAGGACCGTCGACCTTGTGCGAATATCGATCCCTATGAAGTAAGTGCAATCCTCCTGAAGACTGTTTGTAATATCGATTAGTCTTGGTAATAACGCACGGATTGATTGAAAAAGGGGATGCACCAATAGGTGGGTCCCCTTTTTTTTGGGGGCACACGTTTTTTTGGGTAGGTGTTTTCTGGGTTACTATCATTTTGATTCGGTGGCGAAGCGCATCATTGTTGTGATTATGTCTCGATTCTCAGATGTCACAAGCACGGATTTTCCAAAGTCTGTTTGGAAGGGACAGCATTCTACGTGATCCTGATAGTGTGTGAGTTTTTTCGCGATGTTTGTGGTGAAGTTCAAGAGAAAGAGCCAAAAGGGTTTGGTAGGTGTTTTTCCGAGGGTTTGGTTGGCCAGATTCGCGGCAATATAGCCCACGGTAAATCGTGCATTGAGTTCGACAACATCTCTTTGATACAACTGTTTAGGGTTGTCCTGGAGGTGGTATGTGAAACTGTCGATTCCTCCCGGACCTTTGTATCCCAGACTGCGAAGGGTTTGGAGGAACTTTATACGCAGGCTGTTAGGTGGAACCCGAGGCCAGTCGTGGATAGATTGGATCGAACCGTTGATTGTGTGTCCTGCATTACCTCTATAAATCCCGCCCCGGGTGTTGATGAGATCCTGAATGGCATAGACCCTGATAGAATCATCGGGACCGATAACGAATTGAGTGCTAAAATCGGAATCGCGTTTTATCCAAGGTTCGAGAATAAAACCTGAGGTTTCCGCGCGGAGAATATCGAAGTCGAGTTTTTTTGGGAAGATGATCCGTCCCGCTTGTCCTTGTAGGCGTCCTCTTCCGCTGGTTCCGATGCGTGGCTTAAGGGTGAAGCTTGTTTGTGCCCAGTTGGGCCATTTCTCAATATGCTTGGAAACTGTGGTTTGAAGCAATTTCTTGGATTGGCAATGCTCTACGTCGACTATTTTGGCCATGTGGCTCAATGGGTCTTGCGATTCTAGGACGTGGGACTGTGTAAATTTTAGTGCGAAGGCTTTATCGTGGACTTGGTGAATGAGCTTTGCGGCAGGAAAAATTTCAAGAAGTTGTTTTTCACGGCCGTATTTTTCTGTTTCTTGGGTTTGAAACCATGGAATGAGGGATTTCCGAAGGTTTGCATAACCATAGATTTCATGGAGTGGATTTTCTGGGTGGTTTGTTACCCTCTTCCAAAGTAGTTCAAGGTGTTTCAGAAAATCACTGAGACTCTTGTGTATTTCAGGATTTTCTTCGTGTGCGATATTGGTGAGGTATAAAGGAGCGGTTTGATGGATTGTATCGTCGTTTTGGGGCATAAAATTTCCTAAAAGAGTCTTTTGGAACATGGGGTGTAAAGATTCGGTAAAAGCTGTGTTCCTTTCCTTTCTATCCTTGTATCACCGGCGATTCAGGATATCTTGTGTATGGGGCTAGGGAAAACGAAAGGAAGCCTTCTGATCGCGATGTTTGGAGTAAAATCCCCTAAAAAACTCATGAAGGAGTTTGCTGAGACGAAGTTGGCGGCCTTAGGGGTTCGTGGCCAGCTTTCGGAAGGTGAAGTGGATTCTATTCTAAAGCCTCTTTACGACGGTTTAGCGGAATTGGAGCGCTTGCCAACCACGCCCCTACGAAAATTGATGCTCCGTGGTTTTCGCAGGGCTGTGGTCGAATTGGAGTTTCTTTTGTTGCCGGAGCGTGAGCGCTCTTTTTCATTGCTCGGTGTTCGACGGACCGATGATCCTCGAACGATTAAGCAAAATTATCGCTCTTTGGCCCTACTGCACCACCCAGACCGTAATGGAGGTGATTCCAAGATGATGCGAGATCTCAATCGAGCCTATGCGCACGTCAAACGTCTCAAGGGGTTCGATTAGTCTTTTGGGTAATGCGGTTTTTTTGGGGGGCTAAGGGTTTGGTTCGTTCTGAGATGAAGGGGGAGTTGCACTGGGTGTCTCTTTAATTTTTCCGGACTTTTCCTTTACTTCAGAGTCTGTTGGATTTTTGGGATTTGCTACGTCCTGATGCAACTGAATGGCCATATTAAAAGCACTCTTCGTAAAATCGAGAACCTTTTGATAGGACTTGTCACTCAGCTCTCGTGCTGCATCACAACTTCGGAATATGTTGATGAATTCCCTTTCGCGTTCTATGTGGAGTGGAATTTTGGAGACGCCCCAAGCCTCGAGAATTTCCCAAGCGTCGGGATTATAGGCACGCACGGCTTTCATGATGAACGGGATGGGGTCATGTCTTGCTACGAGGGCGGCCAATCGAAGGATAAGTTCGAATGAGAGGATCGCCGTCCCGTTTTCAGCTGCCGCGATCAAATCTTTGTCTTTAAGTTCTAGGGCTTCGTTGAGTTCGTGGGTGGTGAGGCCGGCGATTTCCCTGAGATCTTTGAGGTAGGCACCTGCCTCTTGCATGGCCTTAATGTGATCCGGCGAATTTAGGATGGCTTTACCGACCCGATAGGAGACTCCTTTTGCGCTACTAGCCAGCTTCATGGCTCGGCTTGTTAGCCCAGTGACTCTCTCTACCACCCCCCTTTTTTCAGACGGATAGGCCTTGAAAAGTTCGTGGGAGAATTCATGCTCATCGTCGGTCAAAACATACATCCTTATCTCTATTATAGAGCACTGCGTCATTAGAGTGCAAATAGAAGTGGTCAAACTCGCCGATTTTGCTGAAATCGTGGCACATTTTTCGAGCTAATCGTTTCTTGGACAGGGCTTTTAGCTGGGTCATTTCTAAGCTAGAAGGTCCTAACAGCCCGATTGATTCGGAGTTATTCATGAGTGTGTGTGGTGAAATGCAAAAAAAGTCTATCCTCGGAAGAACTCATGGCCTTAGAAGACAAGTATGGCCCTCATAATTATCACCCAGTACCGGTTGTTTTGAGTAAAGGACTTGGGACGAAAATTTGGGAGGTAGAAGGTAAACAGTATTTCGACTTTCTCTCGGCATACTCGGCTGTGAATCAAGGGCATTGCCATCCTAAAATACTACAAACCCTAGGTGAACAAGCCGAAGTTCTTACCCTGACTTCTAGGGCCTTCTATAACGACGTATTGGGGCAGTATGAACGGTATGTGACTGACTATTTCGGTTACGACAGAGTTCTTCTTATGAATACCGCGTTGAAGGTGGCGAGACGGCAGTCAAGCTTTGCCGAAAATGGGCCTACCAAGTCAAGGGTGTGGCGCTGAATAAAGCAAAAATCCTTTTTGCGAATAATAACTTTTGGGGACGCACTCTTGCTGGGTGTTCCTCTTCTACCGACCGGGATTGTCACGAAGGCTATGGCCCATATACGCCCGGTTTTGAAATGGTTGACTACAATGACCTCGAAGCACTGGAAAAAGCCCTTCAATATGAAAATGTGGCTGGCTTTATGGGTTGAACCGATTCAGGGCGAGGCAGGTGTGGTGGTACCCCAAGAGGGTTACATGAAGAAGGTTTACGCGCTTTGTCGTAGCCACAATGTTTTACTTATTGCCGATGAAGTGCAGAGGGGTATTGGTCGAACGGGGAAATTGCTTTGTTGTGACCATTATGAAGTGAAACCAGATATTCATATCTTGGGAAAAACTCTGTCCGGTGGGGCTTTGCCGGTGTCGGCGGTTTTGGCTCGGGATGAAATTATGTTGACGATTAAGCCCGGACAGCACGGCTCTACCTACGGTGGAAACCCACTTGCCTGCCGCATGGCGCTGACTGCTTTGGAAGTGCTGAAGTCTGAAAAGATGACTGAGAACGCTGAACGACTTGGATATATTTTTAGAAGCCGGATGAATGAACTCGCTCAAGAACACGACATGAGCTCTTTGGTGAGGGGACGGGGACTTTTAAATTCACTTGTTATCGATGACAGTCGCGAAAGTTCTGCTGCTTGGGGGCAGTGTCTTCGGATTAAGGACAATGGATTGATAGCGAAACCAACCCACGGAAACATTATCGGTTTTACGCCTCCGTTGGTTATTTCTTTCTTTCTTTCTTTCTTTCTTTCTTTCTTCGTTTCTGCCTTTGCCTTCTTCCTTGGTGAGGCCCAACGTGATCAGTGCACTCAGTGGCCAGGGGTAAATGTTTCGGTGCGGCTGATGCGACCCCTCTCTGAATCAGAACACAATGAAGAAGAGCTGATAAAAAATATTTTGGGAAGCGTTGTTTATTTGGCAGTAAAGGGATGGTGTGTACAATAACGGACGAATCGCTTTGCGAAAGAAAGTCTGTACACTCGTCTGCTTTTATTGCAGGAGGGTGAATGATTCGTCTAGAGAGGATGATTAATGCAAGAACGAAAACGAGAGGTCATATTGGGAAGCAGCTCTATGGTGCGGCGAGCACTTTCGAAACGCTTGGGGTTTCCTATCAAATATGCCTCCCCAGATTTTCAAGAAAACCACGATGAGGCTTTGGCGCCAGTGGATATGGCCCGTCTTTATTCAATGGGAAAAGCGAAATCCTTGTCGAGTTCTTTTGCTCACGCCCTGATCATCGGTGCGGACCAAACTGCGGAAGATGATTTAGGGTTGTTGACCAAACCTTCAAGTTTATCTCAGGTAAAAGAACAACTGGTGCGGTTGTCAGGGAAGGAGCACCAGTTGCACAGCGGTTTAGCTCTCTGGGATGACTCTTTGGGTACTTGCTTGACGGAAGTGGTCACCGTTAATCTTCGTATGCGGCCTCTGACCGAGGAGATGATTGACAACTATCTCTCCAAGGACAATCCCGTGGGGTGTGTTGGAGGGTATGTTTTTGAAGAGCATGGTTACCTTCTTTTCGAGGAGGTGTGTGGCGCTGAAGAAGGTGCTATTTCTGGCTTGCCCATGGTAACGCTCGCTTCACTGCTTCGCAAGCAAGGGTTGGATTCCCTTTTGCTCTAAGGGGGGGAATATCTTCTTATTTTGAAGCGTTTTATTCAGTATTTACGTATTTTTGGTGTATATTCTCTGAAATAATGAACGAGATGTTCATCTTTTTCTATTCTTAATTGCCGTTTTTAGCCCCTTTTATTTTAAGTGATTAATATGAGTGGTTAAATAATATTATCCAAAGCTCCCTCCAATTTGGCCCAGTATATGCACTAAGTTTTGGGTATATACTTTTACTTTTTTTGGGTCGTTTACCTCGATTGGAGAATGGGAATGAGGAATAGAAAAAACAGGCCCATTCAGGGTGGTGTGGTGGTGACCGTTGCCATGTTGATGGTGGCATTCTTGGGGGAATTGGGTGCATCTGGTACGATGGCAGACCAAGCTATGAGCCGAGAGGCTAGTGTCGGTGGTTGCGGCGGAGATATGACCACTTTTACCGATCAAAGCGCCGAGAAAGCACGGGCATGGGTCGTGGCCAGTGAAACAATAAAAGACCGTTATTTAGAGGGGGAGTATCTCAATGGGGAGGTTCGGGTTCCCTTAAACCAACTTCGAGATCGTTCTGATTTACCCACGTTTGTGCAGCTGACCGAAATTGCTCCCACAGTACATGTCGATAATCGAGAAGCTGTTTTGGCGTTGGAAAAAGCGATTCAAAAGCTTTTGAGGGACCAATTTTCCCCCAATCGTCTCCCGGGAGACAGATCGGTTGCACAAGTGAATGGTATTTTTGATATTTCGTTTAAGGATTTTCTTGTGAAACTTAAGGCTTTTGACGATTTTCAGGAGGTGCAAAGGGCGGCACTTCGAAGGATTTGTTCCATCGATACTGTTGAGTCATTTTGCAAACGTCTTTTGGCCGATGTCGAACTAGATCTTACAGATTTCCGAAAGGTTGTGTTTTCAGATAACTACGCTCACTTGGAGCTGGAGAAGCGATACTCAAGTGAATGTCGCCCTATGGATGGCAATGCCATTAGCTTTCTGCAACAGGAAAGCGGTGGCTTATGTTCCAAGGTCGTGTCCCTAAGTGAGGATTCACCGGAGGCTGGTTTGGGGAGTGTTGATATCCGAACCGAGGATTATCGTTTGAAGATAATGCGCAACGTTGTTCCGCAATCTCCGGAAAAGCCGTACGACCCAACCGCGCCTTCACCACAACCAGTACCGGTGGATGAAGAGGATGAAAAGCGATAAGTTGAGTTTGGACCCAAGGGGATGCTTAGGCGACGCTGGCAGGGCAAGGGTTTTCGGGTATGGGTGTTGATAATATCTAGAAAATGGCTCTCATGCCGATGGTTGGGATGATGATACGAAAGGTATCATTTGAGAGGGTGCCGCCTGTTTCTCCACTTAAGGATGCATTCAGGATGTCTATATAAAAATCTAGTAGCCAGTTATTCCACACGGCTCTCTTGTCGATTCTCAAGTCGAGCCTATACTGGGGGGCGCTTTGACCCGTATTGATTCCATTTGAAGTGTTGAGTGGCGTTCCCGATTGAAATGAAAAGCGAAGGCCAAACTCCCAATTGTTGGGCAGATTGAAACCGGCAACACAGTTGATAATATGATTTCGGTCAAAATCAAAACGAAACCAGCCTTCTCCTTTATTTCGATGGCTTTTGGCCCAGGCATAGCTAAGCCAACCGAAGAAGTTTCCTGATGTCTTCTTACGTAGGGTGAGTTCGAAACCATAGGACCGCCCTTTACGTTCACCGATGATGCCTACCAAGGTAGGGTTGTTTTGGGTGTCGGTTTGCTTGTTCTCGTTTGATATGTGGTCATTAATGTCATCGTCGTACTCTTGTTCCCAGGTAAGCTCGTTGAGTCCAAAATCCACATAGAGAGGGTTCAAATGATTGTAGTAGCTTTCGAGCGACACTTGCCAGTTGAGGGCGGGTTCTACTACCACTGCCAGTGTCCCCTGGTAGGACCGGATCAGCCCCATGTTGAGTCCGATTATTTGTAGGCCTGGAATAGGAATGCTTGACCGGGGGGCTTGATGATAAATACCAATCCCTGTGTTGAGGAAAAAGGGCATGTCGTAAAGAGTGCCCAATTTGATTGAGGTTCGAAGTCGGGGGTCATAAGCAAGGTGGTCGATGTCATCTTGTTTATACCAATCGATTCGAAATCCCAATGAACTCGAAAGTGTTTCATTGGGTTCCCAAATCAAGTCGAAGCCCCCGGTTGTGATAAAGCGTTGACCTTCTTCTGGCACGAAGCCACTGGATTCACTTGATTCTGCGGATGCCAACGATGATGGGGATTTGAGGCTTTTGACTTGGGCTTTGGTGAAGACGATGGTTTTAAGTTGCTCTAGCCACCGTTTTTCCCAGGTGGATTGAGGTCGTATGGATAGACTCATGGTGCGGTTTGAATCGGAGAAGACGTCGGTCTGTTCGTAGGTGAAGGTCAACCGTTGTCGGAATCGATGGCCCTTGAATTGGTGATGGTATCTGGTGTCAAGGCGATGAAAGGAACCGAGGAATATATTTTTTCGTATCTTTTCAGGGCTAGAAGTGGGTGCTGACTGCGGGAAATCCTCGGCATGCCGGAGCGTGTAAGCAGTGTCGCCCGCTCCTAATACTAGAATTGACCAACCGGAACGGGGCGTGCCACGGGATATTTGGGTCTGGTAATCCCAATAGGAGGATCGGGTTTCTGAGTTTAAGAGGTTCATTAAAAAACTTGGGTAACCCTGCCTAAAGGATGCGGCAATGTTAAGTTTTTGTTCTGGGAGGGGATAGCGTAGGTAGGCTCCGGCTTGAAAGAGATTTAGATCGGCATCGATGGTGAATCTATCGGGGATTCGCCACCCATAGGTTTTGCCATCGATGACTCCTCCGGTAACGCCACCGTATTCAACGGGCGCGTTGGAGGCGAAGTAATCAATGCCTCGAAGAAATTCTGGATGTATGACTGCGTTTAGTACGAAGAAATGAAAGAGGAGGGGGACTTCTAGACCGTCGAGGAGGAGAGCGGATTGTCCTGGGCTGGTGCCACGTATCATCGGGTAGGGAAGAAGTGACATGGCTTGGGTTACGCCTGCCATGCTTGAAATTGCGCGGTATGGATCACCAAAGGTGCCTGGGATTTTTTTGATTTCGTTTTCTCGAAGGGCGACTCTGGATATGAGGTGTCGATTGCGTTTGCCGTACATGTAACTGTGGTATTTTTTGTAACTTTGGCGTGCCAGTAGGTATTTTATTTTGAGCTCTTCATTGAGACGCACTTCTTCTTTGCCTGTAAAGAGATAGTATCCGGGTGCATCTATTTTGAGAACATAGTCTCTTGGGGTGAGCTCGATGGAAAATAGACCTTTCTCGTTTGATGTTTTAGTTTGGGAGAATCCTTCGCGTCTTACCCATATGGTGGCTCCAATGATGGGCTTACCTGTTCCCTGTTCTAAAAGGAGGCCATGTATTTTCCCCGTTGGTGGTGGCGTTTTTGGCTTTGGCTTTGGCTCTGCTGAAGGAGTCAATGGGGGAGGAAATTCTATTTTGAAATCAATATCAACAACAACGGGTTTTCCTCTGTCGGTGGCTGGAGAAAATCTAAACCACGCAACTTTCTCCAGGACGTATGCATCGAGTTTTGGCGTCGCAGATTGAATAATCGTTGCCTGAGTGATGAGGCCTTCTTCGTCGATGGTCATTCGAGCGACGACGGTTAAAAGTTTCTGATTTGAAGGTCGGTGCTTTGGATATGGGATCTCTGTTGAATGGAGGGGAATTGGAGGTGTGACGGCATTTTGTTGGGGTGCTGTTTCCCTTTTGGCGGAGGATGACATGAATATGGCAATCAGGAGGCCGGTGTAGATTTGTCCTAACGCCATGCCAACCACCAGCCACTAAATATACCGAAGTGAGTCCAATCTTCTTTTTGGGTAACTTCACGCCCAGTTTCAGGGTCGTGTAAGCCAATGCCTTCTTCACAGGTTGTGAATTGCCAGTCTGTGTAGATGACTGGCCCGGTGCTAAAGGTTGGGCCCACGACGAAAAGGTAAGAAAGCTCTGCGCTCAAGGCAAGACCGGAATTGTTACAATCAACGATTGGTTCCAACTTATTGTAGGCGTAATTCATCATGCGGTCATAGCAAGCATCACTTTTACACTTAGACATAAGTCCCCCGAATCCGAGTCCCAGGGAAATTTGGAGACCCCGCCATACCTTCCATCCGATGTCAGCGGTGCTAAACCATCGGATGCCCGTTACTTCGTTCATGAGCACTTCGTAGCCCAGGGTGATACTCGTGGTTAAATAGCGACCAAAATGATAGGCTGGTTGGACCATGAAGCCAAAGCCGCGGGTTGGCTCATCGAGGACTTGGACATGGCCTTGATGATAACCTAGGCCAAGTTGCAATCGAAAGCCGGGATTATCCCAGAGGGTTTCGGCTGGAATATCGGTTTTATTTTCCTTAAGGGTATACTTTTCAGTGTTTGGGTCCACCTCGTCGGTTTCGACTGTTGGTGTGGTGAGCATCAGCCAGATAAAAAGAAAACCCTTTAGCATGTAGGGTTTCAAATAACTGGAGAGGGTGTAGATGTACAGGTTCATGACTTTTCAAGTGTCTTCAATAATATTTCATCATGTTGTATTGACTGAATACTTTCGGTTGGTCACAGGTTAGGAATGGGTATGACCGATAAAACGAGGAACCTCGCGATTCAGCATGGCGTTGTTTTAGCTCCACGAACGACCTTTGGGATTGGTGGGGAAGCCGAGTTTTTTGGTGAATTTGGTTCTGTGAGGGAATTGCAAACTGCTTTGGCTTACGCTCGGGGTAAGGGATGGAAAGTGACCATCCTTGGGGGAGGCAGTAATGTTTTGATCTCAGACCAGGGGCTTTCAGGTTTGGTGGTTGTGCCCGCGTTGAAAAACCTAGATGTGATTAAAGAAGACGACAATGAAGTGAGAATCAAGGTGGGAGCCGGGGTTGTGTGGGATGATTTTGTCTCCCACTCTGTACAGGCAGGTTTTGCGGGTATCGAGTGCTTGAGCGGTATTCCTGGGTGGGTTGGAGCCGCGCCAATTCAAAATATTGGCGCCTATGGCCAAGAAGTCTCATCTTCAATCCAAGAAGTTGAAGTCATGTCTTTGGTGGATGGCCAGTCATTTTTGGTAAGAGGTGACGCCTGTGGATTTGGATACCGCGAAAGTAACTTTAAAAAGGACTGGCTCGGGAAATACTTGGTCACCGGAGTTGTGTTTTGCTTAAGTAAGACACGTGTAGAGCCGTTGGTTTATCGTGATTTGATTCGAGCTTTTGGGAAAACAGTGGTTGATGACCTGTCTGAAATTAGAAAATGTGTTCTGAATATTCGTCGGCAGAAATCCATGGTGATAGACGACCATGATCTCAATTCGAAAAGTGCTGGTTCGTTTTTTACGAATGTTGTGGTCGACGAGTCTGAGCTACGCTCTCTTAAATCAGCATTATCCCGCATGGGTATTTTAGAAGAGAGTTTACCTCTTTATCCCACTGAAGGGGGGAAGCGGTTTAAGGTACCTGCGGCCTGGTTGATAGAGAAAGCTGGTTTCAGTAAGGGGTATCGAATGGGGCGCGCAGGGTTGTCGGAAAAGCACACCCTAGCAATCATTAACGCGGAGCAGGCAGGTGCCACGGATATTCTGGCGTTGGCCAATACCATTGGAGATCGGGTCCATGAACTTTTTCAGGTTACTTTAATTAGGGAACCTACCTGGTTGGGTGATTAAGTCAGTGGAGTTTTGGTTGGGTAATCAGTGGATTGACTTCAATACAAAAATAGATGCATCGCCAGCGGTTGATTCCAATGACAAAACGCATCCATGTCCTGAGGGCTGGCCGTAGGTTGGTGGTTCGATGTTGTAGTTGGTCTTTTCGTCTGCCGATAATTGCTTGAGGGCGTGCCCTACAACCATATCTAAGAAGCCTCCTAAAAGGTCTTCGAAATCTTCTGAAGTGTCTCCATAGTCGAAATTTGAATCTCCCCCTGCCATGACACGAGACATCCCATCCATGATTCTCCTACAGAACGCTTTGTCGGCGCCAAGGCCGATATATATGGCATTGTTGTTACCTACACCAAAGTCATTTGATTTATTAAGGCCAATCTGTGCCATGTAGGGAGAGGGGCGGTGTGTTCCAAAGCTTTCTGGGGTGCCAAGCTTAATAAGAATTTTAGTGGTTCGCATGGTGAGTCGTGGAAATACCTCGATGACTTTTTCGATGATGCGTTCTGAACCCAGTTCTTTTTCGAGTTGAGAAAGGACCTCCTTATATTGGGAGCCATGGGCGGCAAATGCAGCAAGACTTTGCTCGAATTCGAATTGGGAGAGGCAGCCCGATTGAATCAATGTTTCCCCCAGGGCGACGTGCTGTTGGGTTTGTCGGAGTAATAGTTCTTGCAGCTGATTGTCGCTCAGGATTCCCTGTTCCACAGCCAAGCGCCCAAATGGCATATCGCGCTTCTGCTGTTCTTGGTTGAGAGCTTGTGCTTCTGTGGGGCGCATATAGCCAGCTTCGATAGCGAGTAGCCCAATGGTTTGGTGGGACTGTTCGATAATGGAGTTGGCCTTTTCCAGTTCCTGCTTGGTTACGACGCCCTCAATCAAAAGATACTGCCCAAACATATCTCGCCCCATTGATTGTTCCCTCCTCTAATCATAAAATATTAGGTTGTGCCACTCCTGGCAAGTGTGGCGCCATCTTTCTTTAGTGGTATCGGTGTGGAGGCGGCCATATCAGTGGCAGTTTTTCGTCGGTTGGGGATAGCGCATCTAGTGATTTCAGTGCCCATTTGTTGGGGGGCAACGAGCTTGTGTAATCCTAGTATAATTTTCTTGATTGGGTAATCGTTGGTTGATCGCACTCATGGGTTCTTTTTGGGCCATGTTGGCTACGGTGAAACACATTTATCCAGACCGATATTGGTAATTTAGTGAAAACGGTCGCTTTCTATCCCTGGAATTTCTTCTGAGAAAATTCCACAGGAATTCGCTGGACACCTTACCTGCATTTGGCGGAGTGGCTAGGGGATTTTGCCTGAAAAATGACCATAAAATTTCCCCTTAAAGCTTTGAATGGTCCACGAATGGGTGTCATTTAGACATGAAATTTTCTTTCTATCTGGTATTTGTACCAGACTGTGTGTTTAAGGGAGGTTTTTGGAGAGTGTGTGGGCAGATTAGGATAGGGGGGGACTCGGTTCTAATATTCGCACTCTAGACGAAGACGTCTGACGATTTTTCTGAGTGGCAGACGGGGTGAAGGTGCTGGTGCGGGTTATTACGACCGTTGGCATTCGGATTTCCTGGGTGCGGTTCTAGCTGAACGCAACTGTTGGTTTGACATAAAATATGATACAGCGATTTTGCTTTTTTTTTGCGCGCGTCAATTGCATCAAAGCTTGGACCTTTTGGCATCGAATTCTGAGATTTGTTTCATCGGGAGTGTTCACTCAAGGGAGTTTTTACATGGCTAAACCAACCTAAAGCCCGACTGAGGCACGACAAACTGCGGCAGATGGGGTTACCCATAGAAATTGAGCCCCATTTGAGGCAGTGTGATGGTGGCTATTTGGTTTAGGTGCTTGGGCGGAGATCTCTGGATTGAGAGCTTAAGAATCTACAGAAAGGCGACGAACGGGATGCCTCGTGGGTCGCGTAGACCCTTTTTTTTTGTGAATTATGTAGTATAAGACCCAGGCGACCGATAGACCGTCAGAATTAAGGGATCATTAAGCATGGACAGTGGGTGGATTGCTAAGCTGAAGCAACGTTGGGATTTAAGAGATACGAGGCAAGTGATTCTTGTGTTGGTGGTTTTCTCCCTAACCGGTTCAGCGACAGTCTATTTACGGCGTTGGATTATGGTTTTGACGGGACTCGATAAGTGGGAACCGTCATTTGTGACCTTGGTTTTGTCCTTGGTTTTGTGTTTCATGCTATATCAGGTCTTACTACTTGTTTTTTCAATTCCCTTTGGTCTTTTTGACTTTTTTTGGAACTTTGAAAAACGAACAGTTGGCAGGTTAAGCAAACTGATTCCTCGGAAAACCCCCTCTTGAAGATTTCTTTAGTTCTTATAATACAACGTTTTTGCAAATGTTTTTATCTTCTGGCCCCCGCTTTTATTTGGGTTGAGGCCATTCCGAAATAATGGGTAATCATCCTTATGATATGGACAATGAGTTGAAAGCCCTATAGACGAGAGCCCGAGTTCACAAGAGATTGCTTGTGGAGATATGCAGTTTTACAAAGGATAACGAATGGCTTCCAATGAAGAAGAAG
This sequence comes from Myxococcota bacterium, assembly GCA_036339465.1. GTDB lineage: Bacteria > Myxococcota > XYA12-FULL-58-9 > XYA12-FULL-58-9 > JABJBS01 > JAYZAY01. The sequence goes on along the minus strand of JAYZAY010000044.1, from coordinate 37,553 downwards.
AAGGCGGTGGTGGATCAGAAGACGCGATTGAGGTCGAAGGTACCGTATTAGAGCAACTTCGAAATGCTACATTTAAGGTTGATATTGGCAATGGTCATACGGCCTTGGCCCACACTTCAGGGAAGATGCGAAAGTTTAGGATCCGAATTATGCCTGGAGATAGAGTGGTTGTTGCCCTCTCTCCCTACGATCTGACCCGTGGCCGAATTGTCTATCGTCATAAGTAAGTATTCCTCATTTATAGTCTTGTTTGGATGGAACCCGCTCTTTTAAGGTGGGTTGGGGCCCGGTTTTACATGACGGCTGCACCGGCTGGAAAGTATTTTTTGAGCACTTAGTCTGCGCCAATTGAAAAGCCGAGAGGTGCCCAGAGCACTTTTATGGTGGAGTCGTTGGCGTTATAAAGGAGGGCGCGACCTTAAATTCCACGCGTTGCTCAGTGCTTGGCTCGTGAAAGTGAATTTCGGCTGCATGAAGCATTAATCGTTTCGCTTTCTGCTGATCACCGTAGAGTCGATCTCCCAAAATAGGGGCGTTGAGTCCTAATCGGTGGGCCATGTGGACCCTTAGCTGATGGGTTCTACCTGTGATGGGGAAAAGGTTTAGATGGGTGGCGTCTTCCTGATGTTTTATCAATTCCCATTTGGTTTCAGAGCGCTTTCCGTGGATGGGGTCGTAGATTTGTAGGGGGCGTTGATAAAAATCGAGTCGTAGGGGCAATTCAATGAGGCCAGTTTCTTCTTCGAGCAGTCCTTCCACGACGGCTTCATAACGTTTGAATACCTGGCGGGCTTCAAATTGCATGGAGAGATGTCGCTGGGCGGCAGGCGTGAGACCAAGCACTAAGAGGCCTGAGGTTGCCATGTCGAGACGGTGTGCAATCAATGGGCCGGTAGCTTCTGGAAAGGCCTGCCTGACTCGATTGGCTACACAATCGCTTAAATCGGGGTTTTTTCCCGGCACCGACAAAAGGTCAGGGGGTTTATTGACGACCACGTAATCATCGCCTTTGGCCACGATAGGAAGGGGGACATGTCTCATGTTCGGTGGCTTAAAGCCAATCATTGGGCGCCGTTTAGGCCGCATAGCATAAATCCTAGAATGGGGTAGCAACGTTCAGAGCAAGCTTCTGTTGGTGCTGATAATGTATGTTTACCACCCTTGGAAGGTTGATAAACTGCTTCACATATTGAGATGGGTTTTAAATCTAATTTTATGGCGCTCTGAATTAATTTGGGTGCCGCACATTCGCCGGTGCCCGTGGGTGGTCGTTTTCCGGTGTGATTGAGATAGATGTTCACCATTTGAGCGTGTTGCCTTTGAAAATTCCCGAAGGCATATGCCCGGTGGATCCGTTGGGTGAGGGCACGGGAGATATTGGCCCGTTCTTCTTTTAACAGTCGATACTCTTCTGTGCACTGCTTTTCTTGGCTTCGCATTTCTTTTACCCTAAGAGTTAGGGTGCCGATTTCAGCCTCGATGGTGGGTCGGTCGGCCTCAAATTCTTCGAGTTTGGCGGGAGTCGGGCACCATCCTTCGCGGTTCCACCCTTGATGAAGGCTTCCGGAAAATGCTTTTAGATAACCCAGTTGGTTGTGGGCTGATTTTTGCGCAAGCAGGACGCCAATGGTCTTCATTTCTCCTGGATGATCAGGGTGTTTTGGGTTGGCTATCTCAGAAACGACTTCTTTAAGTAGCTGATGGCTTAGGGCATCATTTTTCAGAGTATGGGCGATGTTGCATTGAGAGCAGAATCCCCCGTATTCAACCGTATCCGGCGCAACGAGCTTTTCGTTCATCCTTTTTTTATCAATAGGGGTAAAGAGTGGGCTCATAGCTTAGGTTGATGCCCGGTTGTCTTTAGAATGTCTATGGAAATGACGAGAGTCATCCATGATGGCACGAGGATTTTCCGTTACTTCTTGAACTTCGACGTTGGTGCAAGGCCAAGGTGCCAGGGATATTAGGCTCTCCCGATTCGGCCTCGAAGCACCATGCGGAGCGTTTTATTGCAGGTGGTGTGAATGATGGCAGAGCGTTTTCGGTCGACGATTCCGAAGAGGCGTGTGGGTTTGCGATTGATTTTATGGTGTCGAGGGCCACTTGGGTGTTGCTTTCGGTAGCGCCGTTAAAACCCACGGGGATAGACAGACCACGGGCCAATTTGTCTGTGTGTTTGCCCCTCAGTTGTTTGTGCGCCTAAATCATGAAACGTACGGATAATGACGGTTTTCTTGGGTGAGGTTGTTTGAAATGGATGGGTTATGATGCGGCTGTTAGCAATAAGTTATTGGGCTTTGCTCTTTTCTGTGGCTGGATGTGATGGGGACGAACCCGTTACGATCACGTTTGAGACGAACTTTGCCGACCAAACCTTTCGCTGTGGTGAGCGGGTGGAGGGAGTGGGAATCTCTTCCTCGGATTTTACGGCGACCGATTTTCGCTTCTACCTACACGAACTTCGCCTAATTTCTGATTCTGGAGCCGAGGTTGAAATAGAATTGGTCGATGATGGAATTTGGCAGAATGGCGAGGTTGCTCTTTTGGATTATGAAGACTGCACAAATGGAACTTCTGAGATGCGTGCGGAGGTGTTTGGCCACATTCCTGATGGCAACTACAAGGGGCTTAAATTCAAATTGGGTGTTCCTTTCGATTTAAATCATGCCAATGTTGCCACTGCCCAATCCCCTTTGAATCTTTCTTCTATGTTTTGGAGTTGGCAAGGTGGGTACAAGTTCTTGCGTCTCGATGCTACCGTCGGAGATAAGGATTTTTTCTTCCATTTGGGAAGTGTGGGGTGTCAGGGAACCATTGGTGCGATCCACAGTTGCACTTCTCCAAACCGACCAGAATTTCTTCTCTCTGATTTTATGCTTGGGGATTCAGTGGTGATAGATCTCAATGTTCTCTTGAGTAACATGGATTTTGCTGTTGAAGATGATTCTATTGCCTGTATGGGAGATCCTGGGAGTAGGTATTGTGACCCAATATTTGATGTCTTAGGCCTGAATGAGGGGCATAAGGGTGCAGACGGTCTATTTTATGTGAAGTAGTTGATATGACTTACAAACGTTACATTTTATTTCTCCTGAGCGTTCTTGGGGCAGTTCATTGTTCGGAATCTGAAGAGAGATATGCATTTGATTTGCCCTCGCATTTTCCTCAGCCCCAGATCCCAGAATCGAACCCCATGACTTTGTCCAAGATTGAACTTGGACGGTATCTTTTTTACGATACCCGGTTATCGGTCAACGGTACGACATCTTGTGGTAGTTGCCATCAGCAGAAATTGGCCTTTACTGACGGTAAGGCATTGGCTGTAGGCGCCACCGGCGATGTCCTTGCGCGCAGCTCCATGGGTTTAACAAATATTGTTTTCAGCGCTCGATTAACCTGGGCGAACCATTTGTTGGGAGATCTAGAAAGCCAGATGCTGGTTCCTCTGTTTGGTGAGCAACCGGTGGAGATGGGTATGGCAGGGAAAGAAGAGGAGATGTTGGCCCTGGCTCGGTCCGATACTCGCTATATGCAATTGTTTCCAAAGGCATTTCCCGAACAAGACGATCCGTTCACGCTCGACAATTTGACGAAGGCAATCGCGAGTTTTCAACGAACTTTGATTTCTTCTAATTCACCTTATGACCGTTACATTCAAGGTGACCAAACCGCTCTTAGTTCGAGTGCCAAACGGGGAATGACGCTTTTTTTTGACGAGCGGTTAGAGTGTTTTCATTGTCACGGAAATTTTAATTTTTCTGATTCTGTGAGCCACCAAGGAAAAGCCTTGGAGGAGATCTCGTTTCATAACAATGGCCTCTATCATTTGGATGATCTGGGAAGTTATCCAGAGGGAAATCAAGGTATTTTTGAACTGACGGGAATCGATGCGGATAAAGGGCGCTTTAAAGCACCAACGCTCCGAAATATCGAGGTGACTGCGCCTTATATGCATGACGGTAGTATTGAGACCTTAGAGGGCGTTGTTGATCATTATGGGCAAGGGGGGCGAACCATTCTGACGGGCCCAAATCAGGGCGTCGGTTCTACGAATCCCAATAAGAGTCAATTTGTTCCGGGATTTGTTTTGACAGCCGAGGAAAAAGAAGATGTCTTGAGTTTTCTTAAGAGTCTGACCGATGAATCTTTCTTAAATGACCCGGATTTTTCAAACCCTTTCTCCGACGGCGACGGCCTATAGGTAGTAGTCCCAGGGGCCAGGGAGTGGTTTGGCATCCCCCCTCGATAGCAGGTTTGGTGGTTGGCTCTGGGGCAGGGGTTGTTGATTTTAGCTGGAAAGGGTCGTCGGGAATCTCTTGGCCTTCACAAGCCTTTAGCTTGATTTCTGAGTAGGTTAAGTTCTTTTTCGCTGCTCCAGAAAAATCCAAATTGAGAAACATTTCGTCAACGGACGGAGAGCCACAGCTGAAAAGATTTTCGCTATCAAGGTATTTCCTTAGACAGTGATAAGGCCCTCCTATTGTTTTGCTTAGGGTTGTTTCGGTCCAATAATAGAGTGCCTCTCGGTTTGTATAAACCCAGATATTTGCATTTTGGTCATAGGTTAGGGCCATGATTCGTTCTCCACCCTCTAAATGGAAGAGCTTTTTCGCCTCCAGGGTGCCGGATTCATCCTCCTTGCTTAGGGGGATTTCTATGGCCGAGTGAATAGGGATTGATTCAGAGCCACTGTCGGGTGATTCTTGGGAGATGTCGTAGGCGTTGGCGAGAAGTTTTTGGCCAGCTAAAATGAGGGGAGGGATGTTCATGAGTACCAGGTTTTGTGGAATGGTGATTTCTAAATCTTTGGATTCGAGCCGGTTCAGGTGCTCATCCAAGGCATAACCGTAGAGAATGCTGTTGTTGTCTGTAGAAAAAATCCAGGTCGTTTTAAGATTTTCGTTGTGGTGAATTCCCACGAGGTTTCCTTCCAGGGGAGGAACGGGTTTTTCTTTAAAGGATTTTCCGTTGTCGATGGAATGGAAAATGACGTATTTTTCGTCTTTTCGGCCTATGGCCATTATTTCTTTTCCACGATTGGCATGAGCATAGTAGGTTGTGAGTGGGGCCTCGACAATGGGGTTCCAAGTACAACCGAAATCTGTCGATTCATAGATTCCGCTGGTTGTGCCGGAGATCGCATGTTGGCTGTCTGGCATGAGAGACCAAAGGGGGAAACCGGTGAAATTATATGGGGACTTAAGGGTCAACTCTCCGTCGATCCTAAAGATGAACCCGATCGAAGTTGATGCGCCTTTGATATTTCCTGTGGCATCCAGAAAGACTCTTTGACCTTGAGGACCCAAGTGTGCATGAGCTGATTGTGGTACAAAGAGCACGAATATGAGCACTCCGTAGCTTACTCGGAGCAATCTTCTAAACCACATGTTGTGTGTTCTCCCTGGGTAGAAATCCATTCATAGCGGAAATAGCCACTATAAATTCAGACCACCCTTATGGGGGCGCAATTCAATAGGCAAGTAAGGAAACTAGTGCAGCCTTGGGAGTTCACCGGGGCAGAATATTCCGCATACGAGACGTTGCTGCTCGTAGGTCGACTCAAGCGTAGGGGTGTTTTGAATGATGCCGATTCGAATAGAGACCAGAGATTCATTATCCCAAGGCCAAAAGGCGCCGAAAAGGACATTGGCGTCGTCTAAGATTTTGGTGTGCAGGTGTTGAGCGGGCCTTAATCCCGAGAGGTACGCAATTAAATTGGCAATACTTTCTGGGGGGGGAGTTTCTGGGTTTTCCTTCCAGGTTTCGGGAAGAATATTATTGACCACTTCATCCAAGGCGTAACCTGTTTTTGAATCGGTCACAATTAGTGCTGCTCTGTAATGTCGATCCCACCCCCAACGACTTGTACCGACGTCGCATCCTTGGATGGCTTTCAACAATGTTCTCAGTTCAACAGTCGATGCCTGCAAGAGCTACCTCCACCACTAATCCCCTTTTAGCTTAACAAGCTTTTGGAGTCTAGAACAACTGGCTAATTGGAGTTTTACTTGTTTAGCTGGTTAGCTTGGGGTATGCCCACCGCGGGCTAAGCGAGGTGGCGCATGCGGGAAAAACTCCCCAGTGTAATAACTTTATTGGGGTTGTGTTGTGGGTTCATAGCACTTGTTATGGCTTCGACTTCGCCACAGGTGGTGGCTCCTTTGGCCATTATTGGAGCCGCGCTTTGTGACATGCTCGATGGTCGTTTGGCTCGAAAATTCGGTGTAACCAGCGATTTTGGTAAGGAATTGGACAGTTTGACTGATATTGTTTCCTTTGGAGCTGCTCCTGCGTTGGTGGCTTTTCATTTTGCCCGGGACGAATTGGGCTTTGGCCCTGTTTGGCCGATGGTGGCCACCATCATTTTTGTTATGTGTACCGCGATTCGATTGGCACGGTTTAACTTGGATACGAGTGTAAGGCCCGGTTTTTTTGCGGGGATTCCATCTCCTACTGCGGCCATGTGCGTGGTTACATGGATTATGGCATCTGGTGAGACGGGGTTGTCCGTATTTGGAAGTGGCGAAGCCTATTGTTTGTACGTCCTTTTTCTCGCCGGAGGAATGATTTCTTCTATCCTGCTACCTTCTTTCAAATCTTTTAAGACTCAATTGGGTCAGATTATGTTTTTTGGGAGTATATTAAGTGGATTTGTGCTGTTGGGGCTGGGGGGACCGGGCGGAACGACCCTCTTTACGATTTTGAATCTCTATATCCTTTGGGGGCTCCTTAGGGGGGGGCAGGCCAATGCAACCATTCATTCGCCGGTTTCCTCTTAGTTCAATTCACAGGTTTTCTAGAAACAAAGCGAATTCAAGACTCGGGGTCGAACTTTCGATGCTTCGGTATTCGCCCGATATTACGCCGATCATTACCGACATCGCGAAATTGTTATTTCAACGAATAAAGTGAGTGCTTACGAACTTTATTCGTGGAGGCAGCAAGGATAAGAGTGCTCCAACCTTTGTTATCAGTCCCGGATTTACACGGAATTGATTTCGAAATAGGGTATTTTTTGACCAGATATTTATGAATCCTTCCCAGTTGGACCGTTTTTCACGATGCAATGGGTTCAAAGGTTTACGTGTTTGCCCTTGACCGTTTTATCCTAGTCGCTCCTTAGAATACGGTTCGGGCCCAATTTTTCAAATTGTTCAATTAAATTGTCGAGTATTGTTTTTGCCTTAACCAAGGATTGATTCAAGGTAGCATAGCTTCTTGATTGACACTGATATTCCAGTCCCTGGTAAGCTAAGAATAGAGCATCTATTTTTCCAGCTATGACCAGGAGTTGCTCTTGGGATATTTCCGCGTTTTCTGGAGACGGCCCCTCGATTTTGGTATGGTCTAGCCATGGTTTAAGAATCGCGCTTACCCAGTTTACGGATAGGCTGATTGGGAGGATATCTGTGTTTAGCGTAGGTCGTTTTTGATGGTGGCGCTTATATTTCTGTCCAGTTCTTCATGGATGAGTCGAATTGGGATGGGTGATACAAAAATATTGCCATCTCCCCGCGGCACTCTTTCTCTTAAGCTTGTATTTAATCCCGTAACTGTCAACCCAGTGATAAGGGGGTTTAATTGGACTCGATAGAGACTCAGCTACATTTTGGGGACCAAGAGTTGAGTGCAAAAGTGGGTTTAAAGGCCTTACTTGTCGGTGAACGTATCGACATCCGACCCTTCGAGGATTGGGAGGCGTTGGCCCAAAATCCACTGGTCGTAGAATCCCATGGCCACGGGTATACGGTCATTTTTCGCTATGGGGTGGTGGTCTTTGTGGGGGTGAAACCGGAAGACCAGGCTGTTTTTCTAGCGCGTTTGGGTGGGTTTATTCATGGGGAGTATAAAGCGGTCGAGACTGAAACTTTGATGCTCGAAATTGATCCCTCCTACCGGCAGGGATTGTTTAATGGTGTCTTGCGTTTGAATCATTTCTCTTTAGAACGTTTACAAATGATTGCCCATGTTCTGGCTAAAAGTGTGATTCTAGACCACTACGAAGCCGAGATAGCAGAGTCTTTTGAGCGCATTGAACCTTTGGCTCGCCAGCTTAAGGAAACGGGGAAGGGCGGCCGGAGCGCCCGTACTTTCCTGAGGCATATTGGGGCTGGGCTCTTAGGTGAACACAAAATGATTGGTCGTGTGGAGATTTTGGAAAAACCTGAAATTCTCTGGGAACACCCAAGCCTTGAGGGTCTCTATTTACGGATAGAGGATGAGTTTGAATTGAGAGAACGCCATTTGGTCCTTGAACGAAAATTGGAACTCAATTCAAGGACGGTTCAAACGTTGCTCGAATTATTAACCAACCAGCGGAGCCTGCGGGTTGAATGGTATATTGTCATTTTGATTGTTGTGGATATTGTTGTCTCCCTCTACTAAGTGAACTTCCATAATTAGGAGGTTGTGTAGATGTTGGCTTTGCTTTCACCCGCGAAGAAATTAGATTTTTCCGAATATCCGATGAATCTCAAATTTTCCACACCTGCGCTGATGGAGGATACTGAGGCCTTGGTCGGCGAGGCCCGGCAACTTTTAGCGTCGGATCTCGAGAAACTCATGGGGATTTCTTCTAAATTGGCGGCCCTTAATGTGGCGCGTTTTCGGCATTTCTCGACGCCTTTTACTCAGGAAAATTCGAAGCCAGCAATTTGGGCCTTTAGTGGGGATACTTATGTTGGGTTTGATGCCAAAACCCTCAGTGACGCTGAAATCAAGTATGCCGATAAAAGTGTGGGGATATTATCGGGGCTCTATGGATTGTTGAAGCCCCTAGACCTCATACAGGCGTATCGTTTGGAAATGGGAACCCGATTTAAAAACAGTCGGGGCAAAGATTTGTATTCGTTTTGGGATGACCGAATATCAAAGCAAATCAATCAGCAATTGAAGGGCCATAAGCATAAGGTGATCGTGAATTGTGCCTCCAACGAGTATTTTAAGTCGGTGCAAGACAAGGCGTTAAAAGCTGATATTGTAACGCCTGTTTTTAAGGAAACGAAAGGGGAAAAGCTCAAAGTCGTGGGGATTTTTGCCAAGCGCGCCCGGGGACTGATGGCCCGTTTTATGGTTAAGAATCGGATAGAAGAGCCCGAAGGCATCCGCGGCTTTAATGAGGGCGGGTACACTTTTCGTCCAGATCTTTCCAACGAGCAAGACTGGATTTTTGTCCGATGACTTTTAGAATTGGTTCGTGCTCTAGCCTCTGATAAAAGAGCTTGGTGAACATTCTTTTTGTGGATACCATCTATTGGAATTATACGCCCGATACGGTCTATGAACGCCCCTTCGGAGGCCACCAATCCGGTGTGTGCTATCTTACTGAATCCCTTGGGAAACTAGGACATAAGGTGGCGTTGATGAATCATGTGGATCAACCCACCGTGGCTCGGGGGGTTATGTGTATTCCCATGATGCACGAGGGTGAACGGTTAATTGCTCTCTTTCAGGAGTTTTCTCCTGATGTGGTGGTTGTGGTTGCAGGCGCGGAAGTGGCGGTGCAGTTGAAAACGATTCTGCCGGCTACGGTTCCCACGGTTCTTTGGTCTGGTCATGGATACTATCAAGCTCACTATAAACCCCTCGAGGATCCACTGTGTCGGGAAGCTTGGGACGCTTTTGCTTTTGTGGGGACTTGGCAGTTGAAGACCGTCTGCGAACGTTTTGGATTGGATAAAGCAAAAGCGGTCAATTTGGGAATGGCTATTTCTCCGAAGTTTGAGAATCTTTTTTCTTCAGCCGAAGAAATGGTTGCAGTCAAAACCTCTTACCCCACCATGCTTTACGCCAGCACACCAGAGCGTGGACTTTCGGAATTATTGCGATGGTTTCCCCGGCTAAAAGCCAATCATACTTCGGCGAGACTAGAGGTCTATTCTAGTTTGAAGGTTTACCAATTGGCAGAAGCGGATGACCCATTTAAGGGGCTCTATGAGCTATGTCAGAGGACCGATGGAGTTGACTATATTGGGAGCGTACCACAACCCGAATTGGCGACGTGTATGCGTCGCTCATGGGTGCTGGCCTATCCTAACACTGTGCCGGAAACAGCATGCATTGTGGCCATGGAAGCAATGGCCAGTGGGGCGTGGCCTGTAACGAGCGTATTGGGGGCTTTGCCTGAGACTACCGCAGGGTTTGGGTCGTTGATCGATGCTGGGCTTCGAACCAAAGAATACGAAGATGCGTTTGTTGAGCGAGTGGACACGTATATTGAGCACCTCTTAGGTGGGAATTCAAAGTCGGTGCAGCGAACTTGGGAGATGGTCCAATATGCCAATGCCAACTATGTTTGGAGTCGTCGGGCTAAGCAGTGGGAACAATTTCTTGGGCGCCTTCTCTAACCTTAGGCTCTTGCTGGGTTGAGCAGTGGATAGCCCCTTGTCCGAGGATGTAGATACTGCAGTCGATATTTAAAATGTCGCGATTTGGGAAGAGGGCCTGAAGCGTTGTGAGCGCTTCTATATCTTCCGCTACACCGTAAGTTGGTACCAGAACGACACCATTTCCTATGTAAAAATTTGCATAGCTCGCAGGGTAGTCATGGTTGTCGAGTTGCCCATCGCGCGTTGTGAAATGTCTGACGGGTTGTGGGAGTGGCAACTCGACAACCTCGATTGTTTCACCGGTGAGGGTGGTTTGTTGTCGAAGCTGGCGGGCTATTTTTCGTAGCCTTTCCTGACATTTTGGTTGCTTTTGATTGGCTTGTACGAGAGCTATTTTATTTGGGGCAACAAAACGCGCGACGTTGTCAACATGCCCTTCGGTGTCATCTCCAGGGAAGTCGATGCCGTCTAACCATATGGTTTTCTCAATGCCCAGATTTTCACGGAAATAATTTTCGAATTCCTCTTTTGTTGGGGCATTCTTGTCACGTTCAATAAGACAATTTGTGGTTGTTAATACCAAGCCTTGCCCATTGGTGTCGAATGCGCCGCCCTCGATGAGTTGGCGGGTCTGATATAGGGGCAGATCAAGAAATTCAGCAGCATGGCTTGGAACCTGATTGTCCAAACCGTCCATGTCGCCGTAATATTCGGTGCCCTTGCCGCCCCAAGAATCGAATTCATTGTCTAAGACGATTTTTGGGATTTCTGAGTTTTCTTTTACCAAGAAGATGGGCCCGTAATCTCTGATCCACACGTCATTGGTGGGAATATGAATCAAGTCAACGCGATCTAGACGACCATCCCAAAAGCGAATCAATTCTCGAGCCTCTTCTTCTGCTTCCTGGCGCAGGAGAAGTCGAACTCGCTCCCAGGCATGGGTCGCTCCATGGGGCTGCGTGAGGGCGGCAGCACACCTAGCCAGGGTGTTTTTGGCCGAGCGGAGTTCATTAGGAAATGTTTCGGGGGATGACGGCCATGCGAGCCAGGTCGCTTCATGGGGTTCCCATTCTGCAGGCATTCGAAAGCCGGATTTTCCGGGTGGAGTTTCAATCTGTTTCATCGATAAATCTCTTCTGAAGAGGGGCATAGGCGTCGATGCGCCGGTCTCTGAGGAAGGGCCATTCTCTACGAACGATTTCCTGAGCCTTGAGGTCTAGGGTGGCTGTGAGGTGGCAAGGATCTTGGTTCGCTTGTGCAATCCATTCCCCCAAGGGACCGGCGATGAATGAATTTCCCCAAAAGTTGAGTTCGCCTTCCTGGCCGACCCGATTGACGGCAGCAATAGTGCAACCATTGGCCACTGCATGGCCACGCATGACAGTTTTCCAAGCCTCTAGATATTTTTTTCGGCGTTCGGGTTCTTCGAGAGACCAACCGATGGCCGTTGGATAGAAAATCATTTCGGCGCCCGATAGGGTGGCTAACCGGGCTGCTTCTGGAAACCATTGGTCCCAACAAATCAACACTGCGATCCGTCCTACGGGGGTGGAGATGGTTTTAAAACCGAGGTCTCCAGGAGCAAAATAAAACTTCTCCATGAATCCGGGGTCATCGGGGATATGCATTTTTCGGTAGAGACCCAAGAGTGAGCCATCGGGTCCCATGACCGCAGCAGAATTGTGGTAGACACCTGAGGCGCGGCGCTCGAAGAAAGGAACCACAATGGTTATTTTCTCTTCTTTTGCAATGCGGCCAAAAAAACAGACTGTCTGCCCGTCTATGGGTTCGGCTTTTTCGAAATGCGTGTAATTTTCTTCCTGACAAAAGTATCTTGTACTGACCAGTTCTTGGAGGCACACGAGCTTGGCGCCGTCTTTGATTGCAGCCACAATCCCTTGGCGAGCGGTGTCTAGATTGTCTTGCAAACTCTCTTGGGCCTCCATTTGGACAAGCCCGATGGTTGGATTGGTGATGGCAATAACTCCTGCTGAATGAATAAGCTGAATGAATAAGATTTTTCCAATCAGGTTCAAAGCTTTAGGTCAATTTAAAGACACTGTTTTTGCATCAAAGTATACTTTAGACGAGGGGAAGTGATTTGGGGCTTGAGGCTTACGGGGGGTGAAGTGCCGGGAGGCCCACACTCAACTGGGGGTTGTGAGGTGTTGAGCGAGGTCGAACAAGGCAATGTGGGTAGAGGGATTAGAGATTGAGAGAAAGGCCGACACCGGCATCAAAAATTGGGGAGGGAATGTCGAGGCCAGCGGTGAGCACAGGTATTTGGGGTATGGGGGGAGTAGAGATGGAGAAATTAAACTCGCCCAATTTCCCGAAATACGAGGTCGTGTAGAAGCTTAGCTGAATGAATGTATCGATATTTGTGCGGATATCTAGGCGTGCCAATCCACTTTGGTCGCTCAAATTGAGGAGGCTTGAGAGGATAAAGGTTGTATTCGTTAGAGCGCCTGGTTGGGGTAGTACCGCGGTTGCGGCTAGGTAATGCTCCCCAAGGTAGAGTGGTCGAAAGGCCGAGTGAATGAGGAGCCATGGGTAGAGTGCGGGATCGTTGTAGCCCCATTGATTGTAGAAATATTCCACCCCAAAAGTAAGGGTGTCTTTGTCGTTGAGTTTGAGTGCGTACTCAAGGCCAGCGAGGGCTTGGATTTCCCATTCGCCGCTTTTGGAGACCGTGGTTGGGAACTCGAGTTTGGTAAGGTTGAAATTTCCTTTGTAGAGGTTTCGGTTGAGGTTTGTTTGGTAGGCAAATTCTCCATAGAGGTCAAAATCAAAGAGCCCGGCGGAAAATTGAAAGCCATATTGGGTGGGTCCGGCATGCTTGAATGAGGCACTGATGGCGATTTCTGTGGTTCCGAGAAGCAGTTCTGCTCTTAGGGCTGCCCCGAGGTCTTTTGGGGCTTCTATATCGGCAAAGTTTAGGATGCTGTATAAGTTCCAACCCAAACTTTCGATTGGGAAATGGATTTTCAATAAGGGAATTCCCGTTCGGTCATCGAATACCGCTAGCGGATCTCTGATTTGATTCTGGAGAAAATCCGTAGGATTCCAAAAACGTCCGGTTCCCCAACGGATGGCTTGTTGTCCCATGGTGAAATAGAGGGTGTCCTGCCATGAGAATTTGAGCCAGAGTTGGTCGAGGACTATCTTGGTCTGGGCTGACTGCTGACTTGGGTTGACCCCTAAAAAAACGAGGGCTGGCTTACTAAATTGATGCCGCAATCGTGCTCGGGCATAGGCTCTGACAGTCGGGCTGGGTCTTGCGTCGGTGTAGAGGTCGAGTAGGGCAGGGAATTGGAAGGGAATGTTGCGGAGCGTGCTGGCCTCATTTCCTTTTAAATGGCTCTGAAGGTAGAGATAACCCCCAATGGTGGTGGTGTTTTCTTTTTCGGCTAGGGCATCTTCAAGTCTTTGATCGATGTCGGTGGATTCTTCTTGGCCACCACCAAATAAATTTTCTTCGAAAGTATTGGCCTCTTCTATGGGTTGAGGGGATGAAGGGTCAGTGCTCTGCGTTCGTAGTTTGAGCGTGGCCATGGGCTTAGAGGATTCGGTTTTATCGGTGGCGAGAGTAGGTTGAGAAAAAAGGACACCGAGAAAGAGTATTTGAATCGAGAAGAACGATGATTTCATGTTTTATTCTGTCTCCAAAGATGAATGCATTGCCAGAGGGCTGGCTTGGTTTTCGGATTTTATAAAAAACTAACGGCTTTGGCTTTCGAGCCATGCTTTTGTGAAGATATTTTTGTCCAATGGCTTTAGGTCCACTTTGCGCATCAGGATGGTGGTGCGCTTTCCTTTTTCAAGCGCATCAATAATACGAATTTCTTTGGGAAAGTAGATCTCCGCTTTCTTGCTTTCACTGTAAAGTTTGTTCCAGCGGGGGTAATAAGAGGTTCGCATCAGCCGGCCAGAGAGGGCGCGTTCTTGTCGCTTGAGTACATTTTTCGTTTTTTTATCGACCCACATTTCTAGCACTGGATAGGCCACGTCGACTTTGGGTTTGGCTCTGAGTTTGATGCGATGCACTTCGTATTTTCCCAATTTCTCGTTGCCCTTGAATTCTGGGGTGTATTCAAGAGCCAACCGTGATTCATCAAAATCCGATCGTTGGGAGTTTGTTCCGCCGATGCGTTCGCGTTCTGTACGTCGTTCCCATTTTCCGACGGTGGGGTCGTACATAAACAAGTTCCGGTCAATTCTCAGATAGCCTTTTCCTGCTTCTGTTTTGGGCTTGGAAAATAGGATAATAAGCTTGTCTTCCTCGTCTCGGCGATAAATCACCGATTCGTAGAGGAGGTCTGTTTTGTTTCTTTCTTTTTGTTCAATAATGGCGACGGCGCGGTAGTCCCCACTGTTTTTCTGGCGGTTGTCGATGAGCTCTAGAAGGGAAATCATTTCTCCTTGGGATAGTCCGATGCTTAGGAAATAGAGTACCGTGCTGATTCCATACATGCTCATGCTTATGCTCCCAGATATTTAACGTGTATGCTGTAGGGCCCGCACCGGTTCTAGGGTTGCGGCTCTGAAGGAAGGCCAGATAGCACCGACGGTTGTCAGTAGGGTAAATAAGACAACGGTTTGTAGGATTTGGGTGGGATGTACCGAGATAAATAGCGTGTCGTTCATAAGCACAGCCTGGAGCGCTTCTGACGGTAGTGGGATGTGAGCGCTGTTGACCACCAATGCGAGTAAACTTGCGAGCAGGCTACCTGCCAGAGAAGAGACGCTTCCCATGACCATGGATTCGATGAGGAAGAGAGTAAGGACTTGATGACGCTGCATACCCATGGCTCGGACAGTGCCAATTTCGCGGATGCGCTCCCGAACCGCCATGAAGGTTGTATTAATAATCCCCACAATAATGATAATGAGCAAAATGCCAATCAATGTGAATGACAAGCCATCTAAGGCCTTGTTGGCCCAAGCCATATAGGTGATCTCGTCCTCCCAAATGGTGAGGTCGAGTTTCTGACCAGTCCAATCTTCACCTCCGACAATTTCGAATTTCCGAAAGAATGGTTTGGGCGAATATTCCATCACACGATAACCCGCTTCTTCAAGCTTCGTTTGAAGTTCTGCCCTAACATTGGCGGCTTCATGAATATCGTCAAGATACAAATAGAATGCGCCTGTGGAAGTGTCTGTTAATTTGTAGAGGTTTCGATACAACGTTTTCGGTATGAAAATATTCCAGCTTGAGAATGCGCCCATTTCTCGGGCGATTGCCACGATTTCTGCATCGACCGTATTTCTCTGTCCTCTTACCGTTTCCATGGTGATGGTCACGATGTCTCCAACATCTACGCCGAGTCGTTTTGCTTGACTTGCAAAGAGCAACACCGTGTTGGGGTTGGACAATCGACTCATGTCACCAAGGATTTTGTCTGTACCGTTTTCTTTATATATGTTTTGGGGAGCCAGGGGGACACGCTTTTTAAGGTTGGATTCGGATTCGATATCGATAGCCGTAAGGACGGCTTGGAAGCTTGATGTTTCACTGATGATCTTGCCCCACCCACGACCTCGGTCGACGATGGTGGCCCGGTCTCTCACGATGTCTTCGAGGGTTTTACGCAATTTGGGACTGTCGGTAATCATGGGTGCTGAGTCTTGTGGTCTCGTTTTATGAAATCCAGCGATGTTTACATGCCCTGTTACAAGGGTGGTGGCCGAACGGAGCATGTTTTCGGACATGCCCTGGGTGAGTCCAAGTAGGATAACCAATAGGAGTGAGACTGTGGCTAGGGCGCTGCCGATCAATAGGGTTTTGCGGCGTGCTTGAATGAGATTCCGAAGGGCCAACTTAAAGAAGATCAATATTTACTCCTTCGGTTGCATGGCAATGACGGGCTCGATCCGAGCGGCCACCGTGGCGGGGTAGACAGTCGAAATAATACTGGCACCAACGACGATGACGAAACCGACAATCAAACTGGAATACTCGAGTTGTGGATAAAGTCGAGGGCCAGAAAACATGAAGGTCATTTCTCGCGTGGGAGCTTGGATGCCCACTTCTCCTAGGATTTCGATACTTCCTATGCCCAAAAGCATGCCAGCCACTCCACTGAAGATCCCTAAAATACAGGTTTCCAATAAAAAGAGGGCCAAGATGTGAATTCTCTGTGCGCCAATGGCTCGCATGGTTCCGATTTCGGGGACCCTCTCGAAGGTATTCATCACCATTGAATTATTGATGATGACCAATGCCACCAAAAAGATGATGAAAATCGCCACGTAGAGAACGATTCGGAGCACGATGACAAAGCTGCCGATTAAGCCCGTAGATTCCTGCCAAGTGCTGGTCTGAAGTTCGAGTTTGGATGTGGCGATAAATTCCTTTAATGCGATTTCACTTTCTGATGGGTCGACATTGTCTTTGAGGATAATGGCGATATGAGGTGATAGCCCTTGGTCGATATCTGTCTTCTCATATGTTGGGGGCAGATTTTCACGCTCGATTTTCAATGGCTCGGTGGCATCAGAAAATCCCGTAGCGGATTGCTCGAGTGTGGTGTCGCCGCCAAATAATGCGTCTTCTAGATTTTCGTCATCGACATCAACGTCTTGAAGTAGTGCTTTGAGGTCCGATAATTCGTTTTTGAGACTTTGACTCATGACTCCATAGAGTTCCCGGAAGCTTACGAGATCCGTGAGACAGAAAGCGCCGGCTAAATCCGAATCTTCCAAACCTTTGAATTTAAAGATCCCGTAGAGCTTGACCTTGATGGCTTTGAAGTAACCAGCTTTGGTGAGGCTTCGCAGGGTCATGGTATCGCCAATATTAAATGAGTAAAGTTCGATGTGCGGAGCGATATGTTCATAAAAAATGTTATAGCGCTCATCGAAGTTATCGTCATCGATTGTGAGGAACTCCTTGAGTAACGCATCGAGAGAGTTTTGAGTTTGTTTTAGATAGATCTGTAGAAAATCTTTGATGACTTGTGCTCCCGCCGAAGTCAGTTCGTATGAAATTCGCTTATATTGATTGGGTAAGAGTCGTGTTCTTGATCCTTGAGCCGCGTCTGTTGCGATCAGACGATTGTAGGTATTGCGTTCGGATTGAATGACGTCGAGTTCTCTTGCTACTTTATGTTTCAAGTATTTTTCATAGACCACTTCGGAGATTAAGTATCCGCGGTGATTCTCAGGAACCATTTCTCCTCGGGTGATCTCAAATGTGGAAAAATAATCTGGGAAGCGATTAAGGTCTGTACCAAAGGTCCGTAAATAGAGGATCCTCGAGGGTTGTTCCAGTGGGGCCAGCTTCGTTTCGAGAAACATGAGGGTTTCGGTGGGAAGGGCCTCGAGTTTATCCTGGAAGTTCTCTGAGGTGACTTGATTGAGTACCACGAGTTTTTTCTTCAGTTCCTCGGTTTCAGTGACCAACGCCATTTGATTTTCTATCTCTTTTTGCATGTCCATGGCGATTTTTTGTATGCGTGTTAAGGCTTCTTTTTGAGAGATCTTGTCGCCCGTTTTTAGTGACTTTCGAAGAAAGGTAATGGCTTGGTCGATGTAGTTACCTCCTGCAAAGGAGTTGGCAATGGTTACGCCCATGGGTACAGCGGCCTCGATATAATCGAGCGCTTCCACTTTTTTTCGGACGGTGCCAAAATTGTCGATTTTTCCGATTTCACTCTGAGACATCATCCCTTGTCCGTAGATAGCCAGCTTATCTTTTGCGTTGGCCGAATAGAGTTGGAGGTCGCCTCCAATGCTCTTTGTAATCGTTTTTGAGAGTCCGCGATCCACAGTATCGACAATGCCGGTGCCAAGTACGACGAGATATGCTCCAAAGGCGATAATCGACCCCACGATGACAGAACTTCGGCGGTGGGCGATGAGATTTCTGATTGCGATGTTAAGAATGACTCTAAACATCAATGGTTGGCCCCAGGCTGTTTTTCGGGAATGATGCCATCGTGAAGATGGATAACTCGGCTCGCATTTTCCATCACCTGGGGATCGTGGGTAGAAAAGATGAAGGTGGTTTTTTCGCGGGCATTCAGATCGCGCATAAGGTCGATAATGGTTTGTCCCGTGGCGGAATCTAGGTTGGCGGTGGGCTCATCGGCCATGACGATCTTGGGTTGGGTGACGAGGGCTCGAGCGACGGCGACCCGTTGTCTTTGGCCACCCGACAGTTCGTTGGGACGTTGCCTAATTTGTGGACTCAACCCCACGGCGTCGATAATTTCTTTGACTCGGTTTTTTCGTTCGGTGGCGGTATGATTTCGTTGGAGTAAAAGTGGGAATTCCACATTTTGAAAAACGTCGAGGACTTGGATTAGGTTGAAACTTTGGAAGATAAAGCCGAGGGTTTGGAGGCGCAATGTCGTGCGTTGTGAGTCACTTAAGCTTTCTACGGCGTGGCCGTCGACCCTCACCGATCCTTGGCTTGGGGTATCCACGCACCCGATAAGGTTGAGAAGGGTTGTTTTCCCACTTCCGGAGGGCCCAGCAATGGCCGTAAATTCTCCTTGAGCGATGGATAAATCGATACCACGAAGGGCATGCACTACTTGCTTTCCAAGAGGGTAGTCTTTGGTTACGCCTCGTAAAGCGACAACGCCGTCACGCATTTTTGTGGTCCTTCCTAGGGCGAATGGAGTATTCGTCCCCACTGGCAGGATGGGGTTTTACTGAGTCTTTGGCAAGGGGGGAAAGCAGGGTTCTATGGCCCAGGTGAGGTCATGTTTTTCCAAGTCGATGAGTTTTGTCTTTTGCGTTTTTTGGCCGGTCCAATGGTAGCGATAAAGAGCATCTTGATCATCGGGGGTGGTATAGAGTTCGTGGAGGCCGTTTGCGTCCAGATCGGCGAGGGTTGCGGCGTGTTCCCATCCACTGGTTTCGGCGTCTAGCTGCTCTACTTGCCACTTGGTTAATCTTTTCCTTGGGGGGGTGAGTAACCAGACCCCATTTCGCATTGTGGTTACGATTAGTTGATTTCGATCCCGGGTTGAGAATTTTCCGGCAATGATAAATCGAGCTTGAATCCCCCCCTTAAGAGTCGCGATGAGTTTTCCCTTAATGCCCTTGGGACTCCATTTATAACGTTTGATTTGCAGGGGGGCGATAATCTTGGTGCCGCTGCTGTCTTTTTGTTTTTGTGCTTCGATAGCCCCATAGATCTCGTCTTTTCCGTCTTCATCGATATCGGTGACGAGGATTTCTTTGGCATGTCGCTTTTCAAAGTTCGCAACTTCGAACGGATGCCATTGTCCGCCCCGTTTGCGGTTGAAGCCGATGATCCGACCCCCTTGGGAATGCCCGACTCGGTTCGGCCTTGAGGGCGTGGCGAAGAACTCAAGAAGTCCGTCGCCATCGATGTCTCCGGATTCGATTTCGTGAATGAAGATGTCGGGCTCGCGGTGCAGTTCTCGAAATTTCCAGCCTTGCTTGGCTCGTTTGCCGATGGCGATGACGCCCTGGTCGTGGGTGCCGACGATGATTTCATCGAATCCGTCTTTGTCGAGGTCTGCATATTCAAAATCGCGAAGTCTGTCCCATTTTCCACCGAAACTCGCTTCCCAGAGTAGATTGGCCTGCCAACCTTTGGAGCTAGGAAGCCATTTTTTAAGTTGTGCTTTACTGGCTGAAATTGTCGTGAGCTGGATGGAGCCATCTGCTTTAGGACTGCAGGTGGTTTTGTGAAATACCCGGCTTTCTGGATCTTGGAGGATTTCGGTTTGAATTTGGTCGCCCTCAAACTTTACGATGGTCAGTTTTGAGGGGCCGGGCCTTGGGGGCAAAGTCTTGCCTGTTTTAGCGTCGGTTTCATAGATGAAATGGGCGTGGGCGAGAAGCAACCATTGATCGTGAGCTTGGGATGTAAGGTTTTGGATGGCTGGTAGTATTGTGGGGGCAGGTGAGTGTGTTTTGGGGGCGGTTGAAGACTCGTTGGTGCAGTGAATGGTGCTCAAGAGAATAAGCAGCGAATTCACTGATAGACCACGATAGCGGCTGATGGGTGCTCGATTCATATTTAGTGTGTTTAGGGCTTTCAATGCTCAAGGTCAAATGAATCCGAAGGTTGTTGTGGATTGCTTAAAACAGTTTTCTTGAGGGGGCTCGAAATCCTTGGATCCCTAAACCATTGGGGGATGCCTTGAGAGAGATGACCATCACGACAATGCAGTCTGGCATGGGCCTTATTGGTGGCATCAAGTTTGGGGCCATAAATGGGGCTCTTTGGTTAATAGGATGATGTCTGTGGCGAGTTTATCGGCGTAAGATGAAGTCTGAGCTCGCAGCAATAGATTGCGTCCTCTGATGACCATTGCTGCTGTCATTGGGCGAAAGTTGAAATTTATCGAGAAAGGGAATTTAATGGATATTTGTAGGCAGGGATAGCTGGACGAAACTGAAACTTGGATGGACGGATGCGGGCTCGACTGACTGACGAGGATCTCGAACAATTTCTAGAGGAGTTGGGCAGCCAATGGCGATCCCACATTCTGGAGCGGTTCCGTGACCGTGTTTTAAGTTCGCGACGGGGGGGCGATGGAGGAAATATCCGGGCATCTGATTTTGAGTCATGTCTTCGTGAAGTGGGTGAGGACACGGATTTTTGGCAGATGCCGACGAAAACCATGCTGCGAGAATTCCTTGTTTGGCGAACAACGAGATTGAGTGACCGGGACGAAAGGCAGAATTTATTGGGGCGTGTGTTGGTAAGCACCTTTGAGAATATGTTGGAGGGTCGGGATGGGGTTGACGGACGATTGGGATTCCCGCGTTCCTTTGTCTCTGTTTTTTTGCGCTCAGTATTTACTTTGGTGGGGCAAGACCTATTAGAGGATGTCCAAAGGGATTTTCATAAAGTTCATCGAGTCATCGTGAAAAATGGCCGGGACCTCGAAGACCCGGCGGTTTGGAGAAGCTTGGTCGCAAGTGAGTTGGTTACGAGGGCTGTCGAAGAAATCTTGGTGGCTTTGTTGGTTCCCTTCGAGCATTATACGCGGCGTAAATCGTGGTACATTTCGTTTGTCAATCGACACCTCGCTCCTTTTGAAAAAACGCCTGAAGCCGGCTCATTCGAGCATTGGGAGTTTCGAGAGCAACAATTCTCTGAGCTATTTATCCGTTTAACGGCGCCCCTACGGGAGCAGTTGCGGTCTGTGGCGGGGGTTAAGCAATTCACTTCGAATTTTGGGAGTCGAGCGTTGGAGACTATCCGGGCTGTTTTGGTTTCGATTGAGTTGGACAATAAGAGTCTTATGGAGACTCAGGAAATAGAAGCGGTGGATCTTGGAGTTTAATTGGCAGGTTGAACGCCAATCAATGTTGTGGACGCCGTTACCGTGAAGGTGAATTTTTCTGGACCATTTTGAGTTGCTTGCGCCTAGAAGGTTTCTGGAAGTACACCTACTCATAAGGGTTGGGGGATCGAACAAAATTTTGCTTCGAGTAGAGACATTCTTGGAGAGGACTTACGATGACGTTGGAAAAACCACATATCCTGATTGTGGATGATGACCTGACCATTTGTAAATTGCTGAGGGTGGCTCTGGAAAAAGCCGGCTGTGAAGTTTCCACGCTCCAGCATGGGGCTTTGGGGCTTAGGGCTGCTTTAAATACGAGTTTTTCGACCATCATTACGGATTTGGCTATGCCAGGAATGGATGGATTGGAATTGATTGAGGCCCTGAGGGACTTGCGGATTGACGTGCCTATCCTAGCGGTTTGCAGCTATGCGGGATTTGACAAGGTGATTGAAGCCATGAGGCTCGGGGCTTCCGATTATATTATTAAGGACCATGAATTGGCCACGAAGGTGGTTCATGGTGTGGCTAAGGCCCAAAAATATCGGTTGATGAGCAGGGAAAACATCGAATTGAGTCAAAAGTTGGCTCAACGGAACCGGGAACTTGAAGCCATCAACGAGCAGAACAGGAGGCTCTCGGAGCGGTTGATGCTAATGAATGGGGACGTATCGGGAATGGTCGACGAGACAGGTTTCGAACTTGTTCAAAGGTTGACAGGGGTTTCTGCCTTAAGTGAAGTGGCGACAGGCATCGGTTCCGTTTTGGAACTCAAGCAAATTCTTAGAATGACAATGCAAACAAGCTGCGAGATCATGCAGGCTCAGGGGAGTAGCCTCATTCTAAAAGAAGAAGATTCCGATGCGTTGCGGTTTTATATTACGAGTGACGAACATGCCGATGGATTAACGGAGGGGATGGTTAAAGCGGGGCATGGTTTGGTGGGTTGGGTCTCCGAATATGGGAAGCCTGCGGTGGTGGAAGATGCATATAAGGATCCTCGCTTTGACCCTGATTTTGATGAAAAGTCCGGGCTTCGAGCGACCTCGATTCTATGTGTACCCCTAGAAATTTCATCGGGGATTATGGGGGTGGCTCAAGTTTTGAACCCCATCCATAAGAAGGCTTTTGATCTTAAGGACCTACGAACCTTCACCAGTTTTGTCCGACATGCATCCATCGCAATTCACAATGCGAAATTATTGGAGGAAGCGCGGGAAGTTGCCGGGGAACTTCGGCAAGCTTTGGAGCGCGAACGATGGTTAACATTACAAAGGGATAAATTGGGGAGCTATGTGCCTGAGTCGGTGGTGGAAGGAATTAAATCTCAACGTGAGGATGCACTTGCATTGCCGACCAGATTGATTTCGGCCACCATTATTTTTTCGGACATTAAAGGGTTTACGCGGATGGTGGAAGGGGCGTCTCCGGAGAGAATTGTCGGGGCATTAAATAGCTATCAATCTCTGATGTACGAAGTCGTCAAAAAATGTGGGGGAATTCTCGACAAGTTTGTTGGTGACGGCATTATGATTATTTTTGTCCCAAAAAATGCGGCAGATAATGAGGCAGCTCGGGCTGTTAGGTGTGGGATCGATATGGTTGACAAGGTGCGCGAGTTTCAAGAGCAATGGTCCTCTTATGGATTGGGCGCCCTGGCCATAAGGGTTGGAATTCAGAGCGGTAGGGTTGTTTCAGGAAGCGTTGGAACCAGTGAACGGCGCGATTTTACGGTGATGGGTGACGTGGTCAATGTGGCTTCTCGGTTAGAGGGGAAGGCGCCAGATAATGGGGTCGTGATCGGTGAGGGTACTTTTGAAAAAGTCGAGGGTTCATTCCGACTTCAATGCTTGGAACCTCTACAGGTTAAGAACAGAGTAGATCCGGTGAAGTGCTATCAGGTTAATCTTTCCTAGCTCAGGATTTCTGTCTGCTGGACATCTGTCTGCTGGATATCTGTCTGCTGGATATCTAGGTGGCGACGACGTTGACGAGGCGGCCGGGCACGACGATGACCTTACGGATTGTTTTTCCTTCCAGATACTTCTGAATACCCTCGGTTTCCAAGGCCATTTTCTCCAGTGCGGCTTTTTCTGCTTCCACAGGGGCTTGGAAATCGGCGCGTTTTTTCCCATTGATTTGGATGACCACTGTGATTGTATTTTCCTGGTAGATATTTGGATCTGCTGTGGGGTATGTGGATTGACAGACGAGGCCTTGAAGCCCCAATCGTTGCCAAATCTCTTCGGCAATATGGGGGGCGTAGGGGCTTAGCACTTTGAGAAAGTCTGCCAGGATTTCTTTCGGCAAGATCTGGGCGCTGGTCGCTTCATTAGAGAAGACCATCATTTGCGAAATTGCGGTATTAAACCGGAGGTTTTCGCTGTCTTCTTCAACCTTTTGGATGGTTTGGTGTAGGATTTTCTGTAGATCAGGGGAGGAACTGGCGGGTACGTCTTGTATTTTTCCATTTAAGTTTCCTGTGGTTTCATCCACACCCAGGCGCCAGACCCTTTGAAGAAATCTCAAAACCCCATCCACGCCAGCCATTTGCCACGGTTTAACCTGCTCGAGCGGTCCCATGAAAAGTTCATAGAGCCTCATGGCATCCGCACCGTACTGATCGATGACGTCATCGGGACTGAATACGTTTAGTTTGGATTTCGACATCTTTTCGATTTTTGAATCGAGTTCTTCGCCGGTTACCTTACTTTTTGGTTGGGTTCCGGTCACATCGACCTGGTCGGGTGCATAGTATTTTCCGCTCTTGTCCCGATAGCTATAGGCGAGAATCATGCCTTGGTTAAACAATTTCTGGAAAGGCTCTTTGGTGGTGACCAAACCGCAATCGTAAAGCACTTTATGCCAGAATCGAGAATAAAGAAGGTGAAGAACGGCATGTTCTACGCCGCCGATATAAAGGTCCACGGGCATCCAATAGTCTTCGAGTGCTTTATCCCAAGGTGCTTGTTCATTTCTGGGGTCGATATAGCGCAGATAGTACCAGCAAGAACCCGCCCATTGGGGCATGGTATTGGTTTCACGCCGGCCCTTGACTCCATTGGGGAGTGTTACATTGAGCCAATCCTCTCCGGCTCGCGCAAGGGGAGGCTGCCCATCTTCTTTGGGCTTATACTCGTCTACAGGGGGCAGTTCTACGGGGAGTTCAGTGCCGTCAATTTGGTAAACGTTTCCATCTTCACCGTGGATGAGTGGGAAGGGTTCTCCCCAATAACGTTGCCTGGAGAAGAGCCAGTCCCTGAGCCGATATTGAACTTTCTCACGACCTTTGCCGGCATTTTCAAGCCAACGGGTCATTTTGTCTTTGGCTTTTGGCACAGAGAGGTCGTTTAGAATACCGGAGTTAACCAGCACTCCGTCTCCGACAAAGGCACTTTCTTGTACGTCATGGTCTTTGGCTCTGACCACTTCCACGATTGGGATGTCGAAGGTTTTAGCAAATGCGTGGTCCCGCTCGTCATGGGCAGGAACGGCCATAATCGCACCGGTTCCGTAACTCATTAAGACATAGTCGGCGATCCAGATTGGTGTGGGTTTGTTATTGGCGGGGTTGATGGCATAAGCCCCGGTGAATACCCCAGTTTTATCTTTGGCCAAGTCTGTTCTTGCGAGGTCTGACTTATGTTTCGTTTCGAGCACGTAAGCGTTGACCAAATCCCTCTGCGGCTCTGTGGTGATGCGGGATACGAAGGGGTGCTCAGGAGAAAGAACGCAGTAGGTCGCTCCAAAAAGTGTATCTGGGCGTGTGGTGAAAACGGTGAATGATTGGTCGGTGCCCTCGATTGAAAAATCGACCTCGGCGCCGGTGGATTTACCAATCCAGTTCCGCTGCATTTCTTTAACGTGTTCGGGCCAGTCTAGATCATCCAGGTCGTCGAGGAGCTTTTCTGCATAGGCGGTGATTTTAAGCATCCATTGTTTCATGGAGCGTCGCTCGACGGGGTCGCCAGTCTCAACGTATTTACCGTCTTTGACTTCCTCGTTGGCCAATACCGTTCCCAATGCAGGACACCAGTTAACGGGAACTTCCGCTAGGTATGCCAAATCTTTCTCGTAGAGTTTAAGGAAAATCCATTGGGTCCACTTATAATAATCTGGGGATGTGGTGCTTATTTCTCGTTCCCAGTCGTAGCTGAAACCTAGACGCTTAATTTGACGCCGGAAGTTATCGACATTGCGTTTGGTGATGATGGCGGGGTGAATCCCTTCTCGGACCGCGGCTCGTTCAGCGGGAAGCCCGAAGGCATCCCAGCCCATGGGGTGTAGCACGTGGAAGCCTTTCAAACGTTTCAGGCGCGAAACGACGTCTGTGGCGGTATAGCCCTCAGGGTGTCCCACATGGAGTCCGGCACCTGATGGGTAGGGAAACATATCAAGTGCGTAGAATTTAGGTCGGCCCTTTAGTTTCTCGATATCTGTTTCGGTTTTAAAAGCCGACTTTTCTTCCCAAAGGGACTGCCATTTTGGCTCTATCTCTGCCGGTGTGTATTTCATACTGCGTCTCCAGATAGATCGAGGTTCTTAACAACTTGGTAGTCGCGTTCGGAAAGCAGTAACCCGTTGTTCCGTTCGGATACAGTCCCGTCCCGTTTCCAGGAACGCGCGCATCGCGGTTCTTCTTTGAGGTCGTCGATCTCAACTTCCAATTGCTCTCCAGCACTGAGGGTGAATCGACTGGTTCCACAAAGATCGCTTAGTTCCCCTTCGTAACCCTTAAGTGCTTTGATGACCTCACCTTTTACGGTGATACGAACACCGGCGTCCAAGGGGTTGGATAGGCCGCGCTCATTTCGCGCATCTTCCAATGCCTTGAGTGCCTGACTTCGCAACGTGAGAACTTCATTCCATTCATGGGCTTGACCCACGTCTCGTTCTTCGGGAAGAGTTCCGAGGTGAATGGATTGCTCGTTTGCTTCTGTCAGGCCATGGAGGACCAAAAAGGCTTCGTCTGCGGTGTGCGGAATAATGGGTGCTAAGAGGCGGAGCAGGGTATCGGTGATTTCAAACATCACCGTTTGAGTCCGGCGTCGCTTTTCGGAATCAGGGGCTTCACAATAGAGCCGGTCTTTGACTGCAGCCATGTAGATTGCGCTCAATGTATCATTACAGAAATTAAAGACAGCATCTCTTATCTTTCTGAATTGATACGATTTATAGCCATCCACGACCTGGTTGACGCAGAGGTCGAGCTCACGTTTAATCCAATAGTCGATGCTTGATTCATCCCCTGATTGGAGGGGTCTGGAGTCTTTGGTGACGTCAAAATTTTCGAGGTTTCCCAAAAGAAATCGGATGGTGTTTCGTATTTTTCGATATTCTTCACTCGCCGTTTGAATGAACTTCCAATCGGCTTTGATGTCGTTCACGAAATTTAGGCCCAAGACCCACCAGCGGGAGATATCTGCGCCGTATTTGCTGAGAAGTTTCTCGACGTCGATGGTGTTTCCGATGGACTTACTCATTTTACGACCATTGGCATCGACGATAAAACCATGGGTCAAAAGAGTTTTGAATGGTGGTCTGCCTGTAGCTCCCAACGCCGGAAGAAGGGACAATTGAAACCATCCTCGGTGTTGGTCGGAGCCTTCGATGTAAAGCTCCGCGGGATACCCTAGGCCTCTTTCATTGAGTACAGCATTCCATGATGAACCGGATTCAAACCAAACATCAAAGATATCCGTGCATTTTTCCAGTTCTGTTAGGGCTTGTTTCGGATTTTCTCTGATCCATTGTGGCGCATCGCTGTCAGAACTTGCGTCATAGTGCGCTAGAATCTCGGCGACGGTGCCTTCAAACCAAAGGTCAGACCCCTTCTCTCGAACGGCTTTAGCCACTGCGTTAACCGATGCTGCTGTCAGAAGTGGTTGTTGCCCATGTTTCATAAAGGCGGGGATGGGCAAGCCCCAGCTACGTTGTCGGGAAATACACCAGTCTGGTCTTGCTTCGAGCATTCCGCGAAGACGACTTTGTCCCCAGGTGGGAATGAAATTGATGCCATCATCAGAGGCTTTTAAGGCCATTTCGCGAAGGGATACACCGTGGGTTTTGGCGGGGTTATCTATGGAGATAAACCACTGCTCTGTGGCGCGAAAAATCGTGGGTGTTTTACTTCGCCAGTCATGGGGGTAACTGTGCATGAATGGGTGGTCAAAGAATAGGTGACCTGATTGCCGAAGATGTTCTGTTACTTCGCCATTGGCGGTCCAAACGTCTTTTCCTGCGAGCCAGTCGGGAACAGTGTCGTCGTAAGTGCCGTCTCCCATGACCGGACAATAGATTTTGATTCCTTCTTTGAGACCCGTTCGGTAATCATCTTCACCGTGTCCGGGGGCGGTATGGACAAGACCGGTTCCGTCTTCCATGGTGACATAGTCGGCCAATAAGATGCGGCCATTTCGGTCCACGAATGGGTGTTGGTAGGCCAGTTGAGCGCTATAGAGCTCCTTGCCGATACAGGTACCGAGTTCTTCAATATCTTCCGCTTTGCCGAGGGCCAAAACTTTTTGATTCAGGGCTTGTCCCAATATTGCGAGTTGGGTTTTGCCGTCTTTTGTCCAGCGGTAGAGGCCATAGGTTTCTTCGGGGGAAACGGCGACGGCCATGTTCGCGGGAAGGGTCCAAGGAGTGGTGGTCCAGATCATGACGTGAATGGCATCGTTTGGAGCGTTTAGAGAACTGGGTAGGGCCTCGGTGTTCTGCAGCTCGAAGAGTACGTAAACACTTGTATCTTCCCGGTCTTCGTATTCCAGCTCGGCGTCTGCGAGTGCGGTTTGATTGGCGATAGACCAGTGTACCGGCTTGAGATCACGGTAGACCAACCCTTCTTCTACCAACTTCGAGAAGACTTCTAGGGTGGCCCCTTCGTAGGCGGGTTTCATGGTGAGGTATGGATTTTCGTAATTGCCCCAGGTCCCCAGCCGTTGCATCTGTTCGGATTGGATCCCGACGAATTTCTCAGCGTACTTTTGACATTTGAAGCGAATTTGGGTGGTGGAGAGTTCTCGAGCTTTGTCGCCGAGATTCTTCATGACTTGGTGCTCGATGGGGAGGCCATGGCAATCCCAACCGGGGACCCAATCGATATCGTAACCTTGCATGTTTCGTGAGCGGACGACAAAATCCTTCAGCACTTTGTTGAGCAAATGACCCAAGTGAATTTTTCCGTTGGCATAGGGAGGACCATCGTGAAGGGTTAGTTTACCCCTGGGGTGGTCTCTGTGGGCTTGCCTTTTTTGAATTTCCTGATCTGCCCAGCGAGTTTGGAAACGAGGCTCCATTTGAAGCAGATTGGCCTTCATGCCAAACGGGGTTTTGGGTAGGTTCAATGTTGCGCGTAAGGGATCTTTCTTTGTACGGGAACTTTGCGTCATTGCTCTTTTTCTCCAAATTCAAACGTCGGCGAGATATGCCTGGCTCAAGGCTTCGGGTCAACTCCTTAGACTTCTCCTTTCGCAATATGATTGGGAGTCGTTTTGGCCCTGAGATTGAAGTGCATTGCTGACCGATATTTGATGGTTCGGGTATTGAAGGTGGGGACAAGTTTGGAGCCTTGGCGTTTTTGATCGAGGTTCAAGGGTCGAATAATGAGGGTGTGTCTAAGGGGTTGTTCACAGGGCATCTGACTCTCGATCCTGCGGCTTTAGGGATATCAAGGTTGCGCAGGATAATATCTGTCGGTTTTAGAGTTCCTTTTGAACCGACTGGATGGGAATGACGGTCGTCCTATTTTTTTGGGCGCAACGACTCTAGCAATGGGGTTGCGTGGGGAGAGGAAACTACGCACTATCTTGACTGTTTGTGTTACAAGATGGATACCATGTATTACACGATGTGTGACAAGTAGTGGTAGGGAGGGTAGGCTATGGACGAAGGTCAGTCCCCGAAGAAAAAAGAAAAGGTATTGCATACTCGGGTTTCGGCGGCTTTGGAGCGAGATCTCAAAGACAGAGCTTCTGAATTGGGTATTTCGGTGTCTAATCTAGTACGAAATGTCTTGGGTAATACCGTTGATTTAGTTGAAAATATTGTGGCCGACAGTGCCAGAGTAGCGGGATCTGCTCGGGACTTGACCCACGGGCATTCGAGGCCCCTGAGTTGTCAGCCGACCCGCTCTGCTTCTGAGGCGATATTGGGTTGGCAGGAAGTCACCCTAAATCTAAATGCGATCTGCACTTGTTGTAATGAGATTCTACCTCGGGGAGAAAAAGGAGCCCTGGGTATAAGCTCTGGGGGCATCTCTCAAGGCTCTGTTTTGTGCTTGAAGTGTTTGGCTAGCCTACCGTCGCCTGACGATAGTGTTGATGGGAAATAGCTCCATGGTTTATTTTCCGAAGGCTCAGCCTTCTGCCGTAGCTCTAGAGCGAATTGAGCATTCTCGGGCCTCTTTGACCGAGGGACTCAAACGATTTGGTCGATGGTTAAATCGGGCGTATCACGCCGTAGACCCCGCGTTGAGAAGGCATCTTGCGGAAGTGCCTTTGTTGGGGGGGACTTTACTGGCAAGCGGGAAAACCCCTTCCTTGAAACTTATAGATGACAGATATCGAGCGGTGATTTTCATTCATGGCTTTGGTGGACACCGAGGAAATTTTATTCCCATGGAGACTTACTTCCGGTGTCTGGGCCGTAAAAGGGTATTGTCTTTGGGATTTGAAGATAAATCCTCTATGGAAGTGATGGCTTGGGAGCTTCGTCGCATCGTGAAAACGGTGTTGGAGGAGAACGTATTCTCCATGGAAAGGCCCATCGACATTGTGGCCCATAGCATGGGGGGGATCTTGGCACGTGTGGCTTTAGAAACACCAGAATTTGCAGGGAAAATTAATCATCTAATTACCCTGGCAACCCCGCATTCAGGGACTGAATTGGCCCGTTATCTCCATACGAAGAAGGCCCAGAGCCTTCGTCCCAACTCCCATCTTCTCAATGGATTGAATCGGCAGCTGCCTTGGGCTTCTAACGAGAATTTTCCGACGTTGACATGTTTTTGGACACCCCAGGATATGGTTTTACTGCCCCCAGAGAGCGCGTGTGTTTCAGGGGTAAAAAATATTGCCTGCCCTGGTTGCACCCATTTGGGCTTCTTATTGAAACCCCAGGTTTGGGAAGCTGTCTATCAGCAGCTCAGCTCGGACTCTATCTCTTAGGGACCTACTGCCAATTTTCAAGTGAATCTATGCGCATGTTCGAGTTATTGGACTTGATTTCAGATTAGAAATGTATATTTTCGCAGCGGTTTAGGCGGGGCTCGGTGGATGATATAGGGCCCCTTTTTCGTGGTCAGGTAACTTGGATTCGTTTAAGTCTGACGCAAATGTCCCATGTATGGAGAAAGAAAAATGACGATTTTAGTTGGCAAGAAGGCACCGGACTTTAACACACATGCAGTGCTTGGTGATGGCACCATCACCGGAGAGTTCAGTTTATCAAAGGAGATTGAAGGTAAGTATGCGGTGGTCTTCTTTTACCCACTGGACTTTACTTTTGTATGTCCTTCTGAGCTGATTGCTATGGATCACCGGGTGGATAAATTCAAAGACTTGGGCGTTGAAGTGATTGGGGTATCAATTGATTCTCATCATACACACAATGCATGGCGAAACACTGATGTGAATAACGGTGGCATTGGCCCTGTTAAGTACACCCTCGCGGCGGATATGGACCACAAGATTGCAAAGGCCTATGGAATCGAGTCCGATGGCGGTGACTCTTATTATCCAGCCGGAGTCGCCATGCGGGCGACCTTCGTGATCGACCAAAAAGGCTTTGTTCGTCATCAAGTGGTGAATGATGAGCCCCTCGGAAGAAATATGGATGAGGTGGTTCGAATTGTCGAAGCCTTACAATTCTTCGAAGAAAATGGTCAGGTCTGTCCTGCGGGTTGGAACAAGGGTGATGCGGGTATGACCACGACCGCCTCAGGTGTTGCTTCGTATCTTACGGAAAATGCAGGCAAACTCTAACCATTGGCATCTAACCATTGGCATCTAACCATTGGCATCTAACCATTGGCATCTAACCATTGGCATCTAACCATTGGCATCCAACCATTGGCATCTAACCATTGGCATCCAACCATTGGCATCTAACCAGCAAGTTAGGTAGGCCGCGCTAAAATCGTCCTGATGAGACCTACACTCCCGGTCGTCTTCGACGACGGCCGAGTTCCTACCCTTTCCACATAAAAAAGGACGCCGTAGCGTCCTGATTTATGATTATTCTACTGATTGACTACCATCGTGAATTGTAGTCATCACGTCCGCCACCACGGTTACCGCCGCCGCCGCCGCCGCCGCGTCCACCGCGTCCACCGCCGCCGCCGCCGCCGCGAGGACGATCCTGAGCTTCATTAACCTTTAGGCTACGTCCGTCGAGTTCAGCACCATTCATCTGATCGATTGCATTGTCTGCATCCGCTGGACTGCTGAAAGTAACGAAACCAAACCCTCGGCTACGGCCAGTGTCGCGGTCCGTAATCACTTTGCTTTCCGTGATTTCTCCAAATTCCTCAAAAGCCGCTCGCAAACCTTCGTCAGTTGTTCCCCAGCTAATTCCACCTACATACAGTTTCTTTGACATTCTCTTTATCTCTTCCCGGTCTCCCGTGCACACAAAATGGTGTTACCTGAGGACCGACGTGTTTCTTGTTCTTCGTTAGAAGAACCTCTTTTAACTAGTCGTGGCTCTGCCATCCTTCGGACATGATAAGTTAATGACCAGATTTCGGACAGCGGCG
Organism: Myxococcota bacterium; assembly: GCA_036339465.1. GTDB lineage: Bacteria > Myxococcota > XYA12-FULL-58-9 > XYA12-FULL-58-9 > JABJBS01 > JAYZAY01. Next base: position 5,184 of record JAYZAY010000044.1, on the reverse strand, counting down.
CCGTTGTAGTGAATGTCTCGCTGAGAATTTACTTTAGGTCAAGTGAATGTATTCATTATTTCAAGGGTAAATCACGGTTTTTATGCTCACCTCATGGGGGGGGAGGGATCTTTGGCGAGCCAGAATGTGTAGAATCAGGGGGCGGCCGAAGTAGCTGTCGAAATGTAACATTGATTCTCGGCTCCACAAGGCGCCCCGCTTTGGGCACACCATGGCGCCAGGTATGCTGGGTATTGCCCCCCATAACCAGGAGGCTACCATGATCGAGAATGATGGTGCTGGGCGCTTCACCTTTCTTTGCGGCTTTTCTTTTTAGCTGAAATCTGCGGGGAGCACCCAGGGAAAGCGCCGCAATAACGGGATTTTTACCGAGTTCCGGTTCATTGTCTGAGTGCATTCCCATGTTGTCCGACCCGTTTCGGTAGTAATTCAGCAAAACGTGGTTAAACACTGTGTCTGTTTGATTCTCAATGTGTGCCTTAAGTTCCTTCAGCTGTGGACTTAATTTACGTGGGGGGAGAACCTGGCCGGAATAGCGATAGGGAATATTTCCCCCCCATGATATGAGCCTTGGTTGCAACACTTCTCGTCCAAAAACTTGGATGGCGCGGTGCTCCCAAGTTTCCTCACTGTGGATTCTCTCAAAAAGGTAAGAGGCTTCGGTGGTGGAAATAAAATTGGGATAGTAAGAAATTTTAGCCCCATCTCCGAGTTCGAGGTGGGGATTTGTGAATTCTAAATGGGCCATGTGTTTCCTTTGAAATCAGATGTCTTGATGCCCCAATAAACACCAGAATCCAACGGCATTTCGTCCAACATTTTGGACAACGGGTTGCCGGTGACCGGTGACAACGCTAGGATGTCGAAGTTTCGAATTCGCAAGCGGCCGAGGAAAATAACATGTTGAAGTTGAGTAATCTTATTGGAGGAGAATTTACGCCTGCCTTAGGGGGAGAGGTGTTGGAAAATATCAATCCCGCCAATCAAGAGGTGATTTCAACGATTCCGAGATCCAATGGCCCCGACGTGGATCGTGCGGTGGATGCTGCAGGGGCTGCTTTTAAGCTGTGGCGGGTAACCGATGTGAGGGAAAGGGCTGATTTTCTTGAGGCCATCGGAGATGAGATCAATATTCGTCTGGATGAGTTTGCGGAGGCCGAGAGCCGAGATACCGGTAAACCCATTAGCCTGGCATCAACTTTGGATATTCCCCGGGCTATTTCAAATTTTAGGTTTTTTGCCGGTGCTATCAGGCAGGAGAAAGGAGAGGCTTTTCATGGGCAAGCGGGGTTGAATTATACGATCCGTAAGCCCTTGGGGGTTGTGGGGCTTATCACTCCTTGGAATTTGCCACTTTATTTGATGACTTGGAAAGTGGCGCCTGCCCTTGCCATGGGAAATGCGATTGTGGCGAAACCCAGTGAAATGACGCCTACGACTGCGACCCTTTTGGGGGAGGTTATCAACAAACTGAGTCCTACACCTGGGCTCTACAATCTGATCCATGGTCTTGGAAATGAAGTAGGTGAACCGCTGGTAAACCACGACGGGATCGCGGCGATCTCTTTTACGGGGGGTACGAAGACGGGGGGGCGCGTAGCAGCATGCGCCGCCCCTAAATTTAAGAAGCTCAGTTTGGAATTGGGCGGGAAAAATCCCACGGTTGTTTTTGGGGATGCGGATTTCGAAACCGCTGTGGATGGTGCTGTTCGTGCTGGTTTTGCTAATCAGGGGCAGGTTTGTCTCTGTGGGTCACGTCTTCTAATCGATGAGTCGATTTGGGATAATTTTGTGGATGCCTTTGTGGCGAAGGTTAAGGCCATGAAGGTTGGAGATCCAGGGGATTGGGAAACCCAGGTGGGGGCGTTGATTTCACTGGAGCATCGAGACAAGGTATCGCGATTCGTAGAAAAGGCGAGGGCTTTAGGGGGCACTGTTTTGGTGGGGGGGAAGTCTCCTCGTTTGGAAGCGCCCCATAAGGACGGTGCTTTTTATGAGCCTACGGTGATTGTGGGATTGGACCACGGTTGTGAGGTTGTGCAACAGGAAATCTTTGGGCCAGTGGTGACGCTACATCCCTTTAAGGGGGAAGCGGAAGCTTTGGCCTTGGCCAACGACGTTCAGTATGGACTGTCGGCTTCGATTTGGACTCGAGATTTGGCCAGGGCGCACAGATTTGCTCAGAGTCTTGAGGCGGGTATGGTTTGGATCAATACTTGGCTCATGAGAGATTTACGAACACCTTTTGGCGGGGTTAAAGAAAGTGGTATGGGCCGAGAAGGTGGGGCTTATTCTCTTTCATTTTATAGCGAGCCGCAGAATATTTGTGTGAATGTTTGAGGATATTCTGAGAGGGTAATTAGGTCCGAATATGACCTTTGCCCCGAACCACAAACTTTTCAGCCGTTAGAGCATCGACTCCCATGGGGCCGTAGGCGTGAATCCGGGTTGTGCTGATTCCCATTTCAGCGCCTAGGCCAAGTTCTCCACCATCATTAAAACGCGTTGAGGCATTGTGAAGAACACAGCTTGCGTCCACCTCCATAAGGAATTGTTCGGCTCGTACCAGGTTTTCGGTGACGATACTTGCGGTGTGATTTGAGCCATGCCGATCGATGTGAGCAATGGCTCCTTCCAATCCGCCTACAAGTCGAATTGCCAACACGAGATCAAGAAACTCAGTATCCCAGTCCGATTCAGATGCCTGATTTAAGTTGGGCGCTATTTGGAGTGATTCCAAACATGCCCTAATTTCAACCCCGGCATCTTCAAGTTCCGCGACGATTTCGGGCAGGATGGTTTCGGCGATTGCCTTGTCGATAAGCAATGTTTCCATAGCATTACAAACACCAGGTCGTTGGACTTTAGCGTTGTAAGCAATTGCTTTGGCTTTGACTGGATCTGCCTCACCGTCGATGTAGACATGACAAATACCTTGGTAGTGTTGAACCACAGGGATCCTACTTTGTGCCACGACATTACGAATTAGGCTTTCTCCCCCTCTCGGGATGACTAGGTCAATATGATCCGATGCTTGGAGAAGTAGAGGTACGGCGGCTCGGTTAGTGGTAGGCACGAGCTGGACTGCACATTCGGGGAGTCCATGACTTTTCAGGACATCGGCAATGAGTGTTCCAAAGACTTGGTTGGTCTGAAAAGCTTCCTTCCCCCCTCTGAGGATCACGGTATTTCCACTTCGAAGGCAAAGTGCTGCGGCATCCAAGGTGACATTGGGGCGTGACTCGTAAATCATCATGATGACTCCAAGGGGGAGTCGAACCTTATGGACCTCAAGCCCGTTTTCTTGGGTCCAGTGTTGGGTACTCGTGCCCACTGGATCCCGTTGAGCCGCGATATTTTCAAGTGCTATGGCCAGGTTTTCGATTCTTACTTGATCGAGTCGCAGCCGATCCTTCATGGCAGCGGACAATTGGTTTGTTTCAGCCTGCCTCAGATCTTCGCCGTTTGCTTGAACAACGAGGTCCATTCGTTGTCTCAATTCTTGGGCCATGGCGTTAATAGCGCTTGTGCGAATGTGGGCAGAAGCCCGGGCTACCGTTGGTGAACACGCTCGAGCGGCCCGGGTAAGGTTATTGATCGTTTCTTTGAGTGAGGTCGTCATGATTTATAGCTCGGGTGGGGGGGGAATAATGACCAAATCGTCGCGATGAATCACCTCTTGGGTGGGGAGATAGCCCAATTGTTTTACGATCTCGTCTGTGTTGAGTCCTTGGATCCGGTCGAGTTCTTGGCTGTTGTATTGTACCAAGCCACGGGCCAAGCTTTGGCCATCTTTTCCTATGACCTCAACCATTGCACCGCGAGAAAAATTGCCGCAGACAGAGGTAATACCGGTTGCCAAAAGGGATTTTCCTCCGTTTACGAGTGCCTCGATGGCGCCTTCATCGACGACAACTTTCCCTTTTGGCTTCAGGGTATAGGCGATCCAATGTTTTCGGCTTTTGAGTTTCTGGGTGGGAGCGATGAGGGTTCCAACGTCTTCTCCTCCAAGGATGGCTTGAAGAATTTTGAGGTCTTCCCCGTTGGCGATGACAGTTGGGATACCACGGTTGGCGGCAATTTCCGCGGCAGTTAGTTTTGTTTGCATACCGCCTGTTCCTAGGTTGGATTTTTCACCGGTCAATACCCATTTTGAAGCTTCTTGGAGATCATGAATGTATGGCACCCTGGTATCATTGGAACTTTGAGTCGTGGATGGTTTGAGTAGGCCATCCACGCTCGTCAGTAAAATAAGGAGGTCCGCGGAGACCAAGTTGGCGATGTGTGCGGCCAATTGGTCATTGTCGCCAACACGAATTTCTTCAGTGGCGGTTGTATCGTTTTCATTGCCAATGGGAATGATACCCCGGTTTTCCAGAGCGAGTATCGCTCTTCGAGCGTTAATGAATCGTTCACGACTTTCTAAGTCTGCATGGGTTAGTAGAATCTGTGCGACCATTTTTTCGTGGTTCGCAAAGGCGTTTCGCCATTGGGCCATAAGCTCTGGTTGACCGAGGGCGGCTAGGGCTTGTTGGGTGACCACGTCCTGTGGGCGGTCTGTTTGGCCGATGACTTTAAGTCCCTGGGCGATGGCGCCACTTGAGACAATGAAGGTAGAATAACCTGCTCTGTTTAACTCACTGATACTTTTTGCAAAGCCCTGAAATGTTTCATCGGATCTGGAGAGGAGGGCGCTGCCAATTTTCACGACCAGCCGCTTGCTTTCATGAAGCTTGGACCGAATGTTTTGGGCAATGATTTCAGTCATGCAAAAGATCTTGTGTCCGAAGTACTCGAAAAGTCAATGCTCTCGGGAGATTGGCGAGGAAATCGGGTGTGAATGGGGGGGCGTGTGGAAAGCAGGGTTGTTGAAAGGCAAAGAAGGTGTGTGTAGTCGAAGTAATGTAATGGGCTGACAGATGGTTATGCCAAAATAGGATAAGAGGCGGTCAAAAAGGTGCGGGCTTATCCCCTATGATAATTTTTTTATTGCTAAAGTGACTACCAAACAGCAGTGGAATCTTTTAATCAACACACTCGTTGGGGGGGGGATGAATGGACAATGTTTTGGGGGTTGGGCAATTCCGATCATACCATCAAATAGGTGCTTCGGAGGCGAGTAATCAGGCTCAGACCGATCAAGTGAAGGAAGTTGAGATGAAGTCTCAAAAGGCCCATTTGGCG
>JAYZAY010000043.1:0-69589 GCA_036339465.1 Myxococcota bacterium | reverse complement strand
ACACCTCGCTCATGTCGTTGAGATCGGTCCTATTCAGAGTTTGGGTGCCAAGCTTTTGGGCGCCAAGCGAAAGACTGGAACGGTGGTATTTCAAGGGGCTAAGGGGAAGCTATATGTGAATGGTCGATACTGGGGGAGAGTACCAGGCCGCCACCAACTGAGGGTGGGGCCAAACAAAATCATGGTCAAGAATACGAGGGGAGTACTCCTCAACAAAACCGTGAAAGTGAGGCATGGGGCCACCATGACACTTATGGTTCGAGACCCCACCGAGGAGCTCGATATGCCACCCATGGATTTAGAGCCCATGGTTCCGTTGGGAGCTGAGCCTAATATGGACTTGGAGTTGGACCCTTTGGAGCCTTTGCCGGCACCAGCGGCTCCTAAGGACAACACCGAACCGCCTAGTATGGATGATTTGGAGCTCATGCCCCTCGACCTCTCGGCTCAACCTCAAAACGATGATCCTGCGTCAAGCGTATTGAGGGAACCGATGGTTGGGGTGAGCGTTGATGATGAGAGTCCCCAATGGTTAACGAGTTGGTGGACCTGGGGCGGCGTAGGGGTGGCTGTGGTGGGGGCGACCGTTGCTGCCGTGGTTATTTCACGGGGTGCTGAGGGTCCGGGTTATGATGCCACAGTGGCCTTAGATTTACGAAATGGTGTTCGCTGGTAGTATCGTCCTTTTTCCAACGGCGGATTCTCAAAATTTTTCTGAACAATTGAGCAACTTCTTTACACCCCTAACTTCATGAAATAGAAGCCTCGCCGTGTCCATGGCCAAGCCCTTCGCGATTTAGGCCGGTATTTCGGTGGTCGTGTGGGAGTTGGTTGGGGCGCACACTCTTTTCGAGTCACGTAAAGGGTTTGTGAAATGAGTGTTGGCGAGCGAGCAAAATGTAATTCGCGACATTCTCGTTCCTTTTTCGTTAAAGTCACTAAGCCAATATATCAATAAGGGGTTTTTAATGCCGATTTTGACTCATGCTCTGGCCATCGGTCTTCTTTTTACTGCTGCCGTTGAGCCTGCTTTGAAGATGCCGTCAATTGAAACATCGGTAAGCAGTGGCCAAGCAATAGGTACCACGCCGGATGCCGGTAAAGAAGCGAGGAGCAGCACAACCGCTCCCAATGAAAACGCGCCGGATGTGGCAAGGTCAGCCGAAGCGGCGACGCCTTCGGAATCGAAGCACCAACCTGCGGCGAAAAGCGTCTCTCTGGAAGTTCAGGAAATGGCAGAAATGCCGGCTGCGGTGGTAGGGACACCTCAAGTGAAGCAATCTTTTGAAATTGCGTTTTCTGGGTACTTGAGGGCGTTTTATTCTACCTTTTTACCGGAGAAGTTTTTTGGGGTGCCGACGCCCAAGAGTATGGACAATCAGGGCAATCCCTTCGTGGGACGCAATGACGGCTTTGGGCTTTCCGGTGCCCGCCTCAATGTGCGTGGGACGTTGGGGGAAAATCTGTATCTAAGGCTGGGGTTTGACGGGGCTTTGGTGAATTATGAAGATACATTGGATTCGGTAGGTGGACTCGCGACAGGTTTGAAAGATGCCTATATCCGTTGGCGTTTTGGTGATTCAATGAACCTCTTTGTGGGTCGATTTAAGCCGCCCTTCGATATGGAAGAGTTAACGGCCACCGAAGATCAACAGTTTGTGCACCGAGCGTTGGAATCCCGGGGTGTGAAACGTCATGAAGGTTATGCAACGCATATGGGTGGTTTTGCACCAGGACGCCAAATGGGGGTGATGCTGAGTGACGATGCGGTATTTGGATTGGGTGCAATGGATTTTGGTTATGGCTTGGCCATCACCAATGGCAACCGGGGTGGCGGCTACTTAAACGACAATGATCTACCGGCTGTCTACGGTCGGTTTTTTACGAGCTGGGGCAGTGCCGGTGTCAGCAGCGATGAGGAGGGGCCTTCAACCCAGATAAAGCGTGAGTCTGGCGGCGTCTTAGGGGTTGCGGGGTATTTTAACCAAAAGACCACAGGCGCTGAACCGGAGAAGTTTGCAGAACGTGATATTGGCTTAGGGGTTGATACACATATGTCTTATTGGGGCATTGAGTTTCAGGGGCAGGTGATGATGTCTTGGCTCGAAAGGCTGGATGCGCCCCTAAGCAAGGCTCAGCAATCTCTTGGAGGTCATGCGCAGCTGGCTTATGCCTTTGGTGACTCTGGATTTGAATTGGCTTATCGGTATGCTTTTTATAATCCGCGTTTTGTTTCGGCCGACGAGTCAGGGGATGATTCGACCTACCATGGAGTCAGTCACAACACCGTAGGCTTGCGCTATCTGTTTGAGACGATGCCCGCGATTTTCTATATTGAATACACCCACAGCGGCGAATTTTCTGGAAGAGAACTCGCCAACGACCGAGTCGAAACCGCAATTCAGGTGACTTTCTAATGCTATTGAAATCTAAATGGCTTTTTGCCTATGGTTTGCTCGCTTTGGGCCTTGGCTGTCAGACAGATGTAAGTGACCAAGCGACAGCCAAGCGGGTGGCAATTGAAGAAGAGCTAATAGGTGGACCAGGTGCGCTCGGTGGGGTGGGTGACTATCTGCTTGAAAATTCGAAGATCAGGGTGATTATTCAAGACAAGGGATGGTCGCGGGGGTTTGGGATTTTTGGGGGGGGCATCATCGATGCTGATATTGTGCGTGCCACCACCGGAGCCGATGGGACGCGGGGCCAAGGAAAAGATAGTTTTGGCGAGTTCTTTCCTGCGTTTTTTCTTCAAGCCTTCGAAGCTCAAGAGATCTACCCCTATAATAGTGGCACCATTGATGAGCCACTTCCAGCGATTGAAGTCATTAGCTCAGGGAAGTCAGGTGAACCTGCAATTGTTAGAACCAGGGCCAGGGGAGGGGATTTTCTTCGGACCCTGTCGTTGGTGAATGACTTAGTCTTTCCCGATAAGGTATTCAAAAAAATTCGATTTGAAACCGACTACATTTTGCATCCGGGAGCCAGTCATGTGGAAATCGTGGGTCGGGTTATCAATGAGGGTTCAAGTCGTGTTAGCTTAACAGAATCAGCCAGTGCCCTGGTGGCACAATTCAATATCCCAATTGAAGCAAGTACGAATGGGGAGGACAGCACCTTCCGGTTGCCCATTGGAGATATTGCTCTATTTGGTTCAGGCAATTCCGTTTTCACACCTGGATCGGTCGCAGTCACCGCATCTGAAACCGGTATTCCTCGGGGGTTTGGTCTGCGGTATACGTTGGAGTCCACGTGGAAACTTCAAAATGAGCAAGGGGTTCAATTGCCCGCTATCCAAGGTTTGGTGGTGGACTTTATTGCCACCAAAGGGGATGGTGTTTCCTATGGCTTTGCAGTTGCCGATGATGACAATAATTATGTTTGGAAGTATCGTGAGCAATATGAGAAAGAAGGTGGCGCTCCGGTTAGCAAACATTCCCTCTTGATTCCGTTTCTATTTTCATCTTTTACGGGGGCTTACTATGGGCTTCCACCGGATGAATTGGGCGCGGGAGAATCCTATGAATACACGAAATATCTTGTGGTGGGCGACGGCGACATCGATTCGGTCCGTGAAGAGTTGTATACCATCCGCGGTGAGTCCAGAGGGGAGTTTGTGGGCGAGATTGTAGATGAGCATACAGGTTTGGGTGAGTCTGAAGCCAGTATGATGATTTATGATGCCCTGAAGCGGCCCTACTCCCAGGTTAGCCCCGATTCGAAAGGTCGTTTTAAGGCACATTTGGAAGAGGGGACCTACTATTACTTGATCACCGCGCCAGGTCGATATCCGGTCCCTGGCAACCACACCTTATTGAACGAAACCCATCAAATTAAGATTGAAAAAGATGCCGACGGTCAACTTGTGGCCCCCTACAAGAGTATTCGCATTCCGGCTGCGGCCGAATTTCGAGCGACGGTTACCAATGGGTCTGGCACGCCCATGCCTTCCAAGATTACGTTGGTTGGAAATTATACAGTTTCGGAAGCTTGTCGGAGTTGCAAGGATAGTCCCAACGATATCGGCGGGCCGAAGCGCGATTATGATTGTATACCTGTGTGTGATCCCCGGAATTATCTTTTTCAGTTTTCCATCGATGAGCCGCGAAAGCATACGGACTTGAATTGGTTCCAACAGAAAGATGGGGAATATGCGGAGAAGGTTGTGTATTCCCACGATGGTTTATTTCATGGGAAGGTGCGTCCAGGCACCTACGATGTGTATATTTCTCGAGGCATAGAGTACGATTTAGAGCTCCAACAAGCCGTGAAGTTTGAAGCAGGTAAACAAACCTTTGTGGAGGCCGTGCTTAAGAAAACCGTGGAAACGAATAATTATATCAGCGCCGATTTTCATATTCACTCAGAGGGTTCATTGGATTCCAGTATTTCCATGGCGAAGCGGGTAACTGCTGTGGCTGCGGAGGGTTTGGAAGTTGCTGTTTCCACCGACCACAATTTCATTACGGATTACCAGCCGGAGATCGCGGCGCTGGGGTTACATGATTGGACCACCAGCATGGTTGGCGTTGAGATGTCCACGCTCGAAATGGGACACTTTAACGGATTTCCCATGCGCTACACCCTGAATTCTCCAAGCCATTTTCCCTACGTTGATAGTTGCATGAGTGCAGATGCAAGCAAGGTCAATAAAACTTCGATGGATTGGGTTCGTTGCAATGCCGATCAGCTTTTCGACCAAATGAGATTGCTGGGTGAGTATGGGCCTGGGCAAACCATCATTCAGGTCAATCATCCTCGGGATGCGATTTTGGGGTATTTTTCGGAGTTCAATATGGGGGCCTACAATCCTGTTGCGAAGACAGGAGGAGCGCTCATTCGTCCTGTGGACGATGAGAGCCTTCAGTTTGAGGCGGAAAACTTTTCCTATGATTTCGATGTGATTGAAGTAGTCAATGGCAAGCGACTTGAGGCTGTCCACCATTTCTCTCTGGAAGAAGGCTTAGGCGATCAATCTTACGCCGACAAACAAAGTATCCATCCCCTCAACGGCATGAATAAAGCGTTGTTGGATGCCTCGGGGGAGGTGGAGTATCCTGGCGTTTTTGAGGATTGGATCAATCTTTTAAGGAAGGGCTTTACCTATACTGCAACGGGCAACTCCGATAGCCACGGTTTGTATGAAGAGGTTGGTTACCCTCGTAACTACGTGTATGTCGAGCCAGATGCTAGGGGAGAGCCTCGGGATGCAAGCCCCAGCCAGGTTCATGATCTCGAAATGGTGCAAGCTCTTCAGAAGCACCAAGTGATGGTTACCAATGGGCCCTACATTCGGTTGCAGGTGATGACGAAACGCGATGATGGGGAGGGCAATTATTATTGGGATGTGGGGGATTTTGTCTCCTTTGCCGAGGATACTAAGTCGGCCCGTGTGGAATTACAGGTGGAAATACGTCTCCCAAATTGGATCAATGTCTCGGAGCTCTTGATCTACGCAAATGGGGAAATTCTAACCGATGGTGATGGCAGTGAGATCGGTCGAATCGATTTATCGAAGGATAAGAATCGAACCATTTTCAAAAAGTTGTCGGCCGAGTTTGACCGGGACACTTTCGTGATTGCGGAGGTTAAAGGTGATGAGTCCATGTTTCCGGTGGTTTTTCCTTCTGAAGACCCACCCTCGGATATTACAGACGCCATAGCCGGCGTGTTGGGGGATGTGGCCACGGACCTACTTTCTTTTGGCAAGCCCGATGGGTTGAATGGACCCAATGAAATCCAAACGGTGACCCCTTTGGCTTTTACGAACCCAATTTGGTTGGATATTGATGGTGATTCGAGTTTTGAGGAACTGGCGCCTTTTCGGAGTCCTGGACCGGCCACAGAGAATGCGAGCTTGAAGAAAAGGGACGAAGGGCCCCATGCCACCGGAGTGATGGATTTAAAAACGCTTTTCTCCAAATTGAGCACACGCACCTGTCGACATTAAAATGCGTCGAACTTGTGTTTTTTCTATCTCATCTTTGTTCATCGTTTTTCTCTTTTTTACGCCGTTGTCTGTGGTTGCTCATAAAGCCTCGGAGAAAAGGGGGCTAAGGCTGCAGGTGGACGACGGAGTCTTGATTGGTTTGTGGAACTACAGACCTAAGAGAGCAAGTGCGCAGTCGCTCGGGAAACTCTATGATTTGAATCGAGATGGTCAACTCAACGATGCCGAAAAGAAAATGGTATTGGCGGCACTATTTCAAAAGGCTAAGGCCGGGGTGCGATTGAGTTTGGGGCCTCGAGTGTTGGAGTTGAGTGCTTTGAAGCTAGAGGTGAGTCGCGGGAGTGATTGGAGCACGGGACGCGTGGAAATACTGGGTTTGGCAGAGTATTTTATCGGACAGAAGACCCAAGACAACTTTATCCAAATTGCGGTTGCCGCTGGGTATCCCGGAATGCGAATCGAACTGTATTCGAAGGGCAAAAATAAGATCGAGTTTTTGGAACCAGTTATATCAAGCGCTTCACGATTGAAGCAGGGGCCTCTGGTCATCGCGGGGGGGGGAAAGGTTGGCGTAACCTGGAAGGGTCATCGGAGATAAGTGGGACCGGAGGTTATGAGCCCAGAAATTCGCGATTTCAAAAAGACGGCTTTGAAGGGGAAAGAAGGTCCTACGACGGTGCTACCTTTTTGATGAACGCAGTAAAGACCTTTGAGCGCAGAATTTGGTCGTTCGGTCTTGAATTTCATGCCAATCACATTAAGATTGCTCGCCATGACAAATTTAAAGAAGACGCCACTCTATGATGTCCATGTTGCTAGGGGAGCTCGAATTGTTCCCTTCGCAGGTTTTGAAATGCCAGTCCAATACGAAGGAGTTATTGCGGAGCATGTTGCGGTTCGGGAGCGCATAGGTCTCTTTGATGTATCACATATGGGGGAAGTTACTGTTTGTGGGCCTAGCGCCATGGAGGCGTTGCAGTTTGCGGTCACCAATGACGTGTCTAGGCTGGAAGATGGTCAGGCTCTCTACACGGTTATGTGTCGGGACGACGGTGGCATCGTGGACGACTTAATCGTGTATCGTGAGTCCACCGAAAGCTTTTTTCTTTGCATTAATGCCTCCCGACGTGACGAAGATTTTAGCCATTTACTCGAAGTGTGTGGGGGCTACGACTGTGAATTGACAGACGTATCTGAAGAATACGCACAAATTGCCGTTCAGGGGCCGAAAAGCGAAGCCCTGCTGAAGAAATTGGACATGATTGATCTTGAAACTCTAAAGCCTTTTCATTGGCAGGACAGGGATATGAACGACTGGGGTACTGTCCGTATCGCACGGACTGGCTATACGGGCGAGGATGGGGTCGAGCTATACTGTCGACCGGAATCTGCGGTTGCAATTTGGGAGGCTCTGGAAAACGCAGGAGAGGAATTCGGGGTGAGTCCCTGTGGCTTGGGGGCTAGGGATACTTTGAGGTTGGAAATGAAATTTGCCCTTTACGGTAATGACATTACCGACGAAACCAATCCAATGGAGGCGGGCCTGGGCTGGGTGGTTAAGCTGGATAAAGGAAGTTTCAAAGGTTGTGAGGTCTTACGCCGGGTGAAGGAATCCAAGCCGAGTCGCCGGTTGATTGGTTTTAAGATGCTCGATAGAGGTATTGCTCGAAAGGATTACCCCATGGGGGTGGCCGAAGAAGTTCAGGGCGTGGTTACGAGTGGAAATCATAGTCCAAGTCTTGGCTATGGCATTGGGTTGGGGTACGTTGCCCGAGCACATGCAAAGGCGGGAACTCAGATCCAGGTAGAGGTTCGGGGGCGATGGCTTAAGGCTGAAGTAGTAAAAACACCTTTCTACAAACGAGGGAATGAATGATTCAAGAAGAACTCAAATACACGAAAGACCATGAGTGGTTAAGACAAGAGGGTGAGTTGGTTACGGTGGGGATTACCCATCATGCGCAGGAGCAATTGGGTGATGTGGTCTTTGTTGAATTGCCCGAAGTTGGTAGCGCCTTCCAAGTGGGGGATACCTTTGGTACCGTAGAATCGGTCAAGGCGGTCTCGGACCTTTATTCTCCCATTTCTGGTGAAGTCGTTGAAGTTAATGCGCAGCTTGAGGATACCCCTGAATTGATAAATTCGGAGCCATACGTCGGTGGGTGGATGTTGAAATTGAAGATAGGGAATGTGGATGAAATGACCACTCTCATGGACGCTAATGCCTATGGCTCCTTGTTGGGTTGAGGTGAGATCAGAATGTCGCAAAACAAAAAGAGCCAGGGGGATGTCTTCGGCAAACTTATCGAGGTCGGAAAAGATCTGGAAAGATTAAGAAACTTGAAGGAATTGAAGGTTCGCACTGGGGAGCTACTTAAACGCAAATCCCTATCTCAAGTGGAGCGCGATCTCGCCCAAAGATTAGATAAATTAATTATTTTGGTGGAAGCGGGTAATTATAGGGCGGTTCGTGGTTGTGGCAATCTACTCCTCCAAGATTCGACCCTACCCAAGGAGCTTGCTGATGCGATGAAAGGTCTTTTGGGACGGTTAAGCTATGACCCTATTATCCCTCGACTTATTGCTTGTATCATCACCTTCTATGGCTTTGGTTGGGTCGTAGCCAACGTGAACTAGATTCTACCGGGCCATTGGCGTTCTTGGTTTTGCAGGAGTTATTCGACACGGCTTCGGTTTTGTGGTGTTATGGCCTTTCAAACCACATAAGGGGAGGGGGCCATGCCAGTTTATGAACTGCTCATTCCTGCCAGGGAAGAGGGTCAGAAGAATAAAATCGGTAAAGTTAAGGGTGATACCTGGATGGGTGCTCTGAAGGTTGGCTTAGCCAAACTTGGGGACTCCACAGACGTAAGTTCGTTACTCTGCGATGTTCGCAATGATGGCAGTCTGGCTGTGACGGATCCAAAAAGTGGGCGCGTTTTTCGTATCCGAGAAATGGGGGCGAATATCACGCCGGAGTCTCAAGCCCAGGCGGAGACCGAGACCCTACAGGGCCGACAAGAAGAGGCGCGCCCTATTGAAGATATTCTTGGGGAGCTCTTCAGCAAAGTTCAAGACATCTACACTTGCAGTTCTCTTCAGGATGCGAGCCAGTTTATTTTACAGCTGGCCGTGGAATCTATCCCGGTCGAATCTGGCGCGGTGCTGATTGCGGATATTAATGAAGCAGACCTTTCTTTTTTATCCGCAAGCGGCCCGAAAGCTGAGGAAATCATGGATTTTCGGATCCCCATTGGTGAGGGGATTGCCGGTTTTTGTGCTCAGGAAGGTGTTGCTTTGGCGGTTTCAGATGTGAGTCGCGATGAACGTTTTTTTGCAGAGTTAACCGAAAGCGTAGGTTATGAGGTGCAATCACTCCTGTGCACTCCGGCTCAGCGTACTGGCCGAACGTATGGGGTTTTGGAGCTGGTGAATAAGCGGTCGGGTTCTTCGTTTTCTGTTGAGGACCTAAATGTCTTGGCATTCTTAGCGCACGAATATACCAGCTATTTGATTAACACGGGACAAACGGGAGATTGATCTTTGGGTACTGATGAATGGTTGCTCTGGAGCACCCTAAGCGCACTTTCTATATTGTCCTATCTTATTGTTGTTGGTTTGAAGACCTCTCTTCTGGGAGTTTCTAGCAACTCCTTTTATAGAGACCAATCTGAAGACTTGCGAATACCAGAGGGGGAGGGGGCTCTAACGCCTGATCGCACTCTAGCGTCTCTTCAGTTATTTGAAGTGCTGTGCGTGATGGTGATTGGTTTATCTACCTGGAAAGGGGTGGAAGAACTTTGGCCTCCTGTTTCGCTGCAGAGGTGTGTCCTTACCTGTTTTTTCATTGGGGTGCTGGTTTTGTTTTGCCAGCTGATTGTTCGTGGCTGGGCAAAGCGCCGGTCCCAAGGCGTGCAGTCAAGATTGGGATGGTTACAGCGTGGACTCGTCATTGTTGCTTGGCCAGTGCTTGCACCGGTACGGCGGTTGGCTTTCTACTGCTTACCGCAAAAGCATGGGGTGTTTTTCTGGACGGCGGGGGAATTTGAGCGCGTTTCGTCCGCGGCGGCCACAGAGGATCTTGCTGCCGATTCCAAGAAACTACTGAGGGCGATGATTGAGTTTTCCGATACCATCATTCTCGAAATCATGGTGCCACGTACAGAAATGATTGCGATTCCTATGTCGGCTACGGAAGATGAAGTTCGAGCTGTGGTACTGGAGGCAGGCCATTCAAGAATTCCCGTTTATGATGGTACGATAGACAACATTTTGGGGCTTCTTCACGTGAAGAAACTTTATGCAGCTGAGTTTTCCGTAGCCGATCGAGACGGGGACGGAGAGTTTCAAGTTAAAAATTTACTTCGGCCAGTTTTTTATGTCCCGGAAATTATGAAAATCTCCGAGCTTCTAAAAGACTTTCAAAAACGAAAAACCCACTTAGCGATCGTCGTTGATGAATATGGTGGAACAGCGGGCGTTGTTACTTTGGAGGATATTCTTGAGGAAATTGTCGGGGATATTCAAGATGAAGATGATGTGGAAGAACGACAATTTAGAGTCGTTGGAGACAATAAGATTGTGGCGGATGGCCGAGTGGATTTAGATGAACTTGAGGCAGCGCTTGGTATTGAGTTTCCTCATGATATTGCTTACGAGACTTTGGCTGGATTTGTAACCGCTAAAATCGGTTACCTAGCCGAAGCGGGAACGGTTTTAAAGTGGGGAGAATTGACTATAACGGTCAAGGAAGCCGATGCCCGTAGGATTTCGGTAGTGGAACTGCAACACCGTGAAGCGTTTGTGAAGAGGCCTTAATTACTCTCCTAGCTCGGCGTCAAACGCTGAGAACTCTCTTTCGTCGGAAAAATACATCGTGGCAAATTCAGCTGCCTTAAGATACATTGGAGTAAACTTCCTTCGTAGTGAGGCGGTACCGCCTTTGAGACTTCTGGCATTGTTAAATCTACCTGAGCGCTTGAAGGCACGCAGGGCGCGGTTGAGTTTATGATTTAACTTCCCGTTTTGTTTTCGTACGGTGATGTTTGAAATGGTATAAATCGGTTCAAGTCCGAGGCCGAACCCAATTTCGTATGCGTCCGGATCCTTGGGGTTGTAGAAGAAGACAACATAGCCAATCTTGTTTTTACGGGAAAGCTCTGATCTGGCTATTCGGTCCTCGAAGGCTACTATCTCTGGTGCTGTCGATTTCTCATTGCCTCGGTAGACGACAAAGACCACCGCTTCTTGTTTACCTTCGGGAAGTTTGATGCCCGATTCACCGAGCCGTTGCAGTGCATATTCATTAAGTTTCATCGAGGCGGGCATGACCTGTACAACAGCGGGAAAAAAGGACTTGAGAGGAACGAAGAGAGAATTTAGGAAAATCTCGAGGTCATTTCGCTCAATTTCACCCAGGTCTCCGATAGAGTCACCGAGCATTTTTTTAACGAGTGCACCTGCGCCGAGGGCAATGCCTGTGTCGCTGTTGATAGAACTTGGTATGCTTGTGGTTGGGTAGGCGAAAGGGAGGCCGGTGTTACAATATGTCTTACAGAGGGTCTTACCGTGAACCAGGTCCCCGGAGGTGGCTGTCGGTACGCGCCTGGGTTTTCTTGGTAGGTTTTGGGTTTGCGTTTCGGAAACCGGCCAGACACCGAAGGAAACAGGAATTCGAAACGTTATTTTTCCTGTGGTTGGGCTTTGCCCTTGGACATAGAGAGCGTGAACGCCTTCGATATTCGAGGTAAAAGTCATCCCGTAGCTGCCGACGTCAGACAACGCGAGCCCCTGCCGTGCAATTGCTTGTCCCTTGTTCCTTTTACTGCGGGGGGGGCTTACCAGTATCCCCGTCATTTTTGCGTCACCTAAAGGTTTTCGGTTGCCATAAACCGCATCGGTTTCCGGGAGAATTTGCGAGACGGAAATCTCGATCTTTACAGTTTCGCCGACCGCAGGCACGCCTGGGGTGACCGTGACTCGAAAATCAACGCTTTCGGTTTCTACTTCGTGTCGAAGTTTGACCGGTTTGTTTCCCTTTCGGGCAATTCCAATTTGTGCGTTTGCCGGTAGGCTGAAGCAGGTGATGACGATGAGTGTTAGCATGGTAGATATGGTTTGTTTCATTGGCATTGATCCTCGTTGCGGTCTAATTCCATTGCGATTCGCTTTGTTAGTGGGAGAACACCAGGAACGGGTCGGAAGGAACGCCCATTCACGAAAAATGCTGGGGTACCCCGAACGCCCAAATCTGTCCCGAGTTTTTTGAACTCTTCAAGTCGGCGTTTGTATTTTCCCGATGCCAGAGCAGTATTGAAACTCTTAAGGTTTAAGTGAAGTTTCCGAGCGAGTTTATCAATTTCTGTTTTTCTAAAACCCGCTTTTTGATTTTTGAAGAGTGCGTCATGCATTTCCCAAAATTTGTTTTGTTCTCCGGCCGCCATCACAGCTTCGGCGGCTGCAAGAGATTCGGGATGGTCGTTTAAGGGGAAGGGAATAAAGGAGAACTCTACTTGCTTTGGATATGATTTTAAGGCGGTTTTTACCTTTTCTACTGCTTTTTTACAGTGTCCACATCTGAAATCAGCGAATTCATAAATCTTAACTCGCCCGTTGAGCGTACCTTTTGAATTAGGTGCCTTTTTGGGCCTGACGTTTTGGGGGGCTTTGCAGAATGGTCCAAGGACGTGTTCGGGGAGAAAACTTAGCAATTCATCCTGGGTGTTGCCGGCTTGAATTGCTCGAAAAATAATCTGGTCGAGGTGGGTTGCAATTTGACAATCCGGTCTTAAAGCGGAGCACCCGGCCAAAGTCATGGCGCTCGTACAACTGCAAAAAGTATCTTGGCGCACTGAGTTGAAGACTTGTTGCTCGCTTTGACTCAGGGCGGTTGGATCTACTTTTGTCGCACCGATCGGAACGTGGGTTAGCAACTGTATAATGATGATATTTAACCACATAGAAACGGGTACCTAGCTATCTCTTGGCCATGGGTCAATGGTCTAAAGACTCTATTCCCTCAGGACCCTATTTTGTCTTATTGAGAGGTACCCAAGTCGCCTTAGGCTAGACGAGATTTGGTTTTGGGCATTCTATCGTATAAGAAAAGGGTCTTGGTGATGAATATGAGTGAACACTTTTCGAAATATCCCAGGATAGGTGTTGTTGCCCCCAGTGGGGTGGTGAATGAGATTCGACTGGATGCAGGATTGGCCCTATTGAAGGCTGGTCATTTTTCCGTAGATTGCCTGGGGCAGATCCATGCCAAAGATGGGTACCTTGCAGGGGACGATACTGCGAGAAAGGGCGCATTTGATGCCGCCTTGTCGGGGCCCTGTGATGTGATTTGGGCCGCGCGGGGGGGGTATGGAGCCGTCCGACTTTTGGCTAAGCTCGGTGCTGGTTGGCGACCGGACCAAGAAAAGATGTTGGTGGGCTTTTCGGATGTGACCGCGCTTCACGCTCTCTGGATGCAGGCGCGATTTCCCGCAATTCATGGCGCTAATATTTCGACTTTACCTGACTGGAGTCCCGAGGCTCGGGAAGAACTTTATGGTTTGGTACGTCGAGAAATTGATGAATCGGTTTATCCTGGGCATTTTGTGGGGGCGGGCGCCCCAGGGCAAGCCTCAGGTTTTGTGTTGACGGCGAATCTCACAGTGTTGGCTTCCTTGGTTGGAACACCTTGGATGCCGAATCTCGGTGGTGCTATCTTGGTTCTTGAAGATGTGGGCGAAAGTCCTTATCGCTTAGATCGCAACTTTCAACAACTACGGCATTCGGGGGCTTTCGAAGGCGTTGAGGGGTTTGCTCTTGGGGATTTCAAAGATTGCGAGCCGAGTCGAGATGAGCTTCCTGGCGGAGAGCTTATGGTTGAACTACTGAGCGCGCTGGGTAAGCCGATCTTGAAGGGGTTACAAATTGGGCATCATTCGGAGTCTCGGGCCATTCGACAGGGTGTTTGGGGCCACTTAGATGGTAGGGCACATCGGTTGGTGGTCTACAACGAGGACGATTCATTTTGAGTTTGAATTTAGAAGAGAAATCACTCCCGGAAGTTGATCGCTGCATTCAAACCGCTCTGCGCGAGAAGGTCTTTTCTGGTGCTGCTTGTTTGGCCTCAATTCGGGGAAAGATCTTTCATCGTCATGTCTATGGTTGCTTGGAGGACCCTCCGCCCCTCAAAAAGCTAAAATATGACGACCTATTTGACCTCGCTTCCTTGAGCAAACCACTCGGTGCTGGTTTGGTGGCCTTGCATTTGGCGGGACGAGGCCGCTTGGATTTGGGTGCCACCATTCATGGAAGCCTGCCGATCTTTAGCGATGACCGCTTTAAGGCCGTTACCATTGATATGCTGCTGGATCATACCACTGGTTGGCCGGCGGATGCGGATTTTTGGAAACATTGTTCTGAGCAGTCCAATCCGTCTGAAGCTATAAAATTGATGGTGAAAGAGTTACCATTGGTAGCGACACCGGGTACAAGAGTTTGTTATTCCGATGTGGGATTTATGGTGCTTGGGTGGATACTCGAAAAAATTGTGAACCAGCCCTTAGACGTCTATTTCTACCAAACATTTCTGCGTCCATTGGAGCTGGATGAGGATTTGTTTTTTGTTCGTCAGAGCGACTTCAAACAGAAACGCAACTTGGTGAAACGTCGTTTTGTTGCGACCGAAGATTGTCCGTTAAGGGGTAAGCGCTTGGTGGGTGAAGTTCACGATCCCAAGGCGTGGTTATTGGATGGCGTAGCTGGACACGCTGGACTTTTTGGGACCATCGATGGTGTATGGAAATTGTCTGAGGTTTTACGTAAGTCTTGGAATGGTGAGGACTCTTTTTTTCATAGTGGAACGGTTCGCAGATTTTGGACTCGGTCTAATCGTCCTCGAAACACAACGAGGACTTTAGCTTGGGATACCCCCGATGCTCGGGACTCGACGGTAGGTAATGTGGTTTCTCGAAACACGGTTGGGCATTTGGGGTTTACGGGAACTTCAATTTGGTTTGACCCGAGTACGGAATTGACCATGATACTTCTTACAAATGCAGTTCATCCCAGTCCCGAAGGAAAAAGGGACCGGATGAGAAAGTTTAGAGTTCGCGCCCATGAACTCATTTCTAAGGCGGCCGCGTCGGTGGTGTCGTTATAGGTTGAGTGCTTCGTTTTTGTCTCGGAAAGGTTTGTCATGACAATAAGTGCGGACGTGAGAGGTAAGAAAATCTATTGTATGGGCCTATGTGGTACCGGAATGGGATCCTTGGCCGGCCTACTTAAATCCAGGGGTGCTGAAGTTTGGGGCAGCGACGAAAATGTGTATCCCCCCATGAGTGAAAAACTTGCTGAGTGGGGTATTCGCGTTTGTAACGGTTACGATGTCAAAAACTTAGATCCGTCACCGGATTTGGTGGTCATTGGAAACATTATTCGCAAAACCAATCTCGAAGCACAGCATGTTCTCCAAGCGGGGCTTGCGTATATCTCTATGCCTGAGGCCATTGCACAATTTGGTATTGGGGAACGACAAAGTATTGTGGTCACCGGTACCCATGGCAAAACCACGACCACAGCCATTTTATCCCATGTATTGGAGGCGGCGAATTTGGACCCTTCGTATTTGGTTGGAGGGGCTTTGGTTGGCTACCCGAATTCCTTTAAGTTCGGTTCGGGGAATCAATTTGTTGTGGAGGGGGACGAATACGATACGTCGTTTTTTGATAAAGGCCCCAAGTTTCGTCACTACCGCCCCGATATTGCGATTTTAACCAGCTTGGAGTTTGACCACGCCGATATTTTTTCCGACGTTGGCGCCGTTGAGAATGCGTTTAAGAAGCTTTGGGATGTTATCCCTGAGAACGGTTGCTTGGTGGTTTGGGGGGGGGCAAAGAGAGCCTTAAGTCTTCTTAAAGGGGCGCATTATGGGTTTTCGGTGGTTCGATATGGAGAAGGTAGCGATGCCGATGATTTTGAGTGTTATGGAAAGGGCATTCGTTATAGCGAAGAGGGCTGTTTTTTTGATGTCAATTTTAGGGGGCGTGAGCTCTTAAATCTCTTCATTCCCCTATGGGGGCGCTTTGCGGTGCAAAATGTGTTGGCCGCTGTGGCGGTGCATTTAGTAATAGGTCTCTCAGAGGTGGAGATACGAGAGGGGTTGGCGACTTACCCAGGGGTGCGTCGGCGTCTGGAAGTTTGTGCTACGTGGGGGGCAGGTGTCATCGTTGTAGACGATTTTGGACACCATCCCACCGCCATCAAGGAGACCTTGCAAGCGGCGAGACAACGGTGGCCTAATCGACGATTGTGGGCGTTGTATGAACCGAGGTCAGCGACCGCGAGACGCAATGTACTCGAAAGGGAACTACAGAACGCTCTTTTGGGGGCCGATTGTGTCGTGATTGCGAGCCATGAGCGTCTTATGGAGATCCCCGAGGCGGAGAGGTTCAGTCCTGTTGGGATGGCGGAGGCTTTGTGTTTAGCGGGATTGGATGCCTGGAGCATTGATGAACCAGCCTTGATTGTGAAGCATCTACAACGACACGCCGAGAGGGAGGATGTTGTTGTTATGTTTTCTAATGGGAGTTTTGGAGGTTTACGAGAGTTGCTTTCTAAAACGTAGAGTTTTCCCGAGATAAACTCGATTCAGAAAGGTCGGTTGGATGAGTGATTTACTCGATTTTGCAAAGACATTGGCCGTTGAAGCCGGCGCTATTCTCAAAGAGCGCTTTTCCAAGGACGTTGCCATCCAGATGAAGGGCGCGATCGACCTGGTGACGGAGGCGGATCATGCGGCGGAAGAGTTTCTCAAACTGCGAATTCGAGAGAGCGCTTTTGGCCATATCCCCATTTTGGCAGAAGAGAGTGGGAGCAGTGGGGCGGCGGGGCAGAGTGAACGCTGGGTTTTAGACCCTTTGGATGGCACGGTCAACTATGCCCATGGGATACCCCACTTCTGCGTTTTGGTAGGCTATGAAGTTCGAGATGAAGAGGGTTTTTGGCAAACCATCGCTGGCGCAACTTATGCTCCGATGGTTGATGAGCTGTATTGGGCTGAAAAGGGAGGGGGGGCTTTCCTAAATGGTGATCCCATCGGAGTTTCCTCTAAAAATTGCCTCTTAGATACGGTTTTGGCCACTGGGTTTGGCTACGACAGGCTTTTTGAATCGCGCGATAATCATGCTGAGTTTTGTCGACTAAATCTATTAACTCGAGGCGTTAGACGTTTCGGAGCCGCTGGACTTGACTTGGCTTATGTCGCGTCGGGTCGAATGGATGGTTTTTGGGAATATGAGTTGAATCGATGGGATGTTTCACCGGGCTTGTTGCTTTTGGTAGAGGCTGGTGGTGCGTATGAATTTATCTCCGAACCAGTTGGGGTGAAATTGGGTTTGGTTGCTTCGGGGCAATCTCTATTGCCAACCCTGCGTGAGGCAATTGAATCCGGAGGGAAATTTCCGCCCAACAGCCGTGAAGGTCTGTTGCGGTTTTTACCTGTAGAGCAGCAGAATAGGCTCCGGGCTTTGCTGGATGCATCCCCTGGAACTCCAGGTTGAGTGAGATGTCGATTCGTTATTGTAGGTAGGTGTGCTTTGCCTTATTTGCGTTGAACTCCATAAGGTGAGAACATCCGGGGAGCAGAGTCGCTCTAATTGGAGCCCGCATTTCTTAATGGGATGGAGTTCATGGAGAAGAAACGAGTTTTGATTGTGGATGACGCGCCGTTGATGCGAATGGTCGTTCAGAATATACTCGAGGGTGATCCTAACTTGGAGGTTGTCGGTAAAGCTAGAAATGGTGCTGAAGGTCTAAAGCAAGTCAATGAGTTGAAGCCTGACATCGTCATATTGGATATTGAAATGCCCATTATGGACGGGCTTACTTTTTTACGCCATGCGAGGGGGCAGTTTCCAGGAAAGATTCTTGTGCTTTCAGCGGTGACCGCGCTTGGATCTTCTTCTGCTGTAGAAGCCAAGACTCTAGGCGCCGATGCTGTTATGTCGAAGCCTTCCGGTACTGTATCCTTAGACTTAGAGGAGCGTCGGGGGAGCGAATTGGTCAAAACCATCTATATGCTCCTGGGATTGAAGCACGAAAAATTTTCTTGATTTGGGATTTTATGTGTCTTTTTAGATCCTGCTTAGTCTTTTGACCCTTATTTTCATCACTTTTTTGGTTGCAGGGACCTGAACCTTGACCTCTTCTACTTTCTGGTTCGTTGCAACCAGTCTGTAGGCCAATTTACTCGAAATATTGGCCAATAAATCCGATCGGTGTTCCACAAGGGCATCGAAAGAGTCGGCACTGGATATTTGGACCAGGGATGTTGAGAGCGCGGTGATTGTGGCGGAGCGAGGCGAATCTGTGAGGTAACTGATTTCACCGAATATTTCATTTGCACTAATTTCGCCAACCGCGGTTCCTCCGATACATACGGTGGCTTTGCCACTGACCATTTCATAAATACCATCGGGTTTGTCACCTTCCCGAATGATGACATCGCCCTCGTTGAAGTATTTGAAGCTTGAATCTATGTGGGAATGTGGAGTGACCAGGTAGCCGCATAGCATTTCAAGCAAACGAGTCTCGGCATCTTGGATATCGATCCATAATCTAGTGAGGCTTTCATGTGCCATCACCTGCTCCATCAGATCGGACTCTGAGTATTCTTCTGCGTGACACGGGACGTCATCCTGCAATTCAAAAACAGAGCCAGAGCTCGCCGGGCAGCACTTCAGTAAATCTCCGGGACCAAAATATCTTAGTTCTGTTTTGTTACTAAGTTGTTTGATCTTGCCGGAGCGCAGCCAAAGATAGGTTGTCTGCGAGAGGACGCTCAGGCTTTCATTGGGTGAGATGATTCGTGGAGTTGAGCGGTTGGGCAAGACATTAAAGAATTGTTCAAGGAGGTCTTGATATTGGAGCCGGAAATTCCTGATCTCTCTAAGGAAAGAATCATTTGGGTCGGTATTTTCGGTAGACACGCTATCACTCTCCCTAAGGTTAAGAGAATTATAGAATGGCCGCCAGAGATCCCCAAAGGTTTTCTCTGGCTAGGGCTTTGTGGAACTATTTTGCTTGGAATTTCACCTCGTAATTTGAACACACAGGCGCGCTACCTGGGCTCCACATGATCCAGGCTTTAATATAATGATTGTCGGTTGAAAAAGAGCTACCTTCAGCCCGAATAGTCCCACCTACACCCTTACAATGATTGTCGTAAAAAACATCGTTATCGGTACAGCCGAGGCCTGACTGAGCATATATTTTTGCACAGAGAACCATGCCGGCTGGGGCCTCTAGCAAGCTTACCCTGGCGTCATAGTCATCGGACCACCAGTTGAATTCGTCACGTGTTTCAACAAAGAAAAGGTCTACATCATCTTGATGGTGTAAGGTCCCGACGGCTTTGTGACTGTTCTTCTTATCGCTTTGGTCGTAGAGGGGTTGAATTTCAAGGTGTGTTCCGCACAAACTTCCGATGTCATGGCCGTTTCTCTCTTCTGCACATTCACAGCCGGTGGTGGAGGCGGCATCGAGGTCGTGATAGCCGTCATCGCAATTTTCTATTTGGCATGAGCCGGAAAAACAATTGGGGGTGCCATGGACCACTGGACAACCTTCTTGACAAGTAACGACAGACGCCTCCACTTGTAATCGCACGAGGGGGTGGTCGATAGCATTGGTCGTGACCAATAGGGTTGCGTTGGCTGAACCGAGAAGCCCGGCACGTAGCCGAACCGCCAATTCCATAGGCTCGTCCCCGGGGGTTATTGATATTGGTAGTTGTCTTGAGTTTACCAACTCAATCTGGTGTGACGACCCGAGCTCAAACTCGATCTTTGAGATCACAAGATGGCCGGTGCCCGTATTAAATAACTTAAAGGATTGTGCCTCCGCTAACCATCCGAGGACCTGGGGTGTGAAGTACATATGGTCCTGGTTGGTGGTGACCACGGGAGCTTCGCATGATGCGGTCAATGTAATTTCTATATCTGTCGGATTTAGAGTTTCGTCTGCGGAGGCGGTGTCTTCGTCCAAGCCAGTGGAGGCTTGCTCCGTTGGCGTTTCTTGACTACCAGCTGTGCTGTTTTGGTCGGTTGGCGTTTCAGGCTCTTGATCCGGTTCCAGAGGCGATTCGCCACAGCCCCTAAGGTCATCGGGATTTTCAGATTCGGGGTCTCCTGCCGCATCATTTTCCATGGGTGGATTCGAATCGCCACAGGTGGCCCCATTGGTGGTTTCGTCGCCATTAGCGTTTGTTGTATTCTCAGAAAGTTCAGATGCACTTAAAGTTATATTTCCGCTCAAGGTACCGCCTAGGGCTCCAATGACCGTCACCTCTACGACCTTTTTTTCAAGGGTACCCAATACAAAATCTTCTTGTGGGATTACGTGGAAGTAGTCTGTACCGTTGGTTACCGTTGACGTTACCTGAATGCTTTCGGAACCTTGATTTTGGACTTCCAGCGAAAGGGTTTTTGAGGCATTGAAGAAAAGGTTCCCGAAATCCAGCTCTGGTAAGAAGGGGGTTAAAAGAGTGAGCCTACCTCCAGTAATCGAAGTTGCCTTAATTGGGATATCGTATGGCTCTTGTCTGTCATTGAGGGTGATACTTAAGTTGCCTTCGGCGACTTGTTCACTTGTAGGGCTGAATATGACCGGTACTTTGATGGTTTCGCCGGGATTGGCGTAACCTCTCCAGCCCAGGTCGATGGAGAGCGTATCGGCCGAGTTTTCGCTTAATTGAATTTGGTTTACGCCCAGGATGGTATCTTTGGTGCTGATGTTTTTGATTTCCACGTAAGCTGTGTGTGTGCTGGTGGGCTCGGTATAGGGAAAATTTAGAGCATTGGTGAGGACTTCCGCTTTCGCTACAGCCTGAAAACGAGCGGTGAGGTCAAAATCGGTATCCACAATAACGGAGTTGTCATATTCTTGGTTGCCGTCATACCACCGGATTCGAAGTTTCGCGATATCTTCAATTGCATCTGAGGGTTGATATGAGACAACGATGAAGAGTTTTTGGTTGTTGATGAGTGTTAGAGGCTCTGCCTTGGCAGGTTTGGCAATTTCGGTGCGCTCTTCGTTTTCGTCGAGCTGGTAAAATTGCAATGAAAAGTCGGTTTCTTGTTCGGATACGACGAAGATTTCACTCAGGGCTAGGTAGCCCCCGCCTTTGTTTTCAACGAGCAATCCTTTTTGTTCATCACATTCTAGAAGCACACAGCTAAAGCCGACCCCGAAAGGCGGATCCACGAAAAGTTTGGGTTCTCCTTCTTTGGCTTTGTCGTCCTCGGATTTACAGATGCCGAGGTCCGGGGTTTTAGAACAATCAATCTCTTCGAGATCCGTTACGCATCCCGAGGAAAACGCCAGAAGTATTCCTGCTATGAATATTCTTTGGCCTAGTTGCATTCGTCACTTCCTAGGAGGAATTGTCCGTTTTTACGACAGAACTCGATGGCCTTCTTGCGGTCACCTTTACTTCCAAGACCAATTTGTGTGGTGGTGAGAACGGCGTCATTGACGTAGGCGGTCACTTTCACTTGGCTAGAGGCATGCTCGAAGCAGTTACCTTCAATGAGGCTACTAATTTGGTCTGGTGGTAATGTGATTGGCACACCAACCTGCCCACCCAAAATGCCTAGTAGGATACTGACGCCAACACCGGCGAGATTGGCTACCTGACCGGTGGCCACACGCTTACAGTCTTCGACATAGTGGGTATAAACTTTGAACACCTTTCGGTCGGCGAGGTCTTGGCCTAGGCCGTAGAGAATGACTCTTTCCGGTTCTTCGTTTACTCCAAGTGAGAGCCAAGTGGCCGTGCCCAGTGAACCGGAGTTCGTCCAGTCTTGGCAGGGGTTTTCGGTTATAGCTAGAGTGTTGTCGGAGGCTTGACCATATGTCGGCTTTTTACAGATGAATCCGAGTTCACTGTCGAGGCTTAAATCGACATTACGGAAATCGTCTGAGGCCCAATTACTTCCGCTGTTGGTAAACTCCATTTCCACTTTTAGGACGTCGTCAGAATCGGTGGTGGTGGCATAACCTTTGAGGGCTATATTGATGGTATTCTCATCGGTATCATTGCTGCGAATGGTGAGGATACCATCGGCAGTGGGAGAGAAAACCAGGGTCGGGGTATAAAATACGCTTACGGCGACTCGTTGTCCCGGCATTATGGGCGGAACAATGGGGGGAGATATTTCGAAGTCACCCGAGGTTTCAAAATCGTTCAAGAGAAGGTCTATTTCGAGCATGGATTGGCCATTATTGGAAATGTAGACGGTTTGTTGTTCGGTACGATAGAGTCGCATGGGGGCATCATTTCTATCTTTGAATTCCAAGAGATTGGGAGTGACTTCAATTTCGGGCTCACCAAGGGATGAACCGGTCAATTCAATTGGGTACTTATCCTTTTCGCCATTGCCGTAATCTGCGTGAATTTGGAGTCGCGCGCGAAACTCTTTGTTGAGATCAGGGGTGAAGGTTACGGGAATAGTCAGCAGCGTTTCCGGAGCATTTTCCTTAAAAGGAGAGAGGAGTAATGGCGATGATGGGTCTAAGTCTGCGAAGGATTCTGGAATGGTAAAGCCTAGCTCAGGGGGTAGGGTAATATATTCTATTTTCAGGGCCGCATTTCCGGTGCCGACGTTTTTGACGGTTACTTCTTGGGTGATTGAGCTTGGTGTATCACCGATTTGAAATGGGACATAGCCAAAATTAAGGTTGGATGGTTCGACTAAGAGCTTGGGTTCTCCGCTGTATTGCGCAGTTAACATAACCTCGAAGAAGCCGTTTGTACTTTGAACGTTTTTGGCATCCGATTTAATGAGTAACGTCCCTGAAGCGGCACCGATAACCAAGGGGGAGTATGTTACGTTGATGCCTGAACTACGGCGTGGAGCGATAAGGATGTCTTCCTGAGTCATGTCACAAGGGTCGCATTTGAAACCGGCGGTGGTATCATTGCCTAGACCGATGGAGCTCAGACGAAGGTTACAGGAACTCTCATTGGTGATGGTTACTGGTTTGGTGGTGGTGGTTGCAATGATGACTTCTCCGAAATCGAGTTCACTGGGGTCGACCGAAATAATGGGGAGGTCGTCGCCCTTACAGTCGAAGTGCTCGACCTCAACGCATTCGCTATTAACGCAGATCAATCCGTCGGGACAATCCGAGTCTTCCTGACACTCCTGGACGCCATTGGTTGGAATGTTAATTGCTGTAAGACGCTTTTCTCCACAGCCTTGGACAACGAGTGTACAAAATCCTAGGATTAAGAATATTTTCTGCACGGACGGTTGTTTCATAGTCGGTACCCTCTCGAACGTTCTTCGGTGGGATACCAATTAGTCGGGTCCTGCACCGAATTGTCAACCCACATTCTGACCTCTCCGTAGTGATTGTCGTGTATTTACCTACATATGGCATCTGTTTTGTTCGAAATTACAATGATGTAGGTGTATTCAACTGTAAAGTAGGTTTGCTCGCTGTACACGTTGTTTGACACCGGAAGTTAGCTGAGCTTAATTAAGGGGTATGGATGTTGTAGGCGCTGGGATTAAATTACTGGAGATTGCGAGCAAGGTGAGCGACGGCATGGGTGAGGTCATGTCAAATGGGGAATTAGAGGCCCGATTGGAGCGAATACCGACCAATTTAGGCCCTTACGGTGTCGACCCTTTTGGTTTCGATCCGAATTATATTCGAAAGATAATGGCACCTGTCGCGTGGTTATACCAAAAATACTTTCGCTGTCAGTCCTTCGGTTTGGAAAATGTGCCCGATGGCCGCTGCCTGATAATAGGAAACCACTCCGGTCAGCTTCCATTTGACGCGATGATGATTGTTATGTCGGCTTTTCTGGACCGTGATCCACCACGCTATTTTAGGTCCATGGTGGAAAGATTCGTCCCAGCCACCCCCTTTGTTTCGCCGTTTTTGGCGCGCTGTGGTCAAATTCTGGGCACGCCAGAAAATTGTAGGAGATTGATGGGCTCAGGCGAAGCGATCTTGGTCTTTCCTGAGGGGCTGAGAGGTTTGAATAAAACGTGGGCCAAACGCTACCAGCTTCAGAGGTTTGGTCAGGGTTTTATGCGGCTGGCCCTTGAAACTCAAACGCCCATTGTGCCTACGGTGGTCATTGGGGCTGAGGAACAAGCGCCGACTTTTTACAACGCAGAGGCTTTGGCCAAAGCCTTTGGTTTTCCGGCTTTTCCCATTACCATGACTCATCCGATGGTGCCTGGTTTAGGGCTTTTACCACTGCCCACGTGTTACCGAATTTACTTTGGCGAGCCCATGTCTTTTGATGGAAATGCCAACGATGAAGATGATTTTATTATGGAGAAAGTCCGTTCGGTCCAGGAACGGATGCAGGCTATGATTGATGCAGGCTTGAAACGTCGGGAACACGTGTTTTGGTAGTGGGTTAAATAGGAGTTGGGGTGAGGATTGTACTAACTGGAATATCTGGACGTTTTGGCCGTAGGGTGGCCAATCGGCTTCACCGTGTGCATGAGGTGATTGGAGTCGACCGTCGACCCTGCCCCGGCTTGCCGAAGGGACTGATTCATCACCGCATTGATATTCGTCGTCGGTCGGCGGAAAATATTTTTCGACAGGATGAGATTGACGCCGTGGTCCACCTAGGGGTGGTGCACAATTTCAGGGTTTCCAGTGAAGAACTCTATGTGCGCAACATTATCGGTACAGAGACGTTGCTTCGCTATGTGAGCCAATACAAAGTCAAGAAACTCATCCTTCTTTCGAGTGGGGATGTTTATGGTCCCATGCCAACCAACAGTCACTATATCCATGAAGATGCGCCATTGATGGCGAGTCAAAGGTTTCCAGAAACGCGTTCTATCGTTGCTGTTGACCGGGCTATTCAGTCATTCTTTTGGCGTCACCATGATATTGAAACTGTTATCTTGAGACCTGCTCATATTGTTGGTCCCAATGTGCGAAATGCTCCTTCGAGGTATTTACGATTAAGGATCATACCCACACTTGCTGGCTTTGACCCGATGGTTCAGCTCACGGCAGAGGATGACCTGATTGGTATGATCGAAGGGGCATTAAAACCGGGCGTTCGTGGCGTTATCAATTTGGCCAGCACCGAGCCTGTACCATTAGCACGAATTTTGAAGATTGTTGGTAAACCGACTTTGCCCGTACCTCATCCACTCTTTAAAGCATTCTTGGAGAGGGCATGGCGTTATCGAATGACCTCATTTCCTGCCCCCGAACTTGACCATATCCGATTTAACGCGGTTTTGGACACGTCGCGGTCTGAAGACATATTGAAAGTTCCGCCCGAGCGAACGCTTTATGATATTGTGGAGCCTTTTCGGGCTGAATAGTGTGGTGACGCTGAATACTGACGGTGTAGACTAATTTTGTAATTTGGTACAAAGTGCCGCAAACATCTCATGTCCAACTATGTCTCTCCACTTTGTGGGGTCTACTTTTGGCTTCGTCCAGCGGTCGAGCCATTCACGTGAGCTTTTGGAGGCCTCAAAAAGAGTTTGGTGGGAGATCTTCTCCTGCTCGATACCGAGTATAATTCCACGGTAGACTTCTAAGATGGGTTCGGGCTTTTGACAGATTAGGAAATGTTCGACCCCTGCGTTGAGTCCGAGAATGGGCATTTCCTCGTAAGTGTAGCGTTCTGCGGCAGCCTTCATTTCTAGATCATCACTAATAATGAGTCCTTCGAAATTTAACTCATCACGGAGAATATCGAGGATTTCCTTAGAGAATGTTGCGGGATGAGATTCATCTAATTCTGGAAAGAGGACATGTGCGGTCATAATTGCATCGAGTCCCCCCTGGATTGCCTGATGGAATGGAGGCCATTCGATCTCTCGGAGTCTTTCCAGGCAGTGTGTCAAGGTGGGGAGTTCTAGGTGGCTGTCTTGGGCGGTGTCCCCATGTCCTGGGAAGTGTTTTCCACAACCACCGACTCCGGCTGAGCTAAGTCCTTGCCAGAATGCGAGACCATGTTTACCCACCTGATGCGGTTTAGTTGAGAAAGCACGGTCACCGATGACTGGGTTTCCAGGATTGGTGTGCACGTCTAAGACGGGTGCAAAATCGATATCGAAGCCCAGGCTCCGGAGCTCGTGTCCCATGGCTTTTCCAACGGCTTGGGTAAGAGTGAGGTCGTCATAGGTGCCGACGTTCATCATGGGTGGCCATTGAATGACGGGCCGGTCCATGCGCATCACCCTCCCACCTTCGTGGTCGATGGCCAGGCTTAGGGGCCGCTCAGGGCGGAAAGCCTTCAGTTCTCGGTTCAGTTCAACGACCTGCTCTACGGATTCGATGTTTCTCTTAAAGAGAATGATCCCGGCTGCTTGGGTTTCTCGAAGCACCTCTTTGAGTTCTGGGCTGAGGGTTTGCCCGTCAAATCCAATGGTTAGGAGGTCGCCTGCCATTCGTTTACGATCGTCTTGTGTTAGGTACATCTGCTGCATTCCCTTTAATTTGACCATTGATGACTCGCCCTTATCATCCATAAGTATGTTGTTCTTACTTGGGAAGTCCAACCTCCCATGGGCTGTTGGGCTTGATTTTCTATGAACCTTTGGATGGCCCTATGCCTGATTGGAGTAAAAACCTCCAGATTGAGGCGCTACCGTAGATTGTCTCTCCATACCAGTGCCCGACGCGCTTGAGGAACGGGTGATTCGAGAGTAGTATGAAGGTATGGGAAGAGATCTACTTTATAAGCCGCAGACGGTTATTTTACCGGATGAAGAGGAAGACGAAAAGGCTGTTAAAAAATCGGATAAAGCTGCCAAGCACCAGGCGAAACAAGCCAGGGAGGTGGGCCGTAGTTTAGGGGTGGATCCGAGGATTCAAAAACAGCTCGATGCTAAATTACAAAAGGGAGCCAGGGGGCCTGCATTCAAGAACGATTATTTCAATAAAGATGTCTCCAATGTCGGGCAAACCAATCAATCCACCAATTCCATGAAGGCATTGAGGGGTTCCGAAGGTGCGGCGGATTTGCGAAACATCGTGCTCCCTGCTTTGGAGGGTGAGGGTTGTGCTGGCGCTACGGAGTTGAGGAGTGCGGGCGAGATGATGGGGTTGGAGGGTGATGCGTCAACGTCCCTAGAAGGGCTTTTACAAAGGCAAGGTGATTGGGCACAAAACCCGAAGAATTCTTTGGAGGCTCTAAAATCAAGATTTGAAGAAATGGAAAGAATGGTCCAAACGCGAAAAGAAGCCCTGGCCAAGATGCGGGATAAGCCCAAAGGGGATTTGCACTCAGCCAATCCGACCATGAGACAAGCGGACGTATCTGAGGACTTGGCTTTAGGGGATTTTGGGGACTTGGTAGGTGAAGCCAATACGCTGATCAGCGCAGTGGAAGGGCAATCAGTGAATATGCATGACCGTCTTAAGAAAACCTTGGGTATCAAGAAAAAGTAGTTTAGAGAATTTTTCCCACAACGCCACTGACTGCCTCGAGAATGACGTTGCGTCGCACTAAGCTCAGAACTCCTTCGATGTCTCGGCTTAGGAAACGGTCTTGTTTTAACATCGGAACAGCTTCTCGGATGACCCGATGGGCTTCAGCAGTGCCTTTGCCCAGTGACTCGGGCCCTCGTAGGTCGATGGCCTGGGCGCCACAAAGAAGTTCGACGGAGAGAATTGCTTGTGTATTCGCGACGATCTCTCGGAGTTTCCGGGCCGAAGTCATGCCCATAGAGACGTGGTCTTCTCGGCTTGCGCTCCCTGGGATTGAGTCGATGGATGCGGGCGTTGCGTAGACCTTATTTTCGTTGACCAATGAAGCAGCGGTTACTTGGGCCATCATATACCCCGAATTGGTTCCGCCTTCCTCTACGAGAAATGGGGGAAGTCCAGAGAGTGCGGGATTGACCAGTTGTTCGACGCGGCGTTCGGCGATGTTGCCAAGTTCAGCTACTGCGATGGCGACGAAATCTAGGGCCAGAGCCAAGGGTTGACCGTGGAAGTTTCCCCCCGAGAGAATATCCCCATCTTCGGCGAAAACCAGGGGATTATCTGTGGCGCTGTTTATTTCTCGGTGGAAAATCCCGTGGGCGAACTTGAAAGTATCGCGGCTGGCGCCATGAACTTGGGGCGTGCAGCGAAGGGAGTAGGGATCTTGTACGCGAGTTGAATTGCGCTGATGTTCGAGCGGGCTACCTTGGAGCAGTGTTCTTATATTCTGAGCCACATCCCGTTGACCAGGATGCGGTCGAACCCCTTGGATTCGTGGATCGAATGGCTCCATAATTCCATAGAGTCCTTCGAGGGTGAGGGCTGCGGCGATGTCGGCCAGCTGGGCGAGGGATTCCGCCGCCAATATGGCTAGAGAACCAAGAGCGGCCATACCTTGGGTGCCATTGACCAAAGAGAGTCCTTCTTTCGCTTCGGGGTCGAGGGGCTTTAAGGAGGCTCGGGAGAGAGCCTCCATGGCGGGAATGGTTTGACCTTCGTACTCTGCGCTACCTTGCCCCAGCATTCCCAGGGCCAAATGGGCCAGCGGAGCCAAATCCCCGGATGCTCCTACGGAGCCTTTCTCGGGTACTACGGGGTGAACACCGCGGTTCAGCATTTCCAGTACGAGCTCGATCACTTCTGGTCGCACGCCACTGTGGCCTTCAGCCAAGGTTTGGGCCCGAAGTAACATCATGGCTCGAGTTTCGCTCCGACTCATCGGGCGACCCACGCCGGCAGCGTGGGATAGAATAAGGTTTTTTTGGAGTGTCTTGACCTTGTCTGGCGCTATCTTGACCTCAGCCAAGCCACCAAAACCTGTGGTGATACCGTAGACAGGTTCTTCCTTGGTGGTGCACTGTTCAACGAGCTTCCTGGCAGCGAGAACTTTTTCTCGGGCGAGAGCAGAGAGTTTGACTGGTTTACCGGCGGCAACCAAAGCCACATCTTCGAGATTAAGGGGCCTTGCCCCTAAGTCAATTATATCGGTCATGGGCGGTTAAGTACGGTGATGTGTTGAAGTGGTCAAGTCGTGACTGGGGGGATATGCATGGTTTTGGGTCTCCCCAGTTGTTCTTTGACGAGCTCTGTTGTAGCTCAGGGGGATGCTGGATATTCATTGTCATATTTTACCAGGTGTGGATGATGGCTGCCCTGATTTGGCCGAGTCACTTGGATTGGCGCAGGAGATGGCCAAGGTGGGATTTCGGCAGATTGCATGCTCGCCTCACTATGGGGAGGGGCCCGGTGGGGATATTGATTTTAATGAGCACGCCACTCGTTTGGAAGGCCTTCAGAAGGCTCTACGGGAAGCGGAGATCCCCATTGAACTTCTTTCTAATGCGGAGCACCATCTTTCTCCCGCGCTTTTTGAAAGGGTGGAAAGTGGGCGAATCATGCCCCTTGGGGGCGTGGGGAAATGGTTGTTGGTAGAATTGCCCTGGAATTCTATTCCCAATGTCCAAGACGTCCTTTTTCGGTTGAGTCTGAAGGGCTTTAAGTTGCTTTTAGCACATCCTGAAAGATACACATATCTCGATAGGAAAGTAGCGGAACGATTGGTAGAAATGGGAATCAAGTTTCAGCTTGAATTGGGAAGCTTTGTGGGGGTTTATGGGAGAGTGGCGGAAAAAAACGCTCGGCATTATGTAAAATCGGGTATGTCGCATGTTTTGGGCACGGATCTTCACCGGCTCAAGCAAGCAAAATCGTGGCTTCAAAAGGGCCTAGGCCACCTCCAAAAAAAATATGGTGAGGAATTTGTGACCACTGGATTTAGTATTAATCCTCGAAAACTCATCGATGATGAGTCCGCTGATGAATTACACGGCTTGCGTATTCAATAAGCTCGAAAGGTTGCAAAATGCTGAATCTGAAGACTCTATTGAAGCTTCTCGTGGTCTGCTTGATCAGTGTGGGTTGTTTATGGGTGTCATTTAAAGACGTAGATTTTTCCTTGGTTTGGACCTATCTAGAGAAAGTCAGTTATTTCTATGTGGGGCTCTGTGCACTTGGCTATGTGGGGATTCAGGTGGCTCGAGTTATTCGTTGGAAATATCTTTGTGACCGATGTGCTCCTATCGGTTGGTGGATGCACACCCAAATCGCCTTAGCTGGGTCGGCTCTGATCGTTGTATTGCCTTTACGACTTGGGGAGTTTTCACGTCCGATTTTGCTTAATAGGTATGGTGGAACGACCATTTCGACTGGGCTGGGAATCGCGGTGGTCGAAAGAGTTTTGGACGGTTTAACGGTGGTTTTTCTGTTCTTTTTCGCCATTCTTCTTTTGCCTGATTCGGTGGCTGTTTCCGACACTCTCTTGTTTGGGGCTTGGGCGAGTTTTGTTTTGTTTGCGGGAGTGGGGATCGCCTGTCTTCTTGCCTATTGGAAGGTTTCGTTATTTCAAAGATTACTCAAGCAGACGTTTGGAAAAGTGTCGCCCGTTTTAGCGAACAAATTGGGTGAGCTAACGTATGGATTTGTGGACGGGCTTCGAGGTTTAGATAATGCGAAAACCGTGACGGTTGTTCTGGTTATGACCGTGTTCTACTGGCTTTCAAATGCACTGGCATTGTTTGCCTTGTTTGAAGCTTTTGGTTGGGATTTACCACTGATGGCCGCAGCCATCGTGACCAGTATTGTGGTTATTGGAATTATGGTGCCTGCGGGTCCGGGCTTTCTAGGGACTTTCCAAGGGGCGCTGATAGGAGGGCTTCTACTGATGGGGGTGGAACAAAGTGAGGCCGCTGCTTTTACCCTCGTTCTTTATCCTATCAATATGACCGTGGTTATAGGTTCCGGACTTCCTTTTATCGCCCGGTTCTTAATGGGAGTAGGCCAAAGAACCAAGTTTTCTGGGCTTTCTTGGTCTAGCCTAGTTGAACCGAAATAGTTGATGGGGCCGAATTTGTGGATTAGTCGTAGAGCTTGGTGAGGTTACTATTGCGATAATAATGGGATAGGATTTGCTCGAATGATTGTCCCGCGGTGGCGCGGCCGATGGCTCCCATTTGGCACATGCCCACGCCATGCCCCCATCCTGCCCCGGAAAAACGAACGGATTGAAGTTGGTTTGTCGCATTTCTGGTGAGGTCTAGCACGAATGTTCCGGAGGGTAGATTACCGAAGGCACGGCGAATTGGAAGTTCACGGCTGATGTTTTGGCGAACTTGATTGATGTCGATGATTTCGAGTTTTTTGACCTTGCCGGCCCGGCCGCGCTCGATGACGCGAATTGAAGCAATGGTCCCGAGTTCAGGATACTTTTTGTTTAGGTGCTGCTTAAGATCCGCTTGGGACAGAACGCGTTTCCAACGAAAGAGCGCGGGCCGAGCAAAGGGTGAATTCAAGCAGAAGGCGTTTTGGGGTGGTTGTTTGATCCACTGCCTCAGCACTTTTTCTTCATGTAAGCGGTGTGTGAATAATTCTTGGTCGGGATTGGGTCGGAAATCGAGGCTACCCCTGAGCGCGGGGTGAGGAGGGGAATTCCACACCGACTCGTTGTCTTCTGTGTGCCCACCACAGGTTGACGAGTAAAGTGCGTCCACCAGATGTTTTCCATGGAAGAGTACTGTTCCGCGCGTTTGCGCGATGGCTTGATTTGTGGAGACCTGCTCTCTCAAGAAGCCCCCATAGACCTGGCAGTGCTGTTTGTTGCAGAGGTGATAGGGATCACTGTGGTGTCGGTGTCCTAGGTGGGACAAAAGAATCGTTCTGGCTGCAATTGCTTGAGCCTTGAGGGCTTCTGGGGGGGCTGAAGAAAAGAGTTCGGCAGGAACGACTCCTCGCAAGATGGCCTCGGAATTCAGTTGGTTTACGGTAGCGAGTTTTCCACGTCGATCCACGGAAATGTAGACGGTGCCTCGAAATGTGCTGGTTTTTGCCGACTTTTTCTTATTGGCAGGCTCTATGAAGCTTAGGGCGGCCGTCTTGGTGACGGTCGGGCTGAGGCGCACATAACTTGTCGCCGTTGCGTGGACTTTCCCATTCTTGCGCACCCTCAGATAGCCGAAGGGGTGTTTGAGTAGGCGTTGTCCCAGTGTTGTGTGGTGATTACGTTTCAGAAGGAGCGTTTGGCTTAATTTTGTGGCTGCAGATTGATTCTTGGTGGGGTGAATCAGAGCAATGGTTCGGGTATCCATGGTGTAGCCGCGGAAGCCAAGGGTGACACCGGTTTCGAGCAATTGAAGGTTGTTGAGGCCCCTTTTTTCCCATCGCTTTTTTTCCGCTATGATTTTATCTCTCTTGGACCACGGTAGGGCCGTTATTTGAACATAGGGTTGTAATTGAGCCGGTTGGGATTCCTCGATGGTAACGAGTAGTCTATCTCCTGTGGTCAATATCTCCCGTTTCAATTCACCTTTTTCGTAATAGTCTAGAATGGTAGAACCATGAACTTTCAATTGCACCTTCGACTGACCCTCGGCCAATCCAACGAGAATTGAAGGCTCATGTTCTACGGATAAAGGTAGCCGGTTACCGAAGAGCAGCTCCATCCCAGATGGGGTGTGGCCTTGCTCCAAGGCAAATAAATGAGTGCAGGCGATGGCGCAAAACCAAAGAGGCATGTGCCCTATCCTTCAAGTTAAATTAAGTGAAAGAGGGGGGCTACGCTTTAGTTTGTTGCGGTTTCAATGGACACTTTTTCAAGCGTAACCGCCGTGGTGGGTCGGTCTCGGCCGTCTACTTCGGTGCCGGCTATTTTTAGCACGATCTCCATGCCATCTACGACCTCACCAAAAACAGTGTGTTTTCCATCGAGCCATGGAGTGGGGATTTCTGTGATGAAGAATTGCGAACCATTGGTATTGGGCCCGGCGTTGGCCATGGACAGGATACCAGGCTTGTCGTGTCTCAGGTCAGATACGATCTCATCTGCGAAGCGATAGCCAGGTCCACCGGTGCCGTTTCCAAGGGGATCTCCACCTTGAATCATAAAGTCTTTAATCACTCGATGAAAGACAGTGCCGTCATAAAGTGGTTTTTCTACCTTTTCACCATCGGGTGACTCCCAAGGGGTTTTACCCGTGGCCAGGCCCACGAAATTGCCGACGGTTATGGGACATTGTGCAGCAAAAAGCTTGACTTGGAAGCTTCCTAAGCTGGTTTCGAAGGTGGCGGATACGTTTGCGTTCTCGGGAAATTTTTCCACATGTGGTGGCTCGGTTCCGGAACTCTCTGAAAATAATCCCACGGTTAACTCCCTCAATGGTGGATATTTGACGTTTCGGGCACGCTACCGTAGTAAGTCGGGGTATTTCAAGACTTTAAGCACTATTGGGGCAAAGTATATGTCTGATCGAGACCGTAACGACCGTAGTTGGAGGGAAATTGATACGATGCGAGAATCGAAGAAGGTCGGTGGCAGGAAGGAAGGTGGGGATCAGGGGCGCATGGAGAAATCTCAAGCGTATCGAAGTTACAAATCTCAGTTGAACAAGCTCTTTGATGGTGGCGCGGAACTCCCAGATAGTTTGAAGGAAAAGCTAGGAAACACCGAAATTGCGTCCCAGGCGGCGGAGCGTCGGGCCTTGGAGGAGCACATTAAGGAAACCTTTTCGACGCGGAAGCTCGGCAAGTTGTTGAAGCAATACGAGGAGGCGTATGGTTTTCCCCGCCATGTGGACATGCTGAACAAATTGTTGGAGTCCGACGATGAGGACTTACTCTACAAGGTATTTCAAACCATCGAAGAAGCACGGGTCGAAGGTACATTAGGGCGAACCACAGCCCTGAAGGCACGTATTGAAGCGACTTTGGTCTTAGTGGATGCTCCTGAGATTCAAGCCCTGGGTAAAGAGTTACTGAAGAAACTTTGAGTTTAGCCTTTGGATATTGAGGTGGGTCTGGGGAAAGAAGGATTATTCTTGGAGGTGCGGAGCAAGGAATTTGGGAACAAAGGGCGGATATAACCCGACACCTGTTAATTGGGTACTCAATTGGTCGTGGTTGAAGTTGCTTCTGGGTCAGTTGGTGTAGCTGGTGTAGGGACTGGCTCTTTGAGGTCAGGCAGGCACCTGTAGCTATCGTCAAAATAATCTTGGTCGAAGTTGGGATTCAGCTGCTTCTGATTTTCATTCACGGGGATGCTGAACACCGAGCCACCAAGGGTGAATTCTCCGCTGAGTGAATTGTGTTTTTCTCCTAGGGTGCCGTTGAACGCATCAAGTTGAGTGCTGTTGATTTGCATTCGGAATTTTTTCTTGCCACTCACCATGGTGACATCTGCATCTTCGAGACGAACGGCGCTGAATCCCGAAACGGGAATCTTAACGAAGTAGTGGTCTGGGGTTGATGCTGACTCACCGGTTACGGGGTGGGAGTAACCCACGAGTTTTCCGGCGTGAATAATGAGGTGAGCCTCTGGGTCTTCCTGGTCTTTTCGGAATTCCTTGGCGGAGAAATTGTTGAGCACGATTTCTTGGAAATCAAACATCGCTGCTTCCCGCTGAGTTGGCTGAATGGGTGGATAGACCAGAGCAGCTTCTCCTTCCACAAACTTACTTCCTGTGACCTCCGCAGTTCCTTGTAAAAAGAACTCATTTCCATGGCAGTCGGTGGCAACGAGCTCTTCGGAGCTTCCACCGATAACACATCGGCTAATGTCCCATTGTACGTCGTAGAGGTTTTGCTCATTCCTGCTGAGACCCTCTGGGATGAGGCCGTCGATGCTGCCAAAGCCACATTCTTTATCATTGTCGATGGTTTTAGTGATGAGGCCGAATGTCTTAATGACGAGGCGTGAAGCGTTTTGGGCCAGCATGTTTTCGAATTGACACTCTTCATTGTTTTCGGGAAGGGCGGCTGTTTCGTGGCAGTCGTAACCCGCTTTGAATATGTCTACGTTGTAGTCTGGATCGAGAATCATGTCATCTCGGTTCTGGGGCACGAGGTATGTTTCACGGTTGATAGTTACGGTACCGTCTAGAAAGTTTGAGTTGGGTTCGTATTCCCCCGAGGCTGCGTAGAGGTTTGCTTTATCAATATTGATATCAAACCTTGAGCCAGATGAATCGATGATGCCCTTGATATTTTGAAGTTTGACTTCCGAGTAGCCAGCGTTAGGCGTACTAACGCTGCAAGCACCTGTTGTGCTGTCTAGCATCATGCGGGGGGTGAGGGTTCCAGAGACACTTCCCGACTCATAGTAAAGCGACTTATCGGAATTGCTCACCGTAAGCTCGAAATCATTGAAGGATGCGCTGATACTTAGCTGAGCGGGTAGATGAGAATTCGGAATTACGGGTGTTTCAGGATCTCCGGTTAGAATCCCCTCGACCACTTTTTTCCCGGTAAGCGTGACAGCTCCTTTAAAGAAGGTTTTGTTGCCGGAGCAGTCTTCAAAAATTTCTGTTTTTTCTGGGAAGTTGAATTCGCAGGGCCTTTGAGTCGACCAAGTAACGGTTCCATCCGCATACCCAATTGTTCCAACTTTTTCGTATTGTTCTTTCACTTCCGGACTGGCAAAGCCGCAAGCTTCGTCGGCATTGGTGTATTTGATAAGATTACCAAGGGTGCGGATGGTTAGGCTCGAAGCTGCATCGGCGATTCGTGGTTCCAAGTCGCAGGCAAAACTTTCTGGAAGGGCGATTTCTTCGGTGCACTTATAGGAATCAAAAAATTCCGCTCCTTCGTAGTCTGGATTGAGTAGGTCACCATCGTTGGGGACGTCGCGCTGACTGTCCCAGATGGTGATGGTTCCACCTAATTTGTTTTCGATGTCTCCTTGCTTACCATTTTGAGCCCAGATGTTTGAGGTCTGAACTTCGACGTCGAAGTCTCGTCCGCCGCTAAATACGTGTACGAGTGCATCGCTGTATTGGATATCCTCTAGGCGTGCGTTTGGGGTTACAATGGCGCAAACTCCATCGATATTGCGAGCAAGACGTGGCATGGCGACTGCCTTGATTGACCCGTCAAGCATAATCATTTTACTGTCGCTTGAGCTGTCTTCGACTTCGAAATTTTCGAATTTGGCGTCGGTTATTTCTATCCTTAGGGTGTCTGGTCCGGTGGGAACAACGGGCTTGTCTGGATTACCCGTAAGGCGCCCTTCCACCACGCGTCGGGCGGAAATAACCAGGTTTCCACGGGCTCGGGTTACGACTCCGTCGCATGCGGTTTTGGTTTCAACCCACTCAGGTAGCGCGATGCTACAGTTAGATACGGTCCAAATAACTTTGCCGGTGCCACCGACTTCGCCTTCACGAACATAGGTGCTTTTGACCTCTTCACTATCAAATCCACATTTGGTGTCGTTGGTCACCACGGTTGACATAGCAGCGACGCCTCGGACCGTGAGACGAGCCACCCCACTTCCTACTTTACCCGGAAACCATTTAATACAGGCTCCCTGAGAACCGATGAGTATAAAACAGAGCAGAAGGTTGGTTTTATTCATGAGGGACCTCTTTTTGACCGGTAGGGGATGTAACATTGGCGGGTTCGCGCAGCGTGTTGCTAAAAT
Organism: Myxococcota bacterium; assembly: GCA_036339465.1. Classification (GTDB taxonomy): domain Bacteria; phylum Myxococcota; class XYA12-FULL-58-9; order XYA12-FULL-58-9; family JABJBS01; genus JAYZAY01. Next base: position 33,191 of record JAYZAY010000043.1, on the reverse strand, counting down.
TTTGGCGCGTTTCTGTCAAGTAAGTTCGATTAAAAGATGACGATTATCTGAAAAATTGATTGGCTCTATAAACCAGTACCATGGAGCTCTTTTCTTAGATAATTCACCACGAGTTTGAGTTCTTCGCCCATTTTTTGGATTGGATCGACCAATGCTTGAAGATCGGTACCGGTTCGCAAGGATTCCTCGACCAATTCTGCATAGTTGGCGAGGGGGATCGCGCCCATGTTGGCACTGCTGGATTTGAGGGTATGGGCGAATCGACAGGCAAGGTTTGAATCTCCCGACTGAGATGCGTCAACGAGTTGTTGGTAGAGCGCCTGTGCGTCCTCAAGATAGGTTTCGATTAAAAGCTTCAAGAAATCCGGATCATCTTCAGACGCCAGCATTTTCAGGCTTTCAATGACCTCTGGGTCGACGGATACTGACATGAATAGCCCTCTCATTACCTAATATTCGTGACCTGATCTCCAATGACGGTGCCCCATACACTTGTTAAATCGAAATAGCCACTGATGTCGCGAATATGGCTTTGTCTTTCTCCTTTGAGCCAAGAGATTGATGCCCCCTTTCTTGTATTTAAGGGCATGGCGCAGGAAATCGGCTTTCTTTTTTTCTGAAAGCTCGCACTCGTTCTCCAAGATGGGTTAAAGTTAGTTGGTATTTCGTGTTCTTATCTTAATCATAGTGATGACTGGGGCGAAGCAATGGTTGCTGATTCAGAGAGCGATTTTGGAAGCGAGAGTAGCGGGGTACCGGATGGTTTTACGAAACTTGCTTTGGCCTCGATGTTAGCGGTGGGGTTTTCGGTGTTTGCGAGTTACTCGGTTTCTTCTTCGGGTCCCGCAGAAATGGCCGAGGTGGTGGAGACTGATGCCGATGCTCAGGATGGTGAAGCTGCGCTTTCGAGTAAAAAGAACGACAGTGGGCAGGAAGTCCCCTTGGGTTCTCTGCTGGGGATTTTCTTGGTCAGCTGGGGTGCCATTGTAGGTACGGCGAAGATGACGATGAAAGGAGCGGCCGAAGGGGGAGGGGCGAGCGATACTCTTTTGGATACTTTGAGCCGAGGGGATTTAAATGTTGGTGCGGAGTTTGGCGCGATGGCGACGAAGCTTCGTACTGCCTTAACGGGTGTTAGGACCCTGGTAGGTTCAATCAATGATTCCAAGGATAATTTGGGTGGCTCAATTCGAGAGCTCCAGGTAACGAGCCAAAAAATGGTCGCGGATTCCAGTGCGTCGTCTGCGGAGACAAGTCGCCTTTCGGCGACGGCCTCTCAGGTGAGTGAGAATGTCCAGACTGTGGCGGTGGGTGTGGAAGAAATGGGCTCAAATATTAAGGAGATTGCCGCCAATGCTCGTCAAGCATCGAAGGTGGCGCAATCTGCAGTGGATATTGCCGAGACAACCACAGCGATGGTCAGTAAGCTAGATGTCACCAGTAAAGAAGTGGGATCGGTGGTTAAGGTTATTGGGAGCATTGCGGAACAAACAAACCTCCTCGCGCTCAATGCGACGATTGAGGCCGCGCGTGCCGGTGAAGCGGGTAAGGGCTTTGCGGTTGTTGCCAACGAGGTGAAGGAGCTCGCCAAAGAAACCACCAAGGCAACTGAATCCATTACGCTACAGATTACCGCAATCCAATCGGACATGGATGGGGCGGTGACTGCCATTGGCCAAATTATGGAGATCATTACTCAAGTGAATGAATACCAAACGACCATTGCCAGTTCGGTTCAGGAACAGACCGTTACGGCTCAGGAAATGGGGCGCCATCTACATGAAGCGGCGGGTGGTACGACGGAGATTGCAGATAGTATTTCCCAGGTGGCGGGAGCGGTTGAGCAGACTGTTGACGCCGTTAATCGGGCTGAGACTGCGGCTCAAACAATCATCTCTAATACTTTGCAAATACAACGTATGGCGGCTGAGTTTCGCACCTAAATGGGTCAGATGTTTCGTAGGTGGTCGATCCAACCGTGAAATGTTTCTGATTGTTCTGGTTGTAGCGGATTTGTTTTGAGAAACTCGTCAAAGTGCCCCTTGAGGGTTTGCGGATCGTTTTCTAGGTAAATCGCACGAAATACCGTCAATAGTGCCTTCGTATCGAAGGGCTCAACTTGTGTATCTTGGCTGACTTTTTTTGAACCAGGCGCTTTCTTATTGATGATGTTTAAGAACCAGTCGAGTCGTTTTTCGAAGGGGGAAAATCTTGATGCAACGACGGAATACAGATTTGCCTGTATTTCGCGTGAGCGTGAATCTTTGTAGATGGTTTTCCAGAACTCTTCATCGTCCTGATTTGGGAATCTATGGCGGTGCTCCTCAAGGATATGTTGTGCCTGTTGATGGAGCCTTTCGTATAGGTCTCCGCCAATCATCAGTCGAATGGCCACAAAAAAGCCAGGGAGAAACCGCCTCGAAAGTGGTGTGTCTTTTTTAGCGTTGTTTTCGGAGGGGGCTATTTGAAATAATTTTGCGAATGGAGCGACGATAATTCGGCCAAAGGGATCGCGAACATACCGGATAACTTGCTTGGGCTGCAGCTCGCCCTTGAGAATGTTTTCTAGGAGTCCCGGGGTCTTTTGAAGTGCGTTTACGGCTTCGCTAATTTCATAGTAGTTGGGTGAGTCGGGTTGAGACGCGGCTTGGGCTTCGATCACGCTTTGAACAATTCTCAGAACGAGATGGGCGGTTTCAAGAGTTTGTTCGAAATCGCCATTGTCGGAAGAACTTGATGGAGGTGTCTCGATGTCTGTTTCATCGGTCATGAGTAATTACTTTTCCTCTTCTTTCTTCCGCTTCGACTCAGCGAGATAGGGCTGAAGAGATTCTTCCAAAACTCTGGGGTGGAGTTCAGCTTGGATCGCTAGGATTGTGTCGATTAGGAGTAACTTAACAATTCGCTCCTCTTGATTTCTGAGGGTCAATTTATCGGCGATAGGTAAGGCGAACATATTACCGAGTATCGCGCCATAAAGGGTTGTTAGGAGTGCTACCGCCATTGCGGGGCCGATGGTTTTCGGATCGTCCATGGCCGCGAGCATTTGTACGAGTCCCACAAGTGTACCAATCATTCCCATTGCAGGGCCCACGTCGCCGATGGCTTTGAATATCTTGATACCTCCGTCATGGCGCTCCATGGCTTGATTCATTTCTTTGTAGAGGGTGGTTTTGATAACCTTGCCATCTACATTATCTACTAGAAATTCAACGCCCTTTTGCAGGAAGCCATTGGTGATGGTTTCTTCTTCAAGGGAGATGATGCCTTCTTTTCGGGCCTTGTTGGCAAGGTTAACGGCTTGTTCGATTAGATCGGTAGGTTGTTCAAGTTTGAAGAAGAAAGCCTTCAGAGCTACGCCGATGGCACCTAAGAACTGCTTGAGGCCGAATTTCATAAGTGCGACGAAGATACTCCCTACAATGACGATGAGGAGGGAAGGCACGTTGATGAAGAGCATGAGTCCGCCTTCACCTTGCATAATTGCCATTCCCACAATGGCAAAGGAGCCTACAAGCCCAATAAGAGTTGCGTAATCTGGCACCGAAACATTCCTCCAAATGGGGAGAGCGCAAAACAAGGTGGTGTCGATTCCTGCCCGTGTTGCCTAGTTATCATATGTGTTTTTAGCCTACAATTCTAAGTTTGAATCAATTTTGGTGAAGCTTTTGGTGGCGGCGCCAACACTCTGAGTGGTTCTTTGATACCGACGCCTTGGTGAAAGCGAATCAGCCTTTCTATTGCCAAGGGAGTCACGATTTTACCTGGGAGGAAAACCCGTGTTCCGGTGATGGTTTCCACGACGGCCGCGAGTTCCATGCCCACACCAATTTCGTCGACGTTGAGCATCTGTAATACTTTCTTGGGTTTCGGAAGCTTGAGGCTCCTAAGGGCCTCAATAAGTCGCGTGTCGTAATTTTGTGGTCGGCCGTCTATTCGGTCTTGGATTTCGGGTAGGGTTTTGCCGCTGGCGAGCCATCGGCTGACATCGACAGCTATTCGAAGCATTTTTGCGCCCAAGACCCTCCGGTTTTCGAGATAAACCGGCTGGTCCAATTCCACGGGGGGGAATTTCCGGAACTGGTTTCCGATCATAAGGGCCACGTCTTCAAGTCGAGGTATTTTTTCAAGCAATTCTTGGCCTATCTTGGGGTGTTGGCGATAGGCTTCTTGTTCTTCTCTTGTCATTTGGGAAGGCGTGTGGATCTTTTCGATGCTCTCACTAGGCATTCCCATGCATCCTAGCTGTGAGAGCATGGCTGCTAATTCGAATTCATAGACGTTCTCCAACGCGAGGCTTTTGGCGAGATGAAGGACCACGACGCGCATGAGTTCGGCATGCCCAAACGCGGCTTCGTTGACGACTCCAAGAATCTCGGACATGACGCTGACGCTCGACCAAAGTGTTTGCTCGAGAATTTCTCTTTCTTCTTCTCGAAGTTGAAATTCTTTGGTGGACTCCTCGATGATTTCCAAAAGTTTTTCTTTGGGGCAGGGCTTTTGGAGGTAGCAGAAGATGCCACCATCGTTGACGGCAGAAATCGCAGATTCTATTTCGGTTTGTCCGGTGAGCAGAATTCGAACCGAATTGGGGCTTATTTGGCGGGCGTGTTGGAGAAATTCGGCGCCATTCATTTCGGGCATTCGCATATCGGAAATAATGATCGCGAAGGGCTTCTCGCTGTTGGAGATGCGTTCTAGGCCTTCTTTTCCGCTGGTGGCGGTATGGACAGTTCCCGCTCGCCGGAGATTCAGTTGAAGGCCTTCGAGGACGGCGATTTCGTCGTCGACACACAAAATAGTCGGTTTTATCGATTTTTCTTTTGAAGCCAAGAACCTCTCTCCTCTCTTTTATGGTAGCCCATGGGGTACTGTTGGTCAAAGAGTGCGCTCTGACCTAAAACTGCACTTGATTCAATGCTTGGGGAGTGTTTTTTGGGGGTTGTGGTGCGGAGTTCATTACTTATTTTTTGCTTGCTCTTGATTTGCTTACCCGCCGGCGTGTTTGGACAGCGGTCTGGGCAGCCAACACTGAAGCTAAAGGGGCATAAGGGGACCATTCGAGTGGTCTCGTTGCTGAATCGCGATCGCAATATTATCAGCGGCGGTTCAACTGGACAATTGCGTGTTTGGAACCGGAGAACCGGAAAATTAGAACGGATTATCGAAGGGAACCTGGGCGGGGTGGTGTCGATGGCAATCTCTCCCAACGAAAGATTCGTTGCCACGGGTGCCTTTGATGGCGCAATTCGGATTTGGTTTTGGGAAAACGGCAAACTTAAAGTGCAAATGGGCCAGCACCGTGGGGCGGTAACCTCGGTCGAGTTTGTGTCGGAAAATCGTTTGGTTTCTGGGGGGCGTGAAGGCGAGCTTAGGCTATGGAGCTGGAAGGGACGACTTTTAAAGAAGGTCCGGCTGCCTTCGGGGCATGCGGCGACGGTGGTCGAATTCGTTAAAGGTAGGGATTGGATGTTGGTGGGAACTGACCAAGGGGCGGTATTGAGGATAAACATTGATAAGCTTAAGGTTTTGGAGCGCTGGAGTCCCCATGAAGGAGTGGTTTCTTCCGTGTTATACGAGCCGTCTCGTGACCTCGTGATTTCGGCGGGCTGGGACGCCAACATTAATCTCCACTATATGGGGCGTCCGGAGAGAAATTACCGTATTGAAGAGCATTTGGGAGAGGTCCTTTCCCTGGGGTGGATGAAGAGCCGTCAGACGTTTTTCTCTCTCTCGGGTGACCAAACCATTCGTTATTGGAATGTTCGGACTGGAGAGGAGCGGGGACTCTTTTTCGTGGGAGAAGCCGCGATGGTTGGGGCGATGAATCGCCGTCGAAAACAAGCGGTGACGGCTTCATTTAAGAATCAAGTTCTTGTTTGGGATATGGATATCTTACCTCGGAGCTTCAGCTATAAGCATAGGGGTGCGGTTCGATGTGCGACATGGGTCCCAAAAAGACAATGGGTGGTTTCCTGTTCGGGGGACCGGATTGAGCTGTGGAATCGTAAACTTGAGCATCAGGAGACTCTTGCAGGCCATCTGGATGAGGTGTTAGCGGTGGCTGCGGATCGTGAAGGACGCTTCCTGGTTTCCTCAGACCGAGGTAAGTATATTCGGCTTTGGGATTTGGAAACCCTGAGAGTTGTGCGGAGATATGCGTTTCCTGGTTCAGGTGTGATTGGCTTGGCCTTTAGTCACGATGGTACGCGTTTTGTCGCCTCAGGGCTCGATGGAAAATTAGCGCTATATTTGATTGAAAAAGAGAAAATGATTTGGGCCAAGCAAGCGCACAAACGGGATATCCGAGCCCTCAGCTTTTCTCCGGATGATGCTTATATAGGGACCGGAAGTTGGGACCAGAGCTTTGCCTGGTGGAAAACGGAATCGGGGGAGCAATTCAAGAAAATTCCGTTCAATAGGGGGGTTGTTGAAGCCATGGAGTGGGCCAGTGAGCTTGACCTGTTGGCTGTTGCTGGCGGCAATTATATCTATCTCTTTAATAAGGAGGGGACGAAGTTATTGCATCGCTTAGAAGGGCATGAAGATGTCGTAACGCGTCTCAAATTTGCCGCAGGGGATAGCGTTCTCTTGTCGGCCAGCAATGATTGGACTATCCGAGTTTGGGATGTCAATGAGAAAAAGATTCTAAGGGTGTTACGGGCCCATAAGCAGGGTGTTATTGGGCTGGATGTTTCGTCAGATAATAAGTTGGTCCTCTCGGCCGGTCTCGACGACCGTATACGGGTTTGGGACGTTCAGCTAAGTCAAGAGCGTATGCGTTTGAAGGGTCACGAAGAAGGTATTACAGCGATGGTGGCGCTTGGAGGGCAAAAGATTGCGACCGGCGACTTGGGCGGAAATATTAAAGTTTGGGATGTCAAAAGCGGGAAAGCAATTGAGGAGCTTGGTGGGCACACAGGTGCGATTGAAGATCTGGTTGTGAATAAGGATGGTTCTCTACTCGCTTCAGGTAGTCGAGACAAAACCATCAAGGTTTGGTCGGCGGAGGATTGGTCTGAGAAACACGAACTCGCAGAACATGATGATTGGGTTTACGGGGTTGCCTTTAGTCGAGATGGCCGGTCTTTGGTTTCTGTGGATAAGGAAGGTCGAGTCTTAGTTTGGGGGGCCAAGTCAGGGGTATTACGTAAGGAGATGATACGCTTTAAGAAGCCGGTTCGAAGCGTGGCCAGTTCTGCGAATGGCCGATTTTTTGCCTTGGCTACGGATAAGGAAGTGGTTGTGGTTAGGGCTGGTTCGGGAGACATCACTCATCGTTTGGAGAAACATAAGCACGTGATTTCGGAACTAGCATTTTCCCCACGAAAAAAGAGTCTCACGGTGGCCAGTGCTGGTTTCGATTTGTCCTTAAGGCTTTGGAACGGGAAAAAAGGCAGTTTAATTCGGAATATTTTTGGACACACGGGCGGGGTTAGAGCGGTGGACTTTTCATCCGATGGTGTTTTGTTGGCCACAGGATCCGATGATGGCACTGTGCGCATCTGGCGGGTCGCCACTGGCGTCGAGGTTGCTAAATATACCGGTCATCAGGGGTCGGTGATGGCTGTGAGGTTTGAACCTGGGGGTAAGCTTCTTTACTCGGGTGGGGCAGACCGAATTATCCGAGTATGGGATGTGGAATAGTTGTTTCTTCGGCGGTCATCGGTCTATTTCTCCTCCAAGAGTTTGTGGATGGTCTCGTTCTCAAATTGTTCCATTGTGTCGGCGTTGATGATGATCGGTTCCTTTTCTGGCTTGGTTTCTCCGTCTTGTTTTTGGCCATGGGCGCCTGGCTGTTGTGAGCTCTCTCTTTGATCGACCATAATCTCAACTCGGCGATTCTTGGACCGATTGGCAGCTGAATTGTTTGGCACTCTGGGGCGAGTGTCGGCATAGCCTCTTAATATAAATCGGTCGGCTGGAAGCTTCTGACTTTTTTGTAGCTCGTGCATGACGGAGAAGGCCCGTGCTGATGACAATTCCCAGTTTGAACGAATCTTTCTTGAGTGGATGGGGGTGTTGTCTGTGTGACCCGATATGGTGATGACCCCGGGTATATTGATGAGAGATTCTCGGATCTTTTTGGCCACAGGTTTAAAGCCCGATTTGAGGTTGGCGGAGCCGGAGCTAAAGGAACTTGCAGAGAGTACTTGGATGGTTATTTTTTCGACGCCGCTTTCTACCTCAATTTTGCCCTCAACGATCTCGCGTTTCAAAACCTCCCTAAGTTTGGCGGCTTGTTTACGGGATTTTTCCTGTTTGGCTGCCTTGAGGAGGTCGGCTTGGGATAGCACATCGGTGATGGTAAATTCTTCCATCTTTTTGGAATCTGAAATTCCGAAGCCTTCGTGCATGGATTCGACCATTTCTTTGAAGGTGGTTTTTTCCAGGTTGGCCGATGCGACGAGCATGACGAAAAAACACATGAGGAGCGACATCAAGTCGGCGAAGGTTGTCACCCAGCGAGGGGCGCCGCCTCCTTCGTCCTCGCGTGGGGGACCTGGGGGCTCTTCATCGTCGTCGTCGTCATCGTTGGGAGGTGTCGGAGCGGCAAGAGCTTGCGCCTCTTCCACGGAGATGCCGCGCTTGGGTGTTTCGGGGGCTGAGTTTGGTTTTGTCGGGTCGGAATTTGTCCCTGAATTGTTTTGGACCGATTCCCCCGAAGGGGTATTTTCACCTTCGCCAGAATCGGTCCCCTTAGGATTTCCCGGTATTGAAGTCATGCTTAAACGATCATCGCTTGGGTGTAGGGGTATTGAGGTTCATTGTTGTCCGAAACGCACGCTTCTTTTGATATGTCTCTCAATTGGACGAAAATGCAAGAACTAAAGGACATGCTTGGTTTTGCGATGGTATTTTGTGAATAATTAAGGAACAAAGCTTTTAGAGGAAACGGTATTCCATTGGCAGAACAAGAGGATAAAGCGCTCACCGAGAAGGAGCCAGAGCAAAGCCCTCCCCCAAAAGGAGAGGCTCCTTCACGTGGTGGTGACCATGGCGATGAAGAGCCCGAGAGTCCTCTTGAAAAAGAGGCGGATCCCGGTGCCCCCATGTGGGTCACAACCTTCGCCGACTTGATGTCGCTGCTCATGTGTTTTTTCGTCATGCTTTTAAGTATGGCGACCATCGATGTCGAAAAATTCAAGGCCATGGCGGAGGGATTGGCCAAGGGGTTGGGTGCACCTCCGCAGTCAGCTTTGCAGGACTTGAGTGTGGACGATATATTGACCCAGGCTGATGCATTGGAGAAAGAGCTACAAAAGAAAACCGTCATCGATGCTGACAAACTCAAGAAACTATTGAAGCCCGAGATTATGAGGCGCCAGATTGAGCTGGAAGTTCGCGAGCGTATGATCACGGTACGAATTCTACAAAGTGGCTCGTTTTCGGCAGGGAGTGCCGACCTAAAGCAGCAATTCATGCCGGTGGCGAAACGGCTTAGGGATGCACTGGCGAAAATAGAGGGGGCGATTTCGGTGTCGGGGCATACGGACAATACCCCCATGAAAAGTAAGCGGTTTAGGTCGAACTGGGAGCTCTCCGGGTCGCGGGCCTTTTCGGTAATCCATGCGCTATTGAAAGAGCAAGTCTTGTCTCCAGCGCGTTTCGTTCTCAATGGTCATGGTGCCACAAGACCTTTGGGGGAGAATAAGACATCGACTGGCCGCGCTAGAAATCGGCGGGTGGAGATCGTTATTGATCAACGGGACGTGATGCCGAGAACCCTCGAAACGGTGGACGATGCCACCAAACGAGATACGGAAATATTGAGGGAGGTTCTAAGACCGGAAATAGAGAAGGAGGAAGTTGAGGTTGAGGATGATGGCCCCGAATATCTCAAGGGTAGGCCTCGATAGGTTGGTGCCCTAAGGAAGGGGTAATCCTATTTTTTGGGTGTGTCTTGGCGTAGTAAAATGAAATAACGAATGTGCCCTTTCCATTGGTATATATTGACGCCCTCCCATTTTGTTTTGGGATCGCGGCTGGCAATGTGGTGGGCTCGGAGTCCTGGTCGATTCACGATTCGCCGGAGTTTGGTCCGCGTTTTTGTGGTTACGGCGCGCATATATTTAAGGGTGTCGTCGTAGTTTCGCGGTGACTCGTAACGCCGAGGTTCTTCTAGGGCGACGGATCCAGGGACGAGCGTGAGATCTGTTTCCGGATCCACTGCTCCGAGGAGCGAGGACGTTAAGAGTGCCAAAGTGAAAAGTTGCATGAGGTACTCCTGGATATTTTTTTTTGGTTCATTGCCAATTGAGGCAATATTGTCAATTTAGGTATTGTCAAGAACTATTACATGACCACAAATTTATCCCACCACTTAATTGATTGACGAGACAATGTTTGTGGGCGACTATTTGGTGTGATGATCAAGGAAAGGTGTGAACCCCCCTTGGTTTGATTTTGCGGCCCTGCCCAGTGTGTGGTTTACCAAGAGCGTGCGTGAACCAACACTTTAAGATTACGGGAATGGCTGTTCGTGGAGTGGTGTGCAAGCTCGGGCTATATGCAACCGAGAAGCCTAAAACTCCAGAGGCCGTACCCACCTGGGATTCCAGGTTCAGAACCTGTTGGCCCGCCATTGGGCGGGGACCGCATTCTTGGTATTACACCCTCGTCGGTGTGGATGGGACTCCCAATCATTATGGCGGCCAGGATCAAATCGGATGTCCGCAAAGAAGCTCTTAGAAGGCGAAGTGCCCTTACCGAAGCAGAGCGGCACCGTTTTGGTGCGACAGCTCGAGAGAATTTGGCAAATCTAATTGAAGACCTCAACTTAAATTCTCTTGGCATTTATGCGGCGATTCGGGGCGAAGTCGATGTTTTTCCGCTGGCTTCTTTGTGCTTGGCTCAGGGGACCGCCCTCTTTTTACCCCGTATTAAGGGGGTGGGATTGCCATTGGATTTTGTCGCCTTTGCCGACCATGATGAGTTGATTAAGGGCAACTTTGGTATTTTGGAACCCCGGGGTACGGAAGTTGCTGCTTTGACCTCGATCGAGGCGATTGTGGTACCTGGGGTGGCTTTTACCACCTGTGGTACGCGTCTAGGGTATGGGGGAGGCTATTTTGACCGTACTTTAGCGAACTATGGGGGTTATAAACTGGGGTTTGGTTACGACTTACAGGTATGGTCTGAGCTTCCTGTAGATGAGGGCGATATAGGGATGGATGCGGTGGTGACCGAGGGGGGAATTGAACGTTGTGTGGGAGGTAAGTTATGGTTAGGGGGGGCGTGATTCAACAGGATCGGGCCTTGATTCAACACGCCCGGGGCGTGGGGATGGATGTTTTTTAAATGAGGGCAGATTGCCTTGGGCTTGGCTCTGGGACAGACTAAGAATGACAAATGATGATTTTTGACTATCAGCGGGTGCCAACTTTATGCGAGAAGCGCTGAATGGTCTTGAAGCGCCGATATGAAGATATAGCCGAGGAGATCCTTTCGTACCTTCCCCAGGCAGATTTGAGTTTGGTTCAAAAGGCGTATCTGTATTCGGCCAAAGTTCACGCGGGTCAAACGAGAAAGAGCGGTGAACCCTATCTCGTCCACCCTCTCGAAGTCGCGTATTTACTCACGCAGCTAAAATTAGATGAGGCCAGTATTGCCACGGGCCTTCTCCATGACACCGTAGAGGATACCTTGGCAACGCTTGAGGACATTCGTGACCTTTTCGGGCTTGAGATTAGTCTGATGGTGGATGGTGTCACCAAATTATCCGAGATTCGTTTTGATACCGATGAGCATAAGCAAGCGGAAAATTTTCGTAAAATGCTCGTGGCGATGGCCAAGGATATACGGGTTATTTTAGTCAAGTTGGCCGACCGCGTGCATAATATGAGAACCCTTTACCACCTCCCCGAGCGGAAACGTGTTCAGATCGCCCAAGAAACGATCGACATCTATGCTCCGCTGGCCAATCGGCTGGGGATTAATTGGCTCAAAGGTGAGCTGGAGGATCTGGCTTTCCGCTTCATCTATCCAGAAGAGTATCAGGCTATCAGTGAACGTGTTAATAAATTACGTGCTGAGCGTAAAATCTATGTTGAGAGCGTGGTGGATACGCTGGATGAGGAGATGGTCAGAAGACATATCGTGGCTGATGTTTCGGGACGTCCAAAACACCTCTATTCCATTTACAAGAAAATGGTGTCCAACCATATCGAATTTGAGCAAGTCTATGATATAATAGCTTTTCGCGTTTTGGTGACGACAGTCGGTGAATGTTATGCGGTGCTTGGGCATGTGCATTCGATGTGGCACCCTATCCCCGGGCGCTTCAAAGACTACGTCGCGATGCCGAAACCCAACCGATATCAGTCCTTGCATACCAGTGTTATTGGGCCGGAGGGAGAGCGAATTGAGATTCAGATCCGAACCCATGAAATGCATAGCGTGTGTGAGCAGGGGGTGGCCGCGCATTGGGATTATAAAGAGGTCGACAATCTTGATCATCGGAATAAGCAACAATTCGCTTGGCTACGCCAGCTTATGGAGTGGCAACACGATCTTAAAGACCCCAATGAGTTTCTCGATACGGTAAAATACGACTTATTCACCGATGAAGTTTTTGTGTTTACGCCCAGGGGGGAAGTTATTTCCTTGAAGCGTGGAGCGACTCCGGTGGATTTCGCCTTTGCCATTCACACCGAGGTCGGTCGGCAATGTGCGGGGGCTAAGGTAAACGGGCGGATGGTCCCTCTCCGGCATGAGCTGAAAAACGGAGATATGGTTGAGATTATTGTAAACTCGAATCAAACGCCCTCCCGTGATTGGCTCAAATTTGTCGCCAGTGGCCGAGCCAAACAGAAAATTCGCAGTCTTATTCGTACTGAGGAAAGAGAGCGTTCGCGCCACTTGGGTCGGGATTTGATTGAACGAGAATTGAAGCGCAACGGTATGTCTCTCAATAAGCTTCAGAAGTCTGGTCGGTTGAATGAAGTCGCGAAGATGCTTCGCCACCGAAACCAAGACGGTTTGTTTATTGCCTTGGGCTATGGAAATGCCACGCCAACTCAGGTTTTACAGAAGCTCAATCCAGACGTGGAGCCAAAGAAGCCACAGCCTACTCGTTTGGGGGAGATTATCAGTCGAGCTGCACGCCATTCGTCGAGTGGAATTATGGTTGCTGGCCTCGATGACGTCTTGGTTCGGTTCGCGAAGTGTTGCAATCCCCTGCCAGGTGACCCGATTGTGGGTTTTGTTACCCGGGGAAGGGGGATTACAGTGCATCAGCACATGTGTTCGCGGGCCCTGGACATCGATCCAGACCGACGTATTGAGGTCGAATGGGATGACAGTACGAAGGTTAAGCGGCCCGTTCAGATCCGGGTTACCACCGAGGACAGACCCGGTATCCTGGCGACCATTTCCCAAACTTTTACCGACAATGCTGTCAATATTGCCGAAGCTAACTGTAAAGTTACCGGTGATGATAAGGCGGAAAATACATTTGAGATACTTATCGATGGCAAAGACCAGCTTCGAATTGTGATGGCGAAAATACGGCAGATAAAGGGTGTGGTGAGCATAGACCGAACTTAGTCACGATCCTTGGCCGGGTCCAACGGTTCAATGGGAGGTTTGGTCCAAGTTTAACCGTGGTGTATCTGCGCTACAAAAATGCCGACCCCCTTGCGATGAAAAACCAATCTGCTAGGTAGCCTCCATAAATTCCTTTTTGTATTGCGAGGTTGGGTTGTGGCGCGTTTTATTCATGAGATTAAGAGAACCCATCGGTGTGGTTCCCTAAGAGCGGAAAATATTGGTGAAGAAGTCGTTCTGATGGGATGGGTGCATAACCGCCGAGACCATGGTGGGTGTGTGTTTATTGACCTTAGGGACCGCGATGGTTTGACTCAGATCGTTTTTGACCCGCAAATCGCTGAAGAGGCCCACCGAGTATCGGGAGATTTGAGAACGGAATGGGTTTTGGGTCTGACAGGCAGGGTTAGAGGTCGGGGAAGCAATATCAACCCCAAATTGGCCACCGGGGAAGTTGAAGTTGCTGCCACGCGATTGGAGATCTTCTCGACATCACCCACACCCCCGTTCCAGATTGAGGACAATATTGATACCTCAGAAGAAGTTCGATTGAAATATCGATATTTGGACCTCCGCCGCCCCAGTCTACAGGATAATCTCATTTTGCGACATAAGTTTAATCAGCTTTTGCGACGAGGTTTGGACGAACAAGGTTTCCTCGAATTGGAAACACCTTATCTAATTAAAAGCACACCTGAGGGGGCACGTGATTATGTTGTGCCTTCGCGGGTCCACTCAGGCAAGTTTTTTGCCCTTCCTCAGTCACCCCAGATTTTTAAGCAGCTGTTTATGGTTGCTGGGTATGACCGATATTTTCAAATTGTTCGTTGCTTTAGGGATGAGGATCTGAGGGCCGAGCGTCAGCCTGAATTTACACAGCTCGATGTGGAGATGTCATTTTGTTCTCCTGAGGATGTGTATTTGGCGGTCGAGGATATTCTTGCACGTGCTTGGAAGCAATTGCGGGGCGTGGAGCTCAAACCTCCCTTTGAGCGTCTGACCTATGATGAATCCATACGACGATTCGGTCTGGATGCGCCTGATTTACGCTTTGGTCTCGAATTGGTGGACTTGAGCGATTTGGTTGTCAATACAGGCTTTAAGGTTTTTGCGGACGTGGTGGGAGGTGGCGGAATTGTTAAGTCCATTAACCTCACGGGCATCGGGGATTTTTCTCGAAAAGAACTGGATGAAATGGCGAATTTTGTCGGGGTGTATGGTGCGAAGGGTATGGCCTGGGTCAAAGTCAAAGAGGACCATAGTTGGCAGTCTCCCATTGCGAAATTTTTCAGCGATGCCGAACGTGCTGCTATTGCCGATAGACTGGGATTAAAGCCAGGTGATACGGCTGTTTTCGTTGCCGACAAACCCAAGGTGGTGCATCCGGCCTTGGGCCAATTGAGAAAGTATATCGCTAAGAGTCGCAGTTTAACCAAGGCCGATGATTTTCGTTTTTGTTGGGTGACTGATTTTCCGTTGGTGGAATGGGATGAGGACAATAAGCGCTTTGTAGCCGCTCACCACCCATTTACTTCCCCGCGCCCCGAGGATCGTCAGTATTTGCCTTCGGAGCCCGGTAAAGTGAAGGCTCAAGCCTATGACTTGGTTTTGAACGGTATTGAAATCGGCGGTGGTTCCATTCGGATCCATCAAGAAGATGTTCAGAAGGATATGTTTATGGCTTTGGGGCTTTCAGAGGAAGAAGCCCAGAGTAAGTTTGGCTTTTTATTGAATGCACTACAGTATGGTGCTCCCCCCCATGGCGGGATCGCCTTAGGAATCGACCGAATTATGATGTTGATGATTGGAACTTCTTCCATCCGAGATGTGATCGCGTTTCCGAAAACACAAAAGCAAACGGATTTAATGTTGGATGCGCCCTCCAATATTGATTTTGACCAGTTGCAGGAACTTCGTCTGAAGGTGGTAGAACCCTCCAAGGGGTAATTGTCGGAGTCGCTGGTTCTTCTTGTGGGGGGCAGGGGAGTTGAGATGTCGATTTGTGTTATTGCAAATCCCATGGCTGCGGGAGGAAAAGCAGCTGGCGCTTGGCGAGCTGCCTATGAACGGGTCTTTGGAAAGGGGACAAAACCAGAGATACGGCTTACCACTCGACCAAGACATGCCACAGAGCTGACGCGACAAGCAATTTTGGATGGATTCGATACCGTTTTGGTGGTGGGGGGGGACGGCACGCTCAATGAGGTGGTGAACGGATTTTTTGACGATGAGGGTAATCTCATCGGTGAAGAAACGGCATTGGCGGTGGTGCCTGCGGGAACTGGTGGGGATTTTGCACGAACCTTAGGGATGTATGCTGCACCTCCCGCCCATATTATTGAACATTCCAAGAGCCAGTTTGTCGATGTTGGACGGCTGATTTGTGACGATGGTTATCAGCAGTCGCGACGGCATTTTATCAATATCTCTAGTTTTGGGTCCTCGGGTGCAATTACGGAAAAGGTGAATTCCAGTGGCAAAATCCTCGGCGGAAAATTGACCTATTTGTTGGGCACTGTTTTGGGACTGATGACCTACAAGAATTGCCGAATTCATCTCAAAGTGGATGACATTTATGACCGCGTGGTTGATGCGAATATGGTTGCGGTGGCCAATGCGCGTTACTTTGGTGGTTCTATGAAAATTGCTCCCCGGGCAGTTTTGAATGATGGTCTCTTTGATGTTATTATTCTTGAGGATGTCGGCTTAATGGATTTTCTTAAGCATAACCCGAAGGTTTATAAGGGTGAGCATTTGGGGCTGGAGGGATTTTCCATGGTTCGAGGCAAGAAAATTGAGGCGACGGCCGTTGACCGGCGGCCCTGTGCCATCGAGTGCGATGGTGAATTATCTGGGAAATTGCCGGTGGTCTATGAGGTTGTTCCCCAGGCGATTAAAGTGTGGGCACCGTGGGATTTTGCTGAAGAGAATTGCATTTAGAACAAAACCTAGAATTAGGAGATAAAAGATGCGCTTGGTGGTTGTTTCAGGAACAAACCGTGAGGGCAGTTACACACTTCGAATGGCGCAGTCGTTGGTTGTAAAATATGCTGAACTGGTCGATGATGTCAGGCTTCTCGACTTGAGAGACCTACCACAGGCTTTACTCAGTCCAGGGGCATACGCAACCAAGCCGGAATCTTTTAAGAGTTTCATCGATGCAGTCCTTGGCGCCGATGGATTGGTGGTGGTCACGCCTGAATACAACGGTAGTTTTCCTGGGGTCTTAAAGCTCTTTATCGATATGCTGCCCTTTCCCGAAAGTTTTGAGAATCGACCTGTCTGTTTTGTCGGTCTTGCGGCGGGACGATGGGGCGGCCTTCGCCCTGTAGAGCAATTGCAGCAGGTATTTAGTTACCGAAATGCCCTTTGTTTCAATGAACGTGTGTTTTTACCTGCTGTTCATAACGAGACCGATGATAATATGGAGCCCACAACACCTTTGACGAAAGAATTGTTAACGTCCCAAATTCGGAACTTTGTGGGGTTTTGTCGGCGCAATTCCTGTCGGGATTGAGGGCCGGATTTATCAAGCGAAAGGGTTTGGGGTACTCTTTTGCATGATGGTAGCGTGCGCAATTTGTAGAATTCGCCGATCCTTGTTCTCCAATGTCATTTTGGGTTTGAGCTGTCTAAGGAAAGAGTGGATTCGATTGTCGAGTGTTAGATTCCAAGGAATTGGTCGTCGGCTCCGAAAAGTTCGTTTGATTCGGTGCAGCTTGGATTGTTTTATTGTCTTTCTTGTCGTTGTTTGGATGGTAACAATCTTTTGAGTTTTGTTTGGTTTTTTGGGCTTTCGGTTTGGGGCTATCTATATCTTTTGCATCTAAGGTTTGGTGCGGTTAAGAGTCCTCTATGTCTAGAACGACGAAGTTTATTGCGGGTCCGATTTTCGCACTTCTCCTTGGATTATTGGCTTACGTGGGGAGCTTGAGCGCTGCCCAGATCGGGGTTGCGGCGCTGGCAGGCTGGACGGCGGCCTGGTGGATTTTTGAGCCTATTCCAATTCCGCTGACTTCCATTATTCCGTTTTTCGCACTGCCGATGGTGGGGGCGGTGAACCATAAGGTTGTGGCACAGGCCTATGGCCATACGATTATCCTTTTGCTGATGGCGGGGTTTATGCTCTCTCGTGCCATGGAAGTAAGCTTGTTACACGAGAGAATTGCGGGGGGCTTCTTTAATTTGATGGGCATGAAGACGGCCGAGGGGGTTCTTTTTAGTTTTATGATGGTCTCGTGGTTTTTTAGTATGTGGATCTCCAACACGGCGACCACTTTGATGCTTTTACCCATCGTTTTGGCGACCCTTAAACGCACGCCCCTGGCCGATGGGGCCCGAGCGAGTCTTCTTTTGGGATTGGCTTATAGCGCAAGTATCGGTGGCATGGGCACGCCCATTGGGACGCCACCGAATCTTATTCTAATGGGACACTACGAAGAGGCTTTTTCACAGGAGATCGATTTCATCTCTTGGATGACCAAAACCATCCCCATCAGCCTGGTCCTGCTCTTGGTTGCTTGGGCGTGGTTACAGCGCAATTGTAGGGGAGAGGCGGTGGTTTTTTTTCCGAAACAGGGGCCGCTCACGATTCGGCAAAAGAGAATCCTTTTGGTTTTTCTCTTTACGGCACTTGGGTGGATTTTTAGGGGCGCGCCTTTTGGCGGGTGGACGGGTCTGTTAGAGCTAAAAGGGGTTGGTGATAGCACGGTCGGCTTGATGGGGGTGGTGGCTCTGGGGGCGATTCGAGATGGCCAAGGAGGACCCTTGATGACCTGGGAGGATATGGCGAATATCCCTTGGGGGCTTTTGTTGCTCTTTGGGGGGGGGATCGCCCTTGCCAAAGGGTTTGAGGCTTCCGGTTTGTCGGTTGTGGTGGGAACTTTGTTGGCGGGGGGATTAAGTTTTCTGCCTATTTGGGCGTCGCTTCTCATCCTTTGCCTTGGAGTTACTTTCTTGACCGAGATTACCAGCAATACAGCCACGACCACGCTATTGATGCCTATCTTGGGCGCTGCGGCCCTTGGGGCTCAAGTGGACCCACTCTTACTCATGATGCCGGCCGCACTTACGGCGAGCTGCGCATTTATGTTACCGGTGGCGACTGCCCCGAATGCCGTGGTTTATGGGACTAAGTTGGTTTCTATGTCGGTCATGATGCGAGAGGGGGTGGTTTTAAATTTCCTGGGGGTGGGGATTATCTCGATCTTCACCTATTTTATAATCTATTAGGGAGGTGAGAAAAGCTGAATGAACGGACGTGTGGTGGGCTTATGAATGAATTAAAGAAGCACCCTGTTGTGGCTGGTATCCTCATCATCTTGGTTTTTCTCGGTTGGTTTTTGGCCTTTTCTTATGGGCCTGATGAGTGGTCGTATTTTAGGAAGTTTTTTGCGGGTTTTTTTGGGGGGCTCGGGAGTGGCTTGTTGATTGTGGCCACCCGGCTTTTTAATGCCATGGGCGACGAGTCATTTGGAGAAGATGACCGTTTCAAATAGGGTGTCTCAATCGAGGTGCCGGTTGCGCGACTGATTTTCATCCAAGCGGAGTCGTTCAGCAATCACGCAAACGAGAATTGCCTTGGTTGCGGACTCAGACTGCTCTCGTAGGTACTTGAGTAGGCTCTCTTGCCGGTCTTGAAATCCCAAGCAGGCAAGGCTGTCAGGGGTGAGGGGGCAGGCAACCTCTTGCTTATGGATGAATTCTAAAAGACGTTTGAGAGCATCGGTGGGGATGGTGGTCATGCCTAATTCCATTTATCTTCTTCTCCATGCTGGTTGCTATGGCTGGCGGGCTAGCAAATCCGCTGTCGAAGGTCTAGTGTTGAGCCAACAACGACATGTCTTTTTTTGTGGCACACTACCCATCCCACAATTGTTGGGTGCTTATTGGCTATTGCTTGCTCTTTGTGTGGGGATGCTGGGTTGAAACAGGGTCGGCGGGGTTACTGGACTGGGTTTGGGCAAGACAGATTCAAGTTTTAAGTTTTTCAAAGGGCTTACTCTGGTTTTGGTTCTACCATGAGATTCTAAATCTTGTTGCAGGGATGTCGCGTTTAAGCGACCACAGAAGTGGAATCTGTTTCTCTCGTTTTTGCCAAGTTTCTTCTTAAACTAGGTGTTTAAAAGGTGTAGGATGGGGTTTGTTCTTATCGGTAATTGTCTCACTTTAGCACTCAATGGTGCTAGATCGTCTGTGGATTCAAAAAGAAAAAAGCGAACTTGTAGTGAATCGATTTTTTCTTTTTTGGTGTCTTGGAAAAGTGCGTTGCGTTAATCTGTGGTGTGGAGTGGCTGGTTTGGTCTCGTTGGGTTGATGCATGGATTTTGTAGGAAGTCCCTAGCGAGGCCATCGTAATTGTTTGTTCAGTTGGTGAGAAAGCCTGTCTCGGCAATCATATCTTCATCTTTTGGACCATTCGTTGGTAACGTGGCGGCCTTGTAACGTGGCGGCCTTGTAACGTGGCGGCCTTGTAACGTGGCGGCCTTGTAACGTGGCGGCGGGGGCTTTGGGAGAGAAACAAAAACAATTCCCTCAAGTGGCTGTTTTGAGGTATGGAGAAGCATACAGGGGGGATTATTCGCACCACGTTTTGGTCTTTCTACCGCCGTCGTAGGGTACGGCTAGATCGGCCTCGATAAGCTCTTGGCTTAGGTCCGCTTCGATGCCGTTGGTGTCGGTGTAGATGACATTTCCAACGAGTCGGAAATACTTTCCACGGACAAAGTTACAGAGTTTGAATGATTTTGCCTTAGCGAGTCGCGTTTTAACGAATTCTTTTGCTATGTTGGCTAGCTTTTTCTCGGCTTTACACTTGCCCCGTTTTTCTGGTGTGTCGATTCCCAAGACTCGGATTTTCGCTTTGTACCAAAGGATACCTGCGGGATCTATGTCTTTTCCAAGTGCGTTGGCGAGTTGTGGGAAGGTGGCGGTGAGGCTGTCACCGTCGTAGTTGTAAAGAAAGTCAGCGTTGATACAATATTGCTTTTCTACAGTGTTTCCGGCGATGACCTGGGGGGCGAAAAGACAGATGGTTAGGATGGTGGTTAAAGCTGTTTTCATGTTTTTTCTCTGGTTGCAGTGTGTCCATGTCGGTGCATGTCATATGCGAATCTTTAATCTATTTGACCAATTAGATGAAAACAACAACTAAGAGAAAACGTTGGCTTGTGCCCACCTCAAGAAAAAGAAAGCAATCAGCCTTTGACGTTGGCAATGTGTTTAATAAATGTAGATTCAGTCGCGGAGGGTGGGGGTTATTTGCAACTCGATTTCTTTTCCATTTCGAAGCACCATCAGGGGGATTTTGGAACCTGGTTTCAGTATTCCGAGCATATAAAAGAAATCATAAATATTGTTCATCTTCTTTTCGGCCAGTCGGCTCATGATGTCGCCTGCCAAGATCCCGGCTCTTTCCGCGGGGCTTTCGGGTGTGGCGCCGGGAGAACTTCACGTCTTGGCTGCCATGGCTGGCGTAATCGGGAATGGTTCCCATATAGACCTTCGCCGAGCGTGTTCCCGTTTTGGAAAAGGCCAAGGGTAGAAAGTCTGCTTTGACCGCAGAAGAAATAGTGACGCCACCTTTGCTGAATGAGAATTTGTTTTTACCACCCAAGGATACGCTTGCACTAAAAGAGAATGTTTCAAAATAAGACGCGTTGTCTCCGTTTGGTAGGAGGCCATTTACCTTGAAGAAATTCGCCACGTATTCTGTGGCTTTCTTTTCGCCATTGCTTCCGGTGAGACGACCTTCGAAGTCTCTGGACGAGAGGGTTTGAACATGGTTTCGCAGTCCTTGGACCAATTTCTCGGGCACGCGGGGAGGGGGGGCTTTATAAAATCTGCTTTGAAGTCGAAAGATATAGTTGGGATAAAAGGAATTATCCGGAAGGTTTTTAAAGGTATCTGAGGCTGTGGACCAAGAGACGGAGGTTTACTCTATTGTGCCAAACGACCTTGAAGTCAATCATCTCCGTCGTTGGTGATGTGGTGGTTGGTGAGCAAAGCTGGAGGTCGGAAGCTATGTCACGCCGGCTTTCTGGCCGACCTTAAATGCGTAGATGAGGGAAAAAAAGAGGCCCAATACAACGTAGGACTTTTTGATTTTACTGTGGGTCTGGAATTTCATAACGCCAACAATATAGAGTGGGAACAAGACCCAAACCAGTCGTGAAAATGACTGCATGGACCCAGAACAGAGCGGTAATGCCAACGATAGTGTGGTGTAGAGCCGGTCTCTAAGGGGGTGGTGATGGGGCGTTTGCCACATTGTGTAGGTTAGGTAGACCGACCCGACCAAAATTAAATAGACATCCACGTTGGCGCCGTCTTGTAAAATTGTATGGATGGGTGTTGTCAGATGACGTCCCCATAGGGCTTGAGTTTTCGAGAAAATAAGGAAATCCCCAAATTCGAAGTGTAGGTATGTCGAATAGAGAAAGAGTCCTAAGGGAAAAATAGATAGGCGAAGAAGTTTGGTGATGCTTTTTAAGTCGGTTGGTAGGGTTGAGCGGTGCTGCCAGGCGAAATCCAACCAAAGGGCCGCGCCGACGAGCACCCCTTGGGAACGGGTACCAGAGGCTAGAGCTGCCAGGATTCCGGCCAAGAGGAAATATTTATATTCGTAGGCGATAAATGCCCCCAGGCTAAGACTCAAGAAAAGTGATTCGGTGTAGATCGAAAAACCAAAATTGTGGGCTGGATAGAGGGCGAAGGCTCCGAGGCTGAGGAGTATGGGTTTAAGTTCCCAATGAAAGCGGATACGTGCCAACCAAAATACGAGCCAAAGGGTGACAAGATGAAAAAAGTGGGAGATCAGAAGTCCAGACTGGTAGTCTTCTACGTCTAAGAGGTCACTGACCCCTGCCATGAGCATGGGATAGAGTGGAAAGAACGCCACGGATTGGTTGTTGGGTTCCCCATTGTTGTAACCTTCCCGAGCAATACGCAGATAGTGGCCACCGTCCCAGCGGGTCCACATGTGCACACGTTGGGACCAACTGCTGCCGTGGGGCTCGAAGCGAGGAAAAAAATGACCGATTTCCGCGCCACTGAACCAGAGCAGGTGAATTGCCCCCGAAATGGCTAAGATCAGGGCACCCCATCGCCCCCAAGCGGCTATGGACGATGGTGGATTTTCTAATCCGAGCGTTTGTGTTTGGGATATGACTCTTAACATACTGAAGGGTATCTTACCTTGAGGTTATTTTGAGCTTCTATGCTTCCCTACGCGCAGCCAACCTTTGTCAGCCATCAACCGGCGGGTTTCTTGGTCACACCTGGATCACATTGAAGGCTCTGACTTGTCAAGGCCAACCGTTCGAGTACCCATGGGCTTTGGGGCTATCTCAAATTGTCGCAAAAGTGTGTTGTTTGAGTATCAAGGTTCTTTGTGAGGTGAGGGGCCAATAGAGGTTGGTCTCAGATATCTAAAGAAGGGTTTACATGCGTTTCGGGTATCCTTTTCTGGGAAGAGTCTAATTCTCAACGAGGATTTTTGGCTCCGATTTGATGGAGAGATTGGTTTTACAATGGGCAATGGAACTAAGACAAAGGTTGGCGGAGGCACCGGTGTGGAGTACCACAAGTATAGAGAGGACCCGATTGTCGAACGCTAAATGGTAGGGCCTATGGAGCAATTGAAAAATGGGGGGATCTAGGTGCGTTTTTTGACGGTAATTGGCAATCCACCTCGGGGCTGAAGGGATAACTGAGCGAGGAAATCAATTTCGAAATCTTCGTCAATCTTAAAATCGACTCTCTGGACCATCGTGCCCAAAATCATTCGCGCTTCCATCAGAGCGAAGGCCTTGCCTAGGCAAACCCGTGCGCCCGCAGCGAATGGGACGTAAGCACCCTTTGGAAGTTTTCTTTCGTTCTCTTTCGAAAAACGCTCAGGTATGAATTTCTCGGGTTCTGGGAAATATCGAGGATTGTGCTGAATAACGTATGGACTGATCAATATTTGATCACCCTTGGGGATTAGATACTCACCTAATTGGACATCTTCGATTGGCTCTCGCATGAAGGCCCAAACGGATGGAAGAAACCGCATGGATTCCTTAATGACCATTTCGAGATAAGGTAGAGCTGGAAGATCTGAGAGCGTGATGGCACGCTTTCCTACCACTTCGTCGAGTTCATGACGTATCTTTCTGACGACTTCGGGTTCCTTGGCCATGATATAAGTCATCCAAGCCAACGCTGTGGCGGTTGTTTCATGTCCTGCGAAAACAAGGGTCATGGTTTCGTCGCGAAGCTGCTTATCGCTCATTTGAGCGCCAGTTTCGTCTTCTGTAAAAACCATCATTGAGAGGAGATCCCCGTGGTCTCTTCCTTCCTTTCTGCGCTCGTTGATAATTCTTCGAACGATGTCTTCAATGTCTTCGATGGCTTGGATTTTTCGGCGATTGGTTTGACTGGGCCACCACTTGGGTACTGGAATTGGATTGTTTATGTGTTCGACCATACATTCTTGTAGTGTGTGCATTGCATCACCGATGGTGGATGCGTCGTTCTGAACATCCGCATCAAAGAGTGTCTTGCCTACGATTCTTAGGGTCAATGCTGTCATGTCCACACAGATGTTGTCGATTAGGCCGTCTGTCCACTTTTCAATCATCTCCAAGGTATGTGTGACCATTACTTCGCCATAGGCATCGATTCTCTTTTTGTGGAAGCCGGGCTTCACGAACTTTTGTTCATGGCGCCATTCTTGGCCATCCAGTGAGAGTATCCCATCGCCCAAAAACGGTTTCCAGAGTCGTTTTGCAAGGCGTGGTTTGTGGAAGAGGTTCGCGCGTCGGACCGTAAATTCGTGCACGAAGTCTGCGTTGTTAATGAGGTACCAATTGTCGAGTCCGACTCTGAATTGGACTATCTCTCCATATCTTTCAGCAATGTCGAGGCAAAACCCCAAAGGCGCTTTTTGAAAATCGAGGGTGTTTCCGACTAGGAATTTCTTTGTGGGTCCGGGCACCTGCTTGAGTTTGGGTACAGTGGTGTTCACTTCGATGCTGGCGCTCATGATTTCTCCCCCTTTGAATTTCCATCTTGCCCAAGAGTCTAACATGTTTCAAGGTTAATATATCCACGTAATAACAAATGCTTGTGGTGGCCGACGGGCAGTGCTTGGAAAGTTAAGCAGAAGAAGATAGCCGCGTTCCCCCTTTAATCAATGATGCCGTTGCCGTTTTGGGTATAGGTGTTTTGGCTCTTAGGGTGAGTGAATGCGCAATCGTAAGAGCGCGGCGTGTTTTTTATGGTAGTCGCATTATGCGATATCTTTACGTGGTGTCGTAGGTGGGAAGTCTGTTGGTGGAAGTTTTGGCCCTTCTGGCTGATTGCTGTTTTGAGTGTCTAGGGTTTGGTTAAGAGTGTCTGGGGACTCAGCGTCATCAGTGTCAATTTCATATGTTTTGTAACGTGTTCTACTGGGTAGCGTAGGTGTTTGGATGGGACCATCGGTACTGGTATGGGTGTTTGGATTGGTAGAGGTATTTGAGTCGGGGCGAGCTGTTTTCGGTGGTGCCCGGTGACCCATCAACAGCCTCGGTCGCCGTTGGAATACAGCTCTTGGTGGTGTCTGGTGACTCATTGTGCGTGGCGTTGTTGTTCTCTGTCGTTCTTTGTCGTTCTCTGTTGTTTCTTGGCGACCATAGGCGGGCATACGGGCCATCATGAGAATGGAGAGCATTTCAATCGATTGGGATGGTATCATCATAGCATCGTGAACAGTGGGCCTATGTCCCCATGATAGACGTTTTCCCCAATTTGATGGCTCAATGGTACCAGTGACGGTTTGTTGTAATAATTGTAGCGTCTTCGGAAGCTATGCTCTGTATGAAAGTTGGTTTGTGTCAAAGGTAGAGCATTAAGGGACTAACTATCTGAGCTATCTTGAATAAATACTTTTTCTAGCTTTGTGATGGTTTCTGAAAGTTGATTTGCGCTCATTTTGAGATGTTGTATCACGGGGGTATCCAATAGTTCTTCTTCGAGTTCGAGACGCTCACTTTGGCTTAGCTCTTCGGCCCCCATGCTTTTAAATATAGGCAGCTCCATGAATACTTTCGAAGCGTGGATGCAGGTGGCGAGGGTGTTTCCTTTATCGGTGGTGCCTGGAAAATTCCATGGTGCGGCTTGTGCAGCGATGGCATCGACGAAGGGTTGGTCGAGGCTCCATTTTTTGAGGAGGGCGGCACCTATTTCTATATGATTGACACCAAAAAATTCCTGTTGGGTTTCTTCAAGTGCTCTTTGTTCGCTGGCAAGGTTGATACAATGCTCGAACCTTTCGGTATCCAAATTATTGAGAATGGTCATTCCCACATTATGCAGGAGGCCGACCACATAGGCATCCTCGGGCATACCATACCACCACCCGACTATCTGTGCGGCGCTGGCAATGGTACGGGAGTCTTGCCAAAGCTTCTGTGCTCTTGGAGTGGGAAGTTTGTGTAATGCGTTGGCGGAAAGTCCGATTGCTAGATTTTTCACATGTCTCAGGCCGACGCGTACGATCGCCGATTGGATTGAGCTAATTGACACGGCGCGCCGATAGAGGGCTGAATTTGCAGTTTGGAGTAATTGTCCGGCAAATGCTTGGTCGCTCATAATTATTTTTTCGAGCTGGTTGGCGTTGATATCGGAGTCTCGGCAAAGTCTGACGATGCGCATCGCGATGGCGGGCATCATTGGTAGGTCGGATTGGTCTAGGGTATATGAGGTAATCTCTTTGACCGACGGTGCGTCTTTGTCGGCGGCGTTTTTTCCTTCTTCCTCTTTTTCTTCCTCTTTTTATTCCTCTTTTTGTTGTACTTCTGGCTCAGGGAGTCCCTTCACTTTTCTGACTGAACGAAGTAAGTCTTCTTGTTCGAAGGGTTTCACCACGCATTCTTGAATGCCAAAACGGAAAAGTGCACTTACGGTTTTGAATGGGTATTTGGGCGGCAGAAGTAGAATCGTTTCGGTGTCGACGCCTTGGTTTCGGATAAGCCTCAGAGTTTCAGCGACGTCGGGTAGATCGAAATCTAGGATTAGAAGATCCGAAGGTGAGAAATCTTGGGGGAAGGGGTCGGACTCATTGACGGGTGCCTGCATTAAGGTAAAGTGTTGCCCCAATGCTTCCTGAACGGCATTACTGGTGCCCTCATCAGAATGGATGATTTGAATCTTAATCACGACCATCTCCAATACACTTGGCTTAAGGGGCCGGTGGGGGCTAAGGGAACGTTCTCTTTCCCAAAACGGCCTACGTTCTTTTCACAGTATAGCCGAACTCGGCAGGGCATTTCATCCCCTCGCGGTAGATCTTCTGCGAAAAAAATTAGCTGAGGATGAAGTCGAGTGTAGGGTTTGAGTGCCCGGGTTTAGGGGGTGTTTTAATTGGGGTGTGCTGAGCGCGGGCTGCAGGCTGTTGTTTTGCTGCGTCTCAAGGGGCTCTTGGGGCCACCGGCTGGACCGATCAGGTAGAATCGGAACCTACATTGGTCCCCAAGACCGGTATTTTATATCATGTTCTGAATCATGTTTTTTAACTAGCCAAAGGCGACTTCAAGACCCTACAATTATAGGGAATAGTGAGTTTCCCTTTCCGGGGGACCCAATACCCAAGAATATCAGCTCGCCAGGCGGAATAAATGCTTAAACCGGTTACCCCTATGGACTATGGCCGCGCGTCGCTGCGTAATGGGGGGAATGTACCTTCGGTATTTCTGAAAGCCCCAGCTTCCACTACCGAGCGTCTCAGTTTTGAGACGCCGAAAAGCGATGTTTTTGTCCCCGGGATTCCTAATTCAGGAACAAGCAGTGATGGCGTGACAGGATGGTTGACTGTTGATGAGGGTGGTTTAATCAAACGAGCGAATGCAAGCTGGATGAATTATATTGGTAGCTCTAGTGATGCTCATGGGTATTCGAATGTTGATATCAGTGCTGGTTTACGGATTAAGGTCAATGATGTTACCGCGACTCTCGATACCTCGAAGAGCTACACCAGTAAAGCGGATATTTTAAGCCAGTTGGCTTCAAATATCGGTTCGCTTACGAATGTGAGCGCGAGTTGGGATAGCACAAATACCACATTCACTGTGGCGAGAGATGATGATCGAGAACTTAGTCTTACGGTTGCTACCACGGGTGCGAATACGGCTCAAAACAATGCTCTTCTTACTTTACTACAAGGACACACTGGAAATATCCAGGCACAAAGGACAAAGGGAATACACTCTTTAAATGGAGAGGTTAAGGTAGCTTCCGGATGGGCTTATGAAAGTGTATATATTAACGATGTTGCCGTAGACCCCTGGAAGACTGAGAGTATTGAAGGCCGAGTTAACGCAATTAATGATATTCAAGACAGGTCGGGGGTTAGTGCGAAGGCGGCTGTGGCTCGTTTTGAACGCGAACTTTCCTTGATTTATGATCGCAGTACTCCGGCCGCTAGTGAAACAGCACAATCTTTTAGTGGTAGTCGATTCAGATTGAATGGCGTTGAATTACAGCTACGTTCATTTAGTGCAGGAGAGTCTCTTAGGAATGTGGTGAGCGCCATTACGTCCGCCATTAATAGTCACACGAACTCGGGCGGAGCACTCGAGGGCGTGCGGTCTTTTATGGATGGCAATAAGTTGGTGATTGAGGCGCAAGATTTGAACCATGGGATTCTTCTTGAAGCAGGGAGTATTCGTGCGGAACGAAAAGATTATTTGGTTAGTAAGCTAGGAGGGGACCAGTTTCGTGGTCCCACGATAGTCCTTGGGGCGGAGTCGGGGGGGGCTATTGATGTTAGAGGCCCTTTTCTTCCTGAGTCTTACCTGCTTGGGCGAAGTCGGGAGAGTGGGTTGAGTGAGCCGGACACCGAGAGGGCATCACTTCGTTTGAGATTTGTACCTCCGGATTTTGGGCGGTTGTACTTACCTCACGGTTTGTTGAGGGGAGGGTTTGCGCCGGATAGAACGGGTGCTGCCATGAAAATTTCTGCGAAGCAAGAAACCTTGGCCTATAGTAATGTATCACCTTTCAATTTCAAGAAAGATATAATGAGCCTTAAGAGGGAAGGTGCGAAGCCAAGCCGAGGGGAGAAAATCTATAAATCGTTTGCAAAACTAAAAAGTTTTAAGGATATGATATTTGAATTCCAAAAACCAGAAACGTCGATTATTGAACCAAAGAATCAGGGTGTTGCCGGAAAGAAGACTGCTGGGAAAACGGAAGACGATAATACGCTCAAGGGGTATCAGAAAATTCAGTTCTCAGAAGGGCAATCCCCTATCCATATTCTAGATCGTAAGGATGGGTAACAATACCTGCCCCCAAAAAAAACCATGACTGAGCAACGAACCGACCAAATGCAAGGTCTCGAGAGGGAGCATATTGGAACCGGACATACGATTGACGAGACGCGACGTTTACTCGGACCTAAACCAGGACACATTCGTTTCCGGGATGTTGGTATGACTCTTTCTTGTCTTAAGTACAGTATACAGAGCAGATACGAATGCCGGTTTTCTTGCTTTCGTGCCATATGCTTTCAGCTATTTTTTTATGGCGACTCTGGTTTGGGTCTGTCAAAGAATTTTTGAGAGGCGGATGGATAAGCCCACTTGGTTGTTGGTATGTCTCTATTTTCTTACGGTTTATCTTGTTCAAAGGAATGGGGCCACCCCTGTTGTGCATGTGTGTCATTAAGTCTTTGGGCGTATGAATGAGTCACGGCGGCTTTGTGGGCTATTGGTGTTTTATTGGTGTTGCGTAGAGTTAGACTGACGAGAACTCATAAGTTTGTTTTATAAATTGTGGTTACATAAAGTATTTACGGTGGCGTTTAATAGGAAGAAAATAAAGCTTGACGGTATGTCCTCGTGGGTTAGGACGTCGTACCATATGATGCGTCCTTACGGGTCAGTGGGGGCTTTTACTTTTGGTTTTATCTTTGACCTGATTACGCTTGGGCGTATCGATAACCTTTTAACCATCATTTCCCATGGTTGCTATCTTATTCTCCTTTCTGGATTGTTGGTGTGTGGCGTTAATGACTTTTTCTTGGAAGCGGCGAATGTTCATAAGCCTTCGGTAAAACTTTTGTTTAGTCGCTATTCGACTAAAATCTACCACTTTCTTTTGGGCGCGCTATTGAGCGCTTTCACTATCCTCTATTTTAAGTCGGCGTCACTTTCTCATTCGTTCCTTTTTCTGGGTTTTCTTTTGGCTATTTTATTGCTGAACGAATGGGAGCCAGTGCAGAAAATAGGCCCTGTCCTTCAAAATTTACTTTTTCATATTTGCCTTGTGAGTTATCTCCTCTATGCTCTTCCTACGGTGTTAGGCAAAGTGGGACACGCTGTTTTCGCTTTGTCGATTCTATTGAGCATGGTGGTTTCATCGGGCATTTTGGGACTTCTATGGCGGCGGACTCCCTGCTGGCAGCAATTGAAGAGATTTTTTGTTGTTCCATCAATGTCGATTTACGGTTTGTTTATTTTTCTCTATCTTTTTCGATTGATTCCCCCAATTCCGTTGTCCATTCAACATATTGGGATCTATCATAAGGTGGAGCGGCACCATGCCAACTATTACCTTTTCACGGAAACCCCAGCGTGGAAATTTTGGGTTCAGGGAGATGAGAGCTTTAAGGCCCGGCCGGGTGATAGGCTTTATGTTTTTACACGTCTTTTTGCACCCAGAGGATTTGAAGGGCGGGTGTTTTTAAAATGGCAGCGGGTAGGCGGGAATGGGGAGTGGCGGACCACGGACCGAATTGCCTTGAAGATTGTCGGTGGACGAGATTTGGGGTTTCGCGGATATGCTTTTAAGGGAAATTATAAGGAGGGCCAATGGCGCGCGGTGGTAGAAACGGAGACGGGCTTCGAGATTGGTCGAATCGGGTTTGACATCGAGTTTAGTGGGGAAAGAGGGGAACGCCAATTTCGGCGATTGTTGAACTAATCCGGCATCCTTGGCGGAAAAAAGCGGCCTATATAACAAGATTTTTTTCCCAGATACCTGTGGGCAATGGTTGTACTTGTTGATAGTAGCTGCGGCTGGAAAGTGAAAAGTTCGAACGAAGGACGCGCGATATGATTCTTAAGGATAAAGTAGTTGCCATCCATTATACACTCACCGGTGACGATGGGGAAGTTGTCGATAGCTCTCAAGGGCAGGAGCCTCTTCAGTATCTTCACGGTTACGGGGAGATTATTGTTGGCTTAGAGAAAAACCTGGAAGGGATGAAGCCAGGAGACGATTTCAAGGTGAAGATTGCACCAGACGAGGGTTATGGTGGGTACGACAACGAATTGGTACATCAAGTCCCTCTTGAGGCGCTACAGGGGGTAGAGGATGTAGAGATAGGGATGGTTTTTACCACGGAAACGGAACATGGCACGGCTCAGTTTGTCGTTACCGAGGTTGAGGGTGATAAAGTTACCTTGGACGCAAATCATCCCTTAGCGGGTAAGAACCTTAATTTCGAAGGTTCGGTCGTTGAAGTGCGAGACGCGAGTTCTGAGGAAATATCCCATGGTCATGCCCATGGGGCTGATGGTCATCATCATTGAGGCGTTTGGTGAGCGTCTTATTTTTCTCTCCTTTGGGTTCTCGGGGCTATGGTTGAAGTGTGGGTAGAAGCATAGACCATCGTGGCTGTGATCGCAGGTCGGGGCGCACCTTGTGTGGATAGGTTGTCGCGCTTCGTTTTATATATTTAAAATTAGGACCATTTCGGGTTTATTTAGCCACTGTTTCATCCTCTTTTTTTGGTGCCACGTCAGAAAAACCAGACCAATAGAGCTGGGCCGACTTGTTTGCTGAGAAGTTGGTTTTTAGTTTCTGGTGGTGTGGCTCAAACCAACCGATATCAAACCGTGGCTATAGGGAGGCGGTGTGCCCCATTAGGGACATTGTCTTACTCTTCTTCTCTTTGTTTATATACACATGCCAATAGCCGCTTGACCTTAACATTGGTTGGGTCCTCTATGGTGTGCCCGATTGTTATTGGGGGTACGGTCAGGCCATGGATTTGTGACCAAATAGTATGGACGTGGAGGAATGTTCTGAATACAAAAATGTTGGTTCGGAATATGCCGATTGGCTCGATATTGTTGAAGGGCGCGTATGTGCTTGTAAGGGCGGTTTTGTTGGCGATGGAGGAGGTTGTCTTTCAGAGCAGTGTTTGGATGGGCGATGTGGCACCCATGATGCTTATTTGCCTACGCCCGGTGGAAATTCTTATTTCTGTGCGTGTGTTCCCGCATTTAGGGTGGAGGGCGGCGTCTGCGTGCGGGTTGATGAGTGTGTAGACCCCGATTTAAATAGGTGTAGGGTGAATCAAAAATGTGTGAGTTTGGAGAATGGGTACCGTTAGGACTGTAGCGTTGGCTTCTTGATGAATATCGGCGTGTGTATATCTGATCCGTGTCCAAAAAAAACAATGCACCGATAGGGCCGAGCCTTTAGTGGATAGCGATTGCATCGAGGGTGCCACTTGTTCGAATCGTGAGGGGGGGGCGGGCCGTGGAAAATGAATTGGTCAGTCCTGACACCGTGGTAGAGGCAGAAGTGGGTATTGAGGCGGCTACTAAAGAACCGGGGAGCTTCCGGACCAGGTTGCTCCTTCACCCGTGCCTCAGGTGGTTATTAATTATGGTGGTGTCTTTTTCATCGGTTGGTGTCGGTTCTTCTTATTGGGGCACCATTTTGCACAAGGTATGATTCGGATTCAGGGATATAGAGCCTATTTTGGCGTTGGTGGTATTAGAAAGAGGTTTTTTATAATTTGTTAGGCCACTGATTCATTGGGCGCACGTACTTGAAAGAGACATGCAGCCGCCAATCCTCAAAGCTTTTCTCTTGGCCTTGAAATCTCGGGGCGACTGTTTAGAGGCTGGGTTTTGGGTGAGGTATCGGCATCAAAGAGATGAAGCCGATACCTCCATCAGACGATTACAGGTTGTCTGTTGCCGGGCTATCATCAACGGTTGCATCCGTTGCATCTGTTGTATCATTGGCATCAGTCGCAGTGGTATCCACGGCTTCAATTTCTGTATCAAATGCATATCCATGGGCGCACCACTGGTCGCCGTCTGGAATATCTTGAGAAGAGAATGTGGAGAAGTCGATGGCTACTTGGTCCATTTGAACGTCTTGAAGTTCAAAGTTTAGGCGGTCACCTACCTGTCCGATTTCGTTGATGACAAGTTTTCCTGATTTAGCGAGGAAAGCTTTTTCGCACATGACGCCGTCTTCTTGTTGTGAGCAGTCTGAAAGAGTGACGGCACAAATAACACAGGTATTGTAGTCACTGCCGTCAAGCTCGTAGGTGCCCGGTGCAGTGGGGGCGCCATATCTTTGCCATAGCTCTAGGGTAAAGTAATCCCATGTGTCATCGGCTGTGGATTTGGAATCAAGGAACATGACTTGGTGTTGCTCGTAATATTTTACGGTGATGTCTGATGCTGTAAACGGCTGGGGTTCACAGATGCCAGCGGTTACTTCTGGGTTGAGGCCACCGGTATTTACAAGGGTTTCAACGTCTGTCGTATCCGTTGTGTCTGTGGCATCAGGTGTACAAGTCGTATCTGTCGTATCCGTTGTGTCTGTGGCATCAGGTGTACAAGTCGTATCTGTCGTATCCGTTGTGTCTG
>JAYZAY010000042.1:0-50918 GCA_036339465.1 Myxococcota bacterium | reverse complement strand
GGCTAAACCACAAGGCAATTTCCGCTGAATCCAAATTTGGAACCTTGAATTTCAAGCCAACCACGTCGGCAGATACCACTTCGAATAAAAGAGGTCTTCGAGAAACCTCAAGCCCCACACCAGGTAAGCTGGCAATCACCGGTTCATGCCCGAAAGCCTGGGCATTTTCGGAATGCAGAGAATTTAGTTCCACTCCATCGGGAAGCTTAGCCCCCGAAACCAGTTTTTCGGACTCCACGAAAGAAACATGAAAATCCCCGTGCTTACCTATGGCTGGGGCCACCAGCTCCACCAATACGTGGGCAATTGGCGTCTCTGCTAAATCTTCGAAAATCGGGTGGGTGCTCAATAGCCTGACCTCCCCATCTAAAACCACATACCTAGAGCGCCCCTCATCAGCGGCAGACTCCGAAAAGCCCTTCAACCATTGTGCCGACAAACTTCCATCCATCACGAAGGGAGATGTCGTGAAGATTGACCGGCCGTCGGTCCCAATGACAGTAAGACTCTGGCATTCCGGATAATTTTCCCTGAATTTATCCCAATGAAACTCGATTTTCCGGCGCGCCGCTGAAAATCGGCGATAGCTCCCCCGCTCTACCTTTCCTTCAGTGCGCTTGACGCTTCGAACCCCCTGCACTACCGGTAAGACAAAGTCTAAGTCCTCAGCCAAGTAAGCAGTGAGATCTTCGCCCTGATGCGCGGACGCTGTGAAATTAGATAGCAGATGGCCTTTTGCCAACGACATTGATTTCTCAACTAATATTCGCTGGCCTGCGAAAGCGTGCTCAACATGATTTAAAACGGTGTTAACCAAGCCCACCATAGCAATCAAAAACACAAAAGAAATCCCAGCTGCCAATCGGGTCATTAAGCCCCATATTCCTTTCGTGGACTAGCAGCTTATTGAACTGCTGAGCCCTCAACCGACGAAACAAAGTTACGCTCATAGTGTACAGGGACCCAGCACCCAAAATCAAAAACCCGCCACCAAATAATAGCGAATCAATACCGATGAATCGTGTAACTCCACACCATCGGAACACTGACATCAAAGCTCCCCTTCAACCACTCAATGCGCCACAACTCTGTGATTTTAGCTACTTGGATGAATTCCGAAGACTTTTTGCATAAAGAAGCGTACTCTTTGCTTCACCCCATTCAGGCAAAAGTTTGACCACGCCTTCGAGTACCTCGATTGCACCATCCAAGTTGCCACTTAGCAACATTTGACGCCCCCTCGTGAACTGCATTTTCGCCGACAGTTCGATGGCCTTGAGAACCTCTTTGGCATCTCCCCTAGAATAGATGGACCCAGCAGCCTTTTGAGCAAGTCTCTGTGCAGAAGCAAACTCCCTGGCATCCCTGGCTTTCTTGGCCAACATCAAATTTTCAGCCGCAACACGCTCTCGATCGATCGCGTCTAGATAATCAACAATGTACTCTCTGTCGGGCTCCATTCGCCGAGCCTCTTGAAAATATTCAAATGCTTGGTCCCAATTTCGCAGGGAAAATGCCCGGACCCCTTTCTTAAATTCAGGAAACGATTTCCCCTGAAACCACTGGCTGTAATTATCGCCTCCCACAGAATCCTGCTTCCAAGCGACTATCCCAACTGTTACCACAAATAAAAGAACGCTCACCACAACAGCCATATGCGTTCGATTGAACTTAAAGGGCCGAGGTTCTTCCGTTTCTGGCACACCCATTTCAGAAATATCGTCAGGCGTTGAGCCACTGGGTAAACCAAAACGCAGCCGTACAATTCCAAGCAAAATTTCATCGCCAAAATCAAGCACTGCCCTCGAAACCTTATCGCCATTCACAATGGTGCCATTGTGTGAGTCTAAATCTTCAACCTCATACTGACCATCTCCCCTTAAGCGTACACGCGCGTGCATCCGAGAAACCGAATGGTCATCGATCTGCAATTCGCATTTGCTTAATCGACCGATATTGGCTTCTTTCTCCAGTACAATTCGGCACTTGAGCCTTTCTGGCTCCAACACCATCAACTCGACCTGGGGAGGGTGAGCCGTGTCTCCATCCAAACCAAACTCCATTTTTGGTTCTAAACCCCCAATTGGGGTTGGGGTTGGGAGGGAGTCTCTATGTAATTCCAGATTTCCGAGATCGTCTTTATGCCACATCAAAGTAGCTGCACTCGCGAGGCTCTCCTTCACAACCGGAGCATGGACCTCCCTTGGCGATTGGTCATCCCAACCATCACCATCGGAAGCAGGGGCCTCAAAAAACGATGGTAGGGGTTCGCTTCGAGTCACCCCTTCGATGATATTTCCGCAAACTTCAGTGGTCTGGCCCGGCTTAAGAGCCTGATGTTCACCCGAAGCTAAGGAGCTGCGATCATCCCCAATCTCACAAACCTCGGCTTGAGTCACGGAGTCTTCACACTCCTCTTCAGGAGGGTCGTCCGAAACCGTCCTCTCTGGATCGAGCACCCTTGTCTCATCTTCGTCGTTAACCATAGAACCTCTTCAATCCCAACGAATAACCTATCTTGTCTGGATCCTAAAGAGAATCAAGTAAGGCGCCAAGATTATTGGGAAGATTCTGTACCTCTTGGCCCACAATCCCTTGACAAGGCCTCCCACTCGACGGCAGAGAGACCGGACTTGGGATACTATAATTACGGACTATCCGTTTGAGGTAATGGGAATGTTGAACAATCTATTAAACCTAATTTTATCGTCGGCTGCCGGAGTCGTAGAGGGGGAGAGTGCAGGGCACGGACTGACACTGGCACTTGGAATCATCTGTCTAGCCCTAGCTGGTGCCATCTCTTGGGCGCTTTCCAAATTAAACGCCACCAAGCAAGAATTAACTCAGAAGCAAGCAGCTTTCGATGAGCTGGCTATTACAACCAAGAATCTTCGCTCTGAAATTAATCGAACTCAAACTCAAAACAATGAAAAATCTCAAACCCTAGCGAAACTCAAAAAAGATTTTCAGGAACACAAAAAGAAACATCACTTACTTCAAGAAGAGTTCAAGAATTCAAAGGTTGATTTTCAGGCACGTGAACAAAAGCTTGAACGAAAACTCGAACTGGCTGCCCACCCAATAAGTTTAGCGGAACCTCCCAAAGGCGTCGATGCCCTAGATCCCGATGCCACTAAGCAGGCAGAGCTCAGCAAAGAAATCCTGAAACTACAAAAGCAAGTTGAAGAGCTAGCCAACGTTGAGGAATCAAAAAACAGTGAACTCAAGGGCATTAAGAATAAATTGAACACGGAAAAACGTGAGCACGGTGAACTCAGAAAAAACCTTAAAGGCATGAAAAGCCAAGTGGAGAAATACCGTCGTATCGACATCATCTCGAAAAACAAATTGGAACTCATCGAAGATAAGCTCCTCACCATGGGAAGAAAATACTACGACGCCCTCAGTGACCTCGCTGCTACCAATGGTGCAGTTGTACCACCCAAACCAGCGACCCTCCTTGAAGCAGAAGCCCGCGCTAGCGAAAAAGCCATGCAAGCTGATAACTTGGCAGAACACGATGACCATGAAGGTGAAACCGAAGCGAACGAGGAAGAACTCGAAAATAATGCAGCCGACGTAGCAGCCCTATCAATGATGGGCGAAGAAGGATCAGCGGAAAAAATCAATCCGCTAAGGGTCTAATCTCACATGAAAAAGAGCTTACTTTACTTCCGCCAGCCCTTCACCAATTCCAACGAGCTTTCAAAGCGAGCTAAGGAGCTCCTCCAGTCTGAAGCTCTAACACAAGTGGTTAGCCAACTGCCTGCCCTTGATATTTACTTCATGGTCAAGGAGCTCGGCACCATTGATGCTGCGCCGATCTTACGCGCCTGTAGCGCCTCCCAACTTCAAGCATTTGTGGATCTGGACTGTTGGAATAAAGATTTGTTTAAACCCTCGGCATTAACCAAGTGGCTACAACCCTTCGCCGGGCTCAGTCCCCAAGCCGAGGTAGCCGCGTTTCTGGCCATCGAGAATGAAATACAAACTCTTTATTTCGCGCAAGAATTACTGATCATCTCTATTGAAGAAAAAGAAGACAGTCTGCCTCCCCTAGCCTCCGAGCCTGGGTCGTGGGTCACGCCAGACAGGTTTTTTGTTGTCGCACCAAAATCCAGTGCTGGGGATTCAGATGGGCCGGAATTGATTCGACTATTACAATCTCTATACAAATTTGTGCCTAATGAAGCCTATAAGATTATCCAAAGTTCTATTTGGGAGCTCCAATCAAGTACTGAGGAACAAGCTTACCAATTTAAAACAGGGCGACTCGAAGAAATGGGATTTCCCAATAGTGAATCATCACTGGGATTGTTCTCTGCCCCCCATAAACAAGATAACACCAACCGTGGAGCCGCATTTTCTCCGTTGGACACCCAAGGCCTGGCCACCAGCTATGCGCTACCCTCTGGCCCAGACTTACTTTCCTTAGGAATTGCCGCCATCGAAGCCCCCAACCTTAGAAAGCACTTTCAAATACAGCTGCTCAATATCGCCAACGGGCTCGTGGTGGGTTTCGGTGAAAGCCCAAAGGATTTTGATACGGCAAAAAGCTACTTGGATTACGCAGTCGCCACCATATCATTGGGACTCGAGCAAAAACTCAGCCCCAATCAAGCCATGGTCGATGCACACCGCACAAGTGTGATAGACAGTGTCCTGCCTATTCTCGAAACGGAGACCCTCGCCAATCTTTTCCGATTGGGCTTCAAAGAAATCCGCAATCTGCAAAGCATCGTTCAAAAATATATGGCAGACCCTATCGCTGATAGTTGGTTAAAGCGGGTGCCCCAAAATGAACTCAGCTCATCCGCTGAAGATTTGGATAGAGCTTTTATCCATGCCATCGGCCATAAACGGCCAGAGCAGGGGGGATATGATTTGAGTAAACCCCGAAAAACAAAACCGATATACCAAAAGGTCGAATTGGAAGAAGCCACAAACCGTTTCGAAAGAATTCGGTCCGCCCTAGTCAGCTAAAGCATCCGATGCCCCCCCATACCAGATTTAGCTACCCAATACTGAGCATCCGTTCGATGGGCTTCAACGCGGCCAACCTGAGCTCCTCTTTCATCTCGATCCGAGGATGCAAATCACGAAGGCACTCATAAACTCTTTCCAATGTATTCAACTTCATAAACGGGCAAGTGCTACAACCACAAGTTGAAACGTCGCCATTTTCCGGAGCCGCAGGAATAAATCGTTTATGGGGCGATGCCTTGGCCATCGTGTGTAAAATCCCATTCTCTGTGGCAACAATGAAACACTCGGTGGGCGATTCTTGGGTATACTCAAGCATCGCTTTTGTAGAACCAATAAACGAAGCATGCTGTAAAATCGCGGGCTCACATTCCGGGTGGGCGATAAATTCAGCATCCGCATTTTGAGCAAGTAACTCCAAAACCCGGCGCTCCTTGAACGTCACATGGACCATACAGCTGCCTTGCCAAATCAACATATCCCGGCCACATTGTTGCTCAACATACCGACCGAGATTCACATCAGGCGAAAAAATAATGGGTTTATCTTTGGGTATAGCGGCAACAACATCGGTCGCGTTGCTCGAGGTACAAATCCAATCCGAAAGAGCCTTAATTTCCGCCGTCGTATTGATATAACTTACGACCGTGTGCTCCGGGTGTTTCCGACAAAACGCCCTGAAAGATTCGGTAGGACAGGAATCTGCCAAAGAACAACCGGCATTTTCATCGGGCAAAACGACAATTTTATCTGGATTTAAAATCTTCGCAGTCTCTGCCATAAAATGGACCCCGCAGAGCACAATCACATCCGCATCGGTTTTCTGGGCTTCTCGCGCTAATTTCAGAGAATCACCCAACACATCGGCAATGTCTTGAATATCCGGCTCTTGATAATAATGCGCCATAATAACAGCATTTCGTTCTTTCTTAAGCTCTTCGATCGCCTTAAAAAGGTCAATCTCCGAACCTTCTTTAGGGGAGGGTAATAACATGAATGACTCCTTTGCCCTAGCTCCTAGCGAGCACCTCATCGGTGGTTGCTTCTACACACTTATTGATCGCTCCCTTAAACATATTGAGAGCAAAACCGAATTTAATCTCCACAAGAATCCTATTTTCGGAAATCATGAGCATTCCTGTTACCCCTTTGTCAGCAACCCTAGCCTCTGCACCATTCCAGCTCGCCTGGAGTTGAAATTTATCGCCTCGGTTTTTTGTCTAATGCTCTGACACACTCCATACCCCCATCAACACCAAAGGAATACCTTCGCTCAATACCTTTATCCGCTGTGGGGTCCTGCCCATCGATCATACGGCGTGGTGTTAACGCTCGAAATGTTGAATGTAAAGGGGTCACGTTCGTAAAATCTCTCTAAGTACAGAAAATGGTAGAATCTTTTTCCGACCCCATCTAAAACCCGAGCGGCTATAAAAGAGTGGGAAGCGCGCATCTTTACATGTATGGTAAGCGCGGAAACGCACACCAAAAGATAAAACAAAAGCCAATTCACACGACGGAAAATTAATGAGAAGAGATCCCGGTTTCACCCATCTACATCTTCACACCCAATATTCCCTCCTCGACGGCGCCATCCGTATGAAAGATCTGGCCCCAGCGATCGAAGAACGAGGAATGGACAGTGTCGCGGTTACAGACCACGGCAATATGTATGGCGCCATAGATTTCTATAAGCGAGCCAAGAAACAAAAGGTCAAACCAATTTTTGGCTGCGAAGCCTATATTTCCATGGAAAGCACCCGCCATGACAAATCCAAACGCGATTCAGCCCATCTGGTGCTCCTCGCCAAAGACAACGAGGGTTATAAGAATCTCTCATACCTGATCTCCATGGGCTTTCTCGAAGGGTATTATTACAACCCACGAATCGACAAAGACTTACTTCGAAAACACAGTAAGGGGATCTATGGATTGTCCGCCTGCCTCGGGGGAGTCGTTAACAAACCACTCCTTAAGCAAGGTGAGAGTGCGGCAGCTGCATCTGCAAAAGAGTTCAAAGACATTTTTGAACCCGGGCATTTTTTCCTAGAAATTCAAGACAACGGCTATGACGTTCAAAAGCGTGCGAATCAAACACTTCTGGAAATAGGAAAAACCTACGACATCCCCATGGTGGCCACCGCAGATGCCCATTACGTAAACCCCGAAGACTCGGATGCCCATGAAGTGTTAATGTGTATTCAGCAAAACCGATCCCTCCGAGACTTCCGAGAAAAATCATTTCCACATTCAGACGAACTTTATATAAAATCCCCCCAACAAATCTGGGACACATTGGGTAAGCTCTCCCCAGAAGCCGTCGAAAACACGGTTCGGATCGCCAACGCTTGTAACGTCGACTTGGACCTATCCCAGACCTTTCTCCCCAAATATGGTGTTCCTGAAGGTTGTAGCCGGGAATCCTACCTAGAAAAAGTCGCATTTGAGGGTCTTAAGCAACGAATCCAAGCGGCAAACTATCCCATAGACGAGGCACACTACAAGGAGCGACTTGAGTATGAACTCGGTGTTATCGTCAAAATGGGATTTGCCGGTTATTTCCTCATCGTCTGGGATTTCATTAACTATGCGAAAGAAAATGGGATCCCGGTAGGCCCTGGCCGCGGCAGTGGAGCGGGAAGCATGGTGGCATATTCCCTTAATATTACAGATTTAGACCCGATTCCTTACGATCTAATCTTCGAACGCTTCCTCAACCCAGAACGGGTCTCAATGCCGGACTTCGACATTGATTTCTGCCAAGACCGACGAGGTGAAGTCATCCAATATGTGGGCGACAAATACGGGGCAAACAACGTCGGACAAATTGTCACATATTCAGAACTTTCCGCCAAAGTGGTCATTAAAGACGTCGGGCGCGTTATGGAAGTTCCCTTTGCAGAAATTAACGAATTAACGAAACTCATTCCCGGACTCATCAATGGGCGCAAAGTAAGCATCGAGCAAGCATTGGAGCTTGAACCGAAACTCCGAGAAATCCAGGATGAAAAACCTGTCTACAAAGACATTATAAAAATTGCGAAAAACCTGGAAGGATTAAACCGCCAAACAGGCATACATGCTGCAGGCATCGTCATAGGAGACAAGCCCCTATGGGAATATGTTCCAATGTGCCGTGGTAAAAACGGCGAACTCGTCACCCAATTTGCGAAAGATGAAGTGGAAGAGGCAGGTCTTGTGAAATTTGATTTCCTCGGCCTCAAAACCCTAACTGTCATATCTGGGGCCATTGACCACATCCAAAAAAGACCTGGTGAAGGCCCCATGGGCTCCAATAAAAACTTCGATATCGGCGCCATCCCCCTCGATGACGAAAAGATATTTAAGCTCATCCAAAAAGGCTATACCGACGGGGTATTCCAATTGGAATCATCGGGATTCAAAGAGCTCTTAAAGCGCCTAAAACCCGATTGTTTCGAAGATATTGTAGCAGCCGTTGCATTATACCGACCTGGCCCCCTCGACTCAGGCATGGTGGATGATTATATCGAGAGGAAGCACGGCCGAAAACAAGTCCAATACCCGCATCCTGTGTGCGAGCCAATTTTGGGTACAACCTACGGTGTCATCGTTTACCAAGAGCAGGTCATGCGAATCGCTGTTTCCCTTTGCGGCTTCAGTATGGGGCAAGCAGATATTCTCCGTAAAGCGATGGGCAAGAAAAAAGCCGATGTCATGGCCAAAATGCGAAAACAATTCGTAGAAGGTGCCTTTGAACTCAATGGGATGCCTCAAAAAGATGCCGACGACCTATTCACCCTCATAGAGAAATTCGCCGGCTATGCGTTCAACAAAAGTCATAGCGCTGCCTATGCCCTGATCAGCTACCAGACCGCTTATTTGAAACGCTATTATGAAGTGGAATATATGGCCTCTCTGCTTTCCACCGAAATGAAAACACAAGATAACGTGGTTCGCTATATTCAAAGCTGTCGTGAACGAGATATCCAAATCTTATCTCCCGATGTTAACCGCTCAGATCGTGATTTCTCCGTCGTGCCAGTAGAAAATGCTTCCAAGCACAAGTATGGAATATTATTTGGGATGGGCGGTATTAAGGGGGTAGGCGATTCTGCAATTGAAGCAATCTGTGAAGCCCGAAC
This sequence comes from Myxococcota bacterium, assembly GCA_036339465.1. Lineage (GTDB taxonomy): Bacteria > Myxococcota > XYA12-FULL-58-9 > XYA12-FULL-58-9 > JABJBS01 > JAYZAY01. Next base: position 41,811 of record JAYZAY010000042.1, on the reverse strand, counting down.
CAAGCACGGGGGTTATTTTGGGTCAATCTACGGCTTTTGCGAACAAGTCGACCTACGCAAAGTGAATAAAAAGGTGATGGAAGCGCTTGTCAAAAGCGGCGCTATGGACCAATTTAAACAACACCGATCTCGGCTCTTTGAGGCCATCCCACGTGCCCTGGAAACAGGGCAAAGAATGCAAAAAGATCTGGCGAGCGGACAGACAAATCTCTTCGACGCTTTTGCTGCCACCATCAACACAAATAAAAACAGTCATAGCACAATTGACGAAACCTATCCCGACATCGAAGAGTGGCCTGAAAAACTAAAATTAAGAAATGAAAAAGACGCCCTAGGTTTCTACATTAGCGGACATCCATTGGGACGCTACAACAAAGACCTAGCTCGATTGACAACCCATACCACCGCCAACCTCACAGATGCCGCTAAGGGCAACCGGCGCTTCAATGAAGTTCATATCGCGGGCGTGGTATCGAGCCTGAGAGAGAGGCCTCTTAAAAACGGGAAAGGGCGTATGGCCTTTTTGGCATTAGAGGATTTACATGGAACCTGCGAAGTTATTGTATTCAGCCGGGTTTTCAATGAAGTCGAACATATTATTAAAGCAGACGAACCCATTTGTGTTCGTGGCGTTCCTACAGTCGAAGGAGACGACGAAAGTCTTGTCAAAATCAGAGCCCAAGAAATAGAATTACTCAGTGACATTCGTGCGAAAAAATCTGCGAAATTAAAGATTAAAATGTCCACTGAAGACGCCAACTCCAAAAAGCTTCGTCAAATCCGAGAAGCACTGGCTCAACATCCTGGCTCCATGCCAGTCACGCTCCATCTCATTAGGCCGAATGTGTCGGAAACACTCATAAAGCTTCCAAACCATCTAGCGATTCAACCCCACGATGAACTACTGCAAAGGATAGAAACCATTGTCGGCTCTGCTGGTGTAAAACTGGACTAAACCACAACAAAAGAAATCGCTTAGAAAGAGACCAGACGGTCCGAATCAAGCCCCAGGATGCAGCAGGATATAGAAGGCGAGAATACAGAGAGAATACAGAGAGAATACAACCGTCGGTCAACAAGGCACCGCCCTACTCGACAATTAACGCTCGTATATGGGGACATAGGTCCGCTCGTTGCTACCGACATAGATTTGTCTCGGACGACTGATGCGCGCCTTAGGATCTTCACGCATCTCTTTCCACTGGGCAATCCAGCCCGGAAGGCGACCAATGGCAAAAAGAACCGTAAACATATTGGTGGGAAACCCCAAGGCCTTATAAATAATCCCCGAATAGAAATCGACATTGGGGTAGAGTTTGCGTTCAATAAAGTACGGATCTTCAAGTGCAGCTTGCTCCAATTCCTTCGCCACATCCAAGAGTGGATCATGAATACCCATCTTCGAGAGTACATAATCACACTCTCTCTTAATGATCTTGGCGCGAGGATCAAAGTTCTTATAAACCCTGTGGCCAAATCCCATAAGAAGAATGTTACTCTGTTTATCCTTCACCTTAGAAATGAATTCCTTAACCGTCATGCCACTCGAGGCAATCTGACCAAGCATTTCCAATACCTTTTGATTGGCTCCACCATGGAGCGCACCCCAAAGGGCGCAAATTCCTGACCCAATGGATGCGTATAAATTGGTTTCGGCACTGCCCACCATTCGAACCGTCGACGTACTGCAATTTTGTTCGTGGTCTGCGTGCAAAATAAAAAGAACATCCAAAATCCGAGCCAAGTCAGGATCGGGAATGAAAGGTTCTGTGGGTTGCCCAAACATCATACGCAAAAAGTTCGTCGAATACTCAAGGGCATTGTCTGGGTACATCAACGGAAATCCACGGGATTTTCGATAAGAAAAAGCAGCGATGGTCGGCAATTTCGCCAGGATACGCCGGATGGTTCTATCCATGTCCGCCTTAGCTCCAACCGGGTGGGAATCCTGATAAAAGGTAGAAAGTCCACAAATAACAGAAGAAGCGATGGCCATGGGGTGCGCTGCCCGAGGAAACGCATCAAAGATTGCCCTCATATCCTCATGGATGAGCGTGTGGTTGGTAATGGAAGAGCGAAACTCCGTGAGTTCTTCTTGCGTTGGCAACTCCCCATAAATTAAGAGATAGGAGACCTCTAAAAAAGTTGCCTTCTCTGCCAACTGCTCAATGGGGTATCCCCGGTAGCGCAAAATACCTTTCTCTCCATCCAAATAGGTTATCGCACTCCTGCACGATCCCGTATTAGCAAAACCTGAGTCGATGGTAATGATGCCACTCGAGCCTCGAAGTTTCGAAATATCAACCGCTCTTTCGTTCTCAGTTCCCTCGATGATTCCCAGTTCATAAGAATCACTACCAATTGTCAGTTTCGCAGTTTCAGTCACTTAAATATCCTCCATTCATCTTCGAATCATCCAACAAACCAAACACCCATCGGTCACCATGCCGTCTCACCCTGCAGAATCTCATTTCACTACCCGCAGACCTCAGAGGGGCAAAATGCGCATCTATTGGTATCCATCATCCTTAAAGTCCAAGCACCCACTGCAGACCAGTTACGCGGTTCATCATCTCTGGTCAACAACCTCGCGTTTGTAACCTCTCACTTCTCACTCCACTATAACTCTATGGGATTGGGCTACGTCGTTTCCAGTAATATTATCGATTTAGCCAAGTAGAGGTAGGTTGACAACTTACCTCTACACCGTGCAACCCACAGGCTATGTGAAAATAATTCGACCTTGGAAAAGAGCAATCAATACTCTCCCAGGTGTCCCTTGGGGGCATTCATACGGTCATATTCAGGAAAAAGTTTCTTCCTATTCTCACTTCGATAAGCTCGTCCCTCGTGAGCATCCCGAACAACCGAGGCTCTAACCTCGGCCGGAAAATACTCGGGGTGCGGTTGCCCCCCAACCTCTAGGAGGAATTCACAGAGCGGTTCACATTCCATATCCATCTCTGCCAAAGCCTTGCCCGCAAAAATATCAGCTCTCGTTTCCTCGTGACGACACAGTTCTTCAAGTTCTTCCCGGGTCAACTCTCTCTCGGTCTTATATTCATCCCAACGCTTGGGACGATGACCAATTTCATGGGCCAATACCCCCACCAAAAGTTCAGGGTGCATCTTATATGCCTCCAAGAAACCTGCTCCAACGTAGATCATTCCCGACTCATCGATCATCGCAATACCGCCCTCGGCGAGACAGATATCGTAATCTTCCTCTTGATCCCCGCCCATGGCCGCCAACTTCCCTTTATAGCGCCTAAGTAGCCGGAGCTGGGCCGCCAATTGGGGAAACTTTGCTGGATCCAGAATCGTTGGTTTGGGCTTACCGAATAGAGCCGCTTTGACCTGACTCCCTATTTCGGGTGTTTGGGATGCTTTTGAAGAAGTCTGCGGCTCTTGGCTAAATAGGTTCAGTTGGGTTGATATGCCGTCGCCGACTCGAACGCTCATAGCCCTAGAATAAACAGTTTTATGAGATTTAGATAGTATTTATTCGGTAGTACCCACACTTGGTCGGGAGAAATTTTGAGCTTCGCCCCAAGACACGATACGACACTAAGCATGCAGGTAAGCCAAGAAAAAGAGTATTCACCAGAATTTCTTGCTTCAATTCTTGCGCAAGTCCAAGAGGGTGAACTTAGTTTAAGTAGCCCCATCAATGACCCCACCTACGGGGACCACGCAACTTTGGGTGAACATCCAGAGCTTGTCAAAGCTCATTGGATCGTAACTCAAATGCGAGATCAGCGGACTCTCCAAAAAATGCTCAATTCCCAATGGCCTGCCGACCAAGATTTGGTCAAACAAGAGCTTGGCTTGGGTCGATCACTAGTCGAGCTCGCCAAGGAACGTAGGGTTGGATATCTTTTCATTCATTCCGCTGGTACCAAACGCATCATTTCGATTTCCGCCGGCATTCCCACACAAGTGGTATCCTCCCATCACCATGAAACATTCCTAAATACTTTATCTCACCGGCTCGACACCCATGAACTCGAAAAAGTGCTGGCCCACTCAAAAGATAGCGCCCAAAGTTTGGCATACGTCCTTCTCAAATACGGAATATTCAGCCTCGATAAGCTCCTCGAAGAACTAACACTTCACACCAGAATCGTTCTCGCGAAAGCCATTCGTCTAGAGGAGGTTGAAACAATTTTCGTCGACAGCCCAAGCGCTGCTTCTATCTTCCCTGCCGGTGATATCAACTCCCTGGAATTGGCAAGGATGATCACCCAGCAATGGCTCCAACCCACCTTACTAACAAAGAATGCGCTACCATTCCTTAAGGCACTGGGAGACGAGACATTTGAAACATGCACTTACCTGGACGCATATTCTAGCTCGCTTATATTTTCCGAATCCGAAAAATATGTCCTGCAAAACATCGAGAACATCACCTCTGGCATTCTCGAAGCAGAGTTCTCTGCTGCAACCGTCGACAATATTATCGAAGCATGCCTGGCCCTCTCCATTTTGGGATTGGTCAAACCAGGTCTACTTAATGGGAAATTTTTCCACCAAATAGCTCAAAACTATCTCACCCAAACCAAGACGGCCCTTAAACAAGAAACCACCAACGACCATTCCGACCGAAAAATCCTAATGGCCAAAACAGCTCTTCAAAGAGGAGACCTAAAAGTCGCTCACGAAAGTTTTGCAGAACTCGCCATTGAAGGAATCTTGCTTGGCGAATCCCTAGCATACCAAGCATATTGTCTTGATCTACAAAATCCCAGTCAAAAACCAACCGCGCAGCAAACCGCCATTAGGGCCCTAGAGAAAGACCCCTACAGCCCCATTGTCCACGCAGTACTCGCGCACCTCTTCCGACAACAATCGGGCCGAGGTAAATTTAAATTTCACCGGTCACAAGCACTCAGGCTCACCTCCGATAACCCAGCGAAACGCCAAGAGGTGCTCTTAATTATTGATGCGCAAAAGAAACACAGCCTTGTTCAAGAAAATAGCTTAAGAAAAATTGAGGAAGCACCATTTTTAATCACCGCGGTTTTGATCTCTTTGTTCGCTGTGGGCGTTCTTTTTCGGGGTGGCCAAAACGAAGATTTTATCTCCTCTACGCCAGGATTTTTCTGGTTTAGGACTCTATTGCTGGCTTTTTGTGCCTACATTGGGTTCCGAAACTACACGTTGAAACCAGACTTAGTATGGACCGCAAAACTCCAATTCGGCGGCCGCCCTCCACTCGTCTACGTCGCAGCCGGTATTCTCTATGGGGCTATCTTGGGCAACCAGTTAATGACACAACCCATTGAGGGAGCCCTGAGCTTATGGATTCCACTCATCATCCTTCGGACCACGGCCGAACATCTATTCCTGGTCGTTTTTGGCAGCCAAGTGATCAACCAACTTGTCGATGACCAACGATGGAGAATTTTGGCGGTAGGCGTTTTATATGGCCTCTACCAACTCACGTTTTATTCGGTCTGGACTTCTGGCTTTCAGCTCAGCACCGTACTCCCAACATTTGCCATCGGCGTGATTTTTCAAGGAAGTGCTTACGCATGGCTCTTTACAAAAAGCCGCCATCTCTTACCAAGCTGGCTGACCCACAATCTGGCAGTTTTGATCACTGTATTCCGAAGCCTCTAATGAGGGGTACGTCTTGTGGGGATTTCCCTTTCACACGGAAGAGAAAAATAATTTGGTGAATATCGGACCTTAGGGCATTGTAGCCCGGTCATGAGCCTTCTCTACCCTATGCTATTGCTGGCACTCTCTACCTCAAATCAAACCCCAATTGTCGTATTAGATCCTGGTCACGGTGGTGCTGAACATGGCGCGAGTGGCATTTGCGGTGTTTATGAAAAACAAGTCACCTTGGCCATCACTCTTAAAATAGAGAAACTTATCAAACAAAAAGGATTGATTCAAACCCACCTCACAAGGACAACGGATGTGGATATACCACTTGGCAAACGATACAATCTCGCCAATTCCTTGGGGGCCGACCTCTTCGTGTCAATCCATGCCAACTCAGCCGCATTACCAACCGTCCATGGATTCGAAACCTTCATCGCAGGAAGTCAGCCCAGCTCAGAACGTATCGCCCAACTCTTGGTCCGGGAAAACCGAAGGCCCAAAAAGCATTTTCCAACCAATAATACGGTTAGTGCCTTAATCAACACGCTCAATGCTCAAGAAAAACGCTCCAAAAGTCGCCGAGTCGCGCACACCATGCAGCGTTTCCTAAGCACCAAACTGAAAAAGAGAAATAGAGGTGTTTATGAAGCTCCATTCAAAGTCCTACGGGGAAGCCAAATGCCTGCAATTCTCCTGGAGCTTGGATTCATGTCCAATGAAAAGGATTGTCATGACCTCCTAGACCCTGAATATCAGATGCAAACCGCCACCAGTGTCGTCGCCGCAATTTTCAGCTATTTTTCAGAAACAATCCTCACCCCAACCCAGCTGAGCCATAAATAGAATCACCGATAATCACCCAAACTCATCCCCAAAATGGCCCTTTGATTCATTCTCCAGGCAAGAGAGAAAAATTACTGGTGTATGCTGCTTGACAACGCCGAGTCGCTCATCAAAAAGACCGCCATGAAAAGAGAATACAACCAAGTCCGCGATATCAAGATCTATCCTCACTACCTAGACCACCCAGAAGGCTCTGCCCTCATTGAATGTGGCAAAACCAGAGTCATCTGTACCGCGTCCATCGACGAAAAAGTGCCAAAATGGATGTCTAAGACCGGCAAGGGCTGGGTTACTGCGGAGTACGATATGCTCCCTAGGGCAACCGGAAGTCGGCGGAATAGAGATTCCTACCGAGGTAAAATCAATGGACGAACTCAGGAAATTAGCCGACTCATCGGACGGTCCCTGCGCTCCGCAATCAATATGAAAAAACTCGGAGAAAGAATGATCACCGTCGATTGTGATGTGATTCAAGCCGATGGGGGAACGCGCACCGCCTCCATTACCGGCGGCTTCGTAGCTCTGGCCCTCGCAATTAGGCAGCTCCAGGTCGAAGGGAAATTAGAGCAAGACCCAATCATCGACCACGTCGCAGCAATTTCAGCAGGCATCGTAGGGGGCAAACCTTACCTCGACCTCGACTATATTTTAGATTCTGAAGCAGATGTCGACATGAACGTCATTATGACTGGCGGCGGCCGGCTCACAGAAGTTCAGGGAACGGGAGAAAACGCAACCTTCACGCGCGACGAACTCAATACTCTTCTAGACCTTTCCTTTGACTGTCTCCCCCAACTGGTGGAAATCCAAAAATTGGCCATCGACCTCCCTAGGGATACTGACGTGAAATTCGTTGAACTTCCAAGAGCCTAAACGAGAATCAATATGCGACCACTTCGGATAGCCACCCAAAATCAAGGCAAACTCAAGGAGTTCAAAGCGATTCTAGAACCCTTGGGTTTTGAAATAGTCGGGCTTGAAGACTTGGGGAACCTCGACATCCAGGAAACCGGCCAAACCTTTGAAGCCAACGCCATCATCAAGGCCGAAACGATTACCGGCCTGACTGGCGATTGGGTCATCGCCGATGACTCCGGTTTGGTCGTCGATGCCCTCGGTGGCGCGCCGGGTATCTATTCAGCGAGATACGCAAACACACCCGGACCAAACCAAGATTCTGCCAACAATCAAAAGCTCCTGGAAGCCCTCAAGAACATTCCCGCCCACAAACGAACGGCGCGCTTCGTTTGTGCCATCGCTCTTTGTCGAAGCTCTCAACCACCGGTTACGTTTTCTGGACAATTCGAAGGAGCCATTGGGTTCGAAGAACGTGGTAACGGCGGTTTCGGGTATGATCCGCTTTTCCTCGTTGAGGGAGATACCCGGACATCGGCTGAACTCACTTCCACAGAAAAAAATAACATAAGCCATCGCGGCAAGGCATTGAGACAACTCGCTTCCTTTTTGAAAACGTAGTTTCACACTGAGATTATTGGGCCTCCATTGTAACCGGGCCTCCACCGGATACCGAAATGATGGCGGGCAGACTCGGAGCAACAATGGTGGGGGTACTTGCAATCAAGGGTGTACGTGTCCCATACTTTCCCTGAAGTCGCAGCTCCATGGAGCGCGTTTTCAAAAGCAGCTGGGCTTCAGCCCCACCATCAAGATTCATTCCACGTCGTAAATTCAATTTGGAAACCATCAACCAGCGAGCCAGGTCTGTTAAGGTCACCGCTCCCTGCACATGAATGACAACCAATCGCCCCCCAGAATCCTCAGCCACCACCAAGCGAGATGCCACCTTCTTGGACGGACGAACCCTCACCCGACCCTGCTCATCAAAAAGCATCATGGATTGAACCAAATTCCCATAACCATCCAATACCTCTTTTGCCTCCTTTTCGAGGTCCACAATTCTACTTCGCGTTGAAGGCTCCAGGGGACCACTGGCTAGCCAACCAAACCAGAAATTTCTCGCCAATGAGGGGATCTTTTTCCCCGAGGCCAAAAGACGGCCCAGGTGGCGAAACTGTTCATCATATTGTCCGGCATTAATAAGTAAGGGGGCTGACACATGGTTGCCCCATTCCTCAATGGACAACGGCTCTTCAAACTTTTCTGCCTCAAAATGGTGGGGGCTAAGAAGTGAGCCATGGGGCAATCGAATCGCAAACACCGTCGGTGATCCCCGGCGAACAATATCTCGACCATCTAAATAAAAAATTTCAGCCGGCCAATCCTCAAGGGTCGTCGGTCCAACCCACCGAGCCTCTTGTTCGATGGTGCCCTCCCAAAAAACCGCCATGGCGCCGCAAAGACCGAAGACTCCGAAAAATACAAGCCAACGATTCCGAGAGACAATATGAAGCCCTAAGGATCTCACAGCCATATTACTTCGCCCGGTAAAGGCAAAACGAGAGATCAAAAGGATTCTCAGAATCTGCCAATCGTTTCTCTTTGGAAACCAACTCAAACCCCCCATCATCCCAGTCGGGAAAAAACGTATCCCCGTCGACCTGAGTGTCTACATGCGTAATATAGAGTTCCGAGACGTCTTCCAATGCGCGCTCGAAAAGCGTGGCCCCACCGATCACCATCACTTCATCCGAACCATCCACCACTTCCCAAGCAGCATCTAAGCTATCAACGACGATACAGCCTGCACATTGATAAGTAGGATTCTGAGTCAAAACCACATTCTTACGGCCTGGCAGGGGTCGTCCAATTGACTCATAGGTTTTTCGCCCCATGATTATGGGTTTGCCCATGGTGATTCTCTTAAAATAAGCCAAATCTGCGGGCAAATGCCAAGGCAACGTATTGTTCTTGCCAATCACTCGATTGTTATCCATGGCTACAATAATGGACTTCTTCATACCGCAATCGGCGCCTTAATCCCTCGGTGGGATTCATAGCCTTCGATCTTGATATCCTCAAAACAAAAAGCATCGAGCTCTTTAATCTCTGGATTCAAAGATAATTTGGCCAAACCATAGGGTGCACGTTCCAGCTGTTTTTCTGTTTGCTCAAAATGGTTCTTGTAGAGATGAGCATCGCCAAAGGTGTGAACAAAGTCACCCACCCCTAAATCACAAACCTGGGCAATCATTTCCGTTAAAAGCGCATACGAAGCGATGTTGAAGGGGACGCCTAGAAAAATATCGGCACTCCTTTGATACAATTGACAAGAGAGCTTGCCATTGGCCACATAAAACTGAAAGAGAACGTGGCAAGGGTGCAATGCCATTCGATTTAATTCAGACACATTCCACGCACTAACAATGTGGCGTCTCGAATTCGGGTCGCTTTTTAGAGCGTGAATCACCGCATGGATTTGGTCATAAAGCTCACCATCTGCGCCAGGCCATGATCTCCATTGAGCCCCATAGACAGGTCCCAAATTGCCTTCCTCATCGGCCCATTCATCCCAAATACTCACCCCATGGTCATTGAGATATTTGACATTCGTGTCCCCTTTCAAAAACCAAAGCAACTCAAAAAGAATGGACTTAAAATGAAGTTTCTTGGTGGTTACAGCAGGGAAACCCGCCTCCAGATCGAACCGCATCTGATAACCAAACACGCTTCGAGTACCCGTTCCCGTGCGGTCATCACGGTCCACGCCATTTTCATAAACGTGACGAAGAAAATCCAAATACTGCTTCATCTCCCCTCCTTGTGAAACGGTGAGCAAAGCCCTTGCGCCACAAGCCTTATATGCCAGGAAACCCCGAAGACAAACCATTCTATGGGGAAGATGCCCCCCAAAAAAACGCCACACTTAGTCCGATCGCCACCACACTCAAGCCAGCAGTCAAGCCCCACCACAAACCAGCCGCCCCCAGATTCATGCCATAGGCCAGGCCCAGCGCCACGGGTAAACCAATCAACCAGTGCCCAACAAAATTGGCCAAAAAGGCCACTCTCGTTCGAGATAGCCCCCGAAGAGCCCCGGAACCAATGGCTTGAATTCCATCGACTATCTGAAATAAAGCTGCAATTTTGAGCAGCTCTCCAGAAATCTGAACCACCCCTTCCTCCTTACTCATCAAGCCCGTCAACGCTGGCGCACCCACCCAAAAGACAAATCCCATCCCGGTCATAAAAGTAATCCCCAGCCCCATGGCCTTTCGCCCCCAAGCTCGGGCCAAAATCAAATCCCCATACCCAGCCGCTTTACCCACCCAAACACTCGTCGCCGTGCCCAAACCAAGACACACAGAAAAACTTAAACTGGCATAAGCCAAAGCAATTTGGTGGGCTGCCGCATACCTTGCGCCTAATAAACCCATCATAAATTGAACCAGCGCAAAAATTCCCACTTCCGCCATCAGCTGAAATCCCAGGGGCCATCCAATATCCAACACTTCACGCCACCGAGCACGGACCCTTCGAAATTGAAGACGTTGCCCCCAAAGCGGAAACAGCATCCCCACACACTGAAGCCCCGCCGCACCCACACTCGCCAGCCCGATCCAAAAAAGGCCATCGATTCCCCACTGCAAAGCCCCATAAACGGCAAGCCAATCTAGGAGGGCATTGGCAACATTGGCAATAAACGCACTCAACAATATTGGCCGGGTAAAACGATGAACTTGTAACCAAGCCTTCGCAGGCAGCATCAGTAGCGCCGGCGTAATCGCCCACACCCTTCCCAGGGAGTAACTTTCAACCAAACGAGCCATGGCAGCGTCAATCCCCAACCATTCAGCCCCGAATGTAAGCACCAGATAAGCCACCCCAAAGGGGAGCGATAAAAGTCCCGCCAATAGGGCCCCGCCCATCATATAAGCCCGACCATCTTCCAATTTACGACGTCCATAGGATTGAGCCACCAAGGGTTCCACGGCCAAAACAATGCCCATGGGGACAATGGTTGCTGCAAGGAAAAGCGCGCCACCGAGTCCCATGGCCGCCAAATGCAACTCACCCAGTTTGCCCGCAAAAAAAGTATCAACCACGTTGGCCAAGGGCACACTCAACTGCACCACCGCCAGAGGCCATGTCAGTGTCAATAAGCTCTTAAAATTCGGGTTTAGGAAGGCGGTGTCGGCTCTCTCTTTGATTGAAACGCCGAGCATATACTGCCTATCGCGCCCAGGATTGGGGAGTCTTTAAAACTTCGACGAGACGCGCCTCTTCTGAACCCTCCGCCGGACTGTGGCAGTATTCCCAACGCGAAGTGAGGGGCAGCGACATGAGGATGCTCTCGATTCGACCATCGGTCTGGAGACCAAAGGTCGTGCCCCTATCGTATACCAAATTGAACTCGACGTACCTTCCCCTTCGGATTTGTTGCCAATGACGGTGTGCCTCGTCGAAAGCAGTATCCTTTCGACGCTGAATAATTGGAAGATACGAGTTCAAAAAGCTCTCTCCACATCCTCTCACAAATTGAAAGACCTCATCCTTAGGGCGGTCATGAAGATCATCAAAAAAGAGACCACCCACGCCCCTCGACTCCCCACGGTGCTTGATGAAAAAATAGTCGTCGCACCACTTCTTGAAGCGGGGGTAGTAATTGAGATCGAAATCATCACAGACCCTTTTGAGGGTTTGATGAAAATGAGCGGCATCTTCGTCAAATAAATAGGCTGGCGTGAGATCTGCACCTCCCCCAAACCACCAATGCCCATCGGTTTGACCATCGCCCCTCTCGAAATACCGGTAATTGGCATGAACCGTTGGCGCCATGGGGTTTCTCGGATGAAGCACCAAACTAATGCCAGTGGCAAAAAATGCACGGGCTTCATCATCGGCACCCTTCCCTCCCCCCATGGACGCAACCGCGCGATCTGATAACTCCCCGTGAACCACAGAAACATTCACCCCTGCCTTCTCAAAAACCGAGCCATCCTGAATGACTCGACTTCGACCACCACCCCCACCGGGCCTCTCCCAACTGTCCTCGCGAAAACTCGAATCATCAAGTTCCGATAGGCCAGCACAAATCTCGTCCTGGAGACCATGAACGAAATCCACCATCTTTTTTCGCATCGTTAAGCTCCCCGGTTCGAACGTTCTTTTCGCCATTGCACCCTGAATGTCGCAACTGTATGAGATATGCCATGACAACATGCAATAGTGCCGGGGAACCAACCCGATTTTTTAACGCTTGTTACGGAAAAGCTGTGGACCGAATCCCCGTCTGGATGATGCGACAGGCAGGTCGGTACATGCCTGAATACCAAGCCCTCCGAAAAAAGTATTCATTCCTCGAATTATGCCAAACGCCTGCCTTGGCAGCTCAAGCAACCCTTGATGCGGCCCGCATCCTCGATACAGACGCTGCCATCATCTTCAGTGACATCACCGTCCCTTCCGTGGGCATGGGCATGGAACTAGAATTCAGCCCGGGCCCCATATTTCCAAATCCTATTCGCTCCCTCAGGGACGTGGACGCGCTGCTGGATTTGGAGCCAAAAAAGCATCTCAGCTATGTTATGGAAGCCATCGAACTCACTCGAAAAGGACTTAAGCCAAATCAATCACTCATCGGTTTTGTCGGCGCACCACTTACGCTTTCTGCCTACATGATCGAGGGAACCCCCACCAAGAATTGGAACCAATTTAAAGAAGCTCTGTACAACGAAGAATCCTGGGTCGAAGCGCTTCTCGAAAAGGTCACCCGGGCAATCACCGCCCATGGGGAAGCTCAAATCGATGCTGGTTGCGATGCCATCCAACTTTTCGACACCAATGCCGGTCTCCTCACCCCCCGCCACCTTCGCGGAATGGCTTTTCATTATGCAGAGCAAGCCATAACGACCCTAAAGAAAAAAAATGTACCGGTCATTTATTTCGCCAAGGGCATAAGCCAATATCTTGAAGACGCCATGAACATGAAACCCGATGTACTTGGCCTCGATTGGACTGTTTCAATGGCAAATGTTCGCCAAGAGCTCAAACCCACCTGCAGTCTCATGGGCAACCTCGACCCAACCGCACTTTTCTCAACCCCGCAAACCGTAGAGAAAATGGTTCGCGAAATTCTGGATGAGAATGGCCATCAGCCTGGTTTTATTTTCAATTTAGGACACGGCATTTTGCCGAAAACGCCTCCCGGAAATGCCAAAAAAGTCGTTGACGTGATTCGAAGCTGGAGCCAAGAGAACCTATAACCAAGTTATTCTTGTACCAATTTTAGTTCCCCAATGCAGCGAAGCTGGCCTTTCCCCACAAAAAGAGACTCCGCACAATGGCGTAGAAGATTCTGGTCATCTGGGCCAACTTCCAACAAACGGTGCTTATCCGGGCCAAGAGCGGCAACCTTAAGCCAAAGCGTGGCCCGAACCAACTTGGCTTCAATCCTGGAAAAATCAGACACTCGATAACAACTTAGATTATCAAAAGCACGATGAATCCAAATTTTGGTATCGTGATCATCGAGCCCATACACAGTTCGATCCTTAATCCGAATTTCAACCTTGGCCCAAATGAACATAACCATTGATTACCAGAGACCATCACCAAGAATCCAGTTTCCATCGACGGTGGATGCCCGCGAATCATCTATTGACCATCCACACAATGATTCCTATAAGCTTTTAAACCCCTGGGAAAATGGCCCCGAAGCTTCGTCTTTTTCCAGGAATGCCCAGGTGGCGGAATTGGTAGACGCGCTGGTTTCAGGTACCAGTGGAGGAAACTCCGTGGAGGTTCGAGTCCTCTCTTGGGCACCATCAATCAAGAACACTTACATAAGCGATTGTTCATGCAGCGGTTTTTTTGCCGTTGGTCCCAAGTCGTGCCATTCTCGCAAACTCAAAACCCATTCAAAGTCGGTTCAATGCGATTGTTCTCCCTGGTATTTTTTTGCTTCCTATTGGGCGCCCTCAACGCACCCGCTCACGCCAAAACAAAAAAGAATGTGACTCAGGCTGGAGCAACGCTTCAATTACCTAAACAGACCACAAAAACCCTCCTCCGAAATCTACGCGCAACAGTAAGGCGCCACATTCCTCATCTTCGAGCCGACCGCAGTCTGAATAAAATAGCCCACAAAGCCCTCAAACATTGCGTAGGGGGACAGCAGTATGTGTCCGCCGGAGATTTCGGGCCCGTGGTTGAGCGATTTGTGCGCGTGTCCGGTGTCACAGATGCAGATATATCCACGCTGCTCCTAGAAGAAAATTCTATCGAGAGCCTCCAACGAAATGTTATTCAATCCCTATCCCATGATTTTACCCTCGGAGATTTAAACCGATTTGGGCTGGCCCTTCGAATCCATTACGGTAAGTTACAAACCCTCCTACTTTTAACTAAGAGGGTCATCTCATTTAGAACGTTTTCCCCCCGATATCCCATCAATCGAATGATTCGGTTAGAGGGGGAAGTCCATGTCCCCATCCACCGGGCCGAATGGGTAAATCGATACCCTGACGGACGGCTTTCTAAAACTCCCCTCACACTCAACAATCGAAATTTCGAAGTTTTCATCGATTCCGGAAAAATCGAGGGACAACTCAACGGCCAATTGGTCATCGAACGGGGACACGGTCCCGAGATCGCTGGTCAAATCAACCTAGGCATTGGTCAAGAGCCACAGCCAAACACCGGTTTGGAGCCCCTATGGAAAATATTGCGCTCATCCAATGTCGAACAAACCTCCGACAGTTTGCTGCGTGCATTTTTCGCATCTTACCGCACAGCTTTGAGCTTGGACCTTCCGAAACACAGTGAAAAACTCTCAGAATTGGCACAATCCCATGCCTACGAAATTGTTACGAATCGCTTTTTCGGACACCATTCCCCCACCACAGGAACCTTGGATGACAGACTTCGAAAACAAGGTATCGGCTTCATTCGTGCCGTCGAAAACATCGCCATCGGAGGGGGGCCCCATGAGGTTTTCTCCCAATGGCTGCGAAGCCCTTCCCATGAAGCAAACCTGAGAGAGGGAGACATGACAGAGTTTGGAGTCGGTACGGTACGTCTCGACGACAACCGGATCTGCACTGTGATGGTACTACTACAAACAGAAGAAACCGCCGACCTCAAAACCCTCACCAGTCTCGCCCACCAAAAAATAGATATCATGCGAACGCAGCGCAAACTCCCTAACCTCAGGGTCGTCTCAGAGCTAAGTGAAATCGCCCGAAAACACAGTGAGAAAATCGTTGATCACAACAATGCCCAATCACCTCCGCCAAATCGACCGATGCTTGACGAAGCCTTTGATATCACGGGGATTGTTGTAAGTGGGGTTGATATCATGCGAGGCAATTCCCTCGATATTATCAAGGGTCTCGAACATTTCGGACAGCAACATCAATCCGTCGGCATCGGAATTGTGCGAACCCAAGCCCCAAAACCAGAATTGGTTATCACTGTCCTCTATGGACAAACCTGATTCGCCTCAATCGGGCATCTACACTTTTTCGTTTTTTGTCCGCTGACGCCCAACACCCCTAGTAACGCACCACCAGCTCGGCTTTGACTCCCACAAACGCAGGAAAATTCCGACAAACACCACTGACACATTTAAGCCCTCCACGCTGAGTGCCACCAATGGTTTTCAAAATAATATCAGATGAGATTTTCCAAGATGCGATGCCTGCATAAAATAGAGAATTCGATTGGGCACTCGCCGGGTCCTTGTCGTAGCCCAATTCAAAGCTAATATCCCCTAAACCGGCCTTCTCCACACCAACAAAGGTACTTCCGCGCAGATACTTTTTCCGGGTAGATTGGCATCTCCCAACAAGTTCATCCTTTTGCCAATACTCATTGTCAGACAAAATATGAAGGGAATAGCCGTCTGAAATGTACTGCACCCAATCCATGTATCCATGGGTGATAGCCTTCTGACTGAAGTGAAGATCACATTTATCCTGAAAAACATCTCGGTAGCCAACCTCAAGCTTCAACCTAGAACGTCCCTCCTGATACGGAAGCTCCGCACCCAAAAAAACCTGATATTCATCTTCCTTAAGGAGCGCCTCGCCCGGATGAAAAATACGGTACATCCCATTAACGTAGAGCGTTAGCTCGCTGTCTTCAAAATATTCTTCAAATCGAATTCTCCCGCCCACTTCATCCCCGCGCACAACCGCCAATTCATCCTGTAATCGAAGCAGGGTTGGAGGACGATTGACCGCGGATTTCAGTGGATCGGTATTTAACTGCTGCTGAAAATTTTTCAGCCAAATGAGCTCGAGAAGGACCAATGAATCGCCCCAAAACATATCAAGAGCGCCGTAGGCAGAATACCCCATTGGCTCTACGCTACCTTGACGACTTTGAAGATTGGATTCCACATAGAATGAGCTCCAATCTGTGATATCCGCAGCATCCAACGATAACCCTGCCGAAGCCGTGGACTCGAGTCCATTTTCCAAGGCATAAAACAAGCCATGATTGCCAAGCTTTAGGTTTTGCCCCCCCCTAAAAGCATATTGATATCCCGCCAAAATATCATCTTGCTCTTCGAAATATTTTGTCGCCACCGGATCAACATTGGATTGATTGAGCCAACCACCAAATATTTCTACTTGGTGGTTTCCCTCTGTCCAAACAAGCTCCCCACCACGAATGGCACCATCGGGAGTCACCTCATCACCCTTGCGAAGCATCAAGACAATGCCTCGCCCAACTTGCTTATAAAAGTCACCCACCGTAAGTTTAAAATGACCCAGGGGATGCGTTACTTGGAAACGCTCCAGATTGTAATCGTTGTGATACTTATCTGGGTTCAATTCACGGGTAAATTGGGTAACATCAAAGCGGATCCATGTAAGCAGGCCTCCCGACGACCCTTGTAAATTGAACTTATTTTGTATGAGCCCATAATTGTCATCATCGGAGTCACCGTTGCCATTGTCGAGATTATAGCCCCCACTTAACGTATTGGTGATCGAAACGGTGGCAGCTCCCTCTTCGGCTCGAAGGGGCGCGGAATAAAAGCCTGCACCCACAAAAACAAGCCACACTGAAAATTTTAGGAATTGGGAAGGCCGAATAACAAGAGCAATTCTGTCAAATTGTTTCATCAATTAAACTCAATATTAGCTTTTCGTATTTTACTTCATCCCCCGAGGAAAAACCTTCGTGGCTGTACACCCTACGCTGCTTCCGATCGAGGAAGATAGAATAGGGCATCGCCCCCCTGGGGTTGATTAAATTCGCCACTTTGCCCTCTAAATCGAGAAGAACCGGCATTTTCCATTTTTTTCGGCGCACGGTCGTTCTAACTCTCGCCACGGTCTCGGGCGCATCGGCAGCAACCGCCAATACTTCGAAGCCCTTATCCCCATATTTTTTTCGGAACTGATTCAGAAAATACAATTCTTGTTTGCATGGCTCACACCAGGTGGCCCAAAAAGCCACGGCCACGACCTTATTTTTATAATCCGAAAGTTTCGCTTTTTCTCCCTTAATGGTTCCCAACTCAAAATCAGCCATCGCTTTTCGTTTTGCGGGAGCGAGAATAACCACATCACTTGCCAATGCCGTCGCCCCCACAGACAAAGACAGTCCGATCACCACGACGAAATTCTGCATTCGGTGGAATATTTTCATGGGAGTCTCGCCTCGATCGCAGCCTCAACCGCACCAATATTCGCCCCCAAAATGATTCGCTCTATTTGCATCGTATCTAAATTGATAACCATACTCATGGGAGGTGCACTGGAGTCGTAATACTCACCCCCGAGGTCCTTTTCATCCGCAACCACGTCAAAGGTCAGCTCAAAAGCCTCCTTCCATTTTTTTGCTGAGGCTGAAGTAGCGGGATCTCTGTCCTGGGTTTCAAAAATAGAGATCAGAGTTCTCAGTCCCTTAGGCTGATAAGCTTCATGGATACTCTGAAGTTGGCCTTGTTCTGCCTTACAAACCGTGCACCAGTCAGCGGCCGTGACAAAAAGAAGATACTTCGCCGCTTTATCGGAGAAATATTGATCCAGTTTATGGGACTTATTTTCCGTATCTTTAAACTCTAAGTTCGCAATCACCCCACATTCCTCGGTGCCGTAGGCCCCAGTGGGATAAGCCGCTCGCGTGGCATCACTATCTACCACCGAACAAGTATTTGTGCTCGCAGTTCCACCACAGGCCACAAAAAACAAAACACCAAGAGAAACAACAGAATAACTAAACCATTTCATCTTTATTATGCTCCAAAATTGATTATTTCTTCTTATAGCCAAACCAACCGATGCAAGGCGTAGTGGCCCCGGCATCCAGCGCAATCGATTGGGCATTCGCGGCAACAGTTCCGGTTCCGACCATCGTCCATTCTCCCTCAGAATACTTTTGTGGGGTTTGGTCATCAACGGCGTTTGCTAGGCAATAGATACCCGGCAAAACATACACTTCGACCTGAGTCCCTGCATTCAAGTTCGTGGAATTAGGTAAGATAATTTTCGCGCCCGCGTCTTTCACATTCGACTCGGGAAAGACTCCATAAAAGGCTTCATAGTCTAGGGGATTCTCAACAAATTGAGCCTCGTTACGAGCTTCACCCTCCAGTTCCACCAAAGCCAGCTTGCTGAATAAATCGCTCCCTTCAAAGTACTTCGATGGGGCCATCTCAAGCTCAAATCCATTGTCAAACTTAACGTTTTGAACCGTCTCTTTGTTCTCAACGGTGGGCGCAACCAAAGAAGTCGCCGCAACGGTATCAAAGAGCGTGAAAACAGTGTCATAACTCAAAGAGTAATCGTCATTTGAAAAAGTCGCATCTTGATACATGGTCGCCGTTGCTCCAACCCCAGACACTCGCAACACCCCACGACGCATACATTGAAAATCAGCCGGGACCGGCACACGAAAGGTGCCATCGGTTCCCGCCTGGGAAGAAAGGCAACGGGAACACCCCGCAGAGGAAGCTTCCATACAAAAAGCAGCTTCCACGCAAAAAGAAAGATATGCACGATCCTTAGGCTGCTTGTTGCTCCCTAAAACACGACCCCGCACTTCCTTGAGCTCCAACCCACCCAGTTTCGCACAAGGGCTAATCCGATCCGCACAGGTTTCACCGGCATAGCCTGCGGCACACTCACACTGGGCTTGCCAATCCTCGGTGGAACACCGGGAGAAATTGTAACAAGTCAAATCACCACACATGGTAGCGGCAGTGGCCGTGGTGCTCGTAACCTCTGAATTCCCCCCAGGTTCCAATGAATCGTTCGAAGACGTATTCTCCGTGCCACAGGCAAACGCACTCAGGATCACGCCAATGAAGAGAACAGAATAAAACAACCGGGCGTATTTTTGCATGTATTTTCCTTGAAGATTAGACGCATCGAAAAGCAAACTCGGGCCAAGGCTTGCCAACAAAACGAACACTTCCCAAAAAAATCACGCTCTCGTCAAGGATACATCATCGAAAGAGCCACGAAACTTGCCGATTAAGTCCGCAGGCCGGCGCCAAATTCATGTTGAATATCCAAACCCCCTGGAAACCCCACATAACATGCTAATTTCGTCACTTTACTGTCTCTAATCCCCCCCATTGACTTGGGGCACAAACCCTTTGGTCCCATGGGTTTTCGTCTTTCCGAAAGCTTTGTGCTTTAGGGCTGAAGGTAAAGAAGAGTGAAGCTTCCTTGCTCACGGCTCTGAACATCGGCCCCGGCAACAAGGCACGGCAGAAATCGCACCCAAGGATCCATCCCCCTGCGCCCCAAAGAGGCCGACCTCGCCAAAGCATCGTTCAAAAGTTCGGGGGGGACACGCTTTAAGTAGTCGTAAGCCCTTCGTGTCACCAAATATTCCACAGCCAACCAAGCCGTTTCCTTCGCAGCAGCCCGAACAAAATAGGCTATTATGGGAAGACACTGGTCATCCCGCCCCTCTCGCCCGCAATAGATTTGAGCCATTGTAAAACCCAAGGCCTGAAACTCTGGCTCGGGCGCCCAACTCATCAGCCACAACAACGCCGGGACGTAGCGTGAATCGGCATCAAAGAGTTTTCTGATGGTCGCAGCTCTCACCGCTGGGTCTCGTGCTCCCACCCACCAAAAAAGCGCCCGTTCATCCGCGAGATTCGCAGGGGCCTCAGTCAAAATCATTTCGACCTTTTCCCATGGTGTTTTTTCTTCAACGTCCCACGTGCCCCCAATAACGAGAGCCAAGGCCAATGTGAATTCAGCAACCATCACGACCCTTTATCAAAATCTCACGTCATGGGCCAAATATTCGATGGTTCTTGCTAAATCTAACTGAAAAATCGTCGATAGAACCAAAGGTTTATAAAGTATGCAGGCTCTAGAAATAAACAAGATTGACTCAGCGCAGCACTTCCTGTGCAATGGAAGGCCAGAGGATTGTCTCGTCATCCTAGGCTATCCCCATCACCTTCAAAGCAATGACCAAGCATATGCCGTATCAGCACTCGCCCTCTATCTTCAGAAGCGTCTCGTCGAAGCTGAAACCTGCTACCACAAAGCCATCAGTCTGAATCCTACCGAACCCACCCACCATCTCAATCTAGCCAAGCTCCTAATCGACTTAGACCGTCAAGACGAAGCCTTGATGTCCTATCAACAGGCTATTTCTCTAGATCCCACTTTTGAGAAAGCACTCCTAGGGGCCGCAAATATTTACAAAAAACGAGGAAATATTGACGCAGCTCTTTTGCTTTGTAGTCAAGCCTGTACTTTTCATCGTCAGTCCGCCCTCTCGAAATCACTCCAATTTGAACTTTTCTTCCAAAAAAACCAGTTCTGCGCAGCAATTGAAATCCTAACAGACTTCGAAAATGGGAAATTCCATGGGCCGCCTAAAATAGACTTTGACGACCAGCTCCAGCAACTCGCTACCAAAGAAATAAACTCGAAAGACTTCTTGGAGTTTGCTGAAAAGGTCAAAGATGTCGCCCCAAAAAACATCAAACTTCAATTGAGCATCGGAAATTGGTTTCTTCGCCATAAACAACCGAGAAAAGCACTGGGGTTTCTTCAATGCGTTAGAGAACAAGCCCCGGATTATCAAGGTGTGTGGAATAATATTTGCTGCGCCCTCCACGACCTCGGTTTCATAGACGAAGCGATTTACACCATTGAACATCATCTTAAACAAGAGCCTTCCGACACCAGAGCCTATTCCAATCGTCTCATGCTAAAACACTATGTTCCCAGCGATGACCGTTTTGAAAACCTCAAAGAACACAACAGTTGGAATTCTAGCGCGGCCCTAGGCTGCAAAGATTTCCCCCCCTTTGAAGAGCAAATAGTCGAGGTCAGAAACAAAATAAGGGTGGGCTTCGTATCCCCTGACTTTCGGCAACATCCTGTGGGTTTTTTCCTTCAAGGCCTTTTTGAATATTTTGACCGAGCAAGATTTCAATTGGTTTGTTTCTCTGACGTAAAAGATGGGGACGAATACACCACTTTTTTTGAGCAACGTTGTGACCTTTGGCATGCTACTAAAAGCCTCAACAACAAAGAACTTTTAAAGCTGATACGAGAGTCCGCAATCGATGTGTTGATCGATTGTGCTGGGCATACTTCCAACAATCGACTCCCTGTTTTTTGGGCAAGAGCCGCCAAATTACAACTTACAGGCTTTGGATATTTCGACACGACTGGTGTCAAAAACATGGATTACATCATTGGTGATGAGCACCAAACCCCGAAAGAGTGGAAGCATCTATTTTCTGAAACGATTCTCCAAATGCCCCAAAACTACATTACCTATACACCACCGAGAGACGTTTCACCCGTGGGGCCCTTACCTGCTCTGGAGCAAGGGTCTAAGATAACGTTTGGCTCCCTGAACCGAATCGCGAAATTAAGTGCCCCTTGCATCGGTACCTGGGCGTCTGTGCTAAATTCCATCCCGAATTCTCAACTCCTTCTCAGCACACATGCACTTAATGACCCATGGGTCCAAAGTAGAATTAGAGCTCGGTTCCAAGCACTTGAGGTATCTCCAGAACGAATCCTTTTTGAGGGCCCCAAGCCCCACTCGGAGTTTATGGACATTTATCACCGGATAGATATTGCCCTAGATACATCACCTTATTCAGGTGGGCTAACCACTTGTGAGGCCCTATGGATGGGGGTACCTGTCATCACCCTGCCCAACAACCACTTTGCCGGACGTCATTCTCTTGCCCACCTTAAGACTGTGGGTTTAGATAAATGGGTGGCAACTGACGTGGATGACTTTGTTCGAATTGCTGTCTATTGGTCAAATCACCGCTCCGAATTGGCCACCCTCAGAAAAGGCCTAAGGGCAAAGATGCATCGTTCTCCTCTTTGTGACCATGCAGCCTACACCAAACATCTGCAGGACTTCATAGAACAAAAAGTGCATTCCAGAGGAAAGTCATCATGAGCTTTCTCAGGCGAAACCTCGATGCGATTTTCTACACCAGTCCCGAATTGATAAAGCGGATTCTCAAACCTGTGCAAGACGACTACATTGAGAAGACCAACGATGGCACATTTCTTAAAATAGGCCTGTCTAAAATACCCATCACCTGTAGCGAAGAAGATTGCAACAAATTCAAACAGAAAATGGGGGAAACAGAAGAGGTTGTCTTACTGGGGCTCGGTTGCGGAAAACTACTTGAAACCTGGCAAAATACCAACGGAAAAAAGCCCAACTTAATCGTTTGGGAAAACGATCTCAACTTCCTGCTGCAATCCTTGGAGTCTGTTGACCTGCGGCAAGCTATCTTCTCCCGAGCCCTGTCATTTATTTATTCTATCGATCTTGTTAAGCTGAGTAACCAAACCTCAAGGTACTATCACCCCCATCTCAAAGATTTCTATACCCCGATATTCGACTATTGTTTTAATAAGACCCGAGACAAACGCTGCGTGGCCCTGTGGAAAGGTCTGATGATCCAAGATGTCGCCGAGACTCTCAAAAATCGTCAGTGGGGCGTGTATCCCATTTTCATGCATTCAACGCCTTCCGATGAAATCTTTCACATCATTAGCGCCACCCGGCCGCAAGTTTTGTTCTCAATTAATGCCTATCAAGGAATGACAACACTTGCGAAACACGGAAAAGTACCTTGGATATGCTGGGATATCGACCCAACTACAAATCTTAAATTAAGACTCGACAACTCTGGCAAACAAAAAATATTTACATACAGGCGTGCAAATATTGAGCGATACAAAAAAGAGACATCGAGCGACCAAGTTCATTTTTTACCATTTGCTGCAAACCCCCTGCGAAGAAAACCTCACTTCGATCAAGGATATGAATGTAATGTCAGTTTTGTAGGAGCCAGTATGCAAGACACGGCTCCCAAGAGGCTCAGAGAGCTCCTGAAACTTCTTAAAGATTCGGGTCAAACCCAAAACATGACTCAAAAACAAGTCACTCGAATTATTTCGACACTCATAAAGGAACAACTCTCAAATGCGGGTGAAACTATCCTGCGAGATCGGGTTCATCAAGAGTTTCCTCTCTTGGAGAAGTGGCTGATTACAGAACCCGACCCCTTGGATCCTGTCATGCTCTTAGGGGAACAAGCGGCATCCCAACATCGGGCCCGGGTTCTTCAAAACCTCCGCAACAAAACTCCAGAGGTCTGGGGAGACGAAGGCTGGGGACAGGTCCATGGGATCACTTATCGTGGTGCAGCCGGAAACAATCAGATGCTCAACAAAATCTATTCTAATTCAAAGATCAACATTGATATTGGACGGGTCTACCAACCCGAAATTGTCACCCTTCGAGTATTCGATGTTTTGGCTTGTGGAGGATTTTTACTCGCCCCCTTCAACGAAGAACTTGGCCGTCTTTTCCGAATCGGAGAGCACCTTGATGTTTACCATTCCCAGGAAGACTTGAATCAAAAGATTGATTTTTACCTAAAAGAGCCCAAGCTTCGCCAAAAGATAGCAGCGCAAGGCCGAAAATGGGTTATTCATAACCACACCATCGACCAAAGGGTCAAAACAATGTTTCGCACCTTGACACACACCCGGCAAAGGGTTGGTTAGAAACCGGGCTCAGCCACGGGGATATCGGGCTCTGCCACGGGCTCTGGTTTTTGGTTGTGACAGCGATTCGCTTGGTCATAACAATGGTCACGGCAAGGATTTGATGAAACTTTACCGCCCAGCAAATGGTTCATCCCTGAAATCTGTTCGCTTTGAACCGCGTCTGGACAATGATTCACACAACTATCGAGCTGACGTTGACAATTGTAGCTCAACTTTAGAGGCCAAATACACGCGACCATCAAAAAGAGAAAAATAGCTGGAAGCAAAATGATAGAGATGAAAAATTTAGGCAAGTCACATAACCCCAATCAAATATTATCGTAAGTATGCACGGGGTGGAACTCAAACAGAAAAAGCTGATTGTAATGCGAAAAGATCATCGGCCATGGTCTTCATCACCGGCTCCCATTCCCCCAAATTCTCCTGCCGATAGAGAGTCATGCAGGGATACCAATCATAACCTCTTTCGGTGTCTCCCCAGCGCCAATCAGGTACCGCCGCTAACATCACCCATACCGCAACCCCCATGGCACCTGCCAAATGCGCTACCGCCGTATCTGTGGTAATCAATAGCTCACAATCCAGGAGCAGGGATGCAGTATCCAAAAAACCTGCCTCACCAATATCCAACATTGTTCCAGCTTCGGCCAACTCAACAAAAGACGGGAGACATTCTATCTCGGCGTTGGCGCTCCCCTTCTGAATACTCACCCATTCTATCCCGGAAATCTCTAAAATTGGGCGTAAAGTATCGAGGGAGACCGAACGATATCTGTCCTGGCTATAACTGGAATCACCCTGCCAATGTATGGCGATTCGAGGAATCTTTACCGCGCGTTTAGTGGGTAGCTTGAAACTTGAAGGAGTGCACCGCAGATAGGGCTTACCGCAGTGAGCTACGTTCACGAACATGGGTAAACTCAACAAGGGGATATAATAATCATAGCTATCGGGCAGACGCTCTTTTGAATCCCAGAGAGTCACCTTGAAATTTGCATCTATGAGTTGATGGATACGACGAGAAGCGTGAAAGCCAACGTCGGACGCTTCTTCGATTAAGGGCTCCAAATATCGGCAAAACTGAAAAATATCACCAAAGCCCTGCTCACCAATCACACAAATCCGTTTTCCCTCCAGAGATTGTCCAACCCATCTCGGAAACGCCGCAAAATCACGATGGTCAAGAGTACACGGCCTCAGAAGATGCCTATCTTCCAGAAGGTGCCAAGGAATCGGTTTTCGAGTCAAGAGCAATAGAAAGGAACGATTCCATCTCGAATCGACATCAGTGGGATCAAGTGTCAAAACGCGTTCGTAACTCTCAATGGCTTGTTCATACTTTTTGAGATCTCGGTAAGCATTGCCTAGATTAAACCAAATTCTCGTCTCATTGGGCCAGTGCTCAACAGTCTTCCTTAGAAGACTCAAGGCTTCTCCATGCCTTTGATGGGCTTTTAGGGTCTCTACATAATGAACCACATAATCGGGATGCTGGTGCACATGGCGGCGGCATTCCTCAAATAACCACAGAGCCTCACTAAAACGCTCCTGACGAACTCGACAAATCCCCAAGGCGAGCTTCACCAGTGGATTCGCCGCTCCAATATTCGAACTCAAATCTTCAAAACAATGGGATGCTTCAACAACCTCACCTTTGGTCAGAGCTGCCCATCCATCCACATAATCGGCGAGGTATTCGCCTTCGGACTCCACGAGCAGACGAGCCCGGATCGTCATCATGGCGTCCCACTCTCCGACCCGGGCGAAGTCGCAAGCCCTGGTCACAATAGGATTATCTAGCTCCATGATCGTTTATCGACGAAACTGGCTTGGACTTAAATCATACAAAAGAAAGCCTAAAGCTACCAAGTGACGACTTCTACTTCATGTGGTGGACACATAATCAAATCAGGTCGCTCGCCATAAACATTACAGGACTAGGTGTTCTAAGGGATTCAGGCCAAGACGAGACCTGCGCCCACCCGCTATGGGCGCATGGTATCCAAGACTCGTTGTGCTCCATGCATGGGCCCTACCACAGCTGTTGTGCTTGGTCCTTTTTTACTTCTGATTCCCTACTAGGAGCAAAGCTCCTTAACGCAAATCAATATCTAAAACCCGAGCAGAGATACTGTGAATGTTCGCTGGCTTCGGAAAACAGTTTGGGGTATAAGATTTTCGCTGAATAAGCGCAGTAAAAAAAGCTAGAACAAAGGAATGGAAATGACACAAGCACAAGTCGTCAGCATCGAAAAGGATGGATTTCTGAATACCGGGGAAACTCTTTTCTCAAACCACCGTTTCAAAGTAGCCGACCTTTCGGAAGAAACAGTTCGTTTTGGTAGAAAAGAAATCGAACTCGCCGAACATGAAATGCCTGGTTTAATGGCTCTTCGTCAAGAACATGCAGGCAAAAACCCCCTTAAAGGGGCACGTATCACCGGCTCACTTCACATGACGATTCAAACTGCGGTCCTCATTGAAACGCTGGTTGAATTAGGCGCTGATGTTCGATGGTGCTCTTGTAATATTTTCTCAACTCAAGATCATGCCGCAGCTGCCGTTGCCGTGGGCCCAAAAGGGACCATTGAAACCCCCAAGGGTGTTCCAGTATTTGCCTGGAAAGGTGAATCTCTGGAGGAATATTGGTGGTGTACATTCCAAGCCCTAAGATTCGATAATGACGAAACACCCAATCTGATCCTAGATGATGGTGGCGATGCTACCCTGCTCCTCCACAAGGGTCGAGAATTCAATCTGAGTGGAAGTGTTCCTGCGGACGGCACAATTGACAACAAAGAAGAGAAGATTATCATGAATCTTCTTCGCGAACTTCAAGAAACCAATCGAAATTTTTGGGAAGCCTACGCAAACAATGTTCGGGGCGTATCTGAAGAAACAACAACTGGCGTACATCGTCTTTGTGAGATGGAAAAAGCAGAAACCCTTCTTTTCCCCGCCATCAACGTCAATGACTCAGTGACCAAAAGTAAATTCGACAATCTTTACGGATGCCGACATTCACTCGTGGATGCGATCATGCGTGCAACAGACCTTATGATTGCGGGTAAACGAACTCTCGTCTGTGGTTTCGGCGACGTTGGTAAGGGCAGCGTTCAATCCATGGACGGCCAAGGGGCAAAAGTCTCTATCGCGGAAATTGACCCTATTTGTGCGCTTCAGGCCTGTATGCAAGGCATCGACGTTATCACCGTCGAAGATGCGATTGAAAAAGGATTTGATATCTACGTCACAACCACCGGCAATAAAGACATCATCACTGCAGAGCATATGCAACGCATGAAGGATAAGGCAGTCGTATGTAATATCGGTCATTTTGACAATGAGATCGACATTGCTGGATTGGAAGCAATGGCCGAGAAAGGTGAGGTAGAGAAAATAGAAATTAAGCCACAGGTTCATGAATGGAAATTCAAAGAAACGGGGCGAAGTATTATCATCCTCGCCGAAGGACGCTTGGTCAATCTTGGATGTGCTACTGGACACCCAAGCTTTGTGATGTCAGCTTCCTTCACAAACCAAGTTTTGGCTCAAATCGAATTGCACGACCATGCCGAAGACTATGGTAAAAGCGTGACCACGCTCCCAAAACACTTGGATGAAAAAGTTGCCTGGCTGCACCTTGATAAATTTGGCTGCAATCTTACAAAGCTATCGGAAGAACAAGCAGATTATATCGGTGTCAAAGTAGAAGGCCCCTACAAGCCTGAGCAATACCGGTACTAAGAGAACCAAACCAAAAGCCCCAGAGGTCACTCACGACTCTGGGGCTTCATTCATTCTAAAATACCCTTAAGCAACATCTCGAAATAGAACAAAATAGCTGTTGGTTGCGTGGTCCTGTTTGTAGACTCGACCAATGCAAATTCGAGTAGCGACTTGTCTTAGGTAATCAATCGTCTTCGAATAAACCAAGCGCTGCAATCCCCATTCATTGGAGCGGCGCTCTGGCCAACCCGGAGGGAGCTGTACCCGTTGTGGTGGTATGCGATAATAATTGATTCCTGCCTCCTCGCGGCTAGGAAAATACTCCGCCACAAAAAATCCCGGTCCCACCAGACGCCGAGTAGTGCCTTCATTGTAGCCATATAAAACCGGTGAATTCTCTTGGAACCTTTCAATGGGCCTACAGAATCGTTTTTGAGACCATTTAAGAGCAGGCAACAAACTCCCGCCATAATGAATCACTTCGACCCCTGGAGGCACATAATCGGGAATCAAATCATTGAGGCTCGTACCCTTACCATTGCACAACTCCCACATTAAGCGCTGGCTTTTTCCTGCAATGGTACGGACAAACTCCCTTTGCTCAGGCCAATCCATCGCATCCAATTCACTGCGTAGTTCCTCTGGACCGAGTTCGCTGTGTCGAATCGCATTTTGTATCTCAATGACATTTTTTTTCATGGGAACCATTTGCTATTATCCAGATAGAGAAAAGTCGACAGCTGGCGGGACTTTTGAAGGTAAAAGCCTGCATCCCACGCCCGCCCCAGGACTTTTTGGCCTAGATGCACTGAAGTAATTGTCGTTATACCGAAAGTTTAACAATCTCAGACACGACATGCCCCACCAGGAGATTCTTCTTACCCTTAACCTCTAGCTCTGTGGAGCTTGAGACTTTCACCACCCCACCGAGCAAGCTAAAGGTGGCATCACTTATCATAACGCCATTACGCGGCGCCATGGACTCGAGACGCTGGGCGATATTCACATGGTCACCCACGACAGTGTAATCCTTTCGGTAAAGATGGCTTCCTATATCCCCCATAATAACCGGACCACTGTTGATACCAATCCGAACCGCCATATTACGGCCAGTCTCCTCATTAAATTTCTTCACGGCTTCAGCGATTTCTAAGCCTGACTTTACCGCACGATAAGCCCCGTTCTCTATTTTACCGTAGAGAACCATAAAAGCATCGCCAATAATCTTGTCCACCATACCATCGTTTCGTTGAACGACACTCAATGTAATATCGAAATATTCATTCAAGAAACGGACTACTTCTTTAGGTGCCATGCTCTCACACATAGGCGTAAAACCAACGATGTCACAGAATAAGATGGTCATAAAACGGTTTTCCGCAACCATCTGCCCCGCAAACTCTCTACCAGAACTTTTAACCGTTTGAACTGTGGCGTCAGAAACATATTTAGCCAAGAGTTCTCTTTCTCTTAGCGAATGGTTTGCGGAAATAATTTGGTCGGCAACAACGACAAGCTGGTCGACTCGAAAAGGTTTTCTCAGAAAAGCAGCTGCACCGTAGCTTTCCGCCCGGTTCTTCAGGGCGGGATCCTTGTGGGCACTCAGCATCAACACCGGTAAAAACTTGAATGATTCCTGACTCCGAATATTTTTCAAAAGCTCAAAACCATCCATCTCTGGCATTTCATAGTCGGTGATGACCAATTCAAACCGTGGATCAGAAAGAGCCTCCATGGCCGCCTTCCCATTGGAGACCGCTTTAACATGATTCCCCTCCGCAACGAGTCCCTTCATGATCAGATTGCGAATCGGAGTGCTATCTTCAACCACCAATATTCGATGTCTGTCGAATTTTCCTTTGCCCCCTAAATTACGGTCAGTGCTTTCCAGGAGCACCTCTGGATCAATGGGACGCGCAACATAATCCTCTACGCCAGCCTCAAATATTTTTTCCTCGATCTCTTCAATCTCCCCGGAAGTAATCACGATCACAGGAAGTTCGCAGAACTCATCGGCCGCCTTCAGTCTCGTACACACCTCCAGGTCTTTTTCCGTATCGGTAAAAAGGGCAAAGAGAAGTAAGTCGGGACGGCGGGTCACCAAAAGCCCGGTCAAATCGTCTAGGCCTGACGACACAATCAGCTCATAATTCCGGCGACTAAGAATTTCATCAATCAGACAAGCCTCGGCCTCATTACCATCATAAAGGACAATCTTTGGGACATCCCGAAGGACCTTCTGTATCTCTGCAACCAATTGAATACTGTAAAAGGGCGTTTTCACAAAGGCCCGCGCCCCTGCCATCCTCGCTGACCAACGCAACTCCTCATTGCTCGATAAAAGTAAAACCGGAATATCCTTGGCTAGGGAGTTACTCGCCAGGTGCTTACAGACCTCAAAGCCAGAAAAGCCTGATAAATTGGCCTGTAGGAGAATAGCATCAAACTCACCAGGGGATCCCAGGGCCAAGCGAAGGGCTTCATTCCCATCGTCACTGTAAACGGCAGTATGCTCCAGGGTTTTAAGGTTATTCTCAATGATTTTTTGCTTAGTTCGACCACTGACGGCAATCAGCAGTCGGGGCACGCTGGCACTCGGGGCCAAGGGGGGGCATCCCTTCCCCATATCATCGTAGGAAGTAGTGCTCACAATAGACTGAGTATAATTCTCTTTGTTAGTAGAACTAAAGAAAAGCCCGCACTTAGTGCGAAAAGATAGCGGTCAGTGTTCTCTTGACGGGCGGGGGACCCTAAGCAGGCACGGCCATAGGGAATGTGTGTGTGTGGGGGGGGGGGGGCGGCTAAAAAGCGTGGGTACTTAATTTAAATTGCTTTTACCATCAAATCCGTCACAAGCTTGCTGAAATCAGATGGATCCTGAAGTTGTCCGCCTTCGGCTAAAAGGGCCTGACCATGCAGCAATTTGGCGTAAACGCTCAAATCACCATTTAACTCTCCTGCATCCAACTTCTGGGATAGCTTCTCCACAATTGGATGATCGGGATTCAGCTCCAAAATCCGCTTACTCGCAGGCATATCTTGGCCCATGGCCGCCATGAGTTGCGCCATTTGGGGAGACATGTCCTGATTATCCACCACCAAGCACGCCGCTGAGGTTGTCATTCGATTTGACAACCGGACCTCTTTAATTTTTTCATCCAACTCACTTTGAATCTTCGTCAACAGTGCCTGGCAAGACGCCTCTTTCTCTTTGAGCTCTTCCTTAGCCTCTTTTTGCTCATCCTCGGAGCCTAACTCCAATGAACCTCGACTGGCAGAAATAAATTTATGCTCCTCAAATTCCGGCTCACGCTGAAGCCAAACCTCGTCCACAGGATCAGCAAAAAGCAAAACTTCATATTCCTTCGCTTTGAACGTTTCTAAATGAGGTGAGTTTTCAATGGCAGGATACGAATTGCCCGTGAGAAAGTAGATCTCCTTCTGCCCTTCTTTCTTACGATCTACATACTGATGAAGACTGACATATTTGCCTTCTACTTGGGTAGATTTAGCCAAAATGAGGCTCAGGATGGCATCTCGGTTGTCCATATCCGTATAGAGACCTTCCTTCAACACCGCGCCAAATTCCCCCCAGAACTTCAAATATTCATCAAAATTGTTGTTCTTCATATCCTTCAACGTATCTAGGACTTTCTTGACCAAACGCTTTTGAATCATCTTAAGCTGGCGATCTTGCTGCAAAATCTCTCGAGATATGTTCAAGCTCAAGTCCTCAGCATCAACCACCCCGCGAACAAATCGTAGGTACTCGGGTAAAATCTCCTTGCACTCATCCATAATAAAAACCCGTCGCACATAGAGCTTCACACCGGATTTATAATCTTGATGAAAGAGATTCATTGGTGCCTTACTCGGGATAAAGAGTAGGGCTTGATACTGATAAGTTCCCTCTGCTTTGAGGGTAATGATACTCAGAGGGTCGGTCCAATCATGGCTCGTTTGTTTATAGAATTCGTTGTATTCAGCATCCTCGACTTCGCCGCGGGAGCGCGTCCAAAGCGCCTTCATGGAATTCAAAGTCTCCAGCTTAGAAACCTTCTTGGTTTTGCCTTCAATGGCTTCACCTTCATCATCAAGCTCTGGTTCTTCCCGCTCAATCATCATTTGGACCGGGTACGACACAAAATCGCTGTACTTCTTGATGATACCTCGAAGTACCCATTCCGCTGTAAAGTCGTCCTGCCCATCTTCAGCATCGGTTTCTTTGAGATGGAGGGTAATGGTTGTTCCAAACCCCTCTCGCTCCGTATGCTCCAGTGAATAAGCACCATCACCGCTAGAGATCCAACGCGTCGCGCCTTCTTCTCCAGCCCGCCGTGTCACAAGCTCAACCCGATCCGCAATCATGAACACGGAATAAAATCCCACGCCGAACTGACCGATCAATTCAGGTGACTGAAGAGAATTCTTTTGTGCTTCGATGGCCCGAATAAATTCTTTCGAACCTGAACGGGCAATGGTGCCGATATTCTCAACCACCTCAGCCCGACTCATCCCGAGACCATTGTCTTTTACGGTGAGCGTTCTCTTATCAGGATCCACTGTTAAATGAATCCCCAATTCCTGCCCCTCCGGAAGCCAATCTTTATTTTCAATGGCCTCAAACCGTAGTTTATCCAAAGCATCTGAAGCGTTGGAAATGAGTTCACGAAGAAATATCTCTCGATTCGAATACACCGAATGGGTCATCAATTCTAAGATTTGTTTGGCTTCTGTTTCAAATTTAAAAGTCTCAGTTGCTTCTGTTGCTTCTGTCATTGCGAAGATCCCTATCCATCACTCTTTAAAGTCATCGATCAAATTGTTTGGTGAGCAGAAATCCGATGGGCAGCCAATCATGAGCGACCGCTCAAGACAGATAGCTACCCATACGCTTTTCCTGAGCAGAAAATACAATGCAATTTTGCGGATTTCAAGTAGATAAGTATTTCCAAATGGAGCCGGTAATCTCTGGTCATCATAACCTCGCCACCCCATAACCACCACGGTCAATATAACTGCCCCATCTTCAGCTCCCACGGGAGCCAAACATTGCCAATATTTAAGCGCCACCACCTCGACACAAAAACCAGGACCCCACAATTCGGAAAGCTTCCTCGGCGCAAAAAAAGCCCCCGCCAGGGGAAAGGTCGGGCCATTTTTCTGGATTTTCCAGTAGCCAGTCAAGAACTCCACAGCCCTTCTTTCCCCACTAAACTTAGCGAAGGGAGGCGGCCAACGACATTGCCAAGCCGTACCTTAGAGCTTGGTTACTGTCCATCATTCTTACTTTGCCAATAAATATCCACGAAAACAGGATAAGAATAAGCCAATGAGCTCAAAGATTAAGCGTCATCCACCGATGTTCAATATTGGCATCAAGAAAAATTTCACCATATGCCTGATAACCAAGGCTCTCATAAAACGGGATTGCCTGTAATTGAGATGCCAGTCCCGAAGAAACAAACCCATTCATTTCTAGATAGTTATGGCACCACTTCATCATTTCTCGGCCAACCCCATAACGCCGGAAATCCTTTTTGACCGCTACACGACCAATCTTAACACATCCGATCGCCGGTTTGTCTGGGATGATTCGGGCCGTTGCCACTGGTTGCTCTCCATAAAACGCCAAAACATGCCGAGCTTGTTCAAAGCAGGTCGGTACTTCATCGTAATGGTCCAACTCTTCTTCCCGAGGCACATCCTGCTCATGGACAAAAACCTCAAATCGAATATCCAACGCAACTTTCAGATCCACCAAATTATCGATGGCCCTGACCCAACATCCTTTAGGCATGACTCGCCTCAAAATACACCTGAAAATATGGCCTGATAAAATTGAGCTCTATTATCTGCGCTCTCAACACCAACATTCTCATTCCAGCCATCACCCTAGACAGAGCGTGGGTCGAAATTGGAACAATCCGCCAACATTTCGAAGGCAACCCGCTCCTGAGCTGAAAGTTCCCGCGGAACCAAAATCTCCAAAGCGAGTAAAAGACTGCCCCTACCTCCGCTACTGTCGGGAAGTCCCTTCTCCTTCAAACGAAGATGCTGCCCTGACTGCGAGCCCGCGGGGATATTTAATTGAATGGTACCTGCCACAGTTTCATAGGAAACCTTTGCCCCTAAAGCTGCCTCCCAAGGTGTAATGGGGAGTTTGCCCAGAAGGTCATAAACCTGAACCTCGAACCTTGGATGTTTCTCCATCACGACATTTAACAAGAGATCGCCGTTTTTGCCCCCAGCTTGTCCCTTTTCACCTGCCTTGGGCAAACGAATTCTTGTGCCTACGGTCGTGCCTGGTGGCAATTTTACGTCGTAACTTTTCGAACGCCCCACCAAACCAACCGCCTCCAATACCACCTTTTTGGTCACGCAATGATACGCATCTTCTACAGATACACAAAACTCCATTTCCGTATCTTGGCCGTCTCTCGCCACTGCTCCAGCAGGGCCATATCCAGTCCGTCCACCTCCCCCACGCGCTCCAAAGAAGGCTTCAAAAAAATCACTGAAGGAAGAGCCAGAACCCGCCGCTCCACCCTGGGGGGCCGCCCCGCCAAAACCGCCGAAATCAAAGTTGATATTCTGCCAACCCGGCGGCGGACTTACATTTTGGCCATGCCGATAATTCGACCCCATAACATCGTATTGCTTACGGGCCTTGGGATCCTTTAAAACTTCATAGGCCTCATTAAGCGCTTTGAATTTATCTTCTGCTCCAGGATCACTATTCACATCGGGGTGAACCTTTCGTGATTCTCGCCTAAATGCTTTCTTGATTTCAGCTTGGGAAGCGTTTCGAGCCACACCAAGAACATCGTAGTAGTCAACAAACCTCACGCGCAGACCGCCTCATCAAATTAGGGTTAAAATAACCCGCCTAATCTAGAACAAATCAGTCATAGGTCAAGAAGAAGGGGCTCTCGCGCCCTCAATTTTAAGGAATAAACAGCAATTAGTGGAGAGGAACCCGCTTATCACCTTCAACTTCAGGGCAAAAAGCTCGAAAATCGAGTTCAGAGGACGCAACCACAACCCAAGTTAGAACACTCCTTGGATCTCCCAACTTTTGAGTCATTTGAAAAGTGATACCTGGGAATATTCCCTTCAGCACGCGATTCAAATAGTCCACAAGAGGTGCCAAAGCACTTGGTGCCCCATTGGTAACCAATCGATTGACGACTCGAAAAGACAGTTGTTTGCGAGAGAAACGAAAATCACCCTCAACTTCGCCCAAAGCTTGTTCCAAGTCTTCAACGGCCCGGAATCCATTCATGAGAATAGAATGTAATCGGCGGTCTAAGTCCGACGGCAGATCTCGTTTACCTTGTACCAAAACTCCCCACTCACCCTCGGTGCCATCAACGCTGAAATTTGCCTCATGCCCCACCAGAAGTACGCCCGGTCCGTCCTGAACATGCGAATAATCAGCGACATCGAGCAACTCTACGTCTCTTCCTTGTTCACGGATCCACTGATGGAAAACCGGAATAACTTCCCGCAGTTTCTCCTTGGTAAGGCTCCCTCCAACAAGGGGGAGCTTGACTCCAAATTGTTGAATATCAAGTATTCCCATCGCCATCTCCTACTGCGCTCCTGCGCCCAATCTCGCATAACAACTGTAGGCCGCTTCAATAAAAAGCTGAGCCTCTTCGATACGGTGCTGGGCCGTTTCGAAATCTTCGCTAAAATCTTCATCCTCGAATTGTCGAAAAAGAAAATTTACAAATTTGGCACCCGCATAGGGGTCATGAAATTTTCGCGTTTCGTGATACCGACTTCGAAATTCTCCCATGACCTCCACAGGAGCATCTCCGACATCCGGGTATTCAATACGAACCAAAGCTCTAGCGGCCGTGAGCATCGCCTCAAGAGCCGCCGAAGAAGCTTTGCTAATCTCGCCACTCTCTAAAAGTAGTTGTGCATCAAAAACTTCCCGCTCACTGTCACTCAAACCAAACTCAGTAAAGGAAACCACCTCACCCGCGCACTCCCCCACACCAAGATCCCCGGTGGTATACTCACGAGGATCCCCCCAGTCGCTGTAGAAACTGGGATCTTCTGCATGGGCTGGGACTTTTTGAAGCTCCTTCAACCATTGCTTCACTTCCGACTTGCCCAACCGGCCTATCAAAGCCTTAAAGGACTCACCGGGTTTACGGTCCTCAACAAAATGAGAGGTCATCACCTCTACCGTCTTGGGAATGTTTTTAGAGGGAACAGCGCCAATGGCCAAACCGAAAGAACCGGCATTGTTTTTCCACTCTCCTCCCACGACCACCTGAAAATGCGGAACCATATACCCTTTTACTTTTCGACCCACACCATAAAACCCGATATCCGCCACATGGTGTTGACCACACGAGTTGAAGCAACCACTCACCTTGATGCGCAATTCTTTAACTGCCTCATCTAACTGGGTATTGACCACTGCCAGTTGTTCCCGCAAGACCGAAGCTAAACCTCTCGATGCTGAATGTCCGAGTTTACAAGTATCGGTACCCGGGCATGAAGTGATATCCACAATGGTGCCCGCCACAGCATCCGCGAGTTTAAGCGCCACCAATCGGGCATGTATGTCGGGCAGGTCTCCATCAGACACCCATCGTAAAATCAGATTTTGTTCGACGCTTGCACGGATATTGTCACCCACGTAATCTCTCGCCAAGTCTGCCAACCCTCTCATCTGCGACGCAGATAAGTCACCCAGTGGACAAGCAATATTGACTGTCGAATAATTTGCCTGGCGTTGCGCTCTCACATTCGTGTCGATCCACTCCTGCACAACTGGATTCAGAAAGCGGCGGTCTAACTCAGTTCCTTCCCGGGTTGCACCAATTTGGGTGGAATCTAGATGACCCAAAAAGGAAGTCCACTCTTTATCCTCTTTCAGCTTCTCTCGTTCCACCAAGACAAGTCGCTTAAATTCTTCTATCCCTAAACTGTTGACGAGAAACTTCATGCGCGCCCGGGTTCGGTTGTTTTTCTCTCCCAATTGTCCAAACACTCGACAAATAGCCTGACTTATCGGAAGTAGCTCGCCTTCTGGAAGAAATTCGTCGAAAAGCTTGGCCTTACTGGGAACAGACCCCAATCCTCCGCCCACATACAATTCAAAGCCGCGTTCCATTGTGCCATCATCATTCCTACGTGTTTTCGCAATCGCCCCAATGTCATGAAACGATGTGAGCCCACAGGGATTTGTCGTACAACCAGAGAACGCAATCTTAACCTTACGTCCAAAATCTTGTGTATCAGGATGCCCCATTAGAAAAAACGACAACCCATGGGCGTATGGAGTCACGTCGAAAGCTTCGCCCCGACAAACACCGGCAAAAGGACATGCCGTCGTATTTCGAACCACGTTTCCACATGCTTCTTTCGTGGTAATCCCAACCGCCGCCAACCTTCTCATAAGGTCTGGCGCATCATCGATGTGAAGAAAATGGAATTGAATATCCTGCCGAGTTGTAATGTGGGTAATGCCATCAGAATACTCTTCCGAAAGATCAGCCAGAACTTCCAACTGCTCCACAGTCATGGCCCCATACGGAATTTTCAAGCGAATCATTCCTGGGGCATCCCAATAGGTATTTGGGCCCTTCATCAAATCCTGATTCGGAAAATTGAAGTTCTGGGTGCGTATCCCATCGTGTCGTTTGCCATTGTCAAACCGCTGACCGTAAACCCCTTTTCTGAGACGGGTTTCGGCGAAAACTTTTTCAGAAAGCTTCCCTTCTTTTCGGAGAACCATTTGACGTTCAAAAACATCAATGTCTTCACCCCAATCTTCAGGTATCTTTTCGTTCAAACGCATTTTCCATGATTTCTTACTCGTCATATTCATCTCCTTTGACCCACGGAAACCACATCGGTGTTACCAACGAAACAAAACCATTCATCATTTAACGCCTGCCTTAGTGCCCTTTAGAGTTTGCGGTCGAGTAAATCCTCCCGCAGTCTCGTCGAAGTGAATCCCACACTCCGTCTTAGCTTCACCACGCCAACGACCTGCTCTGGAATCCTCGCCGGGTGCAACCGAAGTGGTACATGGCTGACAGCCGATGCTCGGATAATTTCGTTCATGAAGAACATTGTATGGAACACCATGACTTTTAATGTAATCCGTCACTGACTCTTCGGACCAATTGGCCAAAGGATTCAATTTATAGATCTCATATCGTCGATCGTAAGCGAGAATGGGAGAATGGGCGCGCGTCCTACTTTGACTTCGCCTCAGCGAAGTTATCCAAGCATCGAAGCCCTTAAGTTCCTTCTCCAAAGGTAATATCTTACGTAATTGGCAGCATTGATTTGGGGCTCGGTCATATAAACGAGGGCCATGTAATTCCGCTTGCCGCTCCAGGGACACATTGCTTCTAGCCGCGCCAATCTTCAACTTATACTGTTTCTCCAATTTCTCCCACAGCGCGTAAGTTTCGGGAAAAAATAGTCCCGTATCCACTGTAAAGATATCAATGGCCAAATTCCCTCGCGCGATCATATCCACAAGCACACAACCTTCGATTCCCAAGGCCGTGGAAAAGGTGATCCGAGGCGCAAATACAGTGGTTGCCCATGTTAGAATTTCCTCCGCCGATGATTTCTCAAAGCCCTGATTAAGCTCATTGATTTCCCCCGCATTTGGGGGAGTTTGACATTGTGTTGTCCATATTGAACGAACTGCCATCATAACACCTCACGAAGGGATGTGGTTCACAAGCGCGACACCACTGACAATTAACGCCACCGATATACCCACACGGATCACCCGATCCGGAAAACTTGTTGCAAATTGCACACCCAGCCACACACCCGGTATCCCCCCGAGAATCAGCCCAAACCAAGTACCCCAGGCAATATGACCATAAAAGCCATGAAGAACGGCGCTCAAAAGAACCAAAATGAGACTATGTGCAAGGTCGGTGCCCACCACACGCCTCGCCGAAAGACCTGTACTGGCCAAAAGAAACAGGCCAATCACCGTACCACTACCAATCGATGTCAATCCCACCAAGATTCCAACCCCAAACCCAATCACATGGGTCAGAACACTTTGCGGTAAAACACCAAGTGATGGTCCATTGCGAAGGGGGCCTCGAAAAGTGCGCCACAACGAAAAAACTGCGAGTGCGGCAATCACCACTCCCGTCGCCCCTGCCACAAATTGGTTCATGGCTTCCGGAAACCTGGCACCCAAAATACCGGTCAAAACCGTGCTCAAAGTAACCCCGGGCAAACTTCCCATCACTAAGGCCCGCACCCACTTCCAATCGACTGAATCAGATTTGCTGTGCCAATAAACACCGAAACTCTTCACCACTCCCGCAAATGCCAGGTCCGTACCCACGGCAACCAACGGGGTAAGTCCAAAACCTAACAAGAGAAATGGCATCAGGAGCGCACCCCCACCAATACCCAAGGCGCCAACCAATGTGCCTACACCGAACCCAACGGATATTTCCATCAATTCTACTGCCATTTCCTTGCCTTCCTCAGTGATCGACGCACTGCCTCCTAACATAAGTGATTTAGTCACATATAAATATAAAAATCCAGGAGAGAATCATCCTGCGAATAAAATACCTCAACTTTTAAGAATATGTGATGTATGGAAAACTTACTTCGGAAGTGTAGAATTCTCGCCCTCGCAGAGCCCTCGCAATCTACCTTGTTGGCGACAATAGAAGATTTATTTCGGTCTGGAGGCTATTTCCGTTAACCTATCAAGATACTGATGTTTTCTCTGCCATCATGAGAGGGGATAAGAGATGGAAGAAAGAGGACCAAAATGAATAATGCAGAGTCGGTAAAGCTCATTATCCTACAATCTCGCGACTCCTCTGATCCAATGTCGTTCCATGAAATCAGCTGCGTCCGAAGAAAACTGGGAGAGGATGTTGGCCTCGATGTGCATAATACCCTTCTCAGCCCCCCTACATCCCATCTTTTGGATGACTACGACGGGGTCATCATCGGTGGGGCTGGTGACTTCAGCGTGCACGACTCTAAAAACCAGTCGTGGGTCACACCAATGCGTCGTTTCCTAGAGGCTATTCTAAGCAGGAATATCCCCGCATTCGGGATCTGTTTTGGACACCAATTACTCGGACAAGTCCTCGGGTCAACCATAGCAACCGACGAGGCCCGCACCGAAGTGGGCACAGTGCAACTTGAACTAACCGCAAACGGCGAAACTGATCCCATGTTCCAGGAGCTTCCCAAAGTGTTTTCCGCACAAACTGGCCACAGCGACCACGTGACGAAACTCCCGCAAGGCGTTACCCTTATGGCCCAAAACAGCCTCGTGAAAACCCAAGCGTTCAAAGTGGATAGAAAGCGGTTTTACAGCGTTCAATTTCATCCAGACCTTACGTCCCAAGAAGCCCTCGAACGATATTTCGCCTACAAAGGCAAACTCCTACCCACAAAAGATGAGACCGAAGACAAAGGCGCCCACAGATTCGAACCAGGAAAAGACCACGCAGTCAGCCTTTTAAGACTTTTCGTGAAAAAAGTGGTCATGGTGGATAATCAAAAGATTTCTGACTACTAGGTTGGGCCCAAATGCCTATCAACCTATAGCGGTAACAAGCCAGCCACCAAGAGAGACACCAGCCCCCTTGGCTATCTCATTCCATGAACGTAACGCTCAAGATCCCTTTAACCTCGGACAGGGATTCAAAGTGATTGGCCTCCGCCCCATGCATGGAGCCACCTTGATAAAGCAAAGTTTGCATCGGTGCATATGAAACCATTTTGTCTATTCCGGTTTCCAAAAACATCGGCGCCACTTCGCCGCGACATGTTTTCGCACAGAGACCACGTTTGTGCGAAATGAATATTTACCAAAGCCTAGACCAATTCTCGCAAGGATCTTAAAGAGAGACCAAATTCGCTTCTGCAACTAGGAGAACCCATGTTTGGCCCTGATAAAACTCAAATGCCCAGCCCCGATGAAGCCCTCGCGGGGAGAGACACCCCTGTCCCAGTGCCAGACAACCATTTCGTCAATCAAAATCCAATGCAAGGCCCTTTCGAGGATAAAGAATTGGCGCTCTTTGGCATGGGCTGCTTTTGGGGAGCCGAGAAAAAATTTTGGCAAACTGACCGCATTTACTCGACCGCAGTCGGATATTCGGCCGGATACACAAAAAATCCGACCTACCGTGAAGTTTGCTCTGGCGAAACGGGGCACAATGAAGTTGTTCGCGTGGTTTTCGATCCAACCGAAATAAGCTACGAAGCTATCCTCAAATTATTTTGGGAAAATCATGACCCCACCCAAGGAATGCGCCAAGGAAACGACATTGGCACCCAGTATCGTTCCGGGATTTATTATTACAGCCAAGCCCAAAAAGAACTGGCCAACACATCACGGCAAGCCTACCAAAGTAAGATTATGCGCGCTGGCTATGGCGAAATTAGCACCGAGATTATCGCGGCCACGAATTTCTATTTCGCAGAAGATTACCACCAGCAATACCTCGCCAAAAACCCCGATGGCTATTGTGGGCTTGGTGGAACAGGCATTCGCTATCCGGTCGGAATCAAAGCCTAGGCAAGACGACTCACCAAGACGACTCACCAAGACGACTCACCAAGACGACTCACCAAGACTGGCAGGCATCAGCCAGAAAAGATTAAGTGAATCAAACCAACCTCCGTCTATTTCCGAGAGACAACTCGTGGCAATAGCCTC
>JAYZAY010000041.1:0-12063 GCA_036339465.1 Myxococcota bacterium | reverse complement strand
CGACGACACGCGAGGAATTGCTGGGAATTCATCCTGGTTCGGAATTTGAGATTCGGGGTTATGGTAAAATGTCGGGTAGAGCGCTGACCTCCGTAGGTCGTCGTTCGTTCAGTTCCGGTATTGGGCCTTTTTACGCTGCGTCTGTGGGGGGCAATGCTCTTTGGGAGGGCAATTTGATCCTCAAGATGAAGGTTCTTGACCATCAAGGAAAAGTCGAGATGTTTGTGATTCGAGACGAGAATAGGACAGGAAGACTTGAAGCGAGATTGAATGCGGGATTTGGTTTGGATCCCACAAGTATGCCCACCTTAGGCAAAGGCTATTTGGGAGCGTTGGCTCGAAAGAAGGGGAGCAAATCCATCTCTCGTTGCCTTAAGCGATTTGGCGGCGCGGATTTCAAGGCTTATTGGCAAGATACCAGCCAGGAGAACGGTATGGGGCGATATGTTTTGGATATAAGAACTCCCGACGGATTGTGCGCTTATACCTCTCTTTTGGGACTAGAGGTAGATAAGGCTGAATCCTTGAGTGTGATTCAGAACAGCGGGGTTAAATCCATAGGTTATCATTCCACAGAGGAGAATTCCGAAGTGGGACTCGAAGCCTCCTTGGGAGCATCGGTGCTACTTTTATATCGGGCGCTCGAAGCTGAACGCAGTGGTGAGTTGAGCAAAAATGGTAAAGAGACCACTTGTTTTCGTGAGAATAAATTTAAGAAGGTTTCAGGGAATTTCATGACAGGAAAACGCACTGTTTGTTGGGATTCGGTTACATTAAGTGAGAACGCGAAGTCGCCAACGACTTTCTATAATTTGAAGTTTACCAATGAGGATAAGATTACCACAGAGAAAGAAATTGAGCGATTTTTCAACTTTGCTAAGACCTTGGGCATTAAAGAGGCCCATAAGTCCCGAAGAGAGTTGCCAAAGACGATGTCGGATTTTTCCAGGGCATTTGCAAATGAGGACGACACCAAAGTGGAGGTTGATATCTATTTTGCCAAGGCAGGCATTGATAAAATAGCGACGACTTCAAACGAAGAGGCTCGAAAAGTAATTCTCGCCTCTCGTGCCCAGTTTGACCCAACGGCAAAGGGCCTGAAAGACTTGTCGGCGTCGCAATTTAGGATGGCGCTGAGTTCGGTTGAGAAATACAGGGATAGTGAAATCAAATCGTCTGTTGATGAGGTGGGTGGTGACTGGTCGATGATGCAGGTGGAAGAGGAGTATCGCAAACGTTTAGGCCGAAGTCTTGTGGCGGATATGCCGCATTTGGAGGAAGCCAAGAACTTCATGCATCATAAAGAGGGGCTAACTGCAGCTGCGACGCCTGAAGAACGGCGCGACTTTTTTGTCCAGTTGGGTGGTGATAAAGGATTTGGGTTTATGCCCGCTATCTCTGCCTTGGCGACACTTGCAGGTGAGAAAGATTCGGTGATCAATACCTTGAGGATGCGGGGGGGAGAAGTTGAACTCGAAGCGGTGAGTGAAGGGCGAATTGCGCATTCTACGCTGATGGGTGTTAGGGAATTTGAGGCTGTTGAAGTTTTCTAAATAAGGACTTTATTGAGAATAAGCCTGTTGATGAGAGATGACGTTGTCTGAATGGAATATCGATATCCCCTTTGGCTTGGTTGGTGGTAAAAAAGCTGTCTTTGTGGTTGTTTGATGTCTTTAGAAGAGAAGAGGCCA
Organism: Myxococcota bacterium; assembly: GCA_036339465.1. Lineage (GTDB taxonomy): Bacteria > Myxococcota > XYA12-FULL-58-9 > XYA12-FULL-58-9 > JABJBS01 > JAYZAY01. The sequence goes on along the minus strand of JAYZAY010000041.1, from coordinate 10,372 downwards.
GGAAAAGAGCCCTTTCCGGTCCTGTTATGGATTGGCGGGGTGTTTAGGACCATAGTGTTGTGCGTAGGGAAATTCTAGACCAACGCCTGACAAAAATCGGCCCGTGTTGAAACCGAGGTTTTTGAGCTTTCTCATTTCTCGACGACTTCTTTAATCTTTTTGTAAATACTCATCCAATCCCAACAATGATGCTCTGCTGCTCCGTAACCAATCACAATATTACCATGGGGTTGTGGTGGGGCTTGGCGTGGTTTTTTGGGATGCGTCAATTGATTTTCGAACACCATGCATTTGGGATTGATTTCGGAATAGAGTTGGGCAAGCTGGTGGGTTGAGCATTGGACAACATCTGCATCTTTTATGGAGCACTCAATTTCCTCTTCATATGTTTCTCGAAGGGATTTCTTAACCGAGGAATTCTTAGGGAGTATGGTTGGGGCATCGTCAACCTTAAAATCGATGTCGCTTCCACGGGCCCTGAGCTCATCGTAGAAATATTTTACTGTGGGTGAATAGGTCATGCGCCGAAAGATTGCGATATACAAGGCGGTTATAAAGTGCGCCGGGTTGTCATTGGAAATATGGACATAAGAGCGAAAATCCGTCTCTGAATCTAGATTGAGTGGGGAGGCAGGTGGTTGGATCGGGTATCGGCTGTAGGGACTCAGATTGCAGAGCGCACTGATTCGAAGGCTTTTTGTTAAGAGATTAATTTCCGTTGCCGGAGCAACTTTCCGAGAGAAACGTAATAGGAAATCAGGGTAATTCAAATCATGGGTGCCTACTCCTCTGGCTCTGACTTTAAGTGGTTTGGGTTTGGATTTTCTCATCAGCTCCATAGCCTCTTATCAGGGATTGGGGCCAGCAGGCTTGTGGTTCGAGAAAAGTCGAAGTGCAAAAACGATGTAATCACGAGGTGGTTGATGTCGTCCAACGAGGGACCCTCATCTCTCTTAAGGGAGAACACACGCGGTCCTCTTGGGTTTCGATGGAGCTTTTGGGCCTTCGATCATTTTCAGTGGGGGCGACAACCAGGTTTTTCGCAAAAATCAATAACTTCTTGGGGGGCTTCGAATATGGGAATGCGCAATTCTGAAAGCATGGGTACGGTTTTTGAAAACTTCGTCTTGGAAAATAGGATGCTGAAATCTCAGAGCTAAGCGGTGGCCAATCGAGGGTTTCACCGGGAGGAGACGACTTGGATTTCTTGGGTAGATTCTCTGTGGATGTTGAGTAAATCATTGGAAGTTCTTTAAAATAACACGACGACACCCCCCATGGAAGGTTTCGCGGAATCATCCACGTAGAAGAGCAGGGACAAATCCCGGTGATTTCTCAGGGGCTCAATGATTTTTCGGTGGACTTGCGTCCAGGCTGCGGGGTTATCATCTTTGGGCCATAGCAAGAAGCGATGGTTTCTTTGGGTTGGGGCTTGGTAGCGGGTGAAATAGTCTGATTATCGGCGGCCGCTCTTGGGCGTGGCCTAAATGCGATCTCGTCTAGAGGAATGTGCTTTTATGTCACCATAATGGTTGGGTTGTTTGGCGACTAATTTTTGAAGGTTAGGAGGGTCGGTGGCATACTGGCATGGATGCGGAAGGAGAATTGAATGTCGCAATTGTTAAATGCCTTAGCCCGAATCAAAGCTACGGGGTTTGTGCCGAAGGGTATCTTGGATATTGGAGCATACCGGGGGGAGTGGACCAAGGCAGCGGCGGTGACTTTCGAAAAAAGCGAAATTCTCATGGTGGAGGCCCAAGAAGAACTTGGCGATACCTTGGGCCGCTTTCATCAGTTGGATCCAAAACGTTTTCAATATAAGATTGCCTTATTGGGCGCCTCTGCGGCGGCTGAGGTTCCTTTTTATGTCACGAAGAGTAAATGGGGTTCTAGCGGCTCTTCTGCCTACAGGGAAATCAGTGAGGTTCCCGCAACATTGAGACATATTCCAAGATTAACGCTGGATGAGCTGATTGAGGAAGCGAATTTCCCCATTTTTGAATTCCTGAAATTAGATGTTCAAGGCGCGGAAATCGACGTCATTGCGGGCGGCATACAAGCCTTAAAAAAGGTGGAATTCGTGATGATGGAGTTGTCTGTATTGCCCTATAACGAGGGTGCGCCGCTGAGCGGAGAAGTGATTGCTTTCATGTATGAGTTGGGATTCGAACCCTTTGATATGTTTGACCAGCGCCGGGATGCGGTCGGGAATTTGGTGCAGCTTGATGTTACATTTATTCGGCGGGGGTCAGATCATTGTCCCACGGTTCAGTTTGAGGAAAACCTAAAGGGCTGACATTTTTTGGGGGGCTTTTAGGAGGGGTTTCAGAGTGCAAGATGGGGATCGGCGTTTCTGAAACGGGCTTTAATGTCTGCGGGGTCACTGCTTGGAATGGCTGCCAAGAGTTTGCGTGTATAGGGGTGTTCTGGGTTGGTGTAGAGCTCCGTGGGGGTTTTGAGTTCTACTATATGACCGCCCCGGTTTTCAGCCTTTAATCGTGCCTGTTGTTCGGGTTCGAAGAGATCGGCCATGATGCTGTTGGAGCACATGACCGCGACCTCATCGGCCACATATTTCACCACCGACAAATCATGGCTGATGAAAATGTAGGTGAGTCCTAATTCATCCTGGAGGTCCAAAAGCAGATTGAGAACGCCAGCTTGAATGGACACATCCAAGGCACTGACGGACTCATCGCAGACAATGAATTTAGGATCTACGGCTAGGGTTCGGGCGATGCAAATACGTTGCCGTTGTCCACCGGAGAATTCGTGTGGGTAGCGGTTAAGGTGGTCGGCTTGAAGGCCAACCCTTTCCAGAAGCCAGACCGCCCGGTCTCGCCGGCCACTGCGATTGTTGTGGAGATTGTGGAGGACCATGGGTTCAAGAAGGGCTTCTTCGATGGAAAATCGTGGATTTAAAGATGAGTAAGGATCTTGAAAGATGATCTGCATATCGCGGCGGTAGGGGCGGAAATTCCTTTTAGATAGTTTCGTAATTTCCCGTCCATCGTATTCAACCGTGCCTGCACGGGGCTCTACCAGTCGCAGTAGGGTTCGACCCAGGGTGGTTTTTCCACAGCCCGATTCACCCACAAGACCGATGGTTTTTCCCCTCGGGACCACCAGCTCGACACCATCAACGGCTTTGACCCAATCCACAGTTCGTTGGAAGAGACCCTCTTGGATGGGAAACCAAGTTTGAAGGCCGTTGACTTTGAGGAGCGTGTCTCCAAAGCCATTCATGGTCTCTCGCTCTTGGGTAGCCCTGCCAGGGTAGTCGAGGTCCAAATTGGGATCTGTTGGGTCGATGGATTTACCCGCCCTTTCTGCGCGAATAAAGTCATCAATGGTGGGGAGTCGTTCTGATTTTGTTTTCAGGGTGGGCCGGCAGGCAATGAGTCCTTTGGTGTAGGGGTGTTTAGGATTGGTGAAGATGTCTACGACGTTACCGAACTCCACGATATGTCCGCCACGGCTAAAATCCATTTCTGGATTTTCACCATTCTCTTCGTAGAGTTTTTCGAGGGTTTGGCCGGGGCACATGACAGCCACGTTATCTGTGATTTCAGCGACCACACCTAAATCGTGGGTGATAAAAAGAACGGCCATATTGCGTTCTTTTTGAAGGCGACCGATAAGATCGAGAATTTGTTTTTGAATGGTAACGTCAAGGGCGGTGGTCGGTTCATCACAAATCAGCAATTTGGGATTGCAGGCGAGGGCCATGGCAATCATGACCCGCTGTTTCATACCTCCAGACAGTTCGTGAGGGTATTGATGCATACGTTGGTCGGCGTTGGGTATGCCGACTTCATCGAGGAGTGCAGTGGCGTGTTTCCAAGCCTGATCGTAGTGTTGCCCGGTATGGGCGACGATGGATTCTGTGACTTGCCAGCCGCATTTAAAAACCGGATTCAAGCTGGTCATGGGCTCCTGGAAGATCATGGCAATTTGGTCACCGCGGTAGTGTGGTAGCTCTTCGATATTCACTTTTGCGAGGTCGACGGGTTCACCCTGGCCTCGCCACAGAACATTGCCCCCTACAATTTCACCCACGCCTTCAGGCAGGAGTCGCATGATGGAATAAGCAGTGACCGATTTTCCCGAACCAGATTCACCAACAATGCCCAAGGTGGAGCCTTCTTCGACGCTTAAGGTGACCCCATCCACAGCTCGGACTTGTCCTGATTCCGTATGAAAATAGGTTTTCAAGCCATCGAGACTAAGAAGTGGTGCGGGCGCTTCGAGCGTGTTTGGAGCGGTTTGTGCAATCGTTTGTGCAGTAGACATTATCTTAACCTCGCGTAGACTTTGGGATCAAAAGCTTCTCGCACGGCTTCACCGATCATGACCACGCAGAAGAGGGTGGCGGCGAAAGCGAGCACGGGAATGGAGACCAAATGGGGATAGGTCGAAATATTCTCTGCGCCCTGCCGGAGTAACTTACCCCAGCTTGGTGTGTCGGCGGAGAGTCCAAAGCCTAAAAAGTCTAGGGAAACCAGCGCACCTATATAGGCGACAATCTCGAAGGGAAAGTAGGTGACCACGGGGACTAAGGAGTTTGGCAGAATGTGCTTGAGCATGATCTTTGTTTCACCGACGCCCATGGCCGATGCGGCTTGAACATAGTCTCTCGATTTTTCACGATAAAATTCTCCGCGGACGGTATAGGTAATCCCGAGCCAGGCCCGAAGTGCCACCAAGAGGCAGGCCATGACCCAAAAACTGGGCTGCATCACCGACGCAAGGATCATGATGGTGAATAGGAAAGGTATGGAGGACCAGACTTCAATAAAACGTTGGACTAAGATATCGAACCAGCCGCCGAAATAGCCCATGGCCGCTCCTGCAACGATGCCAATGAGATAGCCGATGGTTGCAACGATTAAGGCAAATGCGAAACTTACCCTAAAGCCGTAGAGGAGTTGGGATAGTACGTCTTTGCCGTCAAAATCTGTTCCCAAAACGGGAATGCCATCCTGCATAGGCCGGTGGGGAGGCCTTCCAGGAAGGGCAAGCAATTGTTGATTGTAGGTGTAGGGGATGATGGGCATGGTAATGGCCATCTTTCCGGAGGCAAAGATGGGGATGAGTCCACGGAGGTAGTCCGCTTTTTCTCGCTGGTTTTTATACTCCTTTTCCTTGAATTCGGGTAGAGCTGCCTTTGGGTCATATTCAAGGCCCTTTTGTTGGGCATTTTTTGCCAATGCTTTTTGGAATCGGGCTTGATCTTGTAAGATTGCGTCCTCAATGGCCTGGGCGTCGTTTTCCAACTCTTGATGGGGATTATCGACCCAGCGAGCGAAGCTTCGATAATCGATTTCACCCTCGCCTAAGAGATTGAAATCTTTGGGAAGTGCGATATCGATGGCTTCCATATTTTCAGGGACCCAAAAATTATACCAATTGACGAGGGCTGGATATTGGACGTGGTCGCCGTTTTGGATTCTTAGGGGTTTATTGTTGACGTAAAGCTCGAGTCCCAGACTCATAATGAAGCCGGTGGATAGAATGAGAAAACAATAATGTCCCCGCCGGATACTTTGAAAGCGTCTTACGCGTTTGGCGGTTAGAGGGGTTAGTGCCATTTTGAAGCCTAGAATGCGGCCTGATTTGATGAATATAAGTGGCAGTATCTTGTGTGTGATCACATAAGACACGGCGTAGATTGCAATGAATGCGAAGAGATTTAGTAGGATACCCATAGTTTTACTTCCCTTCCTTATGAGCCGAATCGGATCCGAGGGTCAATCAAGGCCCAGACCACGTCGGATATAATGTTGCCAAAAAGTCTAATTAGGACGCCAAAGACGAGAACTCCCATGATGATTGGGTAGTCCCGTTCCACGATGGCCTGGTATCCCAAGAGACCCATGCCATCGATGTTGCAGGTTTTTTCGATGAGAAAAGAGCCCGCAAAAAGGAGGCCCAATGCATGACCGATACCTGCCGTAATTGGAATCAAAGAGTTTCTAAGGGCATGAACAAAAATCACGCGCTTTTCCTTGAGCCCCTTTGCAAAAGCAGTGCGGATATAATCCTGCCCCAGATTTTCCAGTAGGGAGTTTTTCATGAGAATGGTCATGGTGGCAAAACCACCGATGGTATAACCGATCACAGGTATGAGCATGTGTCGAACCCTTCCAATGAAGGCATCCAAATTACTGAGCTCTTCGATATTGTCGGGTTTGTAGCCTCCCAACGGTAGCCATTCCACATTGACTGCGACCCAGGTAAGGAGCATTAAGCATACGACGAAACCAGGGATGGCATAGCCTAGGAAGACGAAAGCTGAGGTGGTGCTGTCAAATGTTGTTTTGTGTCGCAGTGCTTTGAACACGCCTAATGGAACGCAGATAAGCCAGCTTAATAAATAGCCGATAAGTCCGAATTGCAGGGATACTTCAAATTTACTGACGATGGACTTTAAGACCGGTTCACTTCGGGTGTAGGAGCGACCGAAATCCCCCTGTAGGATACCCGCCCGTGCATTCTCAATTTGATAGATCACCCCTTCCTCGTTAATTCGGAAGCCTTGGAAATGTTCGACTCTCAGGAGCCGAGCGTTGGCCATGGTGAGTGCTTTGAGAAGTGTCTGTACGCTGGTGAAGAAGTCTTTGTCTTTGTCCCTCGACTCTTGCGTGACCAGCCTATAGTATTCGTTTTTTTTCCAGGTCATGTTATGATTTCTTAAGAAACTGAGGAGTTCATCGCGTTTGCCAAAGCCTTGGGAGACGAGGGAACCGGCCGTTTCAAGGATGGCCTTGTCGACTTTCTTCAACGCTTCTTCTGATATTGGTTCGTAGAATTGCTGGTCGAAAATCGATATCTTTTTAGGGGTTAGTTGGGCTTGGAGTGCTTTTCCTACTTCCACTTTTCGCGTATTGAGCTCGATAAGTCGGTCAAAGGCTGTGCGTATAAGGTGTCCACTGGTGGTGAGCTTTAGCCCACTTGTGGTTTCTTTGTGGTGCATGCTTTCTTGGGCTTTTTTCACGGCTTTTAAGAGTGGCGCTGCTTGTTGGAGGAATGCTTGCAGCTGCGGGTCTTTTGTATCGATGGGGCTCAAGAATTTGCCATCGAGAAAAATTAAGTTGTGGGGTTTCAAGAGGTTGTTGAGATTTTGGTGTTTACCGAAACTTTGAGCTTTTTCGGAATTGAGCGCATCTTGAGTGGTTTTGTCTAGACCTTCGATACTTTCGGGTTGGTAGAGTCGGCCTTCAAGATGAACGAAGTGTTTGGGGCTAAGGTGTTTTTCGAGGGCCTCTTTGGCTACACTCAGTTTTTTGTGAGCCTCTCTCAGTTCTCGGGCATTTTTCTCATTGCCTTTTTCCGGTACCACGGGGACACGGCGTCGAAACTCTCGAGGGTAGATCCCCAGCCACTGTAGATAGCCGGTGAGCACCGGCTTATCGAGGGCGTAATAGCGCTTCAACTCCTCCATGGCTTCTTCATCCAATTGAAGTGTGGTGCTTTCGCTATTGCCTCCGCCGCCCTCCCCAGACATCGCGGCCATTTTCATTGCGGCTTCAGCCTGCTCAATGGGGCCCCCAGGCACGTATCGTAGGATGCTGTAAACCATCAATGTGATGATTAAAAAGGTGACAGGCACCAGCATTAGTCGGCGGATAAAGTACACGGTCATACCACTCATCGCTTATCTCCTTTCTGCTTTAGCTTCGTCACGGACATGGGCTTCTCATTCAATAACCAATACTCTGGTTCGGTTTCCGCTGCTTGGCCCTGTGGATTGCCCGGGTAGTTGGACGCATTTTGGGATTGATTGTCGGTGGTCTTGTTTGCTTTTGATTCGTCATGCCACCAATAAGTGATGAGGTCGTTTGGGAAGCCACCGTAGCGGCCGCTGTATTCGGGTGGGTGTCCGAATTTATCCCAATAGATGATTCGAAAATAGGGCGCATACCAGCCTAAGGCATAGGGATGGTCATCAAAGAGGATTTGGTCTAGTTCATGGAGCATGGTTTTGCGTTTGGTTGGGTCGAATTCCATCTTGTAGTCTTCCATGATTTTGTCGGCGCGATCACTTTTGAATCCATTGAGATTATTGGATTGTTTTTTGTCTGCGTATTTCGAGTGGAATTGAAATTCCATGTCCGGAAAGGAGCTTGCCGTCCACCCCCAATAAACCAACTGATACTTCCACTCCCAAACCTTCTTGAGGGTGGTTGAAAAATCGATTTGTTTGAGTTCCATTTCTATGCCAGCTTCTTTCCAAAGGTCTTCTTTGACTGCGGCGTGGATTCTTTGAAAGCCGCTGCTGGAGAAATCGACTTCCAGTTTAGGAAAGCGGTCACCTTGGTTATTGATTAGAAATCCTTGTTCATCTCGCTTTGTCCAACCCGAGGCGGCCAAGTATTCTCTCGCTTTGACGGGGTTGTATGCAATCCTGGCAGCTTCTGGGCGAGTCCATTGCTGGCCAGGGAAATAGCTGTCGGTATAATCATATTGAAAAAAGAAGAATTTTTCGAACAATTTTTCTCGGTTAAATAGATGCGAAAAGGCGATGCGTATGTTCCGATCGTCAAAAGGTGCTTCTCGCATATTGAAACAATAACCGCCGTAGCCATTGGGTTGGAGGGTGTAGATTTTCCTTTTCTGAATCCAACCTTTTTGGACGGCTTTTTGTTGGTCGAGTTCATCAACCCACCGCTGTGCACGGAGGATTCGGTAGGCGTCGATTTCTCCGGCAAGGGTTTTTTGAAACATCAACTCCTCGTCTCTGACGATGAGCCATTGGATTCTGTCGAAATTATAGTGTCCACGGAGGTTGGGGTTGTCTCGGTTCCACCAGTCTTTTCTCTTTTTGAGGGTGATCGAACGCCCTTTTTTAATGTCTTCAGGTCGGATTTCATAGGGCCCTGTGCCAGGAGGCAGCCTCCAATTCCAATCTTGGAGGTAGGTTTCTCCGTCCATTTGCATATAAGCGGCGGGATAGACGCGACTGGTGGCGATTTCGAGAAAGCTGCGCCATTGTTTCTTTTTCGCTTTGATTTCAACGGTCTGACGGTCAAGGATTTTTACGTATTCAATGAGTTCTTCCATGTGTTGGGAAGTAGACAGGTCTTTTCTGTCCTTATTTTTTAGGTGTTTGATGGTTGCGACGACATCATGGGAAGTGACGGGGCGCCCATCGGCCCATTGGGCTTTGGGATTGAGACGAAAGCGAAAAGTTTGTTTATCTTTGTCGATCTGCCAGTGGCTTGCGAGGCGAGGAACATAATCGTTGAGGCTGAAATCAAAGGTAAGGAGGGTTTCAAAAATAAGGTCATGGAGATCGCTCAAGAAGGCGAGTCTCGAATTGGGCCCTTCCGTACGCAGAGTAGGTGGCCACTGGGAGGTGGCCAATCTGATGGTTCCACCCGCCGTAGCGTCCGGGTTTGCGACACTTGTGGAGGGGGAGTTGGTTTTCCAATCAGCGGGATTGAAGGGGAGATCTTTGGGGAAGCTTGGGTTGTAGTTTTTGCCAACCTCTGTGGGGGGATCGATAGGGATGTTGCTTAACCCATCCATTGCTTGGTCGATCTGACTATGCTCTGGAAGCTCTAAGATTTCTTTCCAGATTTTGAGCCCCTCCTCCGACCTGTCGAGGTCTTTTGGCGCTTGGGCTGATTCGGCGCAGCAGGCCAGCGTAAAACAGGTGGTTATGAATGTGAGCCTGCTGACTACTTTCCATTTCAATTTCATTGTTTGTCTCTACGGTGTTGAGTCCTTCTAGCGAAGCAGGGATAGTTCACTGGGAGAGCAGGAGCAAGAAGCTGGCCTTGATTAAAGCGGGTGTACGATGGCGGTCTGGGGGGCCGATCGTTTTTGGTGAATACTGGGACAGAGGGGCTCGTGCCCCGCGGAAATGGATGGCTTGCTTTAATTTTGGAGTGGGTTTTTTACTTTTAGTGTTTGGGTGAGGTTAGAATCTGAAGGGCAAACCATCCTTTGGGATCAACCCAACTTTCTTGGGTTTCGAATCCAACCTCTTCGGTGAGGGTCGCAAATCGCTCTAGGGAATATTTGTATGCGTATTCCGTGACGAAAAATTCTCCTTGTTTCAATTCAATTTATGGGTCCTCGATATGGATTGTTTGTGGTTTTTTGGTGATGAGGTGTAACTCAAATCGGTTAAAAGAACGATTGTAGGTGGCTCGATTTTGAAATTGAGTGGGGCAGAACTTTGCCACAATGTCTCGATTCAGGCGATGTAGTATACTGAGATGGAATTGCTCGACCAAGCCTTGTGCATCATTGTAGGCTCTCTCGATTACGGATGGATCTTTGTCGAGATCCCCACCAATGATGAGAAGCCCCTCTGGCTCAATGAGTGTTCGAATTTGTTTTAAGAAGGTTTTTGCTTCGTGGG
>JAYZAY010000040.1:0-35119 GCA_036339465.1 Myxococcota bacterium | reverse complement strand
TCTTTGAGATGGAAGGAGATATCTTTGAGGGCCGGCTTCTCCTGCCCAGGGTAGGTGAATGATACATTTTCGAAGCGGATGCCATCGTTGGGGTTTGTGCCCTCTAGGGAAGATCCTGTTTTGGGTTGGCCTTGGTAATCGAGGAATTCATAAAGGTTAGATAGATAAAGATTGTCTTCGTACATGCCACTTATAGCCGAAAGTCCCGCAGTCATAGTGGCTTGACCTTGTTTAAATAGGAGGAGATACATGGTCATATCACCGAGGGTGATCGTTTCCATCACTGTCTCCCACGCGATCCAGCCATAGGCTCCATACAATGCAAGCGTGCTTATGAGACCGAGTCCGAATCCCCATGCGCCTCTTCTAATCGTTAGGTTTCGGTCTTCTCGGAAGAGTCGTTGGAAAATGTTTTTGTAGCGATTTAGGAACACTTTCCCAAGGCCGAAGAGTTTCACTTCTTTAGCCGACTCTTCTCGTGCGATGACCATCTCTAAATAATTTTGTTCACGGGTTTCAGGAACCCTCCACCGAAAGAGCCTGAAGGCGTCGCCGGAAAATTTGGTTTCGCCAAAAAAGGCAGGGAGAGCAGCAAGGAGTAGGATGAGAACGGTCCATATTGAAAATTGATAGAGGAGGGCTCCGTAGGTGAAAAGTGCGATGGCATTTTGAATGAGTCCAAAGGTTTTGTTGATGAGCCCCAAGGGTCGTGTCGATGCACCTCGTCTAGCTTGGGTCATTTTGTCGTAGAAAGCAGGGTCTTCAAATTGAGCCAGCTCAAGACTTAGGGCCTTTTCCAAGACAATGACATTCACTTGAAAGCCGAGCATGGCACGGAGGAGTGATTGGCTGACAGACAATCCCCGTTGGACGCCGGCAATGAGCATCACGATAATGAGCTCGATGCCTATGTATTGGGCCACTTGCCACTGGTCACTTTCGAGTCCGGTTTCGGTGGCCTTTAAGACGGAGTCGATAATCAGTTTACTGACATAGGCGAGTCCGGCGGGAAGCAGTCCTCCTATTACGGTTAGGAGGGCCAGGGCGATAAGGAGACGGTGACTCGTTTGCCACACCAGGCGAATGGATGCTTTGGTATAGCGAAAAACATCGAAAAATTCGCGTAGGTTTTGCTTTGTGGGGGGAGCATCCCTGTGAGCAGAGGAGTGGTATACCATGAAGGTGGTTTACGATTTTTTAGGCGCAAGAGCAAAGCGATTGATGTGGTGGGTTTTGATTTTCCTAATGCGTGATTTTCGGTTTGTTTCAGATGAGGGAAACCAATATTAACGCCCGATTTTTGTAAAATGTTCTATGAAGTTAGCTATTTTAGGGGCAAATCCTTTGACCAGGCGATACGTGGATGGTAGCCCTTGCAGCCAGTAAAGCTTTAATTGGCTGCAAGGAGATATAAAATATGGTGAAACGGGAGAAACATCTATTGTCCCTTTTATTAGGACTCACTTTGGTGGCTTGTGGTGGGGGGGAAGTCAGTGAGGATAAGGTTGAACCCAAGGTTTTTGAAGGTGTGGGTGTACCATGTGATGACGGCCCGACCTGTCGTGGGAGTGAGTGGCCAGAATGGGAATTAGAGGATTTTCAGCCCAATAGCAGTCGATTTGAAACTTCCTATGGTTTGAAGGAATTCAAGGGTATGGTTACGGTGATGTCCTTGCATGCAGCATGGTGTGGCTATTGCCGGGCACAGGCTATGTCCATGGATAAAATGTGGAAAGAGCTTCAGGCCGAAGGCCATAGAGTTCAATTTGTAACGGTGAATAAAGCAGATGCAGCGAAAGAGGAAGACCAACACCAAATGGTGTATGTCAAAGGTGATGATGGGGAAATGGTCAAAGGTGATGATGGAAAACCTCAATACCGATGCACATTCCCTCTTTTACAAGACACGAATGATGCCGGTGTATGGGCACTTCATCAAGGCTCTAAGGATGATTTTTTTATCTACCATGCGGATGGAACCCTCGCACTCTACTTGCCTCACGTTTCCGGCTCTCCGCGCAATGGCGAGATAACGACCCGACTTTCAACGGATGCCGGTTTTTCGAATTTGAAGAATGCGATTCTGTGGGTTTTGGGCCAAGAAAAGGGTTTGAGCACAGTGACAAATCCTGAGAATTCAACTTCTACTACAGCCAGTGGTTCCTAATCAACTTCGATATCCTTAGCGTAAATCGAAAGCTTCTTTGGATTTCTAATCCCTTTCAACACAATCAATGTGAGCGTGATTTCTCGTCGCCGCTTCCCGGTGATTTGTAGCTCCATACCGATAGGCTCGAGAACATTTTCCAACTCCACCGTATCTCCAAACCGATTGATTCCTGTGATGCGGTTGGCGCGTAGGAAGAGCCGTTGGTAGCGGTTCTTTGGAGGTTGAAATTGGGCGATAACGATGGCTTTTTTCTGGGCGTCAAAGGCATCGATTCGATTGTGAAGTGGAGGAAGGGGTATCCATTCCGGTGTGATCTGATGATCGATGGTGAGGCCAAATCCTATGGGTTGAATGTGAATATCTCGGATGTTTATGTGGAGGTTTCGGAGCATTTCTTTGGCACGGATGTCTGTTTTGAGTTTGAGTCGTAGAGTGGGTTCTTGGCCACAGGAGATTGTTAATAGATAACCAGCGACAAAAATAAGCTTCGGGGTCGGAAGATGCATTTTAGGAATCCAAAGTAGAGTTCTCGTGGATTTCTCTTTTAGGGGGGGTGATTGGATAACCGCGCTTTTTCCATTCTAGATACCCCTCATCTAGCACCCAAACATTCTTGAAGCCAGCTTTCTCAAGGGCTTCGGCGGCGTGTTGTGATTCGTTATGCGGGCAGGCACAATAGGTGACGTACCATGCATTTGAAGGCAGGCTTGGTGCGCAGCGTTCAGCATCATAGAAGGGTAGGGAGATAGCGTCTTTTATGTGGTCAATCTTATAATCAGAAGGTGGCCGGGCATCTATGAAAACGAATTTTTCTCCTTTTTCGTAGGCGGGATAGATGACATCGATGCTGAGTAATTGTTGGTTGCTGGTAAAGTTGGTGGGAATGGGGCCAGAACCCACGTATTCTAGTTGTGGACAGCCTTCAGTGGATTCGGTTGCGCCGCAATTGATGAAGAGAGGGCTTAAAGTAAGGTTTAGGATAGCCAAGAGAAGGGTTTTTCGATTCATACTAGTCTCCGAAAGCACTGGAAAATCCCCGAATCACAGCTACGAGGTTTGTTATCTCTTGGGGAGTGAATACATTTTCATAGGCGAGCATAAGGGTGTCACTGCGCCCTTTTTCAATGGCGTAACGAAGATAGGCGTCGGAAGCAGTGATAAGAAAAGTTGGGTTGTTAAGACTTAAAGCAGTATCCCCCTCTCCGAGCTCTCCGTGGCATTTTGCGCACTCTTGCTTATAGAGTTTTTTTCCACTGGTAAGATCGGGGTTATTTTCCGATGAAACCCATTGAGTCTTGAGAGGCTCAGACAGATTATCTTGGTATGACCTCAGGAATGCAATGAGGTCACTGATATCGTTATTTTTTAGAGGGCCACCAAATTCCGACCCAAAAGCACTCATTTTTGTTTTGGGACGACCCTCGGTGATTGCGACCCGTAGGAACTCATCAGTGGCGGACATGAGGAACTCGTTGTTGGTAAGGGCATTGGCCCTAGGAGATAAATAGCCCTCGCCATCTTCGCCGTGGCAAAGACGACACATCTTTTCGTAGTGCGTTCTACCTCGACGCACCTCCGGGGAGTCACAAGCCATGAGGGTGCCAAAGATGATGCAGAGTGGATAAACTCTTTTCATGGTTTCTAACTCACTTATCCCGTAACGCACCGAGAATGCGCCAACTGTTCTTTCAATATAAGCCTCTTTTGGCAAGGGGAGGAGGAAAGGAATAAGGAATGGAAATGTATGTATTAGGGCTATCTCTGCGCTATCTCGATGATATTTTCTCGGCTCAAAGACCTGCCCTATTGTATGGGAGAATATCTTTATTCGTTGTATTAATGGCAAAGACGTGTGGAGGAATTTTCTGCTTTATTTTTTCTTGGAAAATGGATAAAGAGCGAGAACAGGCAGCATTAAAGAACGCTAGAGGTGATAATGAACATGGATAATTTGAGGCTTAAATCCGTTGCGGATAATTTGAATGGGGCAGGTTATCCCGCTTCATTGATTTCTCCGTCGGATGCTGCTCCTTTTGAGCAGCTTTATGTTACCTTGGATCCCGATGGGAAGGGGCGTCCAAGGGCAATCCAGCTTCAATATATTCCCGTGCGTGCGTCAAATGATGGTGATCACTTACTGCAGTTTGTATCGTCGCTCCCTTTTCCGTTAATTGGAAAGGTGGCGGGGGACACAGCGAGAATGATTCTGCTTGTCAATAAGGTCATCGAGTTGCCCGGTTTTGGGATGAGTGAAATTGATGAATCCCTGTATTACCAACATGTCCATCTCTGTCGCAAGGGATATTTCGAAGATGAAACAGTGGGGCAGTTGCTTTCTACCATTCTGCATTATGTGGATGAGTATGCTCCTGTTGTTGAGGAGATAGCGGTTGGTGAGAAGAGTTTCGGGGTAGTGGTGGAAGAGATGAAGCGAGAGGTGTCTGCCCAACGGCGAGCCAATTGAGATAAGAATATAGGCCCTGCATTTGATTCAAGAATCCTTTCTGTTTTGACCAAATCAGGTAGGTTCTCTTGACTTACCGGGGCGTTTTATTTTCTCTAGCCAGTGGTTACGTTGCCCTAGCGATCAACCAAAGAGCAGTAAGCAGAGGTAGATACGTTGGGGTATAGGGTGTCGCCAAGGTTTGAAAGTGTGAGGGGAGGTGGTGGATTTCTCGCTGCTAGGATCACCTCGCGATTCCAATGCTCTGCGGCAGTCTTCATCCTTCATCGCGGCGGGAGTCAACGCTTCTGGCTTCTTTGAGAATGTGTCATGCTCTTTTATAGGACTCCCAGCCACGTAGGAGCCGTCTCTTTGGGAACGAGTATTATCATCGTATCCTTCTATTTGCGGCTTTGCAGTTTTGCGGCGTTGGTATGATGGGGCTGGGTCACTCTGCGACATAGTAGAGTATCATCGGGATTGTAGAAGCCTGCGCCTGCTCTTCTGATCTCCACTCTTTGCTGCTCCCCATTGCCCCTACAACCTTCATCCTTGTCGTTATCTTGACCATTTTGCTCCATAATTACATGCATATATGAGGGCTTGGGAGTGTTTCTCAAGGGAGAGGGACGAGAGAAACATTGTTGGTCTCTTAGCTAGAAGTGCTACAACTGGGGACTACATCTAAGATCGTTGTTATTCGCATAGTTTCTGTTTTTTTGAATAGTATTATGAATCCCATTGTTTGTTGAGGTTATTCCTCTCTCCCAAGCCTTGTTGACTTTGTCATGGCTTTTAGAAGGTTGGGCGCGGCGGGCCCTGCTTGGGCTGAGGATGAAAAGTGTGGAGATAAAAAGTATTCAAAGATAGGTGGGCAATTGGTTCCGGTGGATGAACCGAGCAAATATGAATTCGCTCACAACAACTGGAATTCTAGTTTTGGTCCCATTGGCTCTATGTATGGGAAATTTAGTGTGGCCGTTAGTTATGCTATGTGTAACGTGATGGCTGATGCGGGAGCATTCCCTGCGGGTCATCTTCGGGTTGGGAAGAGCTTCTAAGCTTGTTCTTTAGATTAAAATGAAGATAAGTTCAGGGTGAGCGCGTGAATTTGTTTACAAAGTTCGATTGAATTTTTTGGTTCCAAAGAGGTTGGTTTGGCTATGATTAAAGTTCCCTATGACAAACTCGAACCAGAAGCCTTGCGTGGTCTAATTGAAGAATTTGTTACTCGAGAAGGTACCGACTATGGCCATTCTGAAGTTGGCCTCGAAGCGAAGGTTGATTCGGTTTTGAGGCAACTCAAGAGTGGCACCGCCTTTATTACATTTGATGCCGAGATCGGTACGGCGACGATTGTTTCGGAAGACGAACGCCCAAAAGAAGCTTGAATACGAAACGCCTTAGTTGTTGAGATTAGAATCTAGGCACCCGCTTTTGGACCCAGGACGCGCTTGGGCCGGGTGTTTGTTTTTGTTGCTCGATTGTTTCGCCCCTAAAATTTCCTTAGGTAGTTGCTCGTTTAGAAATCTTGGAATTCTTTCTTCTAGCCAATATTTCGGATTCCATGGCTGTCCTTCGATGAAGCCCACGTGTCCTCCTCTGGGACTTATGGCCAATTCTATATGCTCTGATAAGTCCGACTGATGTGGAATGATATTTGAGGGCATAAAGGGGTCGTCGCTGGCATGTATGAGGAGGGTCGGGCGCCGAATGCCATTGAGAAATTGTTTGGAGCTGCAGCGGTTGTAGTAATCGTTGGCACTCAGAAAACCGTACATAGGGGCCACCACGGCATCGTCGAATTCGCGGATCGACCTCAGTTTATGGATAAGTTTCGGTGTAAGTCCGAAATAGGTAGAATGGTTGAATCGAGCCATTTTGTGGAGAAGGGCTCTTTTTAGGGATGAGAGCAAACGGTGTTCATAGATCCTAGAGAAGCCCTCATGGATGCGGTCGGAGCAGTTTCCCAATGAATAGGGTACCGAAACAGCGACAGCAGCATCGATGAGGGTATTGTGGCCACTTTCCCCCAGATATTTAAGCAATACATTTCCGCCGAGGGAGAAGCCACAGGCTAGAAGAGGCCTTTGGGGAAATTGCTTCTTGATGTGGTTAAGAACTTCTTTCAGGTCTTCGGTTTCTCCTGAATGATAGGCACGCATGGTGCGGTTAGGTGTGTCGCTACATCCTCTAAAGTGCATGAGAGCACCCAGCCATCCATTTTCGGACACAGCCGTTAGTAGACCTCGGGCATAAGGGGATTTGGTGGAGCCTTCGAGGCCATGTAAAATGAGTAGGATGGGGCCTTTTTGTGGCAGAGTCCATGCTAAATCGATGAAGTCCCTATCTTTCAACTCCACCCGCTCGTAATTTAGGTCGATCTGTAAATTTTTTCTGGCAATGGTGCTCCAGCAGGTTTGAATATGCCGATTTCGGAGAAGTAAACTGGGCCTAAATGGGGGGGGAGTCGTGTTCATGGAGTAGACCCCATAATCATATTTTGATGATATTTCTAGTGATAGCATGAATGCGATCCAAGACGATATCCGAATTTGAGAATTGCGGGTATGGTTTTATGGTATTTTGAGCGATGATTTATGTCAATGCTTGGTTTATTAGGGACTATCCGTAGCGAAAAATCTAGATACTTGCCCTTTCTGTCGAATTACTTTGGATGGGTTTTTCTAATGCGCTGACGACAGAGAATGTGTTTTATGTGTTTTATCTGTTTTATATTATTTCCGAAATTTTTAAGTTCTTTGTCCAGTCCAGACAATATGGCGGTGCCCCCGTTTGATTTGACGAGCCCGGACTTTGTGTACCATCACTTTGAAGCCTGATTTTTCAAATACTCTGGTAAAGTTGTCATCGGGGAAGGCAGACCAGACTCCGAGTATGCCCCCTGGTTTAAGTGCTTTACGTGCTGTTGTGAGGCCCTTGGCAGAATAGAGTGCGTTATTGTTGTTGTGGGTTAGCCCGGAGGGGCCGTTGTCCACATCGAGGAGAATGGCGTCCCATTCTTTATCCGAGCGACCAATGAGTTGGACGATATCTCCTTCATGGACTCGGGTGCGTGGATCCTCCAGAGGCCGGCCAGCAGCATTTCCGAGTTCGCCTCGGTTCCATTCTATGATGCACGGAACGAGTTCTGCGACGACGGCTTCTCCTTTGCTGGGGAGCCCTTTCAAGGTGGCTGCCAAAGTGAAGCCCATGCCGAGGCCGCCCACCAAGATTCGGGTTGTGGAGGTGTTTTGTAGTTGAGAAAATGCCAGTTCCGCGAGTGCATCTTCCGAGCCATGCATCCGTGTGCCCATGAGATGTTGCCCATCGACTCGAATGGCATATTCAGTGTCTCTGCGGAGAAGCTCCATTGTGCCTCCGTTTCCAGGAACTGGGCCACTGTCGAGGTATTTCCAAGGCTTCATGTGATGTATCCTTTGGCGTTTTGTCGAGTCTCAATGTGCTCGGTGGGCGCATATGTGAGACGGTAAAATCTTTCAAGGTTCTGCCTGAGTCTCTAAATCGATTGTAGAGGTATTTTAGGTTTGAGGTGCAGTTATAACCTCATTTAATGCGTTTTAGGAGTGTGGAGAAGGCTGTTGGTGTCAAACGTGCGTCTTTCGGGTTCGGAATGGCAAAGCCAGTATCCTTGGGGGTAGCTTCCACACTGTGGTCGGTTTCTTGGGTGCGATTCATTTTTGAGTGAACGCTCTGGGAAATATCCTTACGAGAAGGTCGTCTTGCGGTGCTTTCTTGGCAAGGAGTTGCACTCTTTTTACTCTTTTCCTTTACCTATGGCCACTCAACCGATTTTTCTCGAAACGCCATCAACCTACGGTACTTCATGGGTATTCCACCCGGATTTTTGCGCTTGTTGGGATTACCATCTGGGGACGTTTAGGGGTGATGTTGGTGGATGGGGCATTGCCGATTACGGGTACAGTAGAGATGTTGTTTTTGGTGGGATTTTGGATGTTGATCTATTCCTTGATGGGAGCGACCTGTCTTTTTTGGGGCTTGTTTCGAGGTTGATGAAATTGATTAAATTGGGATCTGGGCAACGGTTGTGTGTTTTCGTGTTTGTGTACAGAAATAATTTTGTTAACAAAGCTTGCTATGGCACGAATTAGGCAAACCTATGAAGAAGATGGATTTTTTGGTGTGGGCATTCTTAATGGCACCGATGAGATTAACGTAGGAACCCTGTGGCGATCTGCCTTTATCTTGGGGGCGTCTTTCATTTTTACGGTAGCGCGGCGCTATAAAAATCAAAGTAGCGATGTAACAAAGGCGTGGACGAAAATTCCCCTTTACCATTATGAAGATCTGGATGCTTTGAAGCAAAACCTACCCCATTCAACAAAACTGATTGGTGTTGAATTGACCGATGCAGCCATTGCCCTAGGTGAGTATCGTCATCCAGAGCGGGCAGCTTATCTTCTGGGTAATGAGCAGGTTGGTTTGTCTGAAAAGACCATGGGACAATGTCACGAGCTTGTTCAATTACCGGGGAATTTTAGTCTCAATGTCTCGGTGGCAGGCAGTATTTTACTCTATGACCGGATATCCAAGATTTCTACGGTGTATCCGAAAAGGTTTGGGGTGGGTGCTGAAGGTCCATAAGGACGGTTTCCATTTCCGCTGTGGGAGTTTTGCCAGGGTGAGGGTGCTCAAGAAGATATTCAGAGCGCTTCTCTTTTCGAAGGGCACTGAATTTGTGGGGTGGGGGGCGGTGCGAAGGTTTCTGTGGGTGTGACAAGGCCTTCTCGGCTGAGAATAAAATGTGGGTATGTACCGATGGAAGAAGTAGGGTGGATGAAGATTGTGCGCATGGAGCACCCGGTCTTTCTGGTTACTTCAGACGAAATCTAAGTTTGCGACTATCGATGAGCCCGGATCTTGGGCTTTTTTGAGGTAGCACATGCATATTCCCTAAAAATGACCTTGAGGGTTCGAAAATTACCTTTCGTCGATGGGTTGAATCTATTCCCCTTTCTTGTCGGCTGTGAGATAGCGTCTCCTTGTGATAATTGAGGGAGACTATCATGAAATACCAAATCCGAACCATTCTTGCCGCGGTGGCATTATTTGTTGTGACCTTTCAATGGTCATGCGGCAATGATGGCTTAAATCAGGAAGGTGGCTCTGCTTCCGAATTGGAGCAAAACGTCAATGCCACCAACAGTTGTAAAGAGCCGTTGGATGGAAAAGTCGATTTTGCGATTGACGAATTACCACATGAGGAAGCTCTGGAGTGGTGGTATTGGACGGGCCACTTGAAAACGGAGGATCAGCGATGGTTTGGTTTCGAGATGGTTGTTTTCTTAATCTCTACGGGCTCCATGGGAAATATCCTTATGTCTCATCACGCGCTTACGGATATTCAGAATCAAAAATTTGAATATGATGTAAAATTTGCACCTTACCTGCAAAAGGCGGAGCAAAAAGGATTCGACTTCACGGTTGGGGCGTTTTCTATGAAAGGGGCAGATGGTCACGATGTTATCCATGGGGAGTTGCCCAGTTCGACCCTTGATTTGGAATTGTTGAACACCAAGCGTCCTGTTTTACAACATGGTAATGGTTATCACGATTATCCTTTTGGTGGTTATACCTACTATTATACACGCCCTCGAATGGAAGCTATTGGCACAATTAAGATTGATGGAGAGTCGCATAGAGTGGTAGGAACCGCTTGGTTCGACCATCAATGGGGTAGTTTGGGGAATGCGACAGATTCTGGTTGGGATTGGTTTGCACTCCAACTAGATGATGGTACGGATATTATGGCCACCCGAGTTCACAAGGAAAACCAACCTTTGATGTTTGCAGGTTCCATCAATGATTCTGAATGTAATACGAAGGACCTCGATGAAAGCAACATTACTATTATCCCTAAGGGGACTTGGGAGAGTCCAACTAGCGGTTGTGTTTATCCTATGGGCTGGGACCTAGAAATCAACGGTAAAACCTATACGATTACTCCGGTGATGGATGATCAAGAATTGGTCAGCCGAGAGAAAACTTACTGGGAAGGTGCCGCCATTGTTGGTGGTGCTGCCACAGGGCGTGCTTATATCGAATTGGTTGGGTATTGCCCCACTTCGGTTTACTGATCGCACGGGGCATTGTTTGTTTTCTAGAAACAGTTTCTCTATAGTCCTGTATAAAGTCCTTATTTCGGGGATAATTTGCGTTGTAAAGTGATACAACTTACAACCGGTTGGCTTTCTAATTTAGCGGGAATGTCATTTACCGGAACTGAAGCGACATAAGAAAAGATGAGCACACTTTTGGGTCGGTACCTACTGCGGTACCGTGTATCAAAATTCGGCTGTCTATCCGGGATAATTTAATAGAGTGTAAAGACTCTCGAGGTTGACGCACATCAATGGAGTAAACTTGCCGATAGGTAAGAAAACGAGCCAACTTCCTTGAAGCCTTAATAGAATAAAGTTGGGATCAAATATGGTGGACGTCTCCTCTCCAGTGATAGTGCTCTTTGCGGAGTCCTTCGCGTCCAAAAATCGCTGTGCTAGATCGCCGCTTTTTGAGGTCTCTGAGCTCCAAATAGGCATTAAGTCATCTGGATCTTTTGCCTCGTATGGTTGTTCCCCTTTGGTTAGCAGCACCCCTGCGCAACTCAGGCCTTCAAATATAGATGTCACACTGGGTGTTACTTCAGGTAGGTCACCGCTAGAGAAGATGTTACCAAAAGCAACGATCTCATTTATTTTTTGAATCCACTCGAAACCATCGGTGTGGTGGGCGCCAATGTTGAAGAGTAAGTTATGTGCAAGTGAATTTTTCCAAGCAGTAATTCCATAATTCACAGCGGAAATGATCTCGAAATACATCATTGGCTTTTGGTAATACATGAAGTCATCGCCCAGCTCCTTATACATTTCATCTATTTCCGAATTCATGTCATTGCTCAGAAATATTATCTGGCTCTGTGGGGCGTTTTGTTTGATATTAACTGCTAGCTCTAGACCATTTACACCAGGAAGATGAATATCCACAAAGTAGATGGCTGCGTCATATCCTTGAGCTAGCTCTTGGAAGAGAGCTTCGCTGCTGGGAAATTCACCTGCATGCACCCGAAACTCTCGATCGTGGGTTTCTAAGCCATGGAGCACTGCTTTTAGCGCAGCCCGAGCAGCGTGGTTGTCCTCAATGATGCCGACATGTATCTCTTTTAACGAATCCATTCGAAAAGTTTATGGTGTCAGAAGGTGTAGATGCAAGTATTTTTACTCTGATGATACGGTGAACGGGTGGCGCACCCATAAATTTGAAGAGCGCTCAGATAACTCGCGCCAGCTCCATTTATGAGTTCTATGGAGATGGAAAGCATGCGGTTGTTTATGGAGCTAGAAGTGGGCTGGCTCTAAAGCACAGTCTTTAGGCTCGTCGAATGTTTAAGACTCTGTGAGATGGGTAACAGCTGCGATGAGCTCAGTGCGATGTTGGGAGCAGGTGAAATTGATAGGATTAGCACTGATGCTTGAATCGGCCGGCAGGGACTTCCGGAAGATTTCGGTTTCCGTGGATAGTGGTGCGGGTGGATGGTGCGGACCACTATCTGATCTTAATTTTTGGCAAGCGCAGGAACACGAAAACCCTATGGGACGAGAAGATTGTGCTATTTTCCGGAACTTCAGGACTTCCTCATTATGGGTTTCTCCCCCCAATAAAGATGACGTTCTGTATTGATCTTCAATATCAAGTGGGCAAGCCGGCTATTGGATGTATTAAGGTTTTGTAATTGTGAGAAGTTTTGTGTTTATGCAGGGGTGACTTGACCGTGGCTTTGTCACGCACTAGTAAGTGCGTGCTTACTTACTAGGGCGGGGGTGTAAAGAGCATGCGGCCGAGAACTGTCAGCGACGAAGAAATTTTAGAAACGGCGCGCACGTGCATCCTTGAAGAAGGTCCATCGGTGTCTACCCAAATCATTGCCAACCAACTGGGCATCTCACAGGCCACGCTTTTTAAACGATTTGGCAATAAATTTGGTTTGCTTAAAAAGGCCCTGCTTCTGCCCATTCAAGTAGCGGCGCTCCTAAAGGTCCTCGAAAAGGAAGCAGATTTGAAAAACCCGAAGGAGCAACTACTTTTGCTCGGCCACAAGATGCACGCATTCTTTGACCAAATGGTGCCCTGTTGGTCGGCGATGCATGCGGCAGGTATTCGCAAACCGGAAGCACTCTCCGAAGACGCTCCACCCATTCGGGTTCGGAAGGCCATTCAAAAATGGATTGAAGCCTTACAAAACAATGAAATCATAGAAGCGAAAGAAAATGCCGAAACCATCTCCATTGCTTTCATTGGGGCCCTACAAACCCGCAGCTTTCGTCGACACATCATTCGAGATGTCTTTATAACTGAAAGCGATGAAGCGTATCTCCAAGACCTTGTGAACATCACCTGGCGCGCTCTCTCTCCAAAGGAAGATAGATGAGAACCAATCACCGACTAAGTCGAGTCATTCGCGGAAAATCCCTTGTTATTCTCGGACTCACCTTGTCAGGCTGCCTCCACAACCTTGATTTGACCCCGAAACCACTGAATCCCTTTCCTGAGAATTTTGTTTCAGGAAACCAAAAAGAAATGGCTGATGATAAATGGTGGATTGCATTTAAGGACGCATCTCTAAACGAAATCATGGCTGAAGCCCTTACCGACAACCAACAATTACTTTCTACCTGGTCGAGGCTGAAGCAGGCAGAAACGATGATGGATCAAGCCAATGCAACATGGTGGCCCTCAATCAATGCCAGCTTTGCGGCGGGACGTGCGAAACAAAATCGATTTTTCCCAGAAACGGATGTTATCAATGGTTCACTTCAAGCGAGCTATGAGTTAGATGTTTGGGGGAAACTGAGTAACCAGCGACAAGCTGCAGCAATGGATTTGGCATCGACTCGCGATAGTTTAGAGTCGGTGGCTATGACTTTGGCTGCGGAAGTGACCGAGGCTTGGTTCGGTTGGATGGCACAACAAGCGCAACTAAGACTCCTAAATAGTCAACTTGACACAAACAAAACCTATCTCGAACTTATTGATGTTCGTTTTTCGGAAGGACTCGCAAACGCATCGGACGTGTTTAATCTGAGGCAGCAGGTTGAGCAGAGTCGTGCTCAGATAGAGGAGGCCGAGCGCCTGTCGAAGCTTCACAAAAACCGTTTGGCCGTTTTGGTAGGCAAGGCACCAGGCCAGCTTCGTTATAGACCCGGAATAGCTCTTCCTGATTTACCACCTATCCCAGCTACGGGTGTTCCTGCTGATCTGGTCAAGAATCGTCCTGATGTAAGAAGTGCTGAGAGGAGTGTGATAGCTGCGGATGCGCGGGTTGGCATTGCTCTTACAAATAGGTTTCCCACCCTAAAAATTACCGCCAATGTTGGTGTTTCGGCGGCAAGTTTTACCGAGCTTTTTGACCAAGTGATTTACAGTGTCTTAGGAAATATCACACAACCTCTTTTTCAGGGAGGTGCCTTAAAAGCTGAGCAAACAAGGGCGGAGGCAGCGCTTCAGGAGCAGATTCACCTTTTTAGTCATTCCGTTTTGAAGGCCATTGCCGAGGTGGAAAATGCACTGAGTAATCAAGAGCATGAAACGAAAAGGTTAAAGTTCTTAGAAAAGCAACGTGATTATGCTGCAAGTGCCTTAGAAGAAGCACGTGAAAGATACTTGGCAGGGCTTAGCGAATTTCTTCCGGTGCTCAGCGCATTGGGCACATTGCAACGAATAGAGAAGAATGTCGTGATGAGTCAAAAGCAGGTCCGTTCCTATCGCGTACAACTCTGCCGAGCTTTAGGTGGAAGCTGGACGAAATCTCTCCAAAAGAAACTACCCTTTGAAAGCGATAATCCATCATGAGTGAACAAAAGTCACAGATAAAAGCCATCGGGCTCCCTCTTTTATTTATACTTGTGGGTGTCTTTATTTTTGCATCCCTTCGGTCAACACGGCCGGAAGCGGAGAAGAGAAAAGAGAAAGAAAATCCCTTGGTCGTCGATGTGGTAAGAGCGGTGTCGGAAGACATACCGATTATTATCGAGACCCAAGGCAACACGATTGCTGCTCAAAAAATTGATTTGAGAGCGGAAGTTTCAGGTCGGTTGGTGTGGAAAAGCAGAAATTTGATCGCCGGTGGTCGTTTAGAAAAAGGGGCTCAGTTGGCCAGACTCGACGGACGTGATTACGAAATCGCGCTTAAGCAGCAGCAAGCGTCTTTGGGTCGGGCTAGACTTGATTTACAAGTGGAGTTGGGGCGCAAGAGAGTCGCAGAACGAGAATGGTCCCTCATGAAACAAGAGAAAAAGGAAAAAAACAGCCTCGCCCTCCGGGAACCTCAATTGGCCGCGGCCCAAATGAATTTGATGGCGGCCGAGAGTGGGTTACAAAAAGCACAACTTAACTTGGATCGCACGATCATTCGGGCTCCATTCAACGGTTTTGTGGAAAGACAAAACGCAGACGTGGGCCAAGTGGTTACGCCACAAATGGCATTTGGGAATTTTGTGGGTTCCGACCGTTTTTGGGTCAATGTCAAGGTACCCACCGATAAACTCCAGTGGGTCGATTTTCCGAAGAAGGGCCAGAAGGGGTCGACCGTCAAGATCTGGCAGGAGGTAGGGGCCAGTAAAATTGAACGTGAGGGTCGGGTCTTGCAATTAGCAGGATCTCTGGACCCCACCGGAAGGATGGCCCAAATACTCATTGAAATTGAAGACCCCCTCGCACTTAAATCACCAGAGGGTTCAAAGCTTCCCATGTTACTCGGTGGTTATGTCCATGCGAAGATAAAAGGGAAAACCATGACCAATGCCATTGAGATCCCGCGACGTGCGGTTCAAGAAGGCTCTATGGTTCTCATTATGAACAACAAGAATCGATTGGAGTTAAGAAAAGTTTCTATCATGTGGCGGTCTAAGGATTCGGTATTCGTAACCCAAGGCATTAAGGCCGCCGAACGTATCATTGTTAGTCGTATTCATCGTCCCATCGGTGGGACTTTGCTCAAGGCTATGGAGAAGCAACCCACCTCTTCGGGCGCCCAGGCCAAAAAGGATATCGGTGAAGAAAAATGAGTCATGAACCAGTTGACACAAAGGGCATGCTTGGATGGATGGCCAACAACCCGGTGGCATCAAATCTACTCATGTTTCTTCTGGTGGTAGGTGGGATTCTCTTTGTAGATAAGGTGAAATGGGAAGTTTTTCCTCAATTCGAATTAGAGATGGTGTTGATCAATATTCCATACCCGGGGGCGAGCCCATCGGAAGTCGAGCAGGGTGTCATCTTGGCGGTTGAGGAAGCGGTTAGGGAAGTTGATGGTATTTTGGAGCTTCGATCCACCGCCTCAGAAGGCTCCGGAGTTGTGGTCGTAGAACTCATGGCAGGAATCAATACCAGCCGCGCTCTCAATGACATCAAAAGCGCGGTGGACCGCATTGTTACGCTGCCCGAGGATATAGAAAGACCCGTGATTAGCTTAGCGAGCAACCGTGGACGCGTGATCTCTCTCGTGGTTTATGGACAGCGTTCCGAGAGGGAGCTCCGAGACCTTGCCCAAAACATAAGAGACGACTTACTTGAAGAACCAAATATCACGCTCGCAGAGCTTGCCGCCGTGCGGCCATTGGAAGTGACCATCAATGTGCCTCGGAGCAAGTTAAGGGAGTATGGCCTAACGGTCGAAGGCATTGCTCGTCGGATCCGGGAAGCCTCCATCGAAGTTCCTAGCGGCGGCATCAAAACCGCAGGAGGAGAGATCTTGGTACGCACCACAGAGCGTAAATCGATGGGCAGTGAGTTTGGGGATATTGTCCTTTTGAGTCAACCTGATGGTACGATCGTAAAAGTAGGGGATGTGGCCACGGTTAACGATGGATTTAAGGAAACCGACCAATCTGCCTTCTTTAATGGTCAGCCCGCCGCCATGGTACAAATTAGCTCAGTAGGTGACCAGAAACCCATGGTCGTCGCAAAAGCAGTGAAGAATTACATCAAGGATAAAGCAGGTCTCTTACCACCAGGTATTCAGCTAGCGACCTGGGCAGATAGCTCCCGGAGACTTGAAGAAAGAACGGAACTTCTCTTGAATAATGGCAAATTGGGACTGTTTCTCGTGCTACTTAGCTTAGGTCTCTTCCTAAATAGGAAACTTGCTTTTTGGGTGACTCTTGGGATCCCAATTTCATTTTTGGGCTCGGTGATTTTTCTGCCATTTGTCGATGTGTCCTTGAATATGATCTCGCTCTTCGCATACATCATTACTTTAGGTATTGTTGTTGACGATGCGATCGTCGTTGGGGAGGCCATCCACAAAAACCGTGAAGACGGTATGTCTCCACTTCAAGCGGCCATAAAGGGTGCCCGTGAGGTTGCGCAACCTGTTATTTTTGCCGTATTGACTACGGTCATTGCCTTCACCCCCATGCTCTTTGTGCCCGGGGCCTCCGGGAAGTTTTTCCGGGTGATTCCATGGGTGGTTATCATTGTATTGCTCCTGAGTTTGGTGGAATCCTTGCTGATCCTTCCCTCTCACCTTGCCCATTCCACACCTCTGAAGAAAACAGGAATCTTGGCCGGACTGGACCGTTTTCAACAAAGGTTCGCCGATGGATTGGACCGATTTATCCAAACGAAATATGCACCCGCGATTAAGCGGTGGCTGACATATCGCTATGCTACCATTGCCTTCTGCATCATGCTGTTTTTCGGAGCCATAGGACTGGTGGCCGGAGAGAGAGTAGAGTTCACCTTCCTGCCGAGGGTCGAAAGTGATCGGGTGGTGGCCAAAGTTCGAATGCCCTTTGGCACCGATGTTGCGGAAACAGAGCGCGTGGTCAAACATATGTTAAAGAGTGCAGAAGAGGTTTTAGGTGAGTCCGGTGAGACAGATATAACCCAGGGCATCTTTACTGAAATTGGAAGCACCGGTGGAGGATTCGGATCTCCCAGAGGACGTCGGGGAAGTGTCGCCAGCCATATTGGTCAAGTTTCAATCTATCTTGTGCGTTCGGATTTGAGAAAAACAACGGCGCGGGGATTCTCCAAAAAATGGCGTAAAAAAATTGGCTCCGTCGCTGGGGTCGAAAGCCTAGATTTTCGTTCCAGCACGGGCCATGGTAGTGCTAAGGCAGTGGATATTCGAGTAAGCCATGCGGATATGCATATCCTTGAAAAAGCAGCAGAAGCCTTAGCGGAAAAGATAGAAACCATCGAGGGCACGCGGGACGTGGATGATGGCTTCTATCCAGGTAAAGAACAGCTTGACCTTCAATTAAAGCCAGAAGGGCGCAGTATGGGGCTTACGGAAATGTCGTTGGCTCGGCAACTGAGGTCTGTTTTCTTTGGCGCGGAAGCGCTGAGGCAGCAGCGTGGTCGTGATGAGGTAAGGGTCTATGTGCGTTTGCCTCGTGAGGAGAGACGGTCCGAATATGATATTGAGGAAATAATGTTACGGACACCCAATGGAGGGGAATTTCCTCTGGCGAGTGCGGCGAATATCGGAAGAGGAAGAGCCTATACAAGCATCTCCCGGGTGGATAGCCGGAGAGTGGTTACTGTTTCTGCCGACGTGATTCAAGGGGTGGGAAATGCCCAGAAGATAGTGAGAAAAATCACTCAAGATTTCATGCCCGAACTCAAAAAACAATTTCCTGGTCTTACCTACAGTCTCGGCAGTGAACAAAGTAATCAAAAACGGACTCTCAGAAGCCTGGCGGATGGTGGGATTATGGCCATGTTTGCTATGTTTGCTCTTCTTTCGGTGGCTTTCAAGAGCTACACTAGACCCATTATCATCATGTTGGCGATACCATTTGGCCTAGTGGGTGCCATTGTGGGACATGTGGTTATGGGATACAATTTAAGTCTCATTAGCATGATGGGGATCGTCGCTCTCTCAGGAGTTGTGGTCAATGATTCTCTGATCCTTATCGTGGCCATTGATAGAGCACGAGAATCCGGTTTGTCGGCTTATGAGGCTGTGATTGCTGGTGGTATTCGTCGATTTCGTCCAATTTTACTAACTTCGGTCACGACTTGTTTTGGTTTGCTGCCGATGATTCTAGAAAGCTCCGTGCAGGCGAAGTTCTTGGTCCCGATGGCTATCAGTTTGGGCTTTGGTGTTCTTTTTGCGACGGTCATTACCTTGATTTTAGTGCCAGCGGTTTATCTCGTTTTAGATGATATTGGCCTATCTCTTAAGAGTCTATTCGGTGTATCAACCGAGAATAAAGGCAATATGACGACTTAGGGGCGCTTATTCCGCGGGGCTTAAAACGTGATTACAAGTGCAATGGGGCCTCGCTGTTGTGCACTTGTTGTAAGAGCTTCAGGAGCGTAGTTTTTTGTTGGATTTTAGCGCATGTCGACATCAGCCCTTTTCATAATGCGGAAATAGGATTGCTGAATAGAACGGGTGCTCAGGTTAAGGAGCGTGTTTCTTGGTGAAACTTTGAAGTGGTCTTCGCCTGGACCCTGTGGCAAGTGACCTTTGAAGCAATGCTTTGGGGGGAATATGACCGAGTTGTCTTATGCAAGCAATTAAGACGACCGCGACTTTGGGCTCTTTTTCTACTGTGAGTGCAGCTTCTAGATAAGAGTATAATCCGCCATGATTATTGCCATTGTACCGCTCTAAGATTGCATAGATGGCCTCGGAGGCAGACAATCGGATAGAAAAATCAGTATCTCTAAGGGCAATGGTGAGCAGACCCATGGTGGCTTCGTTGCCCATTTTTCCCAAAGCGACGATCACGGGGATCAAGCATCGCTCTGACATAAATGAGGCTTCAAGGATTTCCAACGCACGTTCATCACCGATTTCTCCTAAGGCCCAAGCGGCTTCCGATTGCACTGTAATAGCGTCGGATTTGGCGAAGAGTTCAATGAGTGGCTCAATGGCTCTATGACACCTGGCGACTCCCATTGCATGCGCAGCGGCTTCGGCGATGGCAGGATTCGCGTTTCCCAAACGAGAGAGAAATGCTTCTATAAAGTCAGGGTTTTCGGCGACCAACAACGCTTTACCTGCTTCAGTTCTTAGAAGTTGGGGACCGTTTTTCTCGGTGGCATAATGGATAAGTAGTGAAGTCGCGACGGGGTCTTGGCCCTGACTTTTCAGAATCACTCCGAGAGCTTGAATGGCAAGTGCCCGGGTTGCGATGTCGGTATTGTCATTTTTAATAAGGGTAAAGAGCTCATCAAAAGAACCAAACCCAATCTCGATTTGAGCTGAGAATGGGTGGCTCATAGGACGTTCCAAATAACGTTCATCGATAGACGCTAATTGGTCTCGTAGCATTTTAGACCTTAATTTAGATGAATTACTTGATGTCATGATTTAACCCTCAAATTAGCGAATGTTTGGAATCGTGAAATCACGATTTAGCATTTTTCAAGATGATAAATCGTCAACTTCATCGGTTTCCGATTACTCTTCGCTAGCAGGGGAAGTGTTTGTAGCCGCTTCGTTGGTTTCAGAAGCCTCTTCGCTGGCAGGGGAAGTGTTTGTAGCCGCTTCGTTGGTTTCAGAAGCCTCTTCGCTGGCAGGGGAAGTGTTTGTAGCCGCTTCGTTGGTTTCAGAAGCCTCTTCGCTAGCAGGAGAAGTGTTTGTAGCCGCTTCGTTGGTTTCAGAAGCCTCTTCGCTAGCAGGAGAAGTGTTTGTAGCCGCTTCGCCAGTTTCAGAAGCCTCTTCGCTAGCAGGAGAAGTGTTTGTAGCCGCTCCGCCAGTTTCAGAAGCCTCTTCGCTAGCAGGGGAAGTGTTCACGGCAACTTCATTGGTTGGAAGTAGCTCTTCAATGATTGGAGATGGTTTCGGTAATTGCTCCTCCAAGGCTTCGGATGTACCGCCTAGGCCGGTTACGTCTTTCACAAACACCTCTTTGTCATCATAGAAATACATTTCACCTTGATCGTCGATGACCACGAAGCGATTTTCCTTAGTGGTGTCTGCTAGAGATGCGTAAATGACGTCAGTTGCGTATTTGAAAAAGGACATTCCTTTAGCGCTGAGCCTGCCATCGGCATCGAGGAGGAAGCCTCGTTCGTGTGCAGCTGAGTTGTAGAGGATTGCACCGGTGGTTTCATGTTTTACCAATGGCGCAGATATAGATTCTTCGGGTCTCCAAACGAAATCGGCAGGTTCACCGATGCCGTGGGCATCAACCACGTTTCCCGTTTCGTCATACTTTAGAGTGTAGTCCCAGGATTTTGTACCACCCTGAGTTTCTAAGGAAATATTGTATTTAACGAAGTCGCCGTCTTCCTCGACTTTGTTCATACGAAGGCCATCGGTACCGTAGTTCCACACCATGTAACCAGTGGATTTTTCAGTAACAAAAGAAACACCACGGCGGGCGGCATTGAGAACGTGGTTATGGAGTTCAATAATGCTTTCTTTGGTTAGCTCTCTGGTGAGGGTCTTACCTTGGACTTTTCCTATAATTGTGGCTTCATCGCTCGTGGCTTCTGCTTTGTAGGTCCCATCGTCTTGTTTCTTGGCTTTGAATTCTTTGCTTTCGATATTTCCGGTTTTCTCATTCAGGTAATACCGAGTGACAGATGCGGGAAAGCCTTGTCCGATCTTGCTTCCAACGAGAACAGGCTCATCCGATGGGTTTGTGGGGTCGATGGTAATGTCGAGGCTTTTTCGCTCCACAGAACCGTTGGCACCGATATCGAGGTATTCAATCTCGGCCACGATTTTTCTCTCACCATTGATATTGGACCAATCGGTGTTTCTGATACCATTGAAGCTTGGGTTTTTCTCAAATTTGATCCCTTCGGTAACCACAGTTGGTTGAAACATTGCATTCGCGTCAACCTTCTTTTCGGAGTCACCAACTTCGTAGAGTTCTTTCACACGAAGGCTAAAGGGCATTTCTCGGCCGTTGGTTTCAAGGATAAGTTTGTCGCCAGGTAGGGCACCGCCGACGGTGTCATTTCGGTTTCCAACAAAGTTTGTTTTGGCAACGCTTGTGGAACGCCCGGAACGCTTGTCGGAATAGCGATCAGCGTCCATCATGGCGAATAGAAGATCGTTAACGTCTGTATCGCCAAAATGCTTCACATTCTTAGAGCGAGCGTCGAATATGGTGACCTCAGAACCAGCGGTGAGATCAAGAGAGGCCAAGGGGGCTTCGATATGACAATGTCCCCACCAACCAGTGTTGATTGGATCCACGTCAACCCCACCATTTCGATTCCAGTCGTAGGGAAAGTTAGCCCGGGCTTGTTCGTCTGGCTCAAATGTTCGGAGTCCCAGAGTCTCAGATGCCGCTTTTTCCGTAAGGTGTTCGGCCAACTCAGCAGGTACTTCCGTATCTGTTTTATCGAAGAAGAGTTTGTCATCGTCACGGATAACCGCTTTATCGGCATGTTCTTCGAATCCCTCGGGTAGATTCTCAGTATTGACGTTAATGAGGACATAAGAGGGGTGTCGTGGATCAATGGAGTCTTTGGCTACGGAAATAGCTTGCCCATCGTTCCCACGGTCGATGACTCGTAGGCCAAGTGTTGATTCAGCGTTGCGTTCGTTGAGCTTTCCCCAACCATATTTTGTCTTGCGATCAACAATGTAGTTTAACTCGCCCGTAATATTGTCACGTTCGATGCCTTCAGGGGCCAAGCCTTCTATTTTACGGACACCTTTATCAAATGGTTGACCGTAGGGGTGATAGCTATCGAGTTCACCTGTATCGAATTCGATATCTTTGTTCATGTAGGTTTCTTCTTCCATGATACGCAAAAGCTTGCCGCCAGCAACGAGTTGGTCTTCTGGAAGAGCGCTGGTGCCTAAGGTCTTTGCGAGATCGCTGAAGAATGCTTGTTTACGTAAGCCAGCTACACCCAATGTTTCGTTCTTACTCTTAAACTCTGAAGCTTCGAGATAATCTTTGTTGGCTTCAAATGTCTCGCTGACAACTTTCTTGAGGGCCTCCAGGCTATCGATAGAGCCAAGCTTCTCAGGGCTGAGTTTGATGTCTTTTGCAGCGCTATCGGTAAAATGTCGCGCGTTGACCTTAAGGGCGGGCACACTGCGATAACCGTCCATACCAAGGTCGGTTGAAAAATTAACTTCGCTGCCTGAAGTTTCTACGTTACGATCGGTTCGAGTTGGAGCTTTGATTCCGTTGAGGGTCATGATCTGGATCCTTTACTTATTGGAGCTTTAGACTAGGTGGAGTGGGGTAATTGATAACATCGAGAACCATTGTCGGCAGGGTGAAGAGGATGTTGTTAAGAAAAACAGATATTTTTCATAAAAAAACGCAGTAACAAATGGAATAATGTGTCGGTAGACTTGGATTGACTAGGCCAAGGCCAAGGCCAAGGCAAGAGCGACTTTTGGTGGGCGGACAGGAAAAAACCTAAGGGGTTTCCAAGTTCTTGAGGGTAGCCCTCTCCCATGACCTTTCGCTTTCATTGACTCCCAATACCAGCCTCCTGATGAGCCCTAGGGACAATCAATCACTTTTGCATCAAGAACATGAAGGGCTAGGGACTCGCTCTTTTTTATGCAGGAGGCAATGTCTTGTGGACAACGGATTTGGTTGTGGTGACAGGGGCTGTTCGATGATGCCTGGGAGTTTCCATCATGACGACTCCAGCGGAGGGTGTGTTTGAATTCAAGGGGGTTGAAGGGACCCAATAATTGTTTCGCGTGATGACAGATCGTTGGGGCTTTTGGGGAATCCCACAAAAAATACCTATAAGCGGTGCCTTAAGGGTAGATCCTGTTTTTTACGTTCATGGGAATTCCCCACGAATCGAGCTGTCATTGGATTTTTTAGTAGGAAGAGCATTGCCTTCATAAAAAGTTAATGGGATTAACATTTTATGAAGGCACCCATTTCTTTGAACCCCACAACGAATCGCGGAAAACACGGCCAGCGCCGGGAACATATCCTTTGGATGGCAACTCAAATTATTGGAGAGCAGGGCTTAGAGGGGCTTACGATGCCGGCTTTGGCCAAGGCGCTCAATATTTCAGCGGCAGCACTTTATAAGCATTTTGTTTCGAAGAACGAGATTCTCGCTATTCTAGCGATTCGGGTGGTGCAGGAATTGGATCAAGTATTGGCTCGCGCTTTTCAGGCTTCAGGTGCAAACTCGTGGGAAACACTTGCTGCGGTGGCTGCGGCTTATGGAGAACTTTATGGGGCCGCTTCCGGTAGAGCAGCGCTCATGAATTCTTTTATTACCGCTCCCCGTAAACTCGTCGCCGAACCAACCCGAGGAGAGGTTTGGACTGTGATGGAGCGATGGTGGGGACGAACCGAAGACATTGTGGAGGCATTGGGGGTTTCTCCATTGAAAAGTCGACGGGTGGCTTGGGTAGTGTGGACCAATCTTCATGGGTCACTCTCAGCGACGGGCTTTGTCAACGAAAGGGAAATCGATGATGTTCTTGAGCTAACTTTAGATTCCGTACGCTGGTGTGTTCAAGGTGCGGGCGCTAATTGGGACAGTTCAATTAAGCGGTTGTGGCACAATGGGATTGCCCACGGCCTCCGAGAGGCTCAAAGATTTTTATTAGAAAGGAAGGGGGGGATGGTCACAGTCACTGATACAGTGATCTTTCCTTAGAAAAGTGGCGGAAGTCCATCATTTGGTTGTTGATGAAAAACATCAAGGATGAGGCTGGGACGATTGCCATGAAAAATGCGGTTTCCAAACTTAAATAAAATTCTGGATATGGGAAGGTTATGAGTGCAGATGCTCTCAAAAGCGAAGGGGCGGGGAGTTTGAATCATTCCATGGGGTTTGACTCGGTGGGAGCAATCCCTGAAGGTGCTCTGCTTACGGCTTTGGGCGCTTCCATATAGGAAGCGCCTAAACCTATCTCCTTGTTCTATACAGCTTCTGCCAAAATCTGGCGCCTTTCAATGAATTGGTCCAATGTAGCCACGCCAAACGCAAGTAGGAGTGACGTTGTATGTTTGATTGGATTCCCGAAATTGGTGGGCAACCCGGATGGGTAGCGGTTTTGGTGGGCCTGGGGGCATTCTTTGGCTTTCTGGCGAAGAATTTTCGAGAGGTCCTATCCATCGTGCAAGTAAAAAAGACCCGTGCATTTGCGGCAAAAGTGGAGCTTGAAACGAAGCTTACCTGGTTAGGACAACATCAGGGTCAGCACATTGCAGCCGTTGAGGTTCATATTATGAACAAAGGTTCGGTGCGCCTCTACATTGAGAATCTTCGATTTTCCGTTCGATTTATAAGTGATGATTCGGAACTTCAAGGGGCCGATCCTGAAAAATATCCTCGTTTGAGCAACCAACTCTTCTTTCCTGAATCTGTTATTGAAAATGGACGGCTTTTTCCAGAGCAGTGGAAATACGCATTTGTGGATCCTGGATGCCAGGACACCTACCGATATCCCTGTAAGATTCCCAGAAGCGCCAAATTTCTCATGGTGTGGGTGAAATTGTGGTATCCCGATGATGTTGACGATGTGCAGAATGAGCAATATTTTTGCGTGGCTCCACCATGGGAGCCTCGTCAAGAGCCGGTGAATATCCAAAAGTTGGCCGGATAATGTTCGATAGCTGAGCCGTTTGGGAAAATGTTTTCTGTGTTTACTCGGGGGCCGACTTTGTAAGAATATTGGATGGCGATGTTTCCATCGGCGGCGCGACTCTTCTATTGTTTGGCGGCGTAGCCAATGGAGCCACGAACTTTTCTTTTTTCGGTCAGGAAATAGCCTATCGAACGAAGTTCGGTCGATTGCGCAGTTTCTGAATGCTGCGTTTGAGATAACCTGACGAGATATTTTATATTATTCGGGGGTCAATTGCGTTGGCATCGCCGCCGGTCTTATTTTATCTTGTGAACATCGGTCTTGTGGCCCTTAGGGGCAGTTTTGGGTTGGCGGCTTACATCGTGCCTGGTTCCAAGGGCAGCCGAGGGCTGCCTCAATAGCATTTGTGATTCATTATGAGAAATAGCTGTCAATGCTCATCACAGGTTTAAGGGCTGCTTTGGTGACACCGATGTTGAAACGCTATCTGATTGAGGTGGCTCGAACTTGAAGTGAAAGAGAGAAGCTTGCGGATACCTTTGGTCGGCAGGCCAAATACCCAGAAAAATTTCCCGCGGTATGGTGCGGTGATTCGAGCGGTAAAAGAACGACGAGGCAACACAAAGAAGTTGCTGTTTTATCCTTCGATATTCATGGGTTTACCACCTTTAGCGACGGGAAATGTCCCTTGCATTTCTTACAATGGATTAGGTCAGGTTTTTGTGGCGTGGGTTTTCGATGACTTTTCTCGTCAACACGCTGTGGCTTCTGCGACGGAATTTCTTATTGAATTGGAACAGGCGGGCTTAGACCGACGGATCTCACCGACCCAAGTTGCTTTTGGCATTTATTTTGGCGCTGTTTTTAGGTGGGTATTGGTTCGGATGCGCGGCGTAAATTTACGGTAATTGGCGATACGGCGAATGTTGTTTCTTGCATAGAAGCAGAGAGTCTCAGCAACTTTAAGTTGCTATGGCCTAGGCCCTATTGTGCAATGTGTTATTTTTTAAGCACAACACGACGACGAATTTCCCATAAGCAATTCTTTGTAGTAGAGAGCAGTGCCGAACGGGGAGGTGCTCGTGCGAATATTGTTGGCCGACGAATTGTCCGAAGACATTGAAGATGCTTTAAAACCCTTGAGTTCAGAGCTTAAGATAGACCCGACGCTCAAAGATGAGAGCCTTGTCGAGGCACTTGCGGAATTTCAGCCTTCAATTTTGGTGGTGCGCTCCACGAAGGTTCAGCTACAACATTTTGAAGCATGTCCTAGCTTGGCCCTTGTTATTCGGGCGGGAGCAGGAACCAATACCATCGACTGTGGAGAGGCTTCTAGACGCGGAATTTATGTCGCGAATTGTCCGGGGTGCAATGCAATTGCAGTGGCAGAGTTAACCATTGGCCATCTTGTTAACCTGGACCGGAGGATTGCTGACAATGTTTTGAGGTTGCGTGAAAATGTATGGTCGAAAAAGGAATTTGCACAGGCATCTGGTCTTTATGGACGTAGCTTAGCAGTCTTAGGAACAGGGCAAATTGGACAAGAAGTTATTAAGCGAGCAAACTCTTTCGGGATGAAGATTCGGGCTTGGAGTCGTTCATTAACTCCAAAAAAAGCAGAGCGCCTAGGTGTGCAGTTTGCTGCCACTGTCTCTGAAGCTTGTGAAGGCGCGGATGCATTGACCGTTCATCTTGAGCTTACCGACGATACTCGACATCTCGTGGACATAGAGCTCATGAAAAGCCTAAAGCCAGGAGCAATGGTCATCAATACTTCCCGGGGTGAGATTGTAAAAACGGATGATTTGATGCAAGCGGTGAAAGAGCGAAATATTCGTGCGGGACTAGATGTTTATGAAAATGAGCCAAGTTCAGGGGATACCAGCTTTAGCGGACCGGAAGCAAATTGTGGCTCCGTTTATGGCACTCATCATATTGCAGCCAGCACGATTCAGGCCTCTGAGGCTGTTGCGAGCGAGGTCGTTCGGATTATCCAAGAGTATGGGCAAAATGGCATTGTTCCAAACTGCGTTAATTTGATAAAGAAAAGCCCATCGACGCATTGGTTGGTGATTCGCCATGTGGATAAGGTGGGAGTTTTGGCTTCAATGCTGAACGTTCTTCGTGAGGCGGGGATCAATGTTCAGGAGATGCAGAATGTTGTTTTTCAGGGGGCGCAAGCGGCATGCGCACGTCTTCATATAGATTCCCCGCCTAAGGAAACTGTGATCAAGTATTTGGAAGAGTTAGAGCATATTATAGCGGTTAGTTTAGCAGAGGAGAAAACGGATGGTTAGAGAACACAATTTTTCGGCGGGACCGGCAGCATTGCCGGTTGAGGTTCTTCAGCAGCTTCAAGAGCCTTTGATAGAATTTAGTAATGCCAATGCGGGAATTATGGAGATTTCACACCGAGGTCCTGCTTTTGCCCAGGTTATTCATGATGCAGAAGAGAGAATCCGGCGTTTAATGGGGATTCCACAGGACTATAAGGTTTTATTTCTACAGGGTGGGGCCAGTCTACAATTCTACATGTTGGCCTTGAACTTGCTTCATCCAAATGAAGAGGCGGAGTATCTTGTATCCGGTGCGTGGTCTAAGAAAGCACTGATTGAAGCGAAACGCGTGTCATTGGGATGTTCATCAATTTGGGACGACAAAGAAAAGGGTTACACAAAAGTACCGAAAGACGAGGATTACCAGGCCAATCCGGATGCCGTCTATCAGCACTATACGACGAACAATACAATTTATGGCACCCAATTTCACCACACCCCAAAAGCTTCCAAGGCAAATCTGGTTGCCGATATGTCCAGTGATATCTGTAGCAGGCCCGTTGAGGTTTCTAAGCATGCTCTAATCTATGCAGGAGCGCAAAAGAATCTAGGCCCCAGTGGTGTGACGCTTGTCATTTTGGCTCCTTGGGTGCTTGAGAAAAGTAAAGCAGTTGCATCCAAGAGGGAGATGGGGCTTCCTTCGATGTTGGATTATGCTCTTCAGGTGGACAAAGGCTCAATGTTCAATACTCCAAATACCTTTGGTATCTATGCCCTCGAGAGGGTGTTGGCATGGCAAGAAGCTCAAGGTGGAC
The DNA here is from genome assembly GCA_036339465.1 of Myxococcota bacterium. Lineage (GTDB taxonomy): Bacteria > Myxococcota > XYA12-FULL-58-9 > XYA12-FULL-58-9 > JABJBS01 > JAYZAY01. Next base: position 6,867 of record JAYZAY010000040.1, on the reverse strand, counting down.
TGGAAACATTGGGCCAGCACAATAAAGCAAAGGCCGACAAGCTTTACGCGATGCTCGATGAAAGCGACTTTTGGCGACCTCATGCCGAAACAGGGAGTCGTTCTTTGATGAATATAACCTGGAAAAACAGAGATGAGAGCCTTGAGTCTAGATTCTTGGCCGAGGCGACCCAAGAGGGGCTCCATGCTCTAAAGGGGCACCGTTCGGTGGGTGGGATTCGAGCGAGTCTATACAATGCATGTCCAAATGAGAGTGTGGAGGCATTGCTACAATTCATGAATGATTTCGAGAAACGTTGCGGATAACCATTGCGTTTTCGGACTGGGGTTCATCGTTACTCTTTAGTCTCAGCGATGGACCCCCAAAAAGACTTGAGTGGAATAATCGCTTGGACATTGGGTGGTGTGGCGGCAAAACCAATTATATCAGTCGAGTCGGCGGGATGAATGGCTCTTAATGGGCAATGCCGATAGGGTGTCTTTCGAGAAGATCCGGATTGTTGAGTTCCCATCACAAGAGGGCTATGGTTTTCCTGGTTATGGTTTGCCTGTGGCCATCGAGTTAAATTCGGTGGAGAGCATCCGTGGGTTGGGCCTTTCAAAAACAGGAGAATCGCGATGAATATTAGACACAAATGTAAGCACAGCTTCTTGGTTTCGGTTGGTTTGGCAATGGTTGCGAGTGGTTGTGTGAAAGACCCTTCGAAAGATGCGATGCCGGCGGAAGTGAAACCCGTGAAGCCCAGCGGGGAAAATGCGGAGATTGTCAAACCCCTTGAGGGCAAGGTAGTTGAGAAATCAGCGCAGAAGTCTGCAGAGCAAAAAATATTGGAATTGACCGGCGATATTGTCTTTATCGGTTCCAAGGTATCCGGGGCCCATGAATGTAAATTCAAAGACTGGTCAGGAAAATTCATTTTGCCACAGAGTCAAAACTTGGATGAGGCGAGTATCGAGTTTACGGTTAGAACTGAATCAGTTGTGGCGGATTACAAGGATCCTAGTCCTTGGAGTGGTAAGCTCGAAAAACATCTAAGAAGTGATGATTTCTTTGATAGTGAGACTCATCCCGAAGCGAAATTTAAGTCTACCTCCATTCTTTCGAAGATAGACGAAAAAACGGGTAGTACCCATGAAGTTAAGGGAATGATGACCATTCGCGGAATCGCGAAGGAGTTGACTTTTCCGGCCAGTATTAAGCAGAATGAAGGGAAGATAATAGCCGGCGCCGAGTTTAGTATTAATCGTAAACAATTTGACATTGTTTATCCTGGGAAATCAGATGATTTGATTCGTGAGGGTGTTGTCATCAGGCTTTCTTTTGCCAGTAAATAAGCAATAAGGATGTTCAACAACTTGTCTTAAGGTGATCACTCTTTTTGGCTTTCGTGTTGCCCGAAAAGTGGGGTCTACGGAAAGAACAGATTAAAGGGTCGCTGAGTTTCATGCATGACATCAAGATGTTCGTTGATGAACACTTTTTTAAGGTTTTATCCTTTATTCAGACACACATTCAGGGAGCCAGGAAAGGCACGATGAATGTCGATCTGCCTACTACTTGTAAGTTGCTAATGATACGAGGGATAAACGATCTCATTCGGCAACAAGCTTCTATTGACCCTGACTTTAGCCGGAAGCTGAAAGCAATGATTGATAAGAAATAGACCATCATCTTTGGTGATGAAGAAGCATCTGAAATCTTATTTGAGTGATATTTTTCGGATACATGCCTACGCTAGAGGATGTTTATGGAGAGTATGCTTTATTGGCTCTCGTGGTTGGGACTCGAGCTTGGCTCTTCCCTTGAGCAGCAAACCCTCGACATGCCTATGGTTACGCGGATTTTCAACCACGTTATTTTAATTCCCAAGGGACTTTCTCGTTAGATCCAATGCCCGTGACCCGTGATCAGATGGTGGTTTTTTGGAACCAGTGATATCTCAATAAGCTGCATCTAATAGATTGGGGGGTCTATTAGAAGCGGGGAATAGAATTTATGGAAGCGCAAAATACGGGCCGCTTTTTCCGAGCAGGATGTTTGCGATAGAAAAGGGCTTACGCAATATGAGAATTGGTTTCATGAAAGGAATGAAGTACTCGGTTATAATTAGGAAAGAAAAGAACTTCCATCTCATGTTTGTGATTATATCGAGCGTTTTTCGAATGCACTATCAGATTAATGAGGAGTATCTGATATTGATATTTGTCTTTTGTCATTGTTGTTATTAGGCGATTTCTTGGTGGCTCTACGAATCTCAGTATTAGGGGGCATCTTGTTTTGTTGAAATGTCTTCAATGCCTGGGTTGTTGATGAGGTGGGGCAGGGTGGCGTGATGAAACCAAACTCAATGTCTTTGTTAACGCAGGGATGAGCGATGACTTTTTTCCTCCGGTGTTTCGAAGATCGTCAATGGAGATTACCATAAGCCTTCCCTGAGATAGAAGTTAGTCTGATGGGGGCTGAGAGGCGGTATGCTTTTTTTGGCGTTTGAGAAGTCTATGGACCTACAATAACTTAGCTCGCTCTTTTTATCGCGCCGAATTGTCTTGCTCTCCCCAAAAATGCTTCTTCTTGCCAAAAATATTGGCGGCATTCGCCCGTGAATGTTTTTTTCTCGGCGGAATGCGTCTTAATATCGGATGGTGCTATTCATGGGCTGGTTCGGAATGGGGCAAAAGAGATTGACGAAAGTTTTCTTTCTTTCGGGCAGAAGAGTGAAAATAAACCCTAAATTTAGCTTGCTTTTTTAGAAAAGGACGGCAGGAGTCAGTTACTAACGTGACTTTTGGAGCTAGAGAGCCAAAAGTAGATGCCCAACCCCTGCCTTTGTTAGGAATGCCCATGTTCGCAAATCAGTATGACTATATTATCATCGGTGGTGGCTCGGCCGGTTGTGCGATTGCCAACCGTTTGAGTGCAGATCCATCCACGAAAGTTCTTGTTTTAGAAGCGGGAAGACCCGACTATATTTGGGATATCTTCATCCATATGCCGGCGGGGCTTACGGTGCCGCTGGGCAACAAGTACTATGATTGGTGCTATGAATCCGAGCCCGAGCCCAATATGAACAATCGACGCATCTATCATGGGCGAGGAAAGGTTCTTGGTGGGTCGAGTAGTATTAACGGGATGATTTACATTCGTGGCAATGCCATGGACTTCGAAAAATGGGGTCAAGATGAAGGTATGGACAAATGGGATTACGCCCACTGCCTGCCCTACTTTATGAAAGCGGAAAATCGTTTGGCGGGTGGTGACGCATTTCATGGCGTGGAAGGGCCCTTGAAGCTGGAGCAGGGGCCTTGCGAAAGTCCTCTTTTTGGTGCCTTTCTCGATGCGGCTGAACAAGCCGGTTATCCACGGACCGACGATGTCAATGGGTTTCAGCAGGAAGGGTTTGGCGTATTCGACCGGAATGTTTACAGAGGTCGGAGACTTAGCGCCGCGAGAGCTTATCTTCATCCCGTACTCAAGCGTCCGAATTTAACACTTGTCACCCGAGCTATGACCAACAAGGTACTGTTTGACGGTAAGAAGGCCATCGGTGTTGAGTACGTCAAAAAGTGGGGCGGCACCAGGAAGGTGTATGGTGGAGAAATCATTAGCTGCGCGGGTGCTATCAATACACCACAGCTACTCCAATTGTCGGGGGTCGGCGATGCAGACCATCTTCGTGGTCTGGGCATCGATGTGGTCCATGACCTGCCTGGCGTGGGGGAAAATCTACAGGACCATTTGGAAGTCTATATTCAGCATAAATGTGTCCAGCCAGTATCCATGGTCCCCGCCATGGCTTGGTGGAGAAAGCCGTTTATAGGATATCAGTGGTTGTTTCATCGTAAGGGGGCTGCATCTACCAATCACTTTGAAGCGGGTGGATTCATTCGTAGCAACGATGACGTAGCGTATCCCAATCTGCAATTTCACTTTCTTCCCTTAGCGGTTCGTTACGATGGCACTGCTCCGGCTGAAGACCATGGTTATCAAGTGCACGTGGGGCCCATGTACTCCGACGCAAAAGGGCATATTAAAATTAAGTCTAAGGATCCTCGAGATCATCCGAGCCTCGTGTTCAATTATCTTTCCACAGACCAAGATCGACGTGAATGGGTAGAGGCTATCCGGTGCTCGCGAAAAATATTGAGTCAATCGGCGTTGGCGCCCTTTAGTGGAGGGGAGATATCTCCGGGGCCTGGTGTTGAAACCGACGAGGAAATCCTAGACTGGGTGGCAAAAGACGCAGAGACTGCACTTCACCCATCTTGCACGGCCAAAATGGGTGTTGATGAGATGTCGGTGGTTCACCCTGATTCATTGAAGGTTCATGGGGTTGAGAATCTCAGAGTTGTCGATGCATCGGTTATGCCTTATGTAACCAATGGAAATATCTATGCCCCAACCATGATGATTGCCGAAAAGGCGGCCGATTTGATTACGGGAAACACGCCGCTTGCGCCTTCGGAGGCGCCATTTTATAAGCACACCAAGGGCTAGATTTTTTAGGAGGCCCTAAGAGTCGGGGTGAGCCTGGCCGAGGAAATGCCATGCACGTAAGAAATATCAAAGCAGTAATTTTCGATATGGATGGAACCCTGCTTGATTCGGAGATCCTCACGGAAAAAGCAACCGCCGAACTTCTTCATGAAAGCAATATTACCGAGACTTCTTTGGATTATAAAGAATTTTATGGAACGACCTGGCGCCAAATCGGAGAGATGGTTCAGAAAGCTCATCCGGAGCTTGGGGAGCTTGATTTGCCAGCGGTGCTTCAGGAAAAATTCCATAGACTCAGTGAAGAGCACCCCCCTCCAGAAATACCCGGTTCTCGAAATGCCATGATTCGGGCACATGGTTTAATGCCAACGGCTATAGCAACTTCGAGTAACCGAGAATCAGTACAAGACGTGGTTAAGCATATGGGCATCGGAGACTATCTTACCGATTATGTTTGTGCCGACGATTATGGCCCTTCTAAACCAGATCCCACCTGCTTCCTCTTGGCAGCTGAACGACTTGATGTTGCTCCATCGCAGTGCTTGGTTTTCGAAGACAGTATTGCAGGGCTTCAAGCTGCAAATAAAGCGGATATGACCAGCGTCGCCGTTACTTATCGAAGCGCGGATGTTGCTAAAGCAGAAGAGTTGGCCGATTTTGGGATTGGGACTTTCAAGGGACTTCCTGGCGATTTTTTTGAGAAAATCATGCAGCCGTCTTAATCTTTATTGGTCATCCCAGGTGAACATATCTTTATTTTTCCCGTCGATATGGTTCGCATTTGATTCCCAATTCCTTGGCGAATCGTTTCAAAACGGTTCTTTCTTTGTCGAAGAGAAAGGCGACGGAGTTTCCATCCTTGCCGGCTCGCCCGGTCCGCCCTGCGCGGTGAACATAGGCTTGAGCGGAGGTTGGGAGCTCATAGTGCAAGACCCAGGGTGTTTCGGGAAAATCGAGGCCTCGGCCTGCGGCATCGGTGGTAATGAGCACCCGAGCTTTTCCTGTGGACATGGATTCAATAGCCTCCTTCCTGTCAAGTTTGGAGCGTTCATTGCTTAAGCTGACGGGATTGAGTCCTTCTTCGGTGAGAAACCGGTAGAGGTGCCTTAGGCTCTGCTCTCGGCTGACAAAAATGATGCCTTTTTTCACCTTATTGTTGTCGAGGAACCGCGCGAGGAGCACGTCTTTGTTTTCACCGGTTCGAAGTCCAATGAAAGAGTGTTCGATATTTTGATGGAGGGGATTATCTTTGGGTTGAACGTGGACGTAATGCCCACCCATTTGCTTTTTGATGAACTTAAGGCTTTCAGGACCTATGGTTGCTGCGGCGATAATGAGCTGAACTTTAGGCTCTGGCCGTGAGAGAACTTCGCGTAAGTAATTTCCACTTTTGCCATTGAGAATGGGGTCGGATTCATCGAGGACCATGGTGGTGACTTGCTTCATCTTTTTAGCTTCATAGAGCTCTAGGATCCGTCCTGAGGTTCCAACGATGAGTCTGGTACTCTTTGTTACCCCTTGTTTTTGCCGTTTATGCTTGATCGTGGAAACCGCAGCTCCGGTGGTTATCTCCTCGGCCTTGTACCGATTTGCAGTATGGAGAATTTGGAGGGCGAGTTCGGTGGCTGGTGTCATGACCACGGTCCGGCCAAGGGTGGGATCTTTTAGGCGCTCCAATATGGGGAGGAGGTAGGCCAGGGTTTTTCCTGTTCCTGTTCCCGATTCTAGAACCACATGTTTTCCTTCTAGAATAGCGGGGATTGCCTCCAACTGGACGGGACTGGGTTCTAGGATCCCATCTTCTCGAAATGCAGAAAGAATAGATTCTGTTAGTTGCAGGCCTTCGAATGACGAAAAATCTCTTGTGTCCATAATTTGTTCCTCATGGGGGTGTTACCGAGGAAAGTGGCTTTAGGCAATGGGTGGTGAGGATCTTAGCGCAAAGACTTCTTGGTTCGTTTAGTGTATCACTCGATATTTGATGTTTAGGGGCCGCTACCTGGGATTGTTTCTTGCCATAGGCCTGAGATAATTGATTACGCTTTCCAAAAACTTGCTGAGGGGTCGCCGCTTTGAGGGCCCTCCCATTTCGGACTTTTGTAGGTGGGATTGCGTAAAGTAGGAGAGGTGTTCGCTCTCTTGACCATGACCAACTTGATTGCACGTGCTTCCAGTGGACATAGCACCCACGTTTTCAAGGAGTGGGGCGCCATTTCCAAATCTAAGCACGCTGGCCACGAGGATTGCTCCGGTATGTTTCACGGTGAGGTTTAGGAATCTCGCTATGGTTTGCCGTATAGGGCGCTGAGGCAATGGTAGGGTCGTCGGGGTTATCGCTTAGGGCAACATTATCGTGGGTGGATGTCAAAATAA
>JAYZAY010000039.1:0-10396 GCA_036339465.1 Myxococcota bacterium | reverse complement strand
AGGGCTTTTCCCAAGCTCTGCACAGACATTCCACGGGAAAGTGAGTGGATTGCGGTCGGACCAAATCTTTCGGTACTCGGGAAGAAGCGGTTTTTGCTAGCTTGTTTTCCCTAGACTTTTCGCTCTATGCATATCCACATCCTGAAGAACTCTGTCTTCTTGTTAAATGTGTTTATTGTCTTAGATGCCTGCTGGTTTGTACCGAGATTAACCTATATTGGAGATACACGTATTACAACAGATGGTCATTGTCTTCGACTTAAGCAGAAGCATCTCAGTCTTGTAGGAAACGGTCGAGCTTGGACTTTGCTGTTGTGAGGTTCAGGGCTTTCGCCGCTGCTTCAAATCTAGAACTGGAAATCCCCCGTTCTTTGATGGCCTTCAAGAGTGTTTTCGCCGATTCTTCATAAATTTTTGCAAAATGAACGAGGTTGAATTGCGGCTGACCGAGCATTTCCTCCATCTCTTTTAGGTGACATCGTAACTTCTCCCAGGAAGCTCCATTTGTTGTTACGTCATATTTGGACATCGTCTCTGTTGCCTTCCTTGGGCTGAACCAAGTCTCAGAGTATAATGGGTAAGTAAAGGACCTGCCCTGAATAACCTGGACGAAACGGGAGTCACTGGTACCTTGTCAGATTTCAGCATATGCCGGCAAGGTAGTTAAACGCTGATCGGTGACAGACGTACCTAATGTGAAATGATAGAGGATTTGGAAGGTGTTTCCCTTGAGCCCAAGGACATCGTGAACAGCGTCGTCGAAAAAACACCCGATACCGGTCGCTCGAGCATTCACGGCCTCCGCTTCTAGATATAGGACCTGTCCGATTACCCCAGTTTCCCAGAACAGGTTGCGATAGAACCACGGTCCCCATTTTTGAATCGGTTCACTAAACTCGGCGAGCATACCCAGGCTAAAAAAACCGTCGCCAGCGATATCCTGCTGGCACGAGAGTTGTTTGGCGACTTCTGAAAAATCACCTTCTTTGAGCAAATAGAGGGGCAATTCATCAGGAGAACTATCTGGTTTTTGCCAAGAGAAGTCAGGTAACATTGCCTGTTTAAGCGTGTCCAATATATGGTTGTTACGGACAAGCATGTATATGCCCTCTGCCAATTCATCGACCCGATGAACAAAAAGTACGAGGTGAATATAGGGAGGCCAATACATGGCATCCCATGGAGCATGAATATCGGGTAATGTGCGAGTGAGCATGCGGAAGAACGTCTCGTTCGGGATACGCCCGACACCGTCAAACTTCTGAGCACTACGTCGTTTTAGGATTATTTTGTGTGCATCGACTAATAACGGGTTCGCTGGCGCGTACTCTCTTGATAGACGAATAGGTGTTTGTAATAGTTGCCCGTCACTTTCGCTTCCTGGATTGTATGCTGCGGCGTGGACGTCGTCGATGATGTCCCAACTAACATGATCGCTGCTGAGTTGGTTAGCTCGACCGAACCATTGCGCCTCTCGAATCACGCTTTCGATGTTACTGGAATATATAGCGCATTCATTTTTTTTTGTTGGACTAACCAGGGCGATAAAATCTCCCACTTCGCGTTCGAACTCAATAGAACTGCCTTCGCTGCTCAGGCCGGCTAGGCGGCTTATATTTTCATCGGACCATCCTGGATATAGCTTTAGATTCCAACCCAACATCGCCGCAGAAAAGCGCAGACAAGCAAGAACATGTCCCGCATCATGCTGACAATAGCGATACGCTCGTTCTCCGTATTTCCACGATTCCCGCCAATGAATGGAACTCACAACAACCAGGAAGCTTCCGGTTGGCCAATTCTCTACAAATGATTGCCAAGCGTAGGAGTTCAACTGGCCCCGGCGCTCAAGCGAATGGGTCTCGGAAACATAATGATAGATGCTAGGCTCAGAAGCGAAGGACGACGAAGCGCCAAATACGCAGTAGATCTCGCTTGGGTGTAGATTTCCGCTAGACGGATCCACACGTAACGACCAGCGCTGTCCCTGGTACTCCTTCCACGCCGATATCCCAACGCCATACCGGAGGAATTCGGACAAACTGTCTGAGTCAACAGGGCGTGAAGGTAGGTTCGGCTCGGCATACAATTCGTCAAAGGAAAAATGGGCGGCACTAGGAAAGCGGTTCAAATCAAGACGGTGCGCTCCCTCATAGTAGCGAAATGGACACGGCTGGGTGGCCCAATCCATGTATCCGAGAGAGCGTGCGTAACGATGAAAATGGTGTTTGGTTTCTTCGTGATAGCGAATAACGACTTCGGTTGGGGATAAAATAGTCATTGCATCATGGGTCAAGTCAACGTTTGAGAATTGCTATAGATGATTTCTCGAAACTGGTCAAAGAAATCGTCGACCCCGGGATGTTCAGTGGGCTCTCCACTGTCGTCTGGTTCGAGATGCCGCTCGGCTACGTAGGTTCGGTTCGATGCTCCATGGACGAGTATGTGATACCAAGATTTATCCTTGGGAGGAAGGGATTGGGCAGCGACCTAATACCATTTGACCGAATCCTGAAAGGCTTCATCCAAACCGATGACCACCCCACGGCAACCGAATTTTCGGTGGTAAACCGTTTGTCCTATGGTGAATTGGTTCACTAAAATCTCATGGACCAGCAAAAACTTCTAGACAGGCAAACCCTCTATAACTCCGTCGTTCTTCCCTTTTTGGGACGGAAACTTGTTTATGGAGTCTAGGGAAATCAAGCAAGCAAAAACCGGGTATTCCCAAGTAGCGAAAGCTTTGGTCCGAGTCCGACCGGTACGCCGCTAGTTTTGCGCCATTCTTCACCCAAAATGGCTCTAAACCACCACTGAACCTCGCTTCTAGCTTGATTTCCCTAGACTCCATCTGGATTTTGGCGCTACTCGCTCCTGCGTCCCTAGGCTTGAAAGCGTGCCTTCATCCCTCAATCTCCTCCATTTGAAAACGGGTGATAACGAAAGTAAAACCCGCCGTGACACTGTCGAAACGGTTTCTCCTAGACTCGGTGCCCGCCGTTGCGGCTGTTGCGGACGCATACCGTATTCCGCTTCAACAGGTGGAGGTGGTCTCCTACACGATTACACTCACGGGAATTGCCATCTTGGTGGGTCTTGGTTGAGGAATCGATGTACCAGGAACTAGAACATCATTCATTTTAGACTCATCGAAGCCTATTTTGTGAAGATTGCAGTTACGCGACATTTTCGGGATTACTACCGCGCTGGCCTGGGTGGACCACTATTTTAGATCTTGACTATCACCCTCAGGGCGACGAATCTGTCCAAGCGACGGGGCCCTAAATCTGCTTCTCCTCGTCCCGTGAACATTGGAGCGAGTTCGCCATGAAATCTTTGCATCTGCCCAATCTCTTTTCCTGGTCCGAGTTCAACGAGGAACGCAATATCGACTTTAACAGCGTTCTTATTTGTCTAGACCAGGGCAATATTGTGATCGATCCGCTTCCACTTTCGGAGCACGATCTAAACCACGTGAATGAGTTAGGAGGCATCGACTGGATCGTGCTCACCAATTCAGACCACATTCGAGGCGCCGCCAAGTTACAAGAACACTTCAACGCTCGGGTCGCCGGACCCGCAGCACACAGAGACGGCTTTGGTTATGTGTGCGACCGATGGCTGGGCCATGGGGATGAGATGGCCGGTGGGCTCAAAGTCATCGAGATGGATGGCTCCAAGACCCCCGGTGAGCTCTGTCTTCTCTACGAGCATACGACCCTCATCACCGGCGATCTCATCCGTGCCCATACCCCCCTAACGTTGATAGCACTGCCGGATCTCAAACTCCAAGATCCCCGAGCCGCTCTAGAGTCCGTCCGACGACTTACGGAATATACTCAGATAGAGACGGTGTTGGTGGGTGACGGGTGGCACCTTTTTGCAGACGGTCACAAGGAACTCTGTGCCTTAGTTGGCAGACTCGAAGAGCGCCTCAACCCGTGATGGCTGCTTAACACGATGGCTAGGTATCCCCCTTACAGCTTCATTCCGGGGCATTGGCCGCATCCTACGCGAGATCCAGCAGGGCACAGCCATGGAGAAAAACCGCAGATTGCAGAGGCGCTTGTTCTAGGAGAGTGGGCACACTGCGAGCCGTATTTGAGAGGCATCGAGCTGTTCAACGCCGGCTATTATTGGGAAGCCCACGAGGCTTGGGAAGGGATATGGAAGACCGTTGATCGGAAAGGGCTAGTGGGGGAGTTCCTCCAAGGGCTCATTCAGCTCGCGGCGGTAGGTGTTAAAGTTCGACAGGGATACGGAAGGGCGGCTTTGTCTCTGCTTAAGCAGTCTTCCTCTCACTTGCGGAGCGTTGACGAGCAACGGCCGGAGCCCTGCGTTGCCGGACTTAACCTATTTGAGTTGGTCCGCCGATGTGAGCGATTAACCAATGAGGTCCAATCGCTTCGAGGAGATCCCACCCTTTCGGTGGAGGTGATCTTAGAGCCGCTTTTACTTGTTGCAACCAATGCGGAGCAGGACCATGAGCCTGGCTGACCAACCCTGGGTTGCTTGTTAAATGGTGGGTTTTTGGTCGGTTGAATTCCCTAGGCTCTTGTCAACTGCTCTCTCCCTAGCTAGGATCAGAACCAATTATGTAAAGCTCATTAAACGGGCTATCCAAGGGTCTATAGAGGCAAATAGCCAGAATTAACGCAATGCCAACAACAAAAACATTTGATGAGTTTATACAACGGGCTGACTATTCGCTCCTCACTTCGCTCAACGCAGACCCTGAGGCGACCGAAGATGGCCACGACCACCGGCCCCGCGAAGTGTTTTCGGGGCATTACGTACCGGTGACCCCCACAGCAATTCCAGATCCGGAATACATCGCGCACAGCAAAACCTTGTTTAAGGAATTGGGGTTGAGCCAGGAGCTTGCACTTGACGAAAAATTCGGCCGTTTGTTTTCTGGCGACATAAGCGTGGCGCAGGAACCAATGCGCCCGTTGGGCTGGGCGACGGGTTATGCCCTGTCGATCTACGGGACTGAATACAACCAGCAATGTCCGTTTGGGACCGGAAACGGCTACGGTGATGGTCGAGCAATTTCAGTGTTCGAAGGCCTCTTCAAGGCAAAACGCTGGGAGATGCAATTGAAGGGAGGAGGCCGGACGCCTTATTGTCGTGGGGCAGATGGTCGTGCCGTGCTCCGCTCAAGTGTGCGGGAGTTTCTAGCACAGGAATACATGCAAGCCCTGGGTGTCCCCACCTCACGTTCTCTAACCTTATACGTATCGAAATCGGAAAGAGTGCGTCGGCCTTGGTATTTGGAGAACTCGAACTCCTTCAATCCCGACATCCTTGTAGACAACCCTACGGCCATCACAACACGGGTCGCACCATCGTTTCTCAGGGTAGGCCAGGTTGAGCTCTTTGCTCGACGTGCACGGAGCAATGACCATCCAGATGCCCTAAACGAATTGCAGTTACTCGTGACGCACCTCATCGAACGAAACTACAAAGAGAAAATAGACCCGAGCCTTGCCTTTGCTGAACAAGTGGTCGAGCTGGCCATCTTATTTCGAGAACGTCTCACGTCACTTGTGTGTAACTGGATCCGCGTTGGTTACTGCCAGGGAAATTTCAACAGTGACAACTGCGCCGCGGGTGGCTACACACTCGATTATGGTCCCTTTGGTTTCTGCGAACTCTTTGACCCTCGATTTCAACCGTGGACGGGGGGCGGCGAACACTTTTCTCTCTTCAACCAACCCGCTGCCGCCGAAGCGAATTTTCATATGTTCTGCGCATCCATCCGTTCTCTTCTATCGGGCAACGAGGAGGCACTGGTAAAACTGGATAAGGCTCGAGACGGCTTCGCCGACGTTATGCGCCGAGATTTTGAGGCCATGTGGGCAAAGAAGCTTGGCCTGGCCCACTACGACGCGACTCTGGTGCAAGAACTCTTGCAACTGATGATTCTGTCCAAGGCTGACTACACGATGTTTTTCCGAAAGCTCTCTCACATTCCTGACGAACTCGAAGTTCTCAAAGACAGTTTCTATGCGCCCACCTCAGAGCAAGTTGAGACACGGTGGGATCAATGGCTGCCGCAATGGCGCAAGCGCCTCGCAAACGAGGGCGACCTTAACGTGACCTCCGCAGCAATGAAACGCATGAACCCGAAGTACGCCTGGCGCGAATGGTTAATCGCCCCCGCATACAAAAAAGCTGAAGAAGGTGATTACAGCCTCATCAACGAGCTTCAGACGGTGTTCAGCCATCCCTACGAAGAGCAGTCACCGGAAATAGGGGCGAAATACGACCGCCTCAGGCCCGAGGAATTCTTCAGCGTCGGGGGCGTATCCCACTACAGTTGTTCATCGTGACGAGTCGGAGTAGAAAGAAGTAAATCAACCGGGAACATAGAAGTAAATCAACCGGGAACATTACAGGCACTTCGTTAAGCCCAACGAAACCACGAAAATATCGGCTTGATTAGTCAGTTAGGGCAGAGTCCCATAATGTTGCCGGCTGATTTACTCTCCTTCCGCGTTGATTTACTCTCAATTGTGGTTCGTCAACGCCAGTAATTTCCTGTATGGTCTCAGTTCATCAACTTTTCGCCGCAATCCGTGCTGGCGCTGTGTTAGGACCGTTGGATGCAATTTTTCGAGCTTGGGTTAACCCAAGAGACCCATTTAGCCCTTCAAGAACAAGGCTACAACGCGCCAACTCCAGTTCAAGAGCAAGTCATCCCCCTTGTGCTTGATGGACAAGATGTTGTGGCCTTGGCTCAAACGGGAAGCGGAAAAAGCGCTGCTTTCATCCTGCCCATTCTACAGATGTGGAACGCCAGCAAAGGTGAAGGGAAACCAAAGACTAAAGCACTTGTCCTCACACCTACCCGAGAACTTGCCCTTCAAATAGCCGATGTGTTTAGAGAATTCGGCAGCTTGCTGCCCAACATGCCTCGGGTTGTCAGAGTGATTGGCGGAGAAAGCATCGGCGAGCAGCTTTATGATATTCAGCAAGGTTGCGATATCTTGGTGGCAACCACGGGCCGGTTCTTGGATATTCTTCGCAAGGACCAGATGAACCTATCTCGTTTGGAGTTTTTCGTCCTGGATGAAGCCGACAAGATGCTGAATGCCGACTTTGCACAAGAGTTGGATTTAATTCTCGATGCCATCCCTGAGAAGCGCCAGAATCTGCTATTTTCGGCAACTTACCCGGCCAAAACCAAACAAGTGGCATCTAGGATTACATCGGATCCAATTGAGGTGCGAATTGCGCAAGAAGCACCGACCGTTGAGTCGATTCAGCAACGGGTTATCGAGGTCGACCACTACAATCGCGGCCCTTTACTTAGGCATCTCTTAAGTGAAAATGATTGGCCACTGGTTCTTGTTTTTATGGCAAGCAAACGGGCGAGCAGTAATCTTGCAGAGAAGTTTAGACGCCATGGTTTTAAGGCTGCGGCATTCAACGGCAACCTGGACCAAGACATGCGGAATGACACGCTGGATGCTTTTAAGTACAAACAGTTCAATATCCTATTTGCCACGGATATCGCGGCCAGAGGTCTGGACATAGACAACATTGATTGCGTTATCAATTACGACTTACCACGCTCCCCGGAAGACTACATTCACCGGATAGGCAGAACCGCGCGGGCCGGAAAGTCCGGTGCTGCCATAAGCTTTATCGATTATGAAACCATGGCGCATTTTAAAAGTATAGAGAAGCGAGCGAAAGTACACCTTGAGCGAGAGAGTATTGAGGGCTTTGAGATTCAGGGCGACCGACCACCAGAAGTAAAAGGACCCGGCCCCGTCAAGGGCAAGAGACCAAGTAAAAAAGACAAGCTCCGGGCCCAGAAGAAATTTGAAGAAAAGAAGAATAATTAAAGAATAATTAAAGGATAATTAAGCAGGAAGCTTAGTGGCATCTTTTTTCTTTTTTTCTTTTTTCTTTTTTCGTTTTCTGTTCTGATTCTAGAGTGTTGTAAATACTCGAGTTGAATGCGCGCTCGTCTGTTAAGAAAAATTCTCTCTCATCGGTCTAATGAGAGAGGAAAAATAAAGGGGACGTTCTGTTTATGAATTTAAATCAAGTATTGCTTTTATTCAGTGGTTTCGTCGGTTTTTTTGTGAAAGTTTTGATGAGTTGCGCGGTCCTCGATTTCTTTATTTCGGAAATCGGAGCAGCAAATTTGGCTTTTTACTATTCTGCATCCGCGGCTTTAACTTTTCTCGTTTCAATGCTTCTTCTTTCTTTTGCAGAACGGCTCTGTCCTATTTACACTTTCTTGACAGTCCATAGCTTGCTTCTGATGATTGGGATTTATTGTCTTATACTGCCGGATCCAGATTTAAAGGCTAAAATCTCCTTTGTTTCCATTATGGGAACAAATATCGTTGTGTATTTCTCGATGTGGTCTTTGGCAAGTTATCTTATTTCTCCCTTTCAGTCGAAACGACTCTTTCCTTGGGTAAGCACCGTGGCTCAATTCGGAGCCTTTGGCGGAGCATTATTGGCAGCATGCTCTGGCGTATTGAACCTCGAGATCGGTTTCTTTCTACTTCTATGGGTAGGCCTTGAATGTTTTCAGGTGCTTCAAGGGTGCCTGCTTCTTGTATTGGAGAACCGCGAAAAGAGTAAGTTGGCCTGGAAGGAGAAGCCGGCACAGGAAAAGAAGAATTCGGAAAAGCGCGGTCTTGTGTCCATAATAAAAGAGTATCGACTTCCCAGGCGATTGAGTTTGTTCACATTTCTGTATTCATTATTGTGGTTTGTTGCGATGTCTTTGGTTGCAACTAAATTTGAAGAATCTGAATACAACCTGACTAGCCTCTACGGCTCACTCGATGTAGCCTCGGCTATCCTGACGACAGCTTCTGCAGCTTTTCTCTATCCTCGTATTTGCAATAAAATAGGTCTTGGTCGGATATATCTGGTTACATGTTTTGCATTTTCTGGATTCACCTTTCTCTACTTGGGATTTCCGACTCTAACTGTTGGCATCCTTATATACGTAGGCTATCGACTTATAGATGGAAGTATACATTCGATTGCGCTTGCCAATCAGCTAACTCTATATCCCGGCGGAGAACGTGATCAAATACGCTTAATGTCGGACATCTTGGCGCAATCTGCAGGGTTTTTTATGGTTGGTTTCTTATTTTTATTGCCGGGCAAAATACTGTTAGTGGGCATTTGTGTGGTTGTAATTGCCTTTGTTTGTCTCGGGATTTCTGCGAGCAAAAAGTTTGATGCCGACATTCTCTTTTTCTTGCGCTCTTCCGACCATGAACTCAAGTCCAACGCAATAGCGCTATTTGATCAGTTTGATTCAGAGGAGTACTTCAATGAGCTTCGCCGAATCATTAAGGGTGACCAGCCGGTCGATTTAAAAATAGAAGTGATTGAAATCTTAGGCAAGGCCATTCATCCTGAGGGTCTTCCTATCGTCCTTGATATTATAGACGATGATTCTTATTGTTTACCTGTTAAGATAGCCGCGCTGTCTTATCTTGGCAAAATAAAAACGACTCATGTGGATCCATTTCAAAAATTCCGCATGACGGAAGCGCTTAGGAATATACAAATGGGGCGATGCGCACACTCTAAGGTGTTAAAGGCATACGCAATTAAGAATTTAATGACGCACAACCCCAATGAAGAGACCTTCCAACTTCTTCGTCAATCCCTTCTGGATAAAGATACCCGAGTAGTCGCCAATGCCATTGAAGGACTTGGCTACCTGAACTACTTAGGAGTTTATTCGATACTTTTACCATTCTTAGAACGCCCCGAGGGACGTGTTCGCGCCAATACCTGCATCGCCTTGTGGAAATATATGCGACTTCGTCCTCAAGTCAACGTCGTGATAACTGAGATGCTCGAATCTGACGACGCCGGTATCGTGGCCAGCGGTGTATTTGCGGTGGGTGAAATCCGCGATACGACAAGAATTGAAACATTAAAGAACCTTCTAAACTCTGGGCATCAAACCGAGGAACTATTACGAGGTCTGCCAATTGCTTTGGCTAAGTTAAGCTGTGCAGTATCGATTGGACGGCTCATTGACATGATTCTTGGCGAAGATGAAGGGCGCGCTCTTAGCGTTGCTTATCTGGCTTTGGGGCTAGATTCGAAGATTCTAAACGAAGATATTATTGCAAATATTTATTCTCGAGGCCCTGAAGCACGATCTTTGGGCTGGAAACGATTTTCAGAGTGTGGCGCATTTTGTCACGAGCAGCTAGATCTTCTCGGGGGAGCGGTTACTGAGACACACCATTTCGCCCTTAGCTAGATCTGTAGGCCAAGCCAATAATTCAGCAGGAATCTTAAGCCAATAATTAAGCAGGAATCTTAGTGGCACGGTTTTTGAACTCATCAAAGCATGAATTCACCCAAGATATGCCATCACGTCCGCTCTATT
>JAYZAY010000038.1:0-42012 GCA_036339465.1 Myxococcota bacterium | reverse complement strand
CTTGAAGGTGATGATACTCCAAACCCTGCTTTTCCTTACATCTATGACCGGAGCTGGAGGTAAAGGTGCATTGAAAGTTGTCCCGATCTGCCACCTCACGCTTGATAGCGCTTGGAATGTGGCGGCCTGTCGCTTTTGTCGCTTTTGTCGCCTTTGTCGCTTTTGTCGCCTTTGTCGCTTTTGTCGCTTTTGTCGTCTGCGTGGAAGCTGGTGCTCGAGAGGGAGAGGATACCTGCTTAAATTTCATCTTCATGCGTTCTTTTATGAGGAGGTCAAGGGAGGCTGAAAGAACATCCTGAAGCGAACTCTTCCCAAAGGGCGAAAGCTCTTGGGCGCGCGTTAACTTCTCTTGGATTGATTGCTCTATATCCACCGAAAGACGAAATTTCCTAGGCGAAGGAGAGGGCTTTGAGACGCCACTTTCCTCTTTCTTACTGCCATCCTGCCCATTCCCATCCTGCTTAAGTTCACTCTGCTTAGGGGGCGCACTTGCTTCAGCAGGCTTTGGGGAGAGTTCTCTTTGGGGATTCTCAAAACCAAGATTATCAAAGGCAAAAGAGGGCAAGGCTCGAATCTCTGCCTTGGGTTTTTTCTTTTTCTGATGGATTGCTCGCTTTGGGAAGAGTTGTGCTGCGAGTAACTCCACTTCTACTCTCGTTTTATGCTTGCAAAGGCGCAAAACCTCAAGGTGATTTTCGGATGTGAGACAAGGCCGGATAATGTTGATGGCGGTTAGGTGAATCTCGCCCTCTTCAAGCATCTCTAAGGCTATGGGATATTGCCGAATGACGCGACCTGCCCCGATCCGTCTATAGGTTGCGGCCTCGGAGAGATGAAGATGCCCCACACAGAATTTAAACATAGAGGAGTAACCTTCTTCGGCAAATAGGCGACGATGGTCTATCTCATTTAAGAGCGCGATAAACCGCGCCTCCCCTTTTCTGTTGAACTTGAGCTGCTGAACACATTGATTCATCAATTGCTTGCTTGTGAGCTTTTCTGTGATTGGTTTCTCAGAAATTGGTTTGTGTGGCGGTGTTATTTTCATGCTCGGCTCCTTGAGATCAAGACGAATACCTTAGCACTATTCCCATAATAAAACAATGTAAATATTGGGTGTACTTTCGCATTTTAAAACATTTCCCTGTATAATCTGCAACCTGTTATCATCGTCATCGTCATCGTTATTTTTGACCACCGATTTCCCAAAGCCACACCTCCGATTGCCCGATTGTGTCTCTTTGGCGCGAGTTAAATTCAGTAAACCCTGGCGCTTTGTCTATTTGGCAACCGGCCCTAAGCCTTTTGGGCCAGCCGGTGCCGATTGTGTCTTTTTGGGGCGAGTTAAACACTTCATCCGAAGCTCAGAGCCAAAAGCTCGGCCCTGACCTGTCTTATGGCTCCGGGAAGAGCGCTAGAAGCATGCCTTCTGCCTAATGAAGGCATGTTTCGGATGAAGTGATCCTGCGCTTTCACTTTACATTCTCGGCTGCGGTAGGCCCAAAAGGCCTTGGCCCGCGGCCAGATACCCATTGGCCTCTTTTTGGGGCGAGTTAAATTCAGTAAACCCTGGCGCTGCGTTTATAAAGTCCGGGTCTGAAAATTCTTCAATCATGTCATTTGTATTCATCGAGGCGGTAGCTCACACCACAGCCTGCACGTCCAGAGATGATTTGTGTATGATCGTGAGGGGAGGGGGAACTGGGGTGTTTGGAGAATATAGTCTTTGTGTTAATCTTTTTCTGGGTCGCTCAGGACATGTTGGCCCAGCACGAAACACGTGAAGGTTCCCTTGAGTGTCTTGATGTTATCCGATGAGACCAAAACGTCTACCACCTTCTTGTTTCCTTCTTCAGCGATAACCTTGGCCTTGGCAATACTTTTACTCCCTACACGGCTAGGCTTTAGGAACTTCACGTCGGCTCTTCCCAAGACGACGTTGGGGTGGTTGACGGCCAGCATGGCAGCGTAGTCGGCAAGTCCAAACAAGAATCCACCGTGGACCAGCCCTTGCTCATCGGCGGTCATTTCTTGGGTGGCTTTAAGTTCGACAATCGCTTCTCCATTTGCGACTTTGATGGGTATGCCACAGAGTTCTTGGGAGATGCCTAGATGGGTTTGAATCATGTTTCCCTCCAAATTGAGAAATCATTGGAAGGAGTTATCAAGTAGTGCGCATGCTATGCAAGGTATAATGCACTTGTGCCTCGGTGTCTTCAACTGTCTAATAATCTTTGGCGTTGAACCGACCGTCACGACCCACAATCCTAACGGCGATATCATCATCAGTATCTAGTTCTCCATCTGGCCCAAGAGAGACGAGATATTTTCCATCCCCAGCCTCAATGAGCAGGTATTCCTTCGACCAAGGGTCTTTGCTCGGATCTTGTCCCTGACTGTCCATCCGCCGTCTTGCATAGTCGACGATATCCTGTGGGAATTCTTCGCCCGAGATCATGTCTAGGCGTATGGATTTCGAAATACTTCGCATTTCAGCGGAAGCTCTTAGATTGTTCGCGATGTTTAAGAGATGGCTTCCCAAATTCTTAATCTCATCACCATTTTGTGAGATCGCGGCGGATGCGACTGCCAAGGGTACCAGACGGGTGAATAGTCCAATCACAATGTTTCTCCTATCTTCGTCCCATGGCAATTTGTTCGAGCTGGAAATTGAGGGCTAGATCTTCGAGCAGTGCGGCTTGAAAGTCTTCGCGATCGATGCAGACGAGATCAGACTCTTCAGTGGCAATGGCGCTTGCACTGCGCGGGTTTGAAGTTAATAGGGATTTTTCACCAAAAAAATCTCCCGCTTCTAGTGTCACATTGGACCTGTCATTTTGTCGAGTCAATTGGATAGCTCCGGTCGCAATAACAAAGAAATGGCTGCCTTTGTCTCCTTCTTGAATCACGGTACTGCCAGCCGGGATTTTCTTTCGTTGACCTTTTCTGAGAAGGCCAGCCATTGTCTTGGGGTGCATGGCTTGAAAAACGTCGGATTTTCGGAGGTTTTGGGTGAGTCGAAGGAGTGGTGTTATTTGAGTTTTTGTCAGATTAGCGGTTTCTATCAATTCAAAAAATTCCTTTCGCTCAATTGTGATGGCGTTTATGTCAGTGCACGCTCTGACTGAAGCGGTTCGTGTCACATTGTCAAGAAGGGCGATTTCCCCGAAACAATCACTCGGTCCTAATAGGGTGATGGTGGTACGCAAACCGCTCGAATCTTCTTGAAATACTTCGGCGGTTCCATGTAGCACAATAAAACACCGAGTTCCTGTTTCTCCTTGTTGAAGCAATTGTGTGTTGGGAGGGTAAGATTTAATCCTCTCAGGTTTCGACAGCTCTTTTACAATGGAGTCAGATAGATTTGTGAGGATGGGACAACCTTGAAGGATGTCTATGGCGTTGGTGGCTTGAAAGGTTGATTTCTCCTTCTGTGATGTCGGTTTGGGCCAGGCAATGAGATTTTGACTCACTATTTGAAGGCCCCAGACGAGCCAAAAGATAACAATCACGACGCTAAATCCCCCCACACCCACGGCTATGGTAAAGGAAACCATGGATTGATTGTTGAGGATCTGTAAAAGGTTAGGTAAAATGATGTGATTAAGTATTTTGGTCCATAGATTTAGCCAAATAGAGAACCAGCCGATGCAGGCAGTGAGGGTGATCAGCAAACGCAACTCTGAATGGAATAAATTCCGCACGAAAAGCCGCTGGAAATATTTTCTTTTTATGTACGCTCCGGTCTGATCTAGGTATTGTAGATTGGGGAAAGCAAGTTCCAGAAAGCGTCTCCCATCGGATTCATCGAATGGGCAGAGGCTGGCAAAACTCCTCATGGCTGCCGCGATCGAGAGGGTCGCAACAAAACTCGCAAGGGGTGGTTCTAGGACCAAGGTCAGTATTTGTAGCCCTATACTGCTTACCAGCATCCACTGTAACCCGTGGGCACTTTCTTGGCCCAATTTGTCGTGGCCCAAAGTCCAACTGTCGGTAGAGCGGGCCTTTAAATGCAAAAAGATGCCTCGCAATCCGATTCCGTATTCAACATGAAGTTGGGGGTGAGTTCGACACCAAATAAGTCTTCCCAGCCCTTCAAAGGAGAGTGCGACCACGACACCAAGGTAGAGGGCTAAACAGGTGGCCAACCAATTTTGTCCTCCGAGGTCGGCTGCGTTTTTGTAGAGCTCCAAGAGTGAGGGGAGAGTGGCTACTAGAGCCCCCAGCGTCACGAGTTGCACACCCTGGGATTCGGGAGTAGCGTTCTTGGTTCTTGTTGTTTTGGCGAAGGTAGTCGATGGGGTGTTGTTTGTTACGAATAGAAATGTATGGGGCACGGCCCGTCGTAATTTACGCCAGAGGGAACGCCGATCAGAGACGAGGCCGACTGAGTCTATTTCTGTTTGTGGATTGGTGAAGGCGTTTGCTTGGTGGAGCTTGTTGAGTAAGCTCACAAGTGCCGTTGAAGGGACTCGGTCCGCGGATTTTAGCTTTTCTTGGATGGCTTCTTTCAGGCTCAGCCCACGTTGAAAAATGTCATGGAATACGTATTCATTGGGGCTGATGGGAATGATTTCGGCATTTCGAATTCTGATGAAATGTTCCTGGTGTTCAGATTTGAGAAAATCAATGTTGGCAACAAGCCTTGGTACAAAATCGTATATTTTCATTTGATTTATCCTAAATCTCACTAGGCT
This sequence comes from Myxococcota bacterium, assembly GCA_036339465.1. Classification (GTDB taxonomy): domain Bacteria; phylum Myxococcota; class XYA12-FULL-58-9; order XYA12-FULL-58-9; family JABJBS01; genus JAYZAY01. Next base: position 37,315 of record JAYZAY010000038.1, on the reverse strand, counting down.
TAAGCGTAACTTGAGGTTTTCGGGAGAGCAAGACTGGCCATGGACAATCATTGTTGGAAAACTAGCGACATCTATTGGCTCTTTTGTATTGAAGCAGATATAAAATCTGCCAACAACGCGCTGATGTGAAACGCCCACTCGATTGAGGAGTTTAGGATGGAGGAGGTATTGCGAGGAAAAGAAGATTTGAGTGAATCCTCAAAGCATACTTTGGCAGAGTTCAAGGGTATTTTAGAGCAGTTTCGTGCAGAAAAATCGGATAATCCAGACATTAATCCGGTCATCCTGTTAGCGACCCATATATCTGAGAGGTTGGCGAATAAAACCCTCGGGCTTGATGCATTGCGCGCGTTATTACAAAGTCTTACCACTTCGGCTTTTGCCGGGCGTGTTGAACGACTGCGCGATTACTTGGAAGAGGTAGACCTAGATAAGAATGATGGCCGATTTCGTGCTCTTATCGATGCACAAGCGCACGACGAAGAAGGTAATTTGGTTCCATTCGAGCTTTTTCAAAGTATTGTCGAGAGGCAGTGGCTGGGTATTGTGGCTACAGCTCATCCCACGTTCGCTTTTTCCAGTGATATTTATGGTGCTCTGACACAGCTGACCAGTGGTATCAATTCTCAGGGGGAGCCTTTATCAGAATCGGACCAAGAAAATCTGTGGAACGAGATTCATGGATGTCGTCATGTGCCGGACGCAGATCTTAGCCTGGGGCAGGAGCACCAGTTATCCATAGAAGCTCTAAAGAATGTTCATTGGGCGATCCGTCGAATGTATGAAGTTGTGTTGGAGGTGGGTGAAGAACGATATCCCGGTGAGTGGTGTCGGCTTAAGCCGCAATTACTGACCGTGGCCAGTTGGGTTGGCTATGACCTCGATGGGAGAAGTGATATCAAGTGGTATCATTCTCTATTTAGTAGGGTAAAAGTCGAGGTTTCGCAGCTACAAGATTATCTCTTATTTTTGGATGAGCTTCGAGGGAAGTTCCAATCTTGTCTTAGGGAAGAACCTGAAGTTGTATCATTTTTGGAGCGGATAGAAGACAAGCTGAGAACCACCGAATATGCATCTCAAGCGAACTTAGAGTCTCTCGAACGGGACTGTGAGGGACCCGAGGAAGTAAGTCGGTTGAGTCTCCAATTTGTGCGGAGCTTAGATGTTCGGCTCACGAGAGCCGGCGAACTTTTGACCCTTCTGTCGAGTGCGGTCGAGCAATGTTCATCAAATGAACTGAAGCGTCAGCTTTGTGTCATGAGAGCGGAGGTCGCGAATTTTGGTTTGGGACTTGCGCACACCCATGTGCGGCTCAATAGTTCGCAGTTGCACAATGCGATTCGGCGAGATCTAAAGTTGGATGGTTCTCCCGATGATGCAGGGCAGAGAAGAGGGGTTCTCGAAGATCTTAGAGCCTTATTTCAGGTGAATGATAAACCGGTTCTGATTAATTTTGGTTCTGTCATGAGCGAGCAAATGACCGCCAAACGCCTATTTATGGTTGTCGCACAAATTTTGAAGTTTATCGACGGGGACGACCCAATTCGTTTCTTAATTGCTGAGTGTGATACTCCCTTTACGGTTTTGACTGCGCTTTATTTTGCCAAGCTCTTTGGTGTAGACAAACAGATTGATATTTCGCCGTTATTTGAAACTGAGACGGCACTGGAGCGGGCAGATTCCCTGTTCGAGAAATTGCTCGAGATTCCCGAATATCTTGAATATATCCGAGGGCGTGGTCGACTCTGTGTGCAGACAGGCTTTTCTGATGCGGGGCGTTATTTGGGGCAAGTTGCTGCGGGGATGGCGATTGAGCGGTTACGAATGAAACTCGCGCGTCTTATGAGTCGCACAGGGATCCAAGATGTTGAACTCGTTATCTTTGATACCCATGGAGAGTCGATTGGGAGAGGAGCGCATCCGCGAAGTTTCACACAACGTTTAGAATATGTATCATCACCAGCCAGCCGGATTCTTTTTCGGGAGGAAGGGATTCAATTTAAGCAAGAACTTAGCTTTCAAGGCGGCGATGGTTTCCTCTATTTTGGTAATCATCAGATGGCTTATGCCACCGCGGTCCGGTTGATGGAGCATGCTTTATCACGACCGGAGCGAGAGCCCGATACATTCTATAGCCAGGCCAATCGTTCTTTAGATTTCTTTATTACCGTTAAGGAATTTAACGAAGCAGTGATGGAAGATTCGTCTTATGGACAATTGATCGATGTGTTTGGTTCTAACTTACTTTTTGGTACCGGTTCCCGTGTGGTTCGAAGAGACGGTGGTGGCAAAAAGCGTCATCGAAAAAACCATCCCTCTCAGATTCGGGCGATTCCCCATAATGCTATTTTGCAACAGATGGGCTTTATGGCAAATAGTTTAGGCGGTGTTGGCACAGCCGTTGGGCGCGATAAAGAGCCTTTTCTGTCCCTATATCAAGATTCGGCCAGGTTTCGTTGTCTCTTCGACCTGGTGGGACGCGCTTATACGCTGAGTAGGCTCGAGTATCTTGAAGCCTATTTAAGACTTTTCGACCGTGGCTATTGGTTGTCGCGGGCTCAAGAAGCCGATGAAATCCGTCAAAGAAGCATGCGACGCATTAGTGGTCACTTGGCTCGGGAAAATCAATATCCAGATCTTCGGAGTATTTATTTACGGTTGGCGGAGGATTTTTTTGATTTAGAATATGGTTGTGACTTATTGGAAGATGAAGAGTTTAAAGAAGCACAGGATCCTGAATTGGACATTGTGCACAGCATCCGCCATGTACTGATTCAGGAAATATTTCTATATGCGGTTAGAATTCCGAGGTTTAGTAGCCAGGCAGATATTACTGTCGCTGAAGTGGTCGATGATCTTTTCCATCTAGATGTCGTTGGTGCTTTAGATATTTTGGCTCGGGCGTTTCCGGTTAAAGGAGAGTCAATTGACCCCGACATATTCGGAGAGGCAGCCACCTATGTGAGCGATAAAATGCAGGGTTATGATCAAGAACATCGTGAACTTTTCCAGCCGATAATGGAACTCTACGATTTACTCCGCGAATCCAGTGCGGTTATTAGCTATAAGGTCGGTGCCTTTGGTTAGAGGCATTTATCGTTGATTAATCCTTGTTGGCAAGCCAGTCTGCAGCTTCGGTAAGATTGTTAAAGGTCATGTCAGGTTCTGCCACTTTGGGGTCGTATGGGAGAGAGCTGTCAATGGGGCCGAGATCTAGGTCATTGTTGCCTGGGCTCTTAATGAGAATTGACTGACCGCCAGCCAAATGGCCGGTGATGACCAGTGATTCGTGGTCTCCAATCATGAAGCTTCGAGATAGGTCCACGGAGAAATCTCCGGCTGCTTTTTCGAGAAGTCCTGGTTTGGGTAAGCGACAATCACACTTTTTCCGGTATTCTTGAAGCTTGGCTTCTGGATGGTGAACGCAGTAGAATACGCCATCAATAAAGGCGTTGGAATCCAGTTCACTGATGGCGCAAACAAGATGGCCGTGGAGGTCTTCGAGTTCGATTTCCTTAATAGTACCATGACAGACGTCTTCATCATTGGTGACAATGAATACGGTGAAGCCCAGAGCGCGTATTCGGGATATTCCCTCGACGCTTCCCGGAACAAGCTCCGAACTGACGACCGTCTTTCGTTGTGGTTGCTTGGGGATAAGCACGCCATCCCGGGCGATAAACACACCTTTATTATGTCCACTCATGGTTTTTATTATAGCTATGTGGAGGCAAGAAGCCAGGGGGAGGTGAGGGTAAAAAAACGCTCTCTATGTAGGTGAGTTGCTGGGCTGAGAACCTAAATATTGACGAATACGGGAAGCCCGCGACCGACGAACCGATTCACTGACCACCAAAAACCCGATTGGACCAAAGACCGCTAAATTGGCCACCTGAATTACAGAAGGCAGTGACGGCCAAATGGGTAATCGGTCAAGTGAGTCCAGAATGACTTGCGCTTTTACTCAGGGCAATTTTTCTATGTATTTGAGTTCACGGGCCATATTCTTATGGTGGGCCTCAATGGTTCCGCCTCCGATTTCCAGTAGTTTGGCGTCTCGCCACAGTCTCTCTACGACATATTCACCAACGTATCCATAACCACCGAGAACTTGGATCGCTCTATCAGCGACATTTTTGGCCATGGTTGAGCAGTAGAGTTTCACGCCATCCGAGTCGAGGCGGTTTCCACCTTTGTGAAGCACAAGGTTTGCGGCGGTATTGTAAACGTAAGATCTACCTGCCATGTATTCGGCATAGGATTCTGCAATATGTCTCTGAATTTGTCCGAAGTGGCGGAGCGGGCTTCCAAAGGCCTGCCGATCTGTTGCATATTGATTCATAATTTCGATACTACGCCTGGCAATACCAAGACTCATCGCAGCAAGGGTGAGTCGCTCAAGTTCGAGATTGCGCATCATATGCAAAATGGCATCGCCCTGATTGCCAACAAGGTTTTCTTTGGGGATTTTACAGTCTTCGAAAACCAATTCAGCGGTTGTCGAGGCTCTCATACCCAATTTATCATGAATCTTTTGCCCAAGCTTAAAGCCCGGTGTTCCTTTTTCTACGAGAAAAAGGGAGCAGTCTTTCGTATTTGGTCCGGTCTTTGCGTAGACCAGAAAAATATCACCCAGCTCAGATGCGCTAATGGCACCATTGGTGATCCACATTTTGGCGCCGTTAATGATAAAAGAGTCGCCCTCCTCTTTGGCGCTGGTCTGCATTCCCAAAACGTCGGTTCCCACAGCAGGCTCACTCATACACATCCCACCGATCGCCTTGCCGGAACATGTGTCGGGAAGATATCTTTCTTTTTGAGAATCTGATCCGTTTTGGGACATGTTATTTACAAAGAGCATTGAGTGGGCGAGATAAGCCAAGCAAAATCCAGGGTCTATCGCTGCGATTTCTTCGTGTGCAATGACAGCGGCGGTGGCATCCATACCAGAACCGCCATATTGAGGGTCAACGGTGATCCCCAAAAGGCCTAGCCCTCCAAGTTTCCTGAACAGTTCTATATTGAAACTCTCGTTGCGGTCGTGTTCTGCAGCTTGTGGAGCGATTTCACGCTCAGAAAATTGCCGCAACATTTCTCTTAAAGATTGGTGTTCTGGACTGGGGGTAAATATATCTTGTGGCATGGCATCCTCCATGCATTAGAGGTTTTGGCATGCTATAGCGGTCAATGGGAGGGGGAGCAAGGGAGTGTTAAATCATTTGGTCCGACCACTTACGAATGGTTTGTTCCGTGGCATTCATCATTTGAGAGGCGGCCCGGATATTGGGGCCGACGGCATGTCGAACGAGTTTTAGAGTGTTTTGTTTCCATGATTTCAAGAGATTATCGCGTGTATCAGGCTCTTTTTCGATAAGGGTTTGAAGCACTTCGAGACGGGTTTGCCAAATTCGCCGGCGCGGATGCGTCATTTTCTGGACCTGGACTTCTCGAAGTCGCCGACGGTAGGTGGATTCAGAACAGCCAAGAAGTTTGGCAGCCCTTCTGATGACGCTACCGGTTTGGCTCTGGGAAAGGCTCGCTGAAACCTGCTGAGCAGCTTCTATGAGGGACTCTTCGAGCCAGAGAGCGATAGGGTCAGGGGATTTAGGGAGTTCTTTTACCGCAACGCCAATATCATTCGTGAGCCATTCCTGCAGCTGTATTTTTGGACCCAGGGCGGGTTCACCTATGGGAGATGGTAACTCAAATGATACGGCTGGGTCATTTTTGATTTGACTGAGTACGGATTTTGGAAGATTTTCGTTCGAGATGGGGTCATCTATTTGAGGTGCAATACTTAATTCATCAAATTCGAGGAGTTCCCCTCGGCACATAATGACGGCACGCATCAATTTATTTTCGAGTTCTCGAATGTTCCCAGGCCAAGAATAGTTCATGACCAAATTTGAGGCCCCGGCTGTGAGCCCAACGACACGTTTTTGGTATTGAACACTGAATTTATCCAGAAAGTAACGGAGGAGAATTTCCAAGTCTTCTTGACGGTCTCGTAGTGGAGGAAGGTGAAAGGAGACGACGTTGATTCGGTAGTAGAGATCTTCTCTAAAGCGTCCGGCCGCGACTTCTTTTTCTAGGTCTCGGTTGGTGGCGGTAATGATACGGACATCAATGGAGTGGGACTTTGTCGCTCCCACAGGGGTTATTTTTCGGTCTTGAACAAAGGTTAAGAGTCGGCCTTGCACTTCCAGTGGGAGCTCACCAATTTCGTCGATGAAAACCGTGCCACCATTGGCTTCCCAAATGCGCCCAGAGCTGGTCGATTGTGCACCTGTATAGGCACCGCGGATATGACCAAACAATTCATTGTCGATGAGCGTGGGAGCGATGGCGTTGCAGTCCACTGTTATAAACGCCCGATCTGCCCGGGCACTAAGGCTATGGATGGTTCGCGCTAACACGCCCTTACCGGTCCCACTTTCGCCGGTAAGGAGAACGGTTGCTCCTGTATTACCAACCCGCCTCGCTGCGTCCAAGATCTTTTCCATTTGCGGTGAGCGATAAACGAGTTTCGAGGTCCCGAATGCGGCTCTGAGGGTTGCAAATTCTCTTTTGAGTCGGCGTTTTTCTTCGTCTTGTCGTGAGCGTTCTTGTTCTGCCAAGTTTGCGCGGTCTAAGGCAACGGCAATTTGAGTTGCAATACCCTGCAAGAAAAGGACGTCGGTGACATCGAGCCAATCGTTGTGTTGATGCTGGGTAAAATAGAGACAGCCAAGGTCATGGTCTCCGGCGGTTAGGGGGACTACTAGGGCACGATGGTTTAATTCGAAATTGGCTGAATCTACGCCGGAGATGCCAAAACCCAATATGGTTGCTCTATTCACACTCTCTTCGATCAGGAGGAGGTCTTGTTTCTCTAGGGGTGTCTCTTGATTGGTGAGTCGACTTGTTTCAGCTTCTTTCAGTTCTTGTTCTGATTCTCGCAAGACCACGTGCACCGAGCGCGTATTGATGTTTGTTTTGAGGCTCTCTAAACTGTTTTTGACGATTGCACTAGAGGCTTCCCGGAAAGCCATATGGCTGACAATCTGATACATTAGGGTCATTCGTCGATAGTCACGGGCCATGTCCCCGGTTAGAACACCAGTTAGGGGGTCAACTTCACTGGTTTGAACCAGCTTATTGGAAGGCCAAGCAACGATTTTGTCTTTATTGGACAAACGTGCTTGATAAAGACTTTGAGCGGCTTGTTGAATCAATAGTTGGGGTTGTAGGGGTGTTTCGCCGTTGTAAACACTGATGCCGCATCGAAATGAAAGTGGGTTCCCAAAATGATTTTGTGCATAAGTATTGAGTCGAGTGATGATTCTATTGGTTGCTGAGATGGTTTGGTCAGAATCGGAATGAGGGAATACAATGGAAAAAACGGCTCCCCCAATTCTCGCAAGAAAATCCGTGGACCGGAGATTTTCTTGAAGCAATTCTCCAATGGTTTCTAAGATTTGGTCGGCATTTTCACGCCCCTGTGACTCGTTCACTTGTGCGAAGTCGATATGACTTAGAAGGGCGAGGGCAAAGGGGTGGGTTGTGGGCGATGGATTGCGAATAAGCTCGTTGATAAATTGTTGCAGCTCTGCCAAGCAGGGAAGCCCGGTGAGCGCATCATTGAGGACGGTTCGGAGTCTTACTAAATGTCTGCTTATGGCGCTTCCTAGGCTTATGAGCCAGGTTAGATTAATATCGCTTTTTAAGTTTGTAACGAAAGTTTCGTAATTGGTTTGTTTTGAGAATTGAATTGTTAACCAGGCTACTGGTTGTAGACTTTTCAAAACGGAGCTTGTTCCATCGGTCGCGCGTCTTTTTGGTGTGGTATCAGAGCTTAGAGTGGGCAATGATAAGGCACTTTTTCCCAAGAATATGGGGAGGCAAAGGGTTGGCGGACTTTCAGATATGTGTATTATAAGGGGAACAAGGTTTGCGGTGTCTCCGCATAGAAACGTGACGTTGACGTTTGTTTTTTCGGGGTCGAACTCTTTTTGCCATTTTAGGGTGAATTTTTCGGCTTTTTCTCTGGTTTGCATCATATGTGTGGCTGATGCTGCTGCGCCACTGTGGACCAGCATGGTGTGTTTCTTCGCTTTAGAGGGGGATGGCAGGTAAATCGACAAGTTGGAAGCCGAGATTTCGTTTTGAACGCCCTGGAGGAAGTAATGGGCGAGCGCTGTGGAATGGTCCATAGGTATTTGTTCTCCACCGAGCCAACATAGGTATCCAGAATTGAAAATGAATAAACTAGTTCACATTTCACATTAAAATGGCTCAAAGGAGCTAAAATCAATAGAGTTGGATAAAAAATCATCTAATTGTGCATCATTTACGCCGAAAATCATTTTCAAGGGGGACTTTTTTTAGGGTTGCAGATCGGGGGGACATGGGCCAGGGTGGGTGCCCTTGGTTTTCAGGAATGACGATCTATGAGGAGGAAACGATGGCGGATTCAATGATTCTCGTGACGGGATTTCCTGGGTTTATTGCTGGCAGGCTGATTAAAGAATTGGTGGCTCATCAGCCCAAGAGCCAGTTTGTTCTCTTGGTTCAGCCCCACATGCAGGACATGGCCAATAGAAGGGTGCGGGATATCAGAGCGGCCTGTCCAGAATTCAAAGGTACATTCTCGGTCGTTTTGGGGGATATTCGCGAGCCAAATATGGGTATGGGTCCCGATGACCGGGCCCGCTTCAATAAGGGGATTACCCATGTCTGGCACCTAGCAGCTGTTTATGAGTTGAGCGTTGCGTTGACGATTGCTTATGATGTGAACGTCGTGGGAACGAGTCGGGTTTTAGATTACTGTGAGACGCTACCAAATTTAAAGCGGCTTTTGTATATCTCAAGCTGCTATGTTGCCGGGAATCGAACCGGCGCAGTTTTTGAGCATGAATTGGATTTGGGTCAAGAGTTCAAGAATCATTATGAAACCACGAAATTTTGGGCAGAGAAATTGGTACAGGAGCGGTGGGAGCATGTTCCGACCACGATTTTTCGCCCGGCGATAGTGGTGGGTGATTCTCGTACCGGAGAGACGATTAAGGGAGATGGGCCGTATTTTATGTTTAATCTTCTGATGCGTTTACCCCCTTGGCTCCCCATGGTTAATATTGGAGACAGTGATGCCCCGGTGAATCTTGTCCCCGTGGATTTTCTCGTCAGTGCGATGGCCACTATTTCTCAGGGTGGAAAAGAGTGTGAGAAGAGGGTTTATCAGTTGGCTGATCCGTGTCCCAAAACAGCCGGTCAAGTGATGGATTTGGCGGTCGAAGCTCTTGACCGAGCGCCAATTGCAGGAAAAATGCCCCTGGCACTGGCGAATTTAGCGATGAATTTTCGGCACGTGGAGCGGCTTGTCCAGATCCCGAAGGAGGCGATGGTCTATTTCAATCATCCGGTGACCTTTGACACCCAAAATACCGTCGATAGTTTGAACGCCACTGAAATTCAATGTCCAGATTTGGCGTTATATCTTCCGATCTTGATCGAATATGCCCGTGCTAATCCCTCTATTTTTCACAACTTTCTTTGAGGATGGTCCAAGATTGCGGTCTGAGGCGTAAAATCGACGCACTCCGCCTTGAACTCTGGGGAAAGTTTTGCTTTCACCTTCGCGATGGACCATTTGAATAGCAATACCGATTCTAACTCTTCTTCATTCCAAAAAAACCGAACGATGAACCAATCTCTGCTTACTCTATTTCGTGAGCGGTTGAAGCAAGTTCAAAGGGGTGGCACTAAAAAAGCAATCAAGACCCAGAGAGACCGGGGAAAATTCCTCGCCCGTGAGCGTATTGATAAACTCCTGGATTCCGATACCCCTTTTCTTGAACTTTCACCGTTTGCTGCTTGGGAGCGTCATAACAATGAGGTGCCTTCTGCTGGGATTGTGACGGGTATCGGCATGGTGAGTGGTCGGGAATGTATGATTGTTGCCAATGATTCTACGGTCAAGGGGGGGACCTATTTCCCGGAAACGGTGAAAAAACATATTCGGGCTCAAGAAATTGCCCGTGAGAATAGATTGCCTTGTATCTATTTGGTGGATTCCGGGGGGGCTTTCTTACCTCTCCAGGATGAAGTGTTTCCGGACAAAGAACATTTTGGTCGTATCTTCTACAATCAAGCAGTGATGTCTTCGGAGGGGGTTGCGCAAATAGCGGTGGTTTTAGGGATGTGTACCGCCGGCGGCGCCTATGTGCCTGCCATGGCTGATGAGAACATTATCGTTGAAGGAAATGGGACAATTTACCTAGGTGGACCGCCTCTGGTCCGAGCCGCCACTGGCGAAATTGTTACCGCCGAAGAGCTCGGTGGCGCGGCGATGCATTCTCGAGTGTCTGGGGTGACTGACCATTTAGCTGTGGACGAAGAGGAGGCGCTGCACCGATGCAGGAACATCATCGAAAATCTAAATCCCATTCCCAAGTCGCGACTGGATGAAATTGAAGTCGAACCTCCGAAATATTCAGCAGAGGATTTGCTGGGGATCATTCCCGCAGATCCCAAGACGCCCTATGATGTTCACGAAGTTATCATACGCCTTGTGGATGGTTCACGTTTTCAGGAATTCAAGGCGAATTATGGTTCTACGCTGGTTTGTGGTTTCGCTCGGTGGATGGGGTATCCCGTCGGTATTGTCGCCAACAACGGCGTTCTTTTTAGCGAATCTGCGATGAAGGGGGCTCATTTTATTCAACTCTGTAATCAAAGACGAATTCCCTTGGTCTTTCTACAAAATATTACCGGTTTTATGGTGGGTAAGCGCTACGAAGAGGGTGGTATTGCCAAGCACGGTGCTAAAATGGTTCAAGCGGTCGCTACGGCGACGGTGCCTCGCATTACCTTGGTGATTGGGGCGTCCCATGGAGCCGGCACCTACGCTATGTGTGGTCGTGGCTATTTGCCAAGGTTTTTGTTTTTGTGGCCCAATAGTAAAGTCTCAGTGATGGGAGCAGAGCAGGCAGCCAATGTTCTTGTTCAAGTGAAGAAAGAACAAAAAGAGCGGATGGGTGAGGCGCTATCTGTGGAAGAGGAAAATAAAATACGTCAACCGGTATTGGATAAATACGCGCGTGAGAGTGATGCGTATTATGGCAGTGCCCGACTATGGGATGATGGCATTATCTCTCCACTCCAGAGTCGAGAAATTATAGGTTTAGCTTTGTCGGCCTGCTTGAATGCTCCCGTTGAAAGAGGAGCCAGCCCCGTGTTTAGGATGTAGGGATAAGCAATGAAGTATCTTGAAATTAAGAAAAGTGGAGCGAGGATCAATGTCAGTCTTAATCGGCCCGAGGTTCGTAACGCATTCAACGACGAACTGATTGCTGAGCTCAAGAACTTCTTTATGGGGCTGGATAAGGAGGTGAAAGTTGTGGTTTTGTCAGGGAATGGCAAGACCTTTTGTGCTGGCGCTGATTTGAATTGGATGCGCTCCACCATTGAATATACCCAGGCGGAGAATGTTGCGGATTCCAGAGAATTGGCATCGCTTTTTGCGACGATACGTCATTGGCCAGGCATTGTTATTGCGAGGGTTCATGGCGCAGCGTTAGGTGGTGGTCTGGGGCTTGTGGCGGCATCGGATATTGCGGTGGCCTGCCAGGAATGCAAATTCGGTTTAACCGAAGTTCGTTTAGGACTCATCCCGGCCGTTATTTCACCCTTTGTGATTGAAAAGATTGGTGCTTCCCAGGCCCGTCGATACTTTACAACGGCGGAAATTTTTCTCGCAGATCGAGCCCGGGATATGGGGCTCGTCCATGAGTGTGTTTCTTTTGATGAGCTGGATGATGTTATCGAAGTGTTGTGTGCGCGTATTCTGGAAAATGGGCCGGAAGCGATTGCCCATGCGAAACGATTGGTCTTTGAAGTAACAAAGCGAAAGGAACTTTCGGATGCCCTAGAATATGCCGCCGGTGCCATTGCTGAGCGACGGGTTTCTAGTGAAGGGCAAGAGGGTTTGACTGCGTTTTTGGAAAAAAGGAAACCGCAATGGAAATGAAAATTCTCATCGCGAATCGAGGTGAAATCGCGTGTCGTGTTTTGAAGACTTTACGGGAATTGGATATTTCTTCGGTGGCTGTCTATTCGCCCGCTGATGAGAATGCACCACACGTGTGGCTTGCCGATGAGGCATTCCCGCTCACGAACAATCGTGGTTACTTGGATATCGGAGAAATTATCGAAATTGCGAAAGAAAATGGGGTTCATGGTATTCATCCTGGCTATGGATTCTTGGCGGAGAATGTGAAGTTTGCCCAAGCCTGTATGGATGCCTCTATCACTTTCATCGGCCCATCGATGAAATCGATGTCCGCATTTGGGGACAAACGAGAAGCGAGGATCCTGGCGGAGTCTGTGGGGGTTTCTCTGATACCGGGTGCGGAGAAATGTGAATCGCCAGAGGATGCGCAATCCATTGCAGGAACCCTCGGCTATCCAATTCTATTAAAAGCAGCTGCGGGTGGTGGCGGGAAGGGGATGCGCCGGGCATCTTGCTTAGACGAATTAGACGGAGCCTTCGAGTCGGCCAGGCGTGAAGCTGAGTCTTCTTTTGGTGATGGTCGTTTGCTGATTGAAAAGTATATCTATCCTGCAAGGCACATTGAAGTGCAGGTTTTAGGAGATTCCACAGGTATTCACATTGTTGGAGAGCGTGAATGTAGTTTGCAGCGTCGTTACCAAAAAGTTATTGAGGAGGCACCGGCGAGTTCGATTACCGACGAGACCCGTAGCCGCCTCTACCGGGACGTCACCAAATTATTGATGGCGGTTGGTTATGAAGGTGCGGGTACGGTAGAATTTTTGGTCGGACCCGATGGCTCGCATTATTTTCTTGAAGTGAATACTCGCCTACAGGTGGAGCACCCGGTGACTGAATTCATTACAGGCATGGATTTGGTTGCGGAGCAAATTCGGATTGCATTTGGTGGCTTGGCCTCTGCGATACCTAGGCCAAGGGGATATGCTATAGAAGCGCGTTTAAATGCAGAAGATCCTTATCAAGGGTATTTACCGCAAGTAGGAGTTTTGGAGGGTTTATCTTTCCCCCATTGGCCTCAAGTTCGGATTGATTCTGGGGTTGAACAAGGCTCGGAAGTGACTCCTCATTATGATTCAATGATTGCCAAGGTCATTGCTTATGGTGCGACTCGGCAAGAAGCGAGAAATCGCCTACGGGGAGCTCTTTTAGAGATATCTATTTTGGGTGTACGAACGAATCAGCATTTTCTCTCGGATATCCTCGATCGAGATTTCTTTGTGGCAGGAGAAACCTACACAACGACCATTGATACAGAAACTTTTGAAGAGTCTGCGATCCCCACATTTCTTGAGGGACTTGTGGCCGAGGCGAAAAGTTATAAACCAACCAAATCTATCGGAAGTGAAGCCGAGCAGTCTTCGCCTTGGGTCGATTTGGGACGCTTTAGGATTGGTTGATGAAGTGGCGAATTATTGAAGAAGGTGGGAGTCGGCATCGAATTGCATTGGCTCGGGTTGGTGGGGGCACCTGGCTGAGTTGGAGAGGTGGTTCTTGTTTTGTGGTTCCCGAAGAACGGGGAGCGAGGGAAAAGGCGAAGGATGATGCGATTCGGGCACCCATGACGGCGAAAGTGATTGAAGTGAAGGTTGCTTTAGGTGACCTGGTCGAAAATGGGGACGAGGTCTTGGTGCTCGAAGCGATGAAAATGGAATATCGTCTTAAGGCTCTGAAAGGGGGCAGGGTGGAACGAATTGCTTGTCAAATAGAAGACCTGGTTGATTTAGGGCAGGAATTGGTTGTTTTGGGGGAAGCGTGATTCGAATTGTTGAAGTGGGGCCGAGAGATGGTCTCCAAAACGAAAAAGTTTTCGTCCCAACTGAAGCGAAAGTGGGATTTGTGAATGTTCTTTCATACACCGGGACAACTGAAATTGAGGTATCAGCATTTGTGTCTCCTAAATGGGTTCCTCAATTGAAGGATGCGGCTGAAGTTTTTTCCGCGATCGACCGGGTTGATGGCGTTTCTTATTCTGCATTGGTGCCAAATTTGATCGGATTGGAGCGGGCAGTTGGTTTAAAAGTGGATAAATTGGCCGTTTTCACAGCGGCGAGTGATTCTTTTAATCGTAAAAACATCAATACCGATATTGAGGGTTCTTTTGACCGATTGGGCCCGGTGATAAAAGAAGCGGCTCGTTTGGGGATCCCGATTCGCGGCTATGTTTCCACTTCCTTTTGGTGTCCCTATGAGGGATTTATTGAGCCCAAGGTGGTCGCTCCGGTTGTCAGTCGCCTTCTCGACATGGGTGTGGTTGATGTCTCTATTGGAGATACCATAGGCAAGGCATCTCCCGATGAAGTTCGCCGTTTGCTCGAGGTTTTGCTTGTGGATTGCCCCACATCGAAGTTGTCGATGCATTTTCATGACACCTATGGCCGGGCTTGCGAAAATGTTTTGGCTTCTTATGAGCTTGGTATTGAAACCTTTGATTCATGTACGGGTGGCATCGGGGGTTGTCCTTATGCGCCGGGCGCTGCAGGCAATGTGGCGACTTCTGTGGTCGTTGAGACTCTTCGTAAGGCCGGTGCAGAAGTATCATTGGATTTAACCAAGATTGCTGAAGCAAAGAAGAAGATCCTTTCATATTTGGGCGGGCCGCGTTAGTTTGCTGGTAGTGAGTCAACGACCGAAATATGAACATATGGATTTTTGTTGTAGCGTCTTCGGATGACGCTACGAACCATTGTTTGAAGTTTTGGCACGGCTTCTTCTACGGAATCAGCATCTACTGATTTCGATTCCGTTTTTAGATACTGCATGAGCGATTTTTCCAGTCCTTCTGCCTCTTGAGGGTTTACCACTCCGATGCAGGAAATTGCGACAAGTTCTAAGAGGGTTGCGTTTTGTGTTTCAAAGATCGTGAGTGCGACGCAGCCGTGTTTGGCCATGTCGGTTCTGGTTAACCGTGTTTCCAGTTGAATGATTTGGTTAGAGTCAGCTTCGATGGGGGTGAAGCTGATGGGAATGCTCTTTTCCAATATGGCGTCGTCGGTGTTTAACCTGAGGGGGTGTCCATTTTCCAGAATAAATACATTTTTTGGATTCCAACCTTCGTTGAAAGCGATCTGGGCATGTGCTCGGATGAGCTTGATGGTGCCATGGCCGGGAATAAAGTATTGGGGTTTACAATAGTTTAATATTTCTCTGAGTTCGTCTTTATGGGCATGCCCCGAGGTATGGATTTCTTGGTCGTGGGCATTGATGACATTGACCCCGCGCTTGAGAAGCTGGTCGGTCATTCGCGAGATTGGAATTTCGTTTCCGGGGATGGTCCGGGAGGAGAAAATGAAGGTATCTCCAGAGTTTGGGTTCAATTCTCGGTCTTGGCCGTATGCCAGTCTCCAGGATGCGCTTTTAGGCTCTCCTTGGCATCCTGTGAGCAACACGAGAACTTGTTCCGGAGGCAGTTTTCGTAATAGTCGAAGTGGTTTTATCGTGTCTTGTCGTGCAAATATTTGATTGTTTCTCTTTCCTAATTCGAGAAACCTATGGACGCTACGACCCATGGGAATAACGTGGCGGTTATTGGCTTCAGCTGCCTCAATCAAGCCTTGAATGCGGTGACAGTGACTTGCAAAAAGAGTCGTAAAAACTCGACCGGGTGCTTGGCTGATGACCTTGGTTAAGTTCTTATGGACTTCTTTTTCTGGTTGTGTGTGGCCATCTCTGGTGGCATTTGTCGAGTCCGAAATGAGTGCTAATACGCCTTTTTCGCCTAATTGAGAGAGTCGCTCTATATCTGTTTTACGCTTGTCGATGGGGTTTTCGTCGAGTTTAAAATCCCCGGTATGAATGAGGGTGCCCGCGTCACTGTGGATGGCAAACGCGAAACATTCTGGGATCGAGTGTGTGATGGAGATAGCTTCGACTTTCAATGATTTGAAGATTGTCTGTTCTCGAGGTTGAAGCGGCCTGTATTGGGTGAAGGTGATTTTATGGTGGTCAAATTTTTCTCGAATTAAATCAAGGGTGAAATCTGAGCCATAGATGGGGACGTCGAAATCGTTGATTGCGAAGGGAAGTGCTCCAACGTGATCCTCATGGCCATGGGTAATAAAAAAACCCCTCAATTTATCGCGGTTTTGGCGTAGATAACTGAGGTCCACTGCGAGTTTATCACAGCCGTAAGCATTGGGGGCGGGAAACATGATGCCGCAGTCAATGACAATCAGGTCTTGGGTTGTCTCGTAACAAACCATATTTCCACCGACTTCATTGAATCCTCCTATGGGCAAAATCCTTATTTCTTTAGGCTCCAAAATCATGTCGAACTTTAGACCGGAAAGCGCAGATAAACAAGAAGGTCTAAATGCCCAATGTGTTGTTGGCTTTGTGGTTCAATGAAATTAGCAAGGTGCTAGAATATTGGGTAAGGTAGCTGAGGTTGAGCAATGATTTTGTCCACGTTGTAGGGCAGGATAGGGACGATGATAAAGGCAAGGTTGGGTTAAATGTCTACTTCTTCTTTAGTGATTAATGTTTCTCCCTGTGAAACTCGTGTTGCTCTGGTTGAAGCGGGACAGCCAGTGGAAGTCCACCTCGAAAGAGAGCTTGTTCAGAGCATGGTTGGTAATATCTATAAAGCTAGAGTTGCTCGGGTTTTACCCGGAATGCAAGCGGCTTTCGTTAACATCGGTCATGAGCGCAACGGCTTTCTCTTTGTCGATGATGCAGTGACTTTAGGGCAAGGGACAGAGGACCTAGGTCCCAATTGCAAGGATTATGGTCGTGAGTCGAATGAGGAGGGAGAATCTCCGAAAAAAGATTTGCGTATTGCGGATTTGGTAAAGGCGAATGAGGAAATTCTCGTTCAAGTTAAAAAGGACCCTTTGGGTACGAAAGGTCCTCGAGTTACGCGGCAATTAACGATTCCAGGCCGCTTTATTGTTTTGATGTGTGAAACGAATCATTTGGGGATTTCCCAAAGAATTGTGGATGTTGAGGAGCGGGAGAGATTAAGAGGTATTCTTGAGTCAATTCGCGTTGAAGGAGTGGGGTTTATTGCACGAACTGCGGCCGAAGGAGCCAGTTTGGATGATCTTTCCAGTGAAGCAGAGAGTTTAATTACTTGTTGGCGAGGTATTGAGAAGTGTATTTCGAAGGCGGCTTGCCCCAGTTTACTTTACTCCGACCTATCGCTTGAGATCAGAATTGTTCGTGATTTATTCTCCGACGATGTTGGAGATATCTATGTTGATGATTTTTCTTCTTTCCAACAGGTCAAGAGTTTTATTCGGGGATTTGCACCCCATCGCGAAAAGAGTGTTCAACTCTTCGAGGGCACTGAGCCGATTTTCGACCGTTTCGGTATTGAAGTTGAGTTGAGTCGGGCACTGCAACGTGTCGTATGGCTGAAAAGTGGCGGTTCTTTAGTCATTGACGAAGCAGAGGCTTTGACCGTTGTTGATGTTAATTCGGGTCGATATGTGGGGACCACGAATCTCGAAGACACCATTACTCATACAAACCTCGAAGCGGTAAGGGAGATTGCCCACCAAGTTCGTTTAAGGAATTTGGGTGGCATTATCATCGTGGATTTTATTGATATGAGTAAGGTTGAGAATCAAGAGAAGGTGTACAATGCTCTTGAAGAAGCGATGAGTTATGACCGCTCAAAAATTAAAATTGTTCGGATGAGTGAACTTGGTTTGGTGGAAATGACAAGAAAGCGAGTTCGGCCGAGTTTGAATCGGATGTTACTAGATCATTGCCCATATTGCCGGGGCAGTGGTGATATTAAGAGTACCGAAACAATCGCGAATGAAGTGCTGCGACGAATAGATGTGGAACTTAGGAGAAAGATTGCGAGATCCTTCCTTGTCAATTTACATCCCGACGTTGCTAATTTTATCTTTGATAATCAAAGTGAGTCTCTGGAGTCACTTGAAGTAAAGTGGGATACGACGATTTATCCTATTTCACGACGCGATTATCACAGGGAATCCTATGACTTTGTTCGAGGAAGTATGGAGTCTTGAGCATGAAAGAGAAAAGTGAGCGGCGCCAACATTCCCGTGAAGTGATTAACCACGAATTTGAGAGTGTTCGGGATTTTCTATACGAATATGCCCTTAATATATCAGTCGGTGGAGTTTTTATTCGAACTGAAGAAGTCTTTCCCCTCGATACGGAAGTGGATTTAAAGTTTACGATATTGGCCGAAGAGATTGTTTTAATTGAGGGAAGGGGGAGGGTTGTTCGTCTGCAAGAGGGAGAGAACATTGGGATGGGGGTTGTTTTTATTCAATTGACAGAGGCGTCGAAGGTGGCCTTAACGAAGCTCTTTGTGAAGGATGTCAGTTAGACTTCGCGTATTCTTCGATGGCGATTGTTGCCCTAGAGCACACGATTGCTGAGTTTGCGCAGGTTAGTTCTTGAATCCGTTCTTGGGCTTGATCCGTCATATTTAGCTCTTGGAGGTACCAAATGGCTGTCTCTTGACAGATTTCGCTTTGACGATCCAGAAGAGCGACGATTTCTTGGGCATGATTTTCTTGCCGCATTTGCCCAATTGAGTAGGTGGCGCAAGATGCCAGCCAGTTATCCTCACCTTTGAGAAGCGTGAGCAACACTTCATTGAGTGGTGGGCTCAATAAGCCATATTTGCTGGCAGCGACACCCAATTTTTCGTTTTCAGGTGTTTTGTTATCAAATATAGGCATCAGGATTTCTTTCTCGGATTTATTCAACAAGTTATCCAAGAGCTCAAGTGCATTGGAATAGGTCGCCGTGTGCTCAGTTCGCAAATTTCGGGAGATAATTTCCATTGTTTCGTATGAATAATGAAGGGCCAATAGCTGAGAAATGTGTTCCTGATTATTTTTTTGGCGGTCTTCAAAGGAGTTTATTAAAAGCTCCGCTTCAGGTGTGTTTTTCAGTGTCTTTTTCCATGTTTCAAAACGATACCACAATTTTGCTTCATGGCTGATGCTGTGGGCGAGAATTTCGGATGATATTTGCCGGGAAGGAAATTGCCGTTTTAGGTTTAATAAACTACGGACCGCGGCAACTCTGACGATGGTTTCGGGATCGGGTAGGTGGTCTTCGATCATTTCGATGGCAGTATGGCTGGCGCCTTTTTCGAGTATTTGAACGATTCCTGCTCGGATTGATGGGGGGTTGGTTAAATTTTCTAGGATTTCGAAAAGCTCGGTTTCGATGGATTCCCCCATATTAATAAGGGCGCGTACCGTTGTACTTCGCAAACGCGGATTTTCGAGACATGGTAGGGTATTTGTTAGCAATTCCGTAGCATTGAGCTTACCGACGGCGATCAATGCTTGAGTTTGGACTTTCTCGGAAGGATCTTGCAATAATTTTTTGAGTGGTTGGTAGAATTGCTGGACGTTGATTTCTCCGAGTACCCAAGCGGCGAGGGAGCGCGTTTTTTGGGAAGGGCTACTAAGCATTTTCTTGAGTTCGGGAGCTGCTTCCAAGACGCCATCGAGGCCACAGTCTTTCATGAGAGCAACGACTGCGTGGGCGCGCACATATTTGTCGCTGTCAGATAAATAACTCTTTATATCTTCGAGAACTGCTGAGCCTCCGGTGTGGCTATAGGCTTGTAGAGCGGCGCATCTAACCTGTGGGTTTGGGTCTTCAAGTAGGGGGACGAGATAATCGTTGGTTATTTTGAGACGGTTGTTTAGATAATTAATTGCGGCAGAACGAATTTCCGGTGAACGGTGAGTAAATAAGTTGTAGACGCATGCTTGCAGTGCTTTTTGTGTCTTAGGTTGTAATGCGGGTAGCAATTCCAGCGCGTGAAATACTTCGCCTAGTGTATCGGAAGCCAAGGCTTTGTGCAGGACTCTTATTGCGCTTTCGTCTGCGATGGGCATTGATCCAGTACCGAAATTTAGTCTCCTTCGCTTCAGTGTTTTCATGAGGCTTGCAACGTATTCCTGTTTTAAGAAAACGATGACGATAGCCCATAGTATGGTAAGTCCGCAGGTTATTCCTCCGAGTTGATGCGCTGATAGTTGGGGGCCTCCGCTAAGAAGTGTGAATTTTTGAAGTGAGCCTACGAGGAAAGCCAGACAAAGCCCGGTTAAAGCAATGGCGGTGTGCTTGACCGTGCCATCGATAACTGCTTTGGCTCTTCCCCGGACATGGGCAGGGAGTGGTATGTAGAGCAGTTGAACTGTGGAGTCAGTAATTGTGTATCGAAGGACGTTTTCTGCGCCTTTGATGGCTGTTGCAAGCCACAAGAGGGTAAACCCCAATGACAGTTGAAGTACGCTGCTGCCCAGAAATAAGGCAAATGGAAGCAATAAAAGCGCAGGAAGGACTCCGAAGCGTTCAAGAAGTCGAGAAGTTGTCGTGAATTGAATCAAGGCCGCGATGATCCCGGTATAGAGAAAGAAGTTGCCAAGGTAGGCGGTTCGCTCATCCATTTGAGAAATACTGTCACCGATAATCACCTTAAATTGGTAATCGACGAAGGTTGATACCATGTAGGTGAGAGCAATCATTGCAGCGAGGAGCTTCACGTGTTTGGTTTGTAGTGGTTTTGTTGATGGCTCCGTGGAACCTTGGCTTTTTTTGGGGTGTCGATGGTATGCGTTAATCAGTTCTGTTCGGGCGACTTTGGAGAGTTGTCTGGTGGCCCAGGCGCTCACCAACAAACAAAAGACTATCACAAAGAGTAGATTTTGTGTTCCAATGGTTTTGACGTAGCCCCTTACAATCAAGCCAAATACAATGTTGGCCAATACGCCCCCACCCCCAATGATGGCGAAGAGCCTTTTAGCCTGGCGGGTGTGATATATCTCGCTGGTAAATGACCAAAATTGAACAATAAGAAAGGCACCGAAAATTTCCACCCAGATATAGAATGAGACGTATACCCATGGTTCTTGGTATTCCAAGGCATACCGAAATATCAGAGTGACTATGGTTAGTAAGATGAGCGTGGCTAAATTTGTCTGATCCCTACGAAAGCGCCGTTCGTGTTTCGAGTAGATAAGCATGATGGTCGAAACGGTGGCAGCAACCGCAACGTATGTAAGTGGAAGTTGCTCTTTGTAATTGGGTAATTCAAGAAACAGAACATCGCGGGTGATTCTGGAGATGATGAATGCACCAACTGATGTAAAAAGATAAACAAACGATAAGAAAGTTTGCTTTGTTTCTTCCGGTTCGATTCTTAGCAACTGGAGAAACAAAGACCGAGTTGTCGACTTCATGTAATTGTTGATGTATCAGTTTTTGGAGTTGATCACCAATTAGGGTTGCGCCTCAAAACGTTGTTGTTGTGAGGATGTTGGAGAATGCCAACGCATGGATAGATTAGTTGAACCAGCGCTTCGATTGGGTGAGAATCGCCATGAAAATTCTTTACGCCCACAGTCATTTAAAGACCTGATTGGCCAAAGTGATTTGGTCGAAAATTTGAAAGTATTCGTTTTAGCGGCGAAAGAAAGGTCTGAAGCACTTGACCACATTCTGTTCTCAGGTCCCCCAGGACTGGGAAAGACGACACTTGCACATTTATTGGCCAATGAACTGGAGGTGGATATCCATGTGACCAGTGGTCCGGCGATTGAACGGAAAGACTTGGCGGGCATCCTTTCTCATCTCAAAGAGCGGGATGTTTTATTTATTGATGAAATCCATCGTCTTTCTCCAGTGGTGGAGGAAAACCTCTATCCCGCCATGGAGGATTTCAAGTTTGATATCGTTTTAGGGGAAGGACCCCATGCTCGCACTATTGAAATGCCTTTACCTCCTTTTACTTTGGTGGGGGCAACGACGCGAAGTGGGCTCCTTACGGGGCCCATGCGTGATCGGTTTGGATACACGGGCCGCATGGAATACTACGATCCTGCGGAGCTAAAACGCGTCGTGATTCGCTCGGCGGGTATCTTGGGTATTGCGTGCAGTGATGACGGTGCGGCCGAGATTGCCAGTCGCTCCCGTGGGACCCCGAGGATCGCAAACCGGATTTTGCGACGAATTCGAGACTTCGCGGAAGTCGAGGGTTCTGGAGCCATCGGACTCGATATTGCACGATTTGGGTTAAGCCGGTTACAGATTGATGAAATGGGCTTCGATCAGCTGGATCGCCGTTTTCTTGAGACCTTGGTACACAAATTTGATGG
Source organism: Myxococcota bacterium (assembly GCA_036339465.1). GTDB lineage: Bacteria > Myxococcota > XYA12-FULL-58-9 > XYA12-FULL-58-9 > JABJBS01 > JAYZAY01. The sequence continues at coordinate 15,163 of JAYZAY010000038.1, read as the reverse complement.
AGGTCCAGTGGGATTGGAGACTCTGGCGGCCGCGCTGGGTGAGGAAAAGGATACCATTGAACATGTTTGTGAGCCCTTTCTTATTCAGCTGGGCTTTGTCCAACGAACTCCCAGGGGTCGAATGGGGACTGCAGCATGTTACAGTTATTTGAAATTGGCCCAGCCGGCATCTTCAGCGGCGTCCTAGAATGTGTACGTTTTGTGACGAAGATTACTTGAGATACCCGTTTCTATTTGCCTTATTTTGCAAAAACTTGTTAAGAGCTAGGCGTATGTCCCACAAACCATTATGCACTGTGTCAGAAGAGTATGTAGGACGTGTGACATAAATGTCGTACTCAATGGCGCTATGAGGTAAGAGATCAAGTTTCTTTTATTGAGAAGTACCTGAAATATCAGTTTCTTTTGAATTTTATGAACTTGGCATGGATCCTGCTAATGGAACGGCTACAACGGCTACAACGGCTACAACGGCTACAACGGCACGAACACTATATACTTAGTAGATAATGCGTATGGTAATAGGGCAAACCACAGTAAAGCGACGGTCTTTCTTCAAAGGTGTTGGTCTTCATTCCGGGGCCGATATCGAAGTTACGATTGAGGCGGGCGCGCCAAATTCGGGGATCATCTTTCAACGGGTTGATCGACCTCATTCCCAGCCTATCCTTGCAGATATCGAAAATGTTGTAGATTCCACTTTGGCGACGACCCTCGGTGCCGGGGTGAATGGTAGTCGGGTTACAGTGGGTACGGTCGAGCACCTTTTGTCTGCGCTCGCGGGCCTTGGGATTGATAATGCCCTTATCAAGGTAGATGGCCCGGAAATTCCCATTATGGATGGTAGCGCCCATCTTTTTGTGGAGGGTCTTTTGGATGCCGGGCTTATTGAGCACGATTATCCGAAGAAGTTTGCCTTTATCTGTAAGCCCATAGAAGTTCGTGAGCAGGATAAATGGGTGCGAATTGAGCCGTATGATGGTTTTCGCATGACCTGTACCATCGATTTTAATCATCCGTTGATTTCTAACCGTCCTTTCGGCTTTGATGGTTCTCGATTGGGATATTGCCGAGATTTATCAGCAGCACGGACCTTCGGCTTTAGGTCGGAGGTAGACAAGCTTCGGTCGGCGGGATTAGCCCTTGGCGGCTCCTTAGATAACGCCATTGTTATTGATGATTCAGAGGTTATGAATAGGGGCGGTCTGAGGTTTCCGGATGAATTTGTTCGACATAAGATTCTGGATGCTATCGGTGACCTAAGTCTTTTTGGTGCTTCGATTGTGGGTCACGTAAAGCTACATCGTCCAGGCCATGCCCTTAATGCGGAGATTCTCAAGGCCATGAAAGCCAATATCGACGCGTTTGCGTGGGGAACGATGAAGCGTTGTGATTTCGATAGAATGGTAGAGCAGACTGAGCGCCATACAGCTTACGTTGCGAGCGCACGCTAGTGGCTGTTGGTCCCTGTAATCCTTCTACTTGAGTGTAAACACTTTATATTTTTCGGTGATTTCTTCTAATTCACGGCTGGCCCGACTATCAGCCACGATTCCACCCCCAACGCCGAGGTGCCAGCCTTGCTGATCGTGAACCAAACTACGGATTAAAATGGAGGTGGAAATTGAGCCATCTGGATAAACCACACCCAGGGTGCCTGTGTAGACGCCGCGGGGTTCGGATTCCAATGCTTGGATAATTTCCATGGCCCTTCGTTTTGGTGCTCCTGTGATTGAGCCTCCAGGGAAAAGGGACGAAAAAGCACGGCCCACTGGAATTGTGGTTTCTAAGGTTCCCTCTACCGTAGATATTCCGTGCCAAACACCGTTATAACCGTGAATCTCCATGAGGTGCGGTACTTTAACCGTCCCCGGGAGGCACACTCGGCCGAGGTCGTTTCTCACTAAGTCGACAATCATGATGTGCTCAGCTCGCTCTTTTTCGTCGTTTTTCAGCAACCATTTATCTTCGCTAACCCTGTCGATTCGGCGTCTGGTGCCTTTGATGGGGTAGCTACGGAGTTTTCTCTCCGGTGCGTTATAAGTGAAAAGCGTTTCCATTGTGTTGGAAATGATCTCAAAATCTCCGATTCGGATCCATGCGCCATGACTTACTGGATTAATGTTGCTTAGGCTTTTGAAGGTATCAATGCTGCTCAGGGCATGTCCCACATTGAATCTTCGAGTTAGGTTGGCCTGGTAAATATCTCCGCATGCAATATGCGTCTGAATTTTCTCGATTCGGGCGGCGTGTACTTGGTCGGGTTCGGCCGGGTTTAGGAGGAGTCGCGGGCCTGCTTGTGGGGTGGGCGGTGTCATCTTGAGCATTTTTTCCAGCAATGCATTGGCAGGGTCTCCATGGGGAGACACCGAAGAGTCCGCATGGTCTATTTCCAGCCAACTTTGAGCTTCCATGGTTGTGAATATAGGCTGGCCGTTGGCAGTGGGCCGTGAAGAAAGATTAACGAGCGGGTAACCCAGTTCATAACTCGCCAGGAATATCTTGACTCCTGGACCCGGCTCTAGACTTTTTTCCAATTCGGATTGAGAGGGTTGTTGGTGATATTCCTTGACTTTGTCGGGAAGGGCAACAATCCCTTTCTGATTCGAAGGGCAACCCGAAGCGTTGCCAGCCAAAATAGCAATGTTGGAATTCTCTTGTAGGATATCGGCTGCCCACAATTCGGGCGCAAATGGTTGTTGCTCTCGAGGTGTTCGTGGATATGTCGCTGCCGGATTTACCATGGTGGGGCTTTGGGTAACACACGTATTGGCAGTCGTAAATCTGACCTTTCAGTTATTGCGTCTCCCCACTTGGTAACTTGCTCATTATATTTCAAGTTGCTACTTAGCTGTGACCCATGTGAAATCCAGTCGACAGTTAAAGAACTCGGCAAATATAATTAGGAGAAGAACGTGAACAAGTTTGGAACGATTCTAGTTGTGGTTGGCTTTTTGGCTGGTTGCGGTGGGAGTGATGGTGGGAGTGATGGTGGGGGCGATGGCGAAAATAATCCGAGAGAAATTCCTAGCCAATGCGGTAACGACTGCAATGGAGCGATCAAGCTTGACGGTGGTGTACCGGTTTTCGATTGCTCCCAGTATCGTTCGAGTGTCATCGGAGAAACCTTTGTTTCAGGGGTAGTCAGCTGCACCGAACAATGCACCCTCGACACTTCGGATTGCAGGGTGGGAATGCCAGACTCAGGTGGTGATGGAGTTGACACGACTCCCTCTGGACCGGTGCCCGAAGGTTTGTCTTGTTCTGCATTGAGAGTATGTGATGAGGGTTTAGAATGTAAGTTCCAAACCTGTCTCAAGGCTTGCAGCGGCGAGGAAGAGACCACCTGCGCAACAGGGAAAATTTGTCAAAACATCAATGGCACTGGTTCTTTGGAGGGGTCTTATTACTGTATGGATGCTTCAGAATCCGAACACAAAGCATGTATCAATAACGGAAAAGCATGTGCGGGATCCGAAGGTGGAATTGGCTGCTACCCAATGGGTGGGGGCTCTTTTGCCTGTAAGAAACTTTGTGTGGACGATGAAAATTGCGGTACCGGTCTTTGTGAGTCTGGTGCCCGAGGCAATGTTTTTGGACCTTCCACGGGTTCTAGTTATCAATATCTTACATGTGAAACATCCGAGGATTGTATCGAGGAATTAAAGGACCGTGGGGAGGCCGTTGGGAATAGTATCAGTGCTGAACAGGAGGCTTATTTTCAGGAATATCTTCGGTGTGCGCAACTGACGATTACCACTGAGAACGGTGAAAAATATTGCTTCCTGCCAGAAACGCTTTGTAGTGGGGAGGCAAATCTTCCCCTCTGTGCCTCGTTTGACCGGGCATCTTTCTTTAGTTGCTTTGTGAGTCTAGGAGTTGGAATTGATAAGTGTTCTTCTGACAGCGTTGCCGTGACGAATGGTGAAACTTGTGCACCCATTCGTGATTCAGACACAACTGACGAGGTGCTCGTTGCTGATGCGTATTGCTTTGACTGGCGCAGTGTTGACCCCGAATACACATACAGTAACTGTGTTGCATTTTGCGATGACGGTATCTTGGATGACGAAACCTCCGATAGCTACGGATGTTATAAGACCCTTGATTGCGGAGCCGGCCAAACCTGTAATGTTTGGCCATACACTGAGGCGACTCAAAGAGGCAGTGATAATAAATCTGTTGAATGTACTGTGAATCCTTCGTTATGTGATGAAGGTTATGACTGTGTTCTGCTTGAGGGGAGCGGCGGAAATACGGGGTATTGCTTTAAAACCTGTTTTGATAACTCGGATTGTGACGAAGGGGGAGGTGACCAATGTCTCTATGACGAAGGCTCCATGACGCGAGCCGCTGATGCGACTGCTTCTGCTCCCAAGTATTGTTTTTCTATGTTGGCAACATGTGGCGTTGCGCCAGCATCAACATCTGAGTTTAATACCAACTGCGGCTTAGGCGCGGGTGACAATCAAACCGACAATCAGACCGGCGACTAACCTTTGGGATAATGTGGGGATATTTTGATCCGCTCTTTCAGGAGCGTCTGCATTAGGCTCATTTTCGACATATGTAAAATGAATTAAAGCGGGAGCTGAGGGTTCCTCTTTGATTGGAATTGCTCAGCTTTCAAGCTTCGAATGATTTAATTAAGGATTATTTTCCGTTAGCGCACTGGGTCGTTCTGCGTGTTTTGTGGAAACCAGCAAGCAAGCTTGTTGTGTGTTTTGGGCTGTTATTCGAGTATGTTTTGACTGGTGCCCGGAGAGATTGAGCCTAGTTAACCTATTGAGTATTTCTTGAGGTAGCGCAGGGGGCGCTTACGAGGCTTATCATTTGGTGTGGGGCTGGTGATGTGGGGTCTTTCTATCCGATGGGAGTTAGGTGGCTTTTCTCTTACGTACTGACTGCCTGCGACGCCCATGCAGAATGCGACGCCCAACCAAAGTGTGTAAATCCAGCTTCTTTGCTTCATGCTTTTATTAAAGCAAGGATTGGGCCAAAGATGGATTTTTTAAGTTACTGAAATAACATAGGATTTATGTTTGTGACATGTGATGTCGCGCACACCCATGACATCGATGTCATACTCTAGAGAGCCTAGGGAAATCAATTTCTCACTGACCGGTGATAGAGAGTGTATAGCTTGTTCTGACGGGGTTGTCGTCCAATTTAACCGAGATAACGATGGTCGTTTCTGAGGGCAAGTTCAGTATCACGGTTTCTTGGTTTTCTTTGGTTCGACTCGTACCAAGGAGCGTATTTGTGGCGTCTCTAATTTCAAGGTCAATGTCTCCGTAATCGTGGAGGAAGTGGAGATCCACAGTCCATTGCCCTGCTGTAAGGGTCTTTTCGAAGCGGTCCTCGTCAGCGCAGAGGATTGCTTGAATTGTCGTCAGAGCTTCTAACGAATACGGATACGCATCGTTGGGTACTTCGTATTGGTCGTCGGTACAGCTGCGTTCTATATCAACTTCTAGGGCATAGCGTGCGGATTCTCGGTCACCTTCTTGTAGGAGCTTCAGTAATACCGTCTTGGTTTGTTGGAAATTTGTGATTTCGTGGTTTATGGAGGTCCATCCGGGGTCTCCGGAAGTGGTACCGAGTTCTGCGCCTGTGGAATTGTCGAGCAACAAAAGTCGCAAGTTGATTTGCTCGTCCAGGTAAAGGGCGGAAGCGGTAAGTTTGTCACCTTGGAAAAGTGTCGTGACAAAAACATCCTCGTCATATTGGCACATACTTAGAGCAGGGTAAAATGCACGATCCTTCTTGTCATGACGCGTTAGGCTTAGGGGGCGAGGGGATTGTTCTGAATTCGGTTCAAAGTTGTCGTCTGTACATATGGTGCCGGGTGCGTTGAGAGGGTCTGGTAAGAGTTGAGTATAAATCCTAAATTCAGTGGGCCAGTGTTTTGAATTAACGACGCGCAAATATTGTTTGCTTGAGTTCCTACTACCCTGGACCAGTTGAGTGGCGCTTTTAGGAAACGAACTCGAATCCGTTAGCAAGGTGCTATTGGTCGTTCCGATTGGGCTCCGCATTTCGAGGGAGATGCCACCGCTTTCCCCATTTTCCTGGTGGGTGATAGCCAGAAGATTTTGTTTATCAGTGGGATTCAATTCAAAATGAAACCAAAGTTCTTCGTCTTCACATAGGGTGTATGGGAAATCGAGTCCGTTAGCGCCAGCGTCTAGCCGGATTGCATCTGCCTGAGTTAAGTTTGGATTTGCTGTGCAGCTGGGTGGGGCGATTAGCTCAAGGGTAATCGTGTAGGTGAGATCTGTGGTAGATGCTTCTGTTTGACGAATTCGTAGGAACATAGATTCGAGACTCGCGGTACTTTCGAGTAGCTCAAAGCCTTCTTCTAGATTATGGGCCGTAAGTTCTTGGGCTGATGGTCCTAATTCCAGGATTAACTTTGAAGGAGCTGGACTACTCACGGATATTTTAATTCGATGATTGGCCGGCAATGGCTGAAGGGTTCCATCTTGTTCCTTTTTGAGTTTGTACCAATCGTGGTCTGAATTACATAAACGTCCATCGATGCTTATTTGTCCCAATTCCAAGCCGAGTTCTGTGGCTTGAGCTGCCACGTCGTTAATTCCGGCAGAATCACTGATTGTCAGACTGTTGTGGTCCCATGCAACTGGCCCATCGGCGAGGTCTTCTTGGCATGCGGGCATGGGTTCATCGACCGTCATTTTGAGTCGGTAGTTTGTTTCTGCATTTCCTACTCTAGACACCCGCAAGACCGCCCAACCAGGATTGCGAAAGCTACCCACAAGAACTTTTGTGGGGCTTGACGTTGTCTCTTGTGCGAGGACTAGGTTGTCTGAATAATCGCTTAAGCTGGTGAAGGGGCCAAAAATTTTCAAGGCAAGGTTTGTTGAAAAATCACTTGCTTCAATTTTCCAATTGGCTCCTGATGACAGCTTATACGCATAATAGTCGACATCGGATTGGCAAAGTTTTAGCTGGGATGCGGGGCAAGTAATGGATACGCCGTTCGCGGTTGTTTCGGGGGTGCAACCGTCTGGAGGCGCGAGTTGTCCGTCTTCAAACAATATCCGGGCAGTTGAGGGGGTATTATCTTGGACACTTTCCTCAAGAGGATCCTCACAGACATTGGTGGTCATTTCTAGATTGAGTGTTAGAGCATAATTGCCGGTCGTTCGGTCTACAGGGGAAATTCTAAGGTAGTAAGTTCCTGATTGGCCGGCGGTGAAGTTTAGTACCTGGCTGGTGATTCCAACATTGGCCTTGACCAAAGTGGTTGTCGTATCTTGAGCGATGATCTCATAGATGGCTCGGAGGTCTGGCCCTGCGGTTAGACTGACATAGAGGGTTTGGCCTGTGGCGAGGGTAAATTTGAACCAGTCTGGGCTGTCGTCGCAAAGTGATAGATTACTGATCCGCCTACTGTGTCCTACTTCGGGAGTGGCAATGGTGAAGGCCGATGCGGATGAGTGGTTGGGCGCGTAGGTGTCCTCTTCACAGGGAAGCTCGGCCCTAGGCCTACAGACATGCTCGCTCAATTTACAGTATTTGTCGCTGGGGCAAACCTCTGCTTCGTTGTTTGCGTCACAGTATGGACTACATTCATGTGCCTGTAGATCGCATGCTTCGTCTATTTTCGGACAATCATTGGTGGATTCACAGTAGTTCAAGTCCCTACAAGAACGAGTCGGAGCGAAACATTTTTGCCCAGGGCTACAATCGTCGTTACATGTACATTGAACACATTCTCCAAGGGGAGAACAAAAATATCCAGTTGGGCATTCTTCGTCTTGTTTAGGTTCGAATGGGCATGTACTTGTGGGGGGTGCGGGGGGAATACACTCGGATTGTTGTGGACGACAGGTTTGGCTACTCGCATCACACCTAAAATTATCTACGCCACAGCAGTTTGTGATATCAAGGCATCGTGCAGCGGGCATACACTTGGCGCTAGCTGGTTCGCAAACGAGGATTTCTCCATTGGGTCCCGATGGACAATCTAGATCTGTTTGGCACTCTGTTGAAAAAATAGACGCGCCAATGCATCCGGCTGTTAGGGGGTTGCAGATTTGACCAAGGGAACAATCGTCGTTAGAGGTGCAAAGCCCATCGAACGTGTAGCTGTCGCTTCCTGGACTTCCCAGCCAATTTCCGTGGCTGTTGAGACTCGAGCTCAGAGTCAGGGCGCCAAGAGGATTGCAGGACCCTTCGACGCAAGCCTCGTGGCAAGGGCAGTGGGCTGGTTCATCACAGGCGACGCACTTGTTTTCTGAGTCGCAATAAGGGTCATTGGCTGCGCTACAGTCCATGTCTGTTTGGCATTCAAGGTTTTGGTTTTTGTTGGTGCGTTTGGTGCAGCCTATTATTGTGCTGGTGACCATGAGGAGCAAACCTAGAAATAGGAGTTGTTGACGCAGATTTGTCATAATACCCTTCTTTAGTAGAGTACGATTCAGAGTTGCGTTTATTTCGTTGTCTAGGTGGTGAGGCCATTGGATGAATAAGCTTCAATGCCAGTGCGTAGCGTTTGATGCTTATGGCTCCACCTAAATTCCCCGCATCTCATCTCGTGTAATACCGATTCCCAATGGACTCTAACGACATCTGCCATGATGCGCAAAGACATTTGGCGCTAGGGTAAGCTGATTTGGGCGGGGTGAATAAGGAGCGGAAGAAAAAACAGAATTGAAACCGAGGGATTTTGCCCGTAGATAAGTTGTAGGGGTCTAGTTCTCGGGAAAGTCGCACCCCATGACTGTACGGCATTCCGAAGCAGTATTATCCATAATTGCAATTTGTCCGATTTCACTAGGATTGTCCCGTGACGCCGGAAATTGAGTCACGGTGCCGTAACCTGGATCTTCTTCGGTGGCTCCCGCATACCAAGTGACGTCAGCTACAGCCCACACTTGTTTTTCCTGGGTGAGGGTTCGTTGTTTGCTAAAGGCGAGAATGCCTGCGAGGTAGATTTTAACGGTCTGAATTGTTGGGTCACTGGCACCTGAGTTAAAGTCCCAACCACTTTCTGGGAAGTAGTGAACGAAGGTCCGGTATATGCCGGGATTGGGGCGATCGATGTTGACGTTTTCGGGCCCCGAGCCGTCGCGGTCATCCACGTCGAGTCGTGGATTGGGACCTTCGCCAGAAGGGTGTGTACTAAACCAGACGGGTTTCTTTTCTTGCCAGTAGCAATCGTATTGAGTGCTAAAGAAACTGTCGTTTCCACCATTGGCCGACAAGTGGGTCACGTGCAAGTCCTGGTCATTGGTTGGGTGGTCCCAAACAACCTGAATATGAAGCATACTACCGGGAACAGCCTGGAAGGTTACCCGCGCATCTTCGGTATCACCGCTTGTGACACCAGATTCGTTTTTAACTGTGAGGCGAATCGTATAGGTGCCAGCCAAAGGTATGTAGAAAGCAAACTTTTTCCCGCTATCAAGAGGTGTTTCGTCGTAGTCGGCAGGGTTGACGCCGTCTGGTCCTGCCACGATTTCCCAATCATAGGAGGTGATTTCTTCACCATTTGGGTCATAGGAATTCGTTGCATCAAAAAAGGCGATGGTAAGAGGCTCAACGGGCTCATCACCACAGATACTCGACATTGGGCCCTCGGTGTCATTGACGGTTTCACCGCAAATCCTGGGCCTCGCGATAGCGATAGGTGCATTTTTGGCGTTGGCTCTGACGGGAATTTCAATGACCTTTTCGTCGGGATCATTGGATTCAATGACGATCACTGTTTCTAGGAGTTGTTCTGTGGCTGGCGCGGTTACTTCGATTGGAAAAACCAGCTCACCGGAGCCACGCTGACATTCCGGATTGGGTTGTTGGACATTGAAGGGTGTTGCAGTGGAGGTGGCAAACTTAAAATACCCGTTATCGTTGGTACCTGGCTTAAAACCAAGACCCACACTATACCCGTCGTTGGCGTTTTCATCGACGATGAGATTGCATGCCAAACATGGGTCTAGATTTGGGAATGCGGCACATGCTGCTTTGTTTCTGAGTTTAATGGAAAGGGTGGAGGTCATTTCTAGGCCGACGTTACCGAAGTTGAGGGCCTTATCACTTTGAACCACGCACTTGCCGTCGGTGCAGCTGTCCAATGAGGGTACCGCTAGACCATTGTACTCAATTTCAATTTCAGGCTCACCTTGGTAAATACCATTGGCAATAACCTCAACACAGACATTTCGTGGATTTCCGTTGGTTGCAATCTTGACCAAGCTCCTAGCGCTTCCCAGATTGGATGGAGCGAATGGAACCAAGATCAAGCGCGTACTTCTAGCGGGTACGGTTACGGGAAATTTACTGAGTTGGTTGTCTGAGGCATTTTCACGCCAGAGGATTTGTCCCCAATCGTTGTCTCCATGGGCTTCGATGGAATCATAGTTGGCACTGTTGACGAGCAAACTTCGGTCCCCTTGATTGGCCAGTTCGAAGACCGCGGTTTTACTTCCGTAAACCGGTACATCTCCTAAATTGATTTGCGTACTAATCTCGCCACATCCTTCAACTTCTCCATCAATGGTGGTCGTGTCTGAGGTAATAACCTCGTCATAGGGGGATGATTCGCCTTCATACCAGGCGCCGATGGTCGGTTTACCGGTATCCAAGGTGAAGCTATCTTTTGCGCAAGCAGAAGAGAAAAGAAGAGCCAGGCCTAGTAAAAGAGGCGTATTGAGCCGCAAAATCGATTTCATACTGTGTTCCTCCGCGTGTAGGGAAATAGACGTGCACCCCCTACACGTTCGCGGATCCTAGCCGAGCAATTCAAAGTTCGCAATTATGAAAATTCAAAAAATGTCACCAAAAGTAACACCGGTGCCGTCACTTGGGAGAAATTCAACTTTTTTCTTCGTTCCAACCACGTTTTCCCCGTCAGAACGGGCCGTTTTGACTGATAAACCATCATTTGTCCAAGTGAGGCGGCCTACTGCCCAAAGATCGTTTTTTTCCAATACGCGCCGGAATTCTCCACGTACAACGCCATCTCCGTATATTCTAACCGTTGTCAGGGTAGATGGCGACTCTTCACCACTACCAATTGCGTAATGATGCACATAAATATCGTAATTTCCGTTTTGTGGTTCATCAATATTGATGTTTTCAGGACCAAGGCCTTCTTGATCATCGATGTCGAGTCTGGGGTTGGGACCGGCCATGACTTCGGATGCATCGAACCAGTGGGTTGGGTTGCAGTTGGCTTGCTGTGGGCAGCTGGTACGACAGGAGTTCCAGTAACAGTCCCATTCGCTGTGGTAGGGGCCGCTATCACTGTTCAAATCAGCATAGACGAGATGTAAATCCTGGTCGGTTAATGGGTGGTCCCAGACAAGCTGAATATGCAACCGGCTTTCAGGGATCGCTGTGATGGTGACGTCTGAAGTATCGCTAACCCCGCTTTCGATGGATGCTGCGTTGGTTACGTGCAGTCGAATTGTGTATTCGCCCGCAAGCGGGAGGAAGAACGAAAATATTTTGTCGTTGGTTCCAATCTCACTAAATAGACTACTATCTGCGCCGGGTGGCGCATCGAGAATTTCCCAGCGGTACTTGATGATGGCGTCTGGGTTGTCTGGGGCTTTGGGGTCGTAGCTTTCGCTGCCATCCAAAAACACGTTTTCCAGCGGGTGTAGCGCTTCGTTTTCATTGCACTGGGTTGTAATATCTCCTTGGCAGTCTCGTCGCTTGGCAACAGCCACGGGTGTTTTCCGAATATCCGCTTGTAGTGGGATACGGACCTGATTTGCATTGGGGGCATCGGTTTCGAGTACCATGGTAGAGTTTGCAGTGCGTTCAACGGTACCACCTTCGAAATTGACCAAGAGTTCTAGCTGTCCTCGGAATAAATTACCTTCTGATTCACAGCCAATGAGTCTGGGAGCAAGATAAATTGGCAGGTTACTTGAGCCCACTAGGGAGAAGCCCTCGTTCGCAGGAATAAAGCCAACCCCTAAGTTGTCGAGCTCGGGAGATGGGGCCAAAGTTGTGACGCAAACGGGGGTGCAGTCGATGGAACCATCTTCTTTAGGTGGGAGTAGACAAGTACCCATGGTTGGGTTGTTTCGTAATTTGACCTTTTGAGTGCCTGACCGGTTGATAGGAATATTACCAAAACCGAGAGGTGAAAGGTTACAAACTTTTTGGCCAGAACTGTTGGCAACACATTCTGTATTTAAGGGATAAGTGACGCCGGAATATTCTACTTCGAGGTGCGGTTCTCCGACGAAATAGCCTTCGCCGGTTATCCTAAGGTTCACCTTCAACGATTTGGTGAGTCCCGCATTTGTTTCCATGGCGATGGTCGCGGTGAATGGGACGTCTTCTTTGTGGGGAGTTGCATGGAGTTTCATCTGCCCCACAGTTTGAACTGTCAGTTTGTCTGGCCGAGTAACGATGATGATTTCTCCACCTTGAACCGATTCGACCTCGACCGAATCAATGTTCAGATTGGCCGTGCCTACATTTCTGATCTCGAAAACGGCTTCGTTGAGGCTGTAGAGGGGGATGCGACCAAGATCGATACCTACGGGACTGGGAGATACTAATTCAGTCTGGTTGGGGCCGAGAATGGGAACAACAAGAATTTCCGCGGTTTCAGCTTGAAGGGTATCCTGGCTGCAGCCAGCCAGAGCACTCAACCCGACGAGAAAAACGAACTTATTGAACGGTGATCTATAAGTGGTGTTTAAGCCCATGGGCTACTCGCCTCCCTAAATTCATATAAATATAGTTTAACTCATCCCTTATCTTTTCGTTATATCTTCGTATAACGACTGGTGCTTTCTTATTTGACCATAAAGTGAGAAAAACGATCCGCCAAGGAGAATTCATGGATATCTTGGGTAATTATTGAGAGAGGTAGGCTGGGGTAGGATGAAGTTAAGAGACCTAGGCGAGCATCAACTTTTGAGTCGTATTGTTCAGCCATTGGGAAGGATGCCGTCGAACGTGTCCATTGGGCCTGGTGACGATGGGGCAGTTTTTTCGGTTGGAGAATCGCCGGTGGTTGTTTCCTGTGATGTCTTGGTTGAGGGACAAGATTTTTCATTCAGCTGGGCTACTTGGGCCGATGTTGGTTGGAAAGCGGTGGCAGTCAATTTATCGGATTTGGCCGCCATGGGCGCAGAGCCTGTTGGGATAGTGATTGGACTGGCTCTTTCAAGGGATACCAGGGTAGAGGAGGTTGACGAATTCTACGAGGGTATCAATGCGTGTTTGGCCTGCCATGGTGGGGTGATTTTGGGCGGGGACCTAAGCCAAACCAGTGGGCCCATGACTGTTTCGATTACCGCTATCGGTAAGATCTTGAGTTCTGGTAAACCACTTAAGCGCTACAGGGGGAAAACAGGTGATAGCATTTGGGTTTCTGGGCAGCTTGGCGCGGCAGCACTTGGTTGGCGACTGCTTGAAAAGGCTTCCATGGGGGCACCCGGAGTTCGCGCTGCGCAGGAATCGCTTCCCCGTGAATTGATTGATCGACAATTGAGACCCGTTCCTCGTCTTGAATTGGGAAAACTTCTTAGCTTTGCCCATTTTGTTGGTGGTGCTGTGGATATTTCTGATGGTATTGGAACGGATATAAGACATGTCGTCTCTCCAGGATGTGGTGCCGATGTTTTTTTGTCAGAGTTGCCGATGTCATCGTTACTCGATGAATTTTCTGCCATGGCTGGAACGACGAAGGATTCGCTCGCTCTTTATGGTGGGGAGGATTTTGAGATTCTCGCAGTGCTAGATCCCCAATTTGAAAATCAGTTAAAATTAATGGTTGAGAAACTTGGGATTTCCTGGACTCGCATTGGGGAGGTTTGTGGAGAAAGTGAGTTCACAATAGTCAAAGGTGACGGGAGTCGGGATGTGCTCGAGGCGGGGTTTGAACATTTTTGGAACCCAACGCCATAGAGAAAATAAGCGCAGGAATGAATAATTACATGGGTTTAGGAGTGTGTTGGCATGGATAGCTCTAGTGGGGCGGAAACCAATGAGAATCTTAAGATGATTCTCTTTCTTAGGGCGCTTGTCCAAGAGAAAAGCTCTCAAGGCGTGATTCGCCGAGCGGTTATGGGGTTGAAGCAAATCTTCGAATTGCCACGGGCCAGTCTTGTTATTTCGAGACCCGATGACGTGAAGGCCCATGTGGTTGCCGATGTTGATGGTGATATCCAACACTACGAAATTAGCGCAGAAGACTACCCTGAGCTCCGCGAACTACATGAAACACGGGAACCTGTATTCATCCGAGACGTGTTTTCAGACCCAAGGTTAGCAAGAGTTTTAGATAAATTGAGAACTGCTTCTTCTCCTGGTAAGTCTGTCCTTTTGCTACCGCTTAGGTTTGATGATTCCCTATTTGGTGCGCTTGTCCTTAGAAGCGACGACCATTCCCTCGATGATTCACATGAGGCCATCAATTTTGGACGATTGCTCGCAACATGCATTGCGACTGCTATCTCTCATACTCTTGAAAAAGACTTGTTGTTGGAAGAAGCGAATTTCTTAAGGGCCCAGCATCAAAAGGACTTGGTTGAAATTGAGACGTTGAAACAATTCGCTGAGTTTTTTGACTTAGCCAGGGATGGATTTGTGGTGACTGATTCCAGTGGCTGGATCCGATACGCAAATAGCAGTGCTGAAGGAATGCTCTCTCTAGAAAAAGAAGACTCTGAAAGTATTAAGATGATGGCTCTTCTTGAGTCGGGGAGTCGTGATTTCCTGTTTCAGCTACTGAGTGGGAAAATAGAGGCATCAAGTGCTGAATATTTTGATTTACATGTCCAAGCGAATCAGCGGATCCTCTCAGCTACGGCGCGGGTTTTTGACCCTCAGGGGGTCTGGATGATTGGTTTTCGCGACGTCACCCACGTGCGACTCATGGATGAAGATTTTCGAAAGACGAAGGATTTCCTGGAAAATGTGATCGAAAACAGTGTTGATGCCATTGTTGCCTCAGACACTAAGGGCCGTATCATTCTCTTCAACCGTGCGGCCGAAACCATTCTTGAGTATTCGGCAAGCGAGGTTATTGCTGAGCTTACGTCTGTGCAGCTTTATGAGCCGGGCGTTGCTTATCGGATAATGAATCAGCTTCGGTCGTTTCAATTTGGTGGTAAGGGAAGATTGGAGACAACTCGGCAGCGAATATTGTCCAAGTCTGGAGAGT
>JAYZAY010000037.1:0-15719 GCA_036339465.1 Myxococcota bacterium | reverse complement strand
AACATGGGTCATAAAATTCCACGAGAACAAAATAGCCGACTACGACAAGAGCAGTATAAATGGATTCGCGGTGTGTGTTCACGACCCCGCCAATGCTAGCACGACTTCTCTCAGCGCTTCCGAAAGGTTCACTGAAACTGGGGCTGGCGCGGAGGCAGTGGTGAGCGACCGCTTAACCGGTTTGATTTGGCGAAAAAACCCCGATTCCACGACAATGACATGGCAACAAGCACTCAGTCATTGCGAAGAATCCACAACCGACAACAAGGGGGATTGGCGTCTTCCTAGTGCCTTCGAACTCGAAACCCTGGTGGATTTTTCCACCTACGCTCCCGCGACCTTCAAAGAGAGCGACACCGCTAAAATTTCTGTTGAGAATGAATGGTATTTTAGTGCTACCACTGCCGGCGCAAATACCACCAAAGCCGTCGCCGTAGATTTCAACCATGGTGTTACCCAAACAGTCAGTAAAACAAGCACCGCGCGCGCGCTCTGCGTCCGTTCTGCTCCTCTAGATACCACGATTGACTGCGGCGCTCCTAGCGCACCCGGCAATGGAACGGCGGGTGCCAGCTCGACCGATTATGGTTCCATCGCCACCTCTGCCTGCGATAGTGACAACTACCTAGATGGCACGGCCCAACAATTCTGCGCCGCGGATGGCGAATGGTCAGACGCAGGAGTATGTGAGCTTTGTTCTGTCGAAGGTGGTCTTGAAGATTGCGTAGAGAGAGAGTGCACTAGTCCCGGGGGAGAGTCTCAAACAAACTGTGTTGAATGCGCCTCTGGCTACGAGAGGTACGAGGTGAGCTCCGGCATTTATCACTGCCGGAATCCATGTTCGGTTTCTGGAAGATGTGGCAATGGTACTTGCACTCCTCATAATGATACTTTCAAGTGCACCTGTGACTATAATAAATGCAATAAAGGCAGCCGCGTAACGAATAGTAATAGGACGCCCACCTACACAGGTAAGTCATGTGATGGAAACATTAATTGTACCTCCACGGGTGGTGGTATGGGTGGTCCTACCACCAGTTGTAGCTGCGGGAATTAACCAAGGAGATAGCGAGAGAATAAGCAGGGGATATCGGGGCATGTTTTAGTTTTCTTCTTTTAAGGGGATAGCAATACAGAGACAATCCCCGTGGGCGCTCCCAAAAGTTACCCAGGACTAGATCTATCCTAAGTAATGGTGTGATACTGTAAAAGACCGTTCGCTGTGTCGTTTAACGCTTAGCCAGTAGGGAGTGGTCTTTTGTCCACCGAACCAAAAACTCCAAAAATCCTATTTGTGTCTCAAAACGCCGATGCCGAGAGTATTTTGGGCTCTAGGCTGAAGAACTATCCACACTCCTTGGTGATTACAGGCTTCGCTAGTGAACTCTTGGCCGCCAAGACCATTGCAGACTTCGACCTCATTGTCATCGACTGGTATCAGGGGACGGAAACAGCCAGACAGATTTGCAGTTCCCTGGGATCCGAAACGGCAGTCAGAATGATGCCCGTTGTTGTGTTGACGGAAAACGACGAAGACAAGACCGATGCTGCGAAAACCGGTGTTCGCGTCTTCATAGACCGCGCCTGTCAACCGCTGGAGCTGATTGCTGGCTTGAAGCGCGCCATGGTTAAGCGCCCTATTATTCTCCATATCGACGATGACGCAGTTGTGCACAACCTTGTCACCACGATGTTGGATCCCGAGCGTTATGTGCTGATTCAGAGAACACGCGCATTGGAGGCTTTGAAGTTTCTTGGCAGTGAGCGACCTGATGTCATTATCTGTGACATCGAAATGCCAGACATGAGCGGCTACCACGTGTGCCGCCACATCAAGCAACAAGAAGAGCTTGCGGATATTCCATTTGTCATTTGCTCGTCTAAGGATTCGGGCAATGACATGAAGCGTGGCTTTGAAGCCGGTGCCGATGATTATATTACCAAACCGTTTAGCGAAAAGGAACTGAATTTCCTTTTAGATTCGTTGACGGCGCAGGTCAAAGGGACACGCACCGAGAAAATTTTGGTTGTCGAAGACACGAAGCCCATTCGAAATCTCATTATGCGCACGCTTCGAAAGGATGGATTTGAGGTAGCAGTAGCGGTGGACGGCATCGAAGCTCTAGATGTCGCGAAAGGAAATCATTTTGACCTGATTATCAGCGATCTTGAAATGCCCAGAATGGATGGTCGTGAACTGATCCTAGAGCTTCGTAAGCTTATGCGTTACCATCTGACGCCCATTCTGATTTTGAGTGCCCACGACGAGAAAACATCACGTACGCGAGGTCTTACAGCCGGAGCAACGGATTATATCGCCAAGCCGTTCGGTAAAGAAAAACTAAAACTAGCAGTGGACCACCTACTGGCCCAGAGTGAGCTTAAGCGCGAGCGAGCCGCGGTCCGACACTACCTCTCTGATGCCGCAATCGAGATGGCATTGCAGCAAATAGGGCGTAGTTCCGATGGCAAGAGAGTGATGCGAGCGGAATACCGCTTTATGACGATTCTCTTTATTGATATCGTTGGTTTCACCGGACTGTGCGAGAAGATGCAGGCCCAGCAAGTTGCGGCAATGCTCAACAGCTTCTTTGATTTGGTCGTTTCAGAGATTCGTCGACAGGACGGTCTAATCGACAAATTCATTGGTGATTGTGTGATGGCCCTATTCGGTCGTGGCGAAAATGGGGCCTATCGAGCCGCACGGTTTGCACTCGACCTTATCAATAAGCTCCCCGCGTTTAATGAAAAAACGGGTTACGATATTCAGGTTCGAATAGGTATTAACTCTGGTGAGGTTCTCTTGGGAGACCTCGGCAGTGAGCATTCTCGTCGCGACTACACGGTGATTGGTGACGAAGTAAATATCGCTCAGCGCTTTGAGCAGCGGGCACCCACCAATACCGTATTGATCACTGATTCGACTTACAACTTGATTGGCGATTTTGCGATAATCGAAACCCTGGCGCCGATTAATCTTAAGGGCCGAAAAGAACCACTCACGCCTCACATTTTACGAAATCTCAAAGAACTTCCTTTTTCTATCTAAGAGGATAGCTAAAACTAAAGACTAAAATAATCAGGATGATTATTGCCCTCCTAATGGATCCTAATTTGGGATACAAAAAGTGGTATTTTTGGACCGCGTTCTACCCGACCGAGTGAATCCCTCGTGTGGTGTGATGAGACCTGCGTCTTTTCCTGAAACGAGTCCCAATGTGGGTCTCATGGTATTATCAAGCCACTCCCGCTGCTACCGGAACCAGTGCCATCCTCCTCCCGACAGAGAAGCATGATTAATCGTTAACACGTTCCAAATCGAAGAAGCCGCAATTCAGTTTTGGGCAGTGCGAACAGCATCCACAATAGCAGGGATGATTTCATGAAGATCGCCAATAATTGCATAGTCGGCTTTGTGAACCATATTGGCCTCTGGATCGGTGTTGATGGCCAAGATGTGCTTTGCACCCATCGCACCCACCCAATGCTGAATGGCGCCTGAAATACCGCATGCAATATAAATCTGAGGGGCGATGCGAGTACCGGTTTGACCCACTTGATCTGAGTGGGGACGCCAGCCATTGTTGGTTGCCACCCGAGAGCACCCGACAGCACCTCCTAAGAGATCGGCCAACTCTTCAAGGGGTGCAAAGCCTGCTGCCGACTTCACCCCTCGCCCACCACTGACAACCACTGGAGCGCTGGCCAAGCTGATGCCTTTGGATTCTACCACCCGGCGTCGAACCACGGTTTGAGCCAAGCAAGGATCCAAGGTGGGAACGAAGCTCTCTGTTTTTCCCGCTCCCGGCTCTAGGGTCGCTTCAAAGCGGTTTGGTGCCAAAGTGAGAATTTTAACCGGCGCATCCAAAGAAGCACGTTCTAAAAGCGATCCCCCCCATCGCAACCGAACCAACTCCCACAGACCTTGTCTAGGAAGTAATTTGGTACAATTGGCGACCATGGGTAAATCCATCCTAGCTGCTGCGTTGGCGATGACTTCGTTTCCTGAGTCGGTGCCGGTGGTGATAATCACCGCTGCTTCGATAGACCTCGCAAGCTGAGCCACGGTTTCTCCCCAGGCCTGGGGACCGTAGTCACACAAGATTTCGTGGTGGGCTTGGTGGATGACTTCAGCGCCATAGTGGCCAAGTTGTTTTGCGAGAGCATCGGCGCTTGAGCCGATGGTGACACCGTGGAGAGACAAACCGAGATCACAAGCCAGGTGTCTGCCAAAGGTCAACGCTTCAAGCGCTCCTGGGACCAAAGCACCCCGATCGTGTTCCACCATAACCAGCACAACCGACATTACATCACTCCTAAATCAACCAAAACATCCACAACTTTCGCAGCCGCTTCGGGGCCATGCCCAAGCACCACCGTATTGCTGGTTTGTTCTTTCGGCTGAAATAACTCGATTTTAGACAACCCGCCACATTTCGCGGTGGTCTCAAAGGGAGTCACCGCCAATTTTCGGGATGCGAGCCGCCCTTTCATGGTTGGATAACGCGGAAGATTGATCCCTTCTTTAATCCCGAGCATCAAAGGTAGGTTCAATTCATACTCTTCAAAGCCGCCATCTACTTGTCGCCGGGCCGTAACGCTACCCTCACCCACTTCGATTTCCTTGATTCCATTAACAATGGGGCGACCCATAGCCGTGGCCACCCGAATACCCACCTGATATCCGGCCGAATCCGCCGACTCATTGCCAAAAAAGACCATATCAAAGGGACCCTCCTTGGCTTCCATAGAGCGAATTGCTTGCGTAAGAGCCGACGCCGTACGCTCGGGCCCCCAATCGGTGGTGTCTGTCACCACATGGGCAGCCTTGTTGGCCCGAACAGACACAGCATAGCGAAGTTGCTCTTCTGCCGCTGGTGGCCCCAAGGTCAAGACGGTGGTTTCCCCACCCACTTTTTCAACGATTCGAACCGCTTCTTCGACCGCGCATTCCTCATGGGGACTGGTGGTAAATCCGAGATACGTCGTGTCGATCTCTTGGCCATCATCACTTAGGGGGATCTTTGCGCCGGGTGCCGGTACTCTTTTGATGCAAATTAAGATGCGCATCAGCTTTTCATCCTTTGATTTTCGGGGTCAAAAAGTGTTGTGGATCCTGCCACCGTCACTGAAAAGAGCGCGTTCATGTACATGACTTTGAGTTTCGTTCCCGCAACTGCGTATTTCGGAGGTAAATAAGAAAAGAGAATGAACTTTCCTAGAGAAGGGCCAATCCCTGCAGACGTCACCCTTGAAACCCTTCCCTTCCCATCCACAATGCGATCTCCGTCGAGGGTTAAAATAGGTTCATTGCCGCCGCAAGGAAATCGTTTGACGCCTGTACCGTCGGTGTGATCATCCATGGTAAGGGCGCATATTTTTGCCACGGGTTGTTCATCGCGCGCTTTGAGATAGGCCTCTTTTCCAATAAAATCAGCTTTTTTAACGCCCTTACGAGCAAGCCCGGCTTCAACGGGGGTGTATTCAGATTCGAGCTCGGCGCCCATGAGCAAATAGCCCTTCTCCATGCGGCCTGTGGTGCCATAAACACCCATTCCCACGGGACGCACATCGAATTGTTGCCCCGCTTCCCAGAGGGCGTCCCATCGCTGGAGGCCGTGTTGCATACTGGTATAGATTTCCCAACCGCTTTCGCCCACATATGAAACCCGAAACATGGTGGTTGGGATCCCCGCTATCAACACGTCTTTGACTTTGCCGTAGCGGAAGTGCTGCTGGGAGAGATCCACATCGGTGAGTTTCGAAACCATCGCCTGGGCATTGGGCCCCCAAACTCCAAGGGTGCAAATTGCAGAGGTCATATTGCTGAATTGAACGGAACCATCTTCCGGAAGATTTTTTCGAAACCAATATTCATCTCGTCCACCGTCAAAGGCGCCAGTCACAATGCGATAATGAAAATCCCCCAGGCGTAGCACTGTGAGATCGGAGCGAAACCCTCCTCCCTCCGTAAGAACTGGGGTGTAAATCGAACTTCCCACTGGACGGTCGCATTTATTGACCGTCATTTTTTCGATGTAATCGACCACCCCGGGGCCCTGAACGTCGAAAATTTGAAAGGCGGAGAGATCCACCATCCCCACCTTGTCTCGCATATGCAAATGTTCGGCACTAATGATAGAAGACCACCAGCGATTGTCCCATTCGTGGGGGCGGGTCTCGAGCTCGTAACAAACCACCAAGTCTTTATTCACCCCATACCATTGGGGACGTTCCCATCCTCGGGCATCGTAAAATTCCGCTTTGAGGGCTTCTTGGCGAGGATAAAAAGGAGAGCGGTTCATGCCACGCTCTGTGGCCCACTGCTCACGTGGGTGCACGATGCCGTAGGTCTTGTTGAAATGCTCGCCGCAACGGGCGCGAATATGGTGCTCGGTTCGCTCATGGGGATAGAGGCGGGCGATATCCGAGCCATGGGGATCGCAGACATGTGGGTAACCATAGGTCATCCACTCCGCGACCATTTGGGCAATGGCTGGCCCCTCTTTGATCCACACCGCTGCGGCCGACCATAGGTTGGCGATTTCCACTGTTTCTCCGAGCACGGGCATGGCATCGGGAGTTAGGGATAAAAGTCCGTTGATGGCATATCGTATTTCTGCGGTCTCCAAAATATCACCCATAAGATCCAAAGCATCCTCGAGCTGTGGATCAAAATCTTGCTGGGTCAGCGGCAATTCCGTTGGACTGAGGGCCGACTCAGCATTGGAGGGGATCTCGTCTGGGCGATGAAAAATGGGGCGGTGCGCATAAGAGCCAACTTCCATAGAACCCGCACTTTGGCGTTCATACATGAAGGTGTCCATATCCCGAACGATGGGATAGGCGATTTCGTTGCCTGTCTTTTGGAGAATTTCAATGGGACCCACATCCGCCATCTGATGAACAGCTGGGGTGAGCGGAATGGTTGCGCCCGCCATTGTCGCAATTCGAGGACTCCAGACCCCACAGGCGATCACCACGACATCGGCTTCGATACGGCCCCGGTCTGTGACCACAGCTTTGATACGAGGCCGCTTAAAGGGACTTGGCTCGACTTCTAAATCGAGAACTTCGGTGTTGGCAAAAACCTCAAGCACTTCTTTTTCTTGAGCTTGCTCTCGCATGATGGTTCCGGCGCGCAGCGAATCCACCACCGAGACACTGGGGGTATAAAAGCCGCCCAGAATAATATCCTCGTTGATAAACGGGACCTCTTCTTTAACCTCTCTTGGTGAGAGAAGCTTTGCTTCGATGCCCCAAGCCTTGGCCGAGGTCATTCGGCGCCTGAGTTCTTCCATTCGAGCTTCGGTGCGGGCCACTTCGATTCCGCCGCAGGTGGTATTGACACCCATCTCTTCATATTGCCGCTGACTTTCAAGTGTTAGAACGGCCATCTCTTTGTTGTGATCGGTAGGAAAAATAAAGTTTGAAGCATGCCCAGTTGACCCACCGGGATTTGGCAATGGACCCTTATCGATGAGTACCATATCCCTCCACCCGAGTCGGGCTAAATGACCCACCAAACAATTACCTACAATACCAGCACCGATGACAACCACATTGGCGCGACTGGGCACCTCGTTCATAGCAAACTCCTAAAGTGCCAGATTCGGTCTCCTAAGCCCAAAAAAATTGAGGCAAGGAGGTTGCACCACCGGTGCGACACCGAATCCTAAATTGTAAATTCAGCTCTTCTTACGCAAAAACCACCGCAGCCTGCCAAATAAGCCTGCCAAATAACCCTGTGGGCTTCTGTTGCCGATTGTGGGACTCGTTCACACGTCAACAGGCCAGCCAAAACGTAGCCGCGATGTTCAAGCGCAAGCAGGTAACCCAAGTTACTCAACACCGCGCTTGCGCCCAATTTCTGCAACCTGTTTTTCTTTGTCACCGACAAGAGTCCCCTTGATAGCTGATGCGAAGTAAGTCGGCCTATCGACGCGACCTCTCAGGAGACGAAATGGAATTCCCAATTCCAAACCGAACCCTGATTTTTTCGATTACCATAATTAGAAATCCGGTGTAAAGTAAAGAAATTGAATCCGAATCACACCTTAGTGCAGGCGTAAGTCGACTATGGATTGTTCATCCTTACTGGGTGAGTTCATGGCGACTGTCGGTGATTATCTTATTGTCATGAATGCGCCAAAGCTCTAACCAACCATCGACCAAATCACCTTGGTCGTCCAAACTAAGAGGCCCAGCTAAGCCATCGTAATCCACATCTTCACCGTTCGCTATGGCCTTAAAACCCTCTGCCATATTTCTCCAATCAACCTTGAGACCAACCGCAGACACTGCCTGCATATTTTCGCAAATTGCCTTCCAAGTGGGTGTGCCATTATTTTCACGCGCCGCCGCCGCCATTGCCAAACTAAGGGCTAAGATGGAATCATAATAGTAATAGCCATCAAGGAGCGGAGAGCCCGACCACAAAGATTCGTAAAGTTCACGAAATACCTGCGCCCTATCACCCAAGCCCGGTGCCACCCCTACCGCCCCCTCAAGCTGACCTGGGGGCACATTCACAATAAAATCAGAAACCCGCAGCGAAGGCGAAAAATACCACTGCGGCCTCTTCATTGTTGACATCATCGAATCAATGACAATATCCGAACCTGTTTTGGGATAGGAAACCAAAACCAAACCTTCTGGAGAATTTGCCAGGGCATTGGTAATATCTGGAACATAACTTAACTTACCCAATTGGGTGGCGCTGATATCGGTTATTTTTCCGTCTCTCGATGTGAATTCTGAAGAGATTTGGTCGGCGAGTTTTTCCCCATAATCGTCGGTTAAATAAATCAGCCCTGCGGTTGTGATTCCGTCCTCCACCATGCGCGCCGCAAGCGCTTGACCGAGCTGCTTAAATGAAGGAAGAAAATTAAATGAGCAGGTTAAAGTAGCCTCCAAATTTGAGTGGGCATTCACAGTTCCCGAAAGATGAATCACCTCTGCTTTTCGAAACGCACTACCGAGGCGCTTACTTAGCTCGGGAATCATTGGACCAATCACCGCCTGCAAATCCTCTTTCTCAATCCAGGCCGTGACAATTTCCTTATTGAGGTCCCAATTTTCAACTTCCTTAAACATCGCATTTGAATCTTCGGCGATTAACACCACCTCCTTACCTGCAATACCACCCGCCTCGTTGATGACATCCACCGCCATCAGCAGCGGCCGCTCTAAATTAAACCCCGAAGCGGCCTGCTCCCCGGTAAACGGAAGCAGTGCCCCTATGCGGATAGCACCGGTTTCATCTTTTTGAGGTACCTCAATACAACCCATACTCAAAAAGAGAGCCAAGGTCGTGCTTATGGCTAAATGTTGGTAATAAAGCCTCAAACCCTGGTGAATTGCCGTCGCCATGGTTTAGTTTCCGGGGGTCTGATAAGACGCGTCGGCCATGCTCTTGGGATAAATCGTTTTCGCCTCGATCTCACCGGCATCATTTAGTTGGTATTGCAAAACTGGAAAATAATATTTCGAGAGAGAATACTCCGGATCAGGAACACTCTCAGAAGTATATTGATATTCTGGCATCACCACCCCATCTTTCAAAGTCAACAGACCGCTTTGAACTTCAGTGGTCGAGATATCAAGGATAGAAGCCCGCGTAAGCTCTCCATGTTTGGCCAAGGCCCGCTCTAAAACGGCAATGGTAAATGAGGTATAGTCGTAACTAAAGCCCGCCGACGCCACAGGTGGCTTGGTCCCATATTCAAGCTCATAGTTACTCTTAAAATCCGATAATTTTTGAGCCACAGCTGGGTCTGGATTATACGGACCCCAGCCGCCATCTAACACCCGAGCCGCCGTGGTTCCAGGATTCCCACCCCACCCAAGCCCCTCCGTAATAATCACCACATTCGGCAATTTCGCACGCAGTAAATTGAGAAACTGATTGGCATTGTCTGCAGTGCTGCTCATGACCACCAAAGAGACGTTGGCAGTCTCTGCTTCTTTGACCTTGGCCGTTAAGGTGCTAGCATCCATATCTGCATCGACCTTCATTTTAAGGGCCACAGTCCAACCATTCTTTTTCCAATAACCATCTTGCGCTTCTAAAACCCCAATCGCTCCGGTCTCAAACGATTCACCCCATGCACCGCTTTCAGTAGCGACCATCACGTATTGAGTCGATGGATTCCAAACACCCCCCTCGCGGGTTAATTCCGTACAGCTTTCGCTCAGTGAACATTGAAGGGCATCGAAATAGCTTAGGATATACGCGGCTGGCTGTGGCCAACCTTTGCCCCCCCATACTTTATATTTGGGGTCTGAATGATACTTGTCATTGACCAAACCCGATGCCCCCAAGCCAAAAAGGTGGGGCAAATTATACTCAGCGTCGATATCCATTAACTCGAGAGCAATGCCGCTGTGCCAATTTAAAAATCCCGCAACCGGTTGATGCTCTTCGACCGCCGCTCGGTACTTCGCACCGATATCAGGCGACGCCGAATCAATACCTAAGGCATCAGATTCTGAATCAACCTCGACAAGATTGATTTTGTAGTCACCTATCATGAAATTATTTTCAGACCACCGCAACTTAGAACCATTGCGCATCGCTTCTCCCGTCGATGCTGCTGTGCCGGTAAGAGGGGCAACCATAAGAAGGTTGACCTGCTTCTCCTCGGCAGAAGAAGTATCTGTGGCTGTGGTGGTATCACCGGAATCATCTTGCTCCGAACACGCCACGTGATTGAACACCAATCCAAAAGCGAAGATAGAGACAGTCCATAACTTTAGTTTTTTCATCTTGATTTCCTTTCTACTGCGCCCGAAGCGCATTCAGTCTTAAAATCCAAAATCATTGACCGCTCTAAAAACGTAAATCTAATTTTGCCACAAAGGTTCTCGGAAGATGGGGATAATCAATGCCCGCAACTCCTGGATAAATCGCTTGGGTATTAAGTAGGTTTTTAGCCACCAGCTGAAGATCCAGATCTTTGGAATCTCCAAGTGACAATCCAAATGAGGAGATCATCACATCCACAACCGAATAGGGATCAATATCGTAAGGGCCTTGATCTCCCCGCTCTAAGATATTCATATCACTGGCCCTTCGCTTGCCCACATACCGCCCTTGAACACACAACCGCAAGTAAAGAGGTGGCATCTGAGTCCATACACCTGCGCGAACTTGCAATTTTGGATAAACCGCATTTTCACGCCCAAGCACACTCGCCTGATAGCCCTTAAGCCCAAGATCCCGCTTAGCCCACACCTGCTCATACTTGAGATATCCCCCAAACCAATTCTTATAATGCGCCTCAATCGTTTCTTCAAAAACCAAGGTGGCTGTTGCAGCAACATTTCGGGCCACACGGTTAAGCCCCTGAAGCGAAAATTCTGCTTTATCCTTAAGATAGTTGTAAGCCAAATTCGACGTTAGCGAAAAGAAAGTGGTGGGTTTGTAAAATATCTGCCCCTCAATAGTTTGAACAAACTGCGGTCGCAAATCCGGATTCCCAAGTACATCCCCAGCCCGTATGGGCACCCCGTAGAGAAGCTGCGGTGAGGGTGCCTTAAAAGCGCTCCCATATAGAAGTTTCAATATGAGCCACTTTTCAGGAGAGCCAACCAAGCCCACACGCCCACTCAACTGATTTCCGTAGATATTATGATAATCGTAGCGCATTCCTGCCGTCAATGTCAGTCGCTGGGCAATGGCCTCCCAAGTGGCTTGAAGTAAAGCCCCCGGATTCCATAGAGACCTTACGCTACTGGCCACCAACATTATTTTATCGTCTTTTTCGAAAATTTCCCCCGCACGTTTCAGCACCAGATTGGTTTCGGGTAGATGCTCGCGGTCGTAGCTTAATCCGGTTTCGCCCACCACTGTTACAGAAGTCCCTGGACTCCACCGAAATCCAAGCTGCAAATCTCCACCCTCAAATTTCGAAACCTGGGTAATATGGTAATTGGGATTTGCGACTTCAACCTTTCCGTCTCCTTGGTCACCGCCATAAAACCCGGTGCCACTTACCGTGAATGATAAATGTTGCGCTGGATTGAAGAGGGCATCTAGAAAAACCGCACCATGCATGCGCGAAATTTGGGTTCCGTGGGAAGTGCCATTTTCGTCACTGCTATGGCTGAGCTGAGTCCATTCAGCAAATTCGCCTCCCCGTTTTTGCATCGAATAATAGCCACCCCCGGAGATATAACTTTCAGGGCCCACCTGATACCTCAGTTGGGCCAATCCAACCAGCGAGTTTTGCGTAAGCCCAGAAGCCTCCTTCCTCCATGTAAGCTCACCTTGATCACCATAGGTTTCAGAATACGCAGGAATGGACGGTGCAGGTGAAGTGATCGGCAAAACCATTCCTGAGCGATCTTCTTGGTGATACCGCACACTAGAAACCACGTGCAGATCGCCAAAGCGCTTGCCCCAACTTCCATCGACATCAAACCCATAATTGGAGGCTCGTTCGACCTTGTTGCCACTGATTGCAATGGCGGCTTCGTCAAATGTCTTGCGGGTAATGATATTGATAACACCCATAAAAGCATCCGCGCCATAAAGCGCTGAGGCCGGGCCCCGGATGATCTCAATTTGGCGAATCATCCCCAGCGGAATGAGTTCTGCCCCTAACCAATTACCTGAGGTCGGGCGATAAGCGATGGGGTGTCCATCCACCATCACCTTAATGATACTGCTCTCTCCCCGCAAACCATCAGCAATCCCACGAACAGCCACATTCGGTGTGATATGGTCATCCACCACATAAAAGCCTACCGTGTGCTCGAGAACCTCCGCTAGGGTTGAATACCCCCATCGCTTGAGTTCTTTCTGCGTAATCACCGTCATAACCGCTGGAGCTTGCTGAAGCGATTGCGCAGTCTTGGTGGCTGAAACCACCGTTACCTCAACGAATTCCTCTTCGGCTAAACCCCAAATCTCTTGGAGGTGTTGTTCAATAGAATCCGATGAACCTGCCCCATACCCAAGGCTTGGGATCGCAAGTAGAAGCCCCCCAATTAGGGCCAGGCCACCTATCCGCAATGCAAGTTCTCGAAACACCCGCCCCCCAAAAAAAAGCTGTCTACCTGTCTGCCCCCACAGGCCATACCCCATGACTGCCGAAACTATAACGTGAAATCTTTAGCCCTTACCAGAACAATATCGATTTTACGTTAAAGTAGCAGCCACATTAAAGCCGCGGATTCCCCCGTCACAAAGAGCCCCGACAAAACCGGGTATTGAGTAATTGAGTAATTGAGTAATCGAGTAATCGAGTGACGGGTATCGAGTTGCGGTCAGCGGTCGTTGGTTTTCCAGGCCCCCCATGGGTTTTTGCCCTGAACCCGATTGCTGCTTTGGGGTCTTGGGGTGGGCTGAGCCCCATTGCTGCTTTGGGGCCGGTGGTTGGGCCGGTTCCGATTCCGGTGATTTCCACGGCTCTTATTTTCCCACTTGGCGCCTTTGCTCAAACTCCGGGCTCGATAAGCGTTGCCTTTAATCATTTCCTGATTCAAAATCCGAACTGCCTGGGATTGATTTTCCTTTTTGATGGCCACAAAAGTCTTACTCTCCAAAACATCGATTTTACCCACGGCACTGCCGGGAATAGCTTGGGTGGAAGTAAGTGTGCCCAAAAAGTCGCCGGGTCTGAGTTTGTTTCGTCGGCCTCCATTAATTTCGATGGTGACCATGGGCGGAATCAATGCGTTGGCTCGACCCGACATACTCTCGGCACTAAACTCTTCGATGTCGTGATCGGGAAATTGCTTCTCAATTTCCTTGAGTCGTCGCATCTCCCGCGAGGTCACCAAACTCACCGCCCGACCCTTACGACCGGCTCGACCTGTCCGGCCGATTCGGTGCACATAGACTTCCGGCTGCTTGGGCAACTCATAGTTAAACACCACATCAACTTTTCCGATATCCAAGCCCCGGGCGGCCACATCCGTCGCCACCAAAACAGTGGCACTTTCATTGGAAAATTGGATGAGAGCAGTGGTGCGCTCAAATTGTTCGAGGTCACCGTGAATGGCGAGGGCTACAATATTTTCCTCCACCAAATATTTGGCGATTTCTGTGCATTCCAATTTCGTATTGCAGAAAACAATGTTGAGGGTTCCGCCCCAATGCTCGATGGCTTGATGCAGATTATCAAGACGGTCTTCATGCTCAGCCTCACTCCAATATTGTTCAATCTCCGCTGGGGTTTCGAGGTCGCTAACATCGATTTCCACCGCCGCCTCTTGGAGCTCGTCGCTCATGTCGGCAATGGCATCGTGATAGGTGGCGGAGAAAAGAAGTGTTTGGCGCTTGCGCGGAACATACTCAAGGATACTTTCAATCTCTTCGGTAAACCCCATATCGAGCATTCGGTCAGCTTCGTCGAGAATCAGGGTGCTCACCCCGCCAAGAACCAGGGTTTCTTTTTCAAGATGTTTCAACAAACGGCCTGGAGTTCCCACCACAATATGCGCCCCCCGCTTTAACGACCCAATTTGAGGCCCCATGGGATGACCACCGCAGAGACTCAGCACCCTCACGTTGGGAATTCGTTTCGCGAGGCGCCGGGTTTCCTCGGTGACTTGATTGGCCAGCTCACGGGTGGGGCAGAGAATCAGAGACTGAACCTTGGGGAGAGTGGGATTGATTTTATTGAGCGCGCCCAAGGCAAAGGCCGCGGTTTTGCCACTCCCGGTTTTGGCCCGCGCCAAAACATCCTGCCCCTTGAGAATCACGGGAAGGGACTCGGCTTGGATCGTCGTCATATGTTCGTAGCCGAGTGAGGGCAGATTTTCGAGGAGTTCGCTGCGAAGCTTGAGGGATTCGAATCCATTGGGTTTTGTCATGGGGAGGTTCCAACCATTGCGTTAAAAGAGACCATCTTCGGTCTGTCATCGTCGGGGAAATCACATCGCTCAACACCATCGTGAACCGGAAGGTCCCGCTATCCAAGTACCTTCAAGCAGTTACGGGCTGCGAATCGTCGGTTTCGGAAGACTTGAAAAGGGGGATACCATACCCGCAGTAATCCGCCAAGACCTTGATTTTGGATGATTTTGACTCTCGGGGGTCAGGTTATGGGCTTCGGTCGTTCCGCTTTCTCGGTGCAACCCAAAACCAACTTTACGTTTTAAACCGGGGACCTTCCTTGCACTTTTGAGCCTTGTTTATGGTTGTCTTCGATATCGAGGATGGTTTTGATTCTCCATCTAGATATCCAATACCTGTATTCAAGTCATAAATGAAACAAGCCATGTTCCAGTTGTTTTCTCCCTTAGGCCCATGGGCTCGGCCGCAGAGACAAAGCCCAAATAGGCCCTACCCTCCACCCGGGATGCTGAAGTGCCCCGGTTCGGTCATCCACTTGGTGGCGTCATGGGGGGTTATCAGCTTTGAGGTGTAAAAGATGTCTCCGGTTTAATGTGTAAAGGAGATTCCCGGTTTGGCCCCTCTAGCCACCACCTCTTTTCTGAGCCGGGCATTGGGGAAACACACCGTGATAACAAACCAGATGACTTCGCGGTTTGGGAATGAAAAACTAAAAAAAACTAAATAAGCAGCGTGGTTAGTAAAAAACTAAATAAGCAGCGTGGTTAAAAACTAAATAAGCAGCGTGGTTAGTAAGAAAAACTAAATAAGCAGCGTGGTTAGTAGAAAAAAAACTAAAAAAACTAAATAAGCAGCGTGGTTAGTAGAAAAAACTAAATAAGCAGCGTGGTTAGTAGAAAAAACTAAATAAGCA
>JAYZAY010000036.1:0-8962 GCA_036339465.1 Myxococcota bacterium | reverse complement strand
TTTTGCAAATCCCAAGAAATGTATTGTCGAAGTGATAGGTCTCAGTCCCTTTATCAAGGAGGCCCGGTTCAAACTGACCGAGCCTTTATTTTACATAAATCAGGGCAGATGGGGCCTGAGACAGAGGAAGTGTTTGACGGTATTTGTCTTAGTTATTCATTGGAGTCATTGACGATGTTGGTGGAGGAGCCGCCTTTGGATATGAATGTGTTTTTAGGATATGCCGGTTGGGGACCTGACCAATTGGTGGAGGAAGTAACATCGGGCTCATGGTTGGTTACCTACCCCGAAGAAGACCTTCTTTTTTCGGTAGCGTCCGATGTTGCCTGGGAGCATTCGCTGAAGAAAATGGGAATTGCGCCACTCCAGTTAATGCATAGTGGCGCGGTGCATTAACGCTAATGGTTCGAAGCGACCCTATTGGATGATTGGTGATATTTTCTAATTTCTTGAGCTAATCGTTGTTTCGATCGTCGGGAATGTAGTCGCCCCCCTTGAGGTGCAGGATGCCCCTTGGGATTAGGAGCCAAATGGTACGGTTATTCCTTTTCAGTTTGAGACTTAATTGACTCCCTTTTTTTCCTCTGATGCGGGTGATGACATCTCCAAATGAGAGGCCCTTGGTAATCTCTTCATTGATCGCAACGATTTTATCGCCAGGGAGAATACCCGCTCCAGCAGCGGGGCTGTTACTGTGGACCCTTTGGACGACGGGTTCTCCGTTGTCCATTCGAAGCTCAACACCTATTCCTGTAAATTCTTGAGGGTAGCCTTCAACGAGGCCCTTCTCTTTGCAGCCGGTGATGGAGACTGAGACCAAAATAAGAAAGAGGCAATTTGCGACCACTGCGTTTTTAATTTTGGGTTCTTGGTCGGGAGTTTTCGTTATTTGCATATCTGGCCAATGGTTCCCTTTGATCTGGGGGCATATTTTATCTTTGAAGCAATACAATCAACTAGGACAGACAGTCGGCCTAGTTTGGGCCTTGTAGAAATTTTTTCTGTAGCTGGTCTTCGACGATCGGCGGGACGAGGCCACTTATGTCACCGCCAAAACTTGAAATTTCGCGAACCAAGCTGCTGGATACATAAAAATGTTCCTCACCAGTCATCATGAATATGGTCTCAATACCATCTGGGGTGTTTGCGCCCAAGCGAGCGTTCATGTGAGCCAATTGAAACTCGAATTCGAAATCACTTAGGGCGCGCAAGCCTCGAAGAATAATTCTCGAATTCCGCTTTTTAGCATAATCGATCAAGAGCCCTTCAAAGGTATCTATTTCGATATTCTTGGCATTGGGGAGGCTTTTGCGGATCATGTCAATCCGTTCTTCTGCGGTGAAAAGAGGAGCCTTTCTCACATTACATGCGACGCCAATAACGAGATTGTCGAAGATTTTAAGTCCTCTCTCGATCAAGTTGATATGGCCATAGGTAATGGGGTCAAATGAACCGGGGTAAATTGCTGTTGCCATAGCTTTTCTCTAGTGGGAGTGTGTGAAGAACACAATATTTATGTCACCATATTGTCGGTTGTCGATTTGGTTAAGTGGCCCGTAATGGTCGGAGAGGTTTTGCTGTTTTGGATGCTCACAAACGACAATGCCATCATCGGCCAAGATATTTTTTTGACCGATCAGTTCTAGGTGGGCGGGTAGTAGCTTGAGACCGTAGGGGGGGTCGAGAAAGATAATATCGAATTTTTCCTCTTCGTCGGATAAGAGCTTAAAGCTTTGGGTGGCTTTGGAGTTCACCAACCTTACTTTTTTAGGGGCGAACGTTTTGACGTTTTCCCGAAGAATTTTGAGCACTTTTCTGTCGATTTCAACGAATGTGGCTTTCTGGGCGCCTCGAGAAATGGCTTCTAAGCCAAGGGCCCCGCTTCCTGCAAATGCGTCGAGGACTCTTGCTTGGTCCAAATAGGGGCTGAGAATTGAGAATATGGCTTCTCGAACCCTGTCGGTTGTGGGGCGGACCTTATCTCCGCGGGGCACTTTGATGCAGTGCCCCCTATGACTTCCCGAAATTATACGCACCTAGGTCAGCTAACATGTCTGGTTTTTGGCCACAATACTTCTGAAAATAGTGCTCTTTTAAACTAGGCAAGTCTCATAAGCCTGCCTACAATAGATGGGCTTGGGGGAGCGTGGCTCCAGTTGCGGGTTTGGTAGACTCGGCTTTTTGTGTTGGTCTTTTTTGTGTTGGAGACTCGGGTGGATATTCAGCCCTTAAATCCGGTTCGTGTTAAGGCCAATCCCCAGGATGCCCGCGCGGAATCCATGCTCCAACCAAGGCTTTTACCAGCGTCCCGTGAAATTACTGCCCTGAGTAAGTCCACCCTTCATGAAGTTCCAACTCCGGGAATGGTGATTACCGAGACGACAAAATCCATCCAGGATGAGAGTGAGGGGCGGCCAAAATTGATGCCTCATGGTGCTTATCCTTCCCCTCTCAACGACCGGCCTTCGGTTGAGGAACGCAATTTTGAGGCGCGAAACGACCTGTCTGGCGGACTGGGTCCGGTTACCCTAGCGCGCACTCAAGAGGCTTTAGATGCGCGAACCGCCATTGGGGGACGCCTTGATAGTTTGAAGTCGGCAGAAGCGAGGCCCGACGTTGCGCCGGTTCAATTAGAGGGGCGTGAGCTTATAAATCTCCCGAAGGAGGTCACACAACCAGCACGTCCCATCGAAGAAGTTTCTGAATCGGAACCGTCAGCTCAGTATGCCTATCGCCCCGGCGTGTTTCGGAGGGCGACCGACAGTTATAATGCGGTTGCCAAGAATACGTCTTTCGGCCCGCCTCTTTTACCATAGCTCAACGATTTGGTCTTTCTAGGGTCGAGCCTTGTGGGTTTTTTCGGGGGTTATTGCTCCTCATTACGGGAAATTAGAGAAGATTTGTTGATTTGCCCCTTGTTAATCTCGGGGACTTCCGCGATCCAATATGGGACATTATTTGACCGATCTTGTAGATTCGCGCTTGCTGCAGATCTCTAAGCTCTGTTACCCCTATAGGCTAGGATAGTGTAACGTATGGCAATGGAGTGCATCCCTTAAACGCTCATGAGAATAAAAAGTATAGAAATAGCAGGATTCAAGTCCTTTGCAGACCGGGTCAAGTTAGGGTTTGGCCGTGGTGTTACGGGGATTGTTGGTCCGAATGGGTGTGGAAAGTCAAATATTATCGATGCCTTACGCTGGGTGATGGGGGAGATGAGTGCAAAACATCTCCGTGGCAAAGCCATGCAAGATGTTATTTTTGCGGGTTCGGAGTCTCGGGGGCCTTTGGGGATGGCTGAAGTCACCCTGACTTTTGAGAACGATGGTACTGCTGCTCCAGAGTATGCGGCCTATAGCGAAATCTCCATTGGACGCCGCCTACACCGAGACGGTCAGAGTGATTATTTTATTAACAAAAGTCCCTGTCGTTTACGGGATATTACGGATTTGTTCCTAGGAACTGGGGTTGGGACCCGGGCCTATTCAATTATCGAACAGGGTAGAATTGGGTTTATTGTGAATTCTCGGCCTGAGGATAGGCGCAGCTTGATTGAAGAGGTTGCCGGGATTACCAAGTTTAAAGCGCGAAAGAAGACCGCCGAGCGACGGATGAAGTCAACGGAGCAAAATCTTCTTAGGGTTAACGATATCATCGCTGAACTCGAAAAACGACTGGCCAGCCTACAGAGACAAGCGAAGAAAGCGGAGCGTTATAAATCGCTTCGAAATGAGCAACGAGATTTGGATTTGCGACGCGCAACCTACGATTCATTGGCGTTGGATGGCAAGATTCAACAACATGTAAGCGATAGTCGTGCATTGGACTTGGACTGTGGTGATTTTGAAAGAATTCTGGGAATCAAAGAAGCTGAAGTTGAATCCCTAAAGTTGGGTTTGGTGGGACTTGAAGAGTCGATTCGAGTGAAACAAGAGCAAGCAGCTCAAGCTGATACCGAGGTTGCGACCACCCGGCAACGCGTTTCTCACTGGCGAGAACAGGTGGAAACGGCGCGGGCACGCATAAGTGAGGCGGTGCAAACTCAGAAGGACACCGAAGGTCGATTACAAGCAGCCACTGAGGAAGAGACAAAGCTTACCGGTGAGTTGGCGACCCTATCTTCCAGCCATGGTGTCAACGAAGAGCGGTTGGAATTATTGAGTGCTCAAGTAGAGAGTATTCAGGACGTCATTCAGAGTTTGGATACGAAGATAGATTCTAAACGCCGTCAGCTCCTAGAATATGTTCATCGGGAAGCCCAGCACAAAGCGATGCTAACTTCTCTTGAACGAGAATTGTTAGAATTAACCCGGGGGGCTGAGTCCTGTAGGGCTGAATTGGAACTTGTTCTGCAGGAAAAAGTGAAGGTTCAGGGGCTAGATGATGCCAGTCGAGCCAAGTTTACTTATTTAGAAAAGTTAGTTGAGGAACTCGAATCGAAAATAGCTCGCAATCGACGGGACAATGAGCGCGTTTCAGGTGAACTAAAAACCAAGAAGTGCCTACAAGACGAGCTTGTGGATACTCAGCGAAGTGCGCAGGCTCGATTGCGCTCCCTTGAGGAAATCGTGAATTCCTTTGAGGGGTATTCTGATTCCATGCGGGATTTACTTCGGGAACCTCCGGCGTTTCTTGCTTCGGGATTGAAGGGGGAGATTTCCGACCTTATTCGTGTTTCAGAAAAATATGAGCTGGCCATTGAAGCGGCTTTGGGTGATTTTCTCCAGGCCGTGGTGGTTGATTCATGGGATACGGCCTTGACGGCGATTGAGGCATTACGGGAACGTGGGAATGGTCGGGGTGGATTTCTCTTTCCGCAAACAGGTACTAAGACCACTCAGCGGGGATGGAGCGGTGAGGGAATACTTGGGCCAGCCGTCGATTTTGTTGAAGTTGCTCCGGAGCATGAGGATTTAAGAAGTGCTCTTTTGGGGCATGTTTGGCTGGTTGAATCGTTGGAATCCCTAGAGACGCTCTATGCCAGGGCTCCCGATTGCTTCGAGTATGGTATTCATTGGGTTACCTTGAATGGCGAATTGGTAAAGGGCTCAGGCGGGATTTGGTCTGGGGGAAGTGGTGGATCTGGTTTACTTTCAAAGCATCGAGAAATTCGAGAATTAAAAGAACGCTTAGGAGAAATTTCAGTTCAACTTCAGGTTGCAGATGAAGCTCTTTTGCAAACGCAAACTGAATTAGAGCACTTATCCAAATCCTATGAGAAAATTGAAGAAGAAAAGCGAGAGGCTGAATTTGGTGTTTTGAATGTGCGTAAGGATTTGGAACGGACGAGTGCCGAGAAGGTTCGGCTTTCCGATAGAGAGGAAATCCTACGCTACGACGTTGCGCGATTGGAGCAAGAACTTGCTGAAAACACGTCTCGCACCGAGGAGTCTGGAGCTGTTGTTACAGGGGTGAGTACTGAGAAGGAAGAGGCCGAGAGTGCGATTCAAGAGTTTTCCGATAGGCGAGAAGCTCATGTAGAAGAGCTGGAAGAGTACAATAGCCAACTAACCACTCTGAAGATCAATGTCGCTTCTCGTGAGGAGCGACAATATTCTTTGGAGTCGGCTTTGGTACGAATTCGCCAGAACCGAGAAGAACAGGAAGCTATCCGAGAAAAAAGCATCCACACTGCCACATGGGGTGAGGAGAAAATCTCGAAGCTTGATGCTGATATCGTTGAGGGATTGGAGAAATTAGAGGGGATGGTGGAGCGGGCCTCTGTTCTAAAGGAAGAAGTGGATGCTCTTCGTGTTCACTATGATGGCAAGCGCAGTGCAATTTCCGAGATAGAAGAAAACCTTCGTGGCTTACGGCGTGCTTCCAAAGACAAGTCCGAGCGGCTTACGCAGCTGCGCATGGAAATTCAGCGACTGGAGCTCCATCAAGAAAAGCTTGTGGCTCAAATTAAAGAACGCCATGGCCTTTTTCTGACCGACGTCATTGAAGTATTCAAAAAGCTACCGATGCCAACCGAAGAAGAGCTAGATCGCATTACGGCTATCGAGAAAACCATTAAAAATATGGGGTCTATCAATCTTACTGCCATTGAGGAATACGACGAGGTCAAAACGAGATACGATTTTCTGACCGGCCAGCGAGATGACTTGGACAATGCGGTGGTGAGCCTTCGGCAGGCTATTAACCAGATCAATCGAACCAGTCGTAAGCGCTTTAAGGAATCCTTTGAAGCAGTCAATGAAATGTTTCAAAAGGTTTATCCTCGATTGTTTCGGGGAGGGGAGGCCCGGTTGGAACTCTGCGACTCCGATGATTTGCTTGAGTGTGGCGTTGACATTATCGCGCAACCCCCAGGCAAGAAGTTACAGAATGTCGGGCTATTGTCCGGGGGTGAAAAAGCACTGACTGCAGCGGCCCTTGTTTTCGCGATTTTCTTGATTAAACCGACGCCATTTTGTGTCATGGATGAGGTTGATGCGCCTCTAGATGACGCGAATGTGGGACGATTTAACGAGATGCTTAAGGAAATTTCCAAAATTTCTCAATTTATTGTTATTACGCACAACAAGCAGACAATGTCTTTCACCGACCGTCTCTATGGTATCACCATGGAAGAACCAGGTATGAGCAAGGTGGTTTCAGTGGATCTGGATGCCGTACCTGAGGAGCAGGCGGCGTAAGAAAGTGGGGTTAGCGAAACGAAATCATGTATTGTTTAGCACTGATGAAGCGGTTTTTCTTTTCTTATTCAGTTCATAAGCCCTTGTGGTTGGGTTTTCTCTGCGGCTCCCTCTTTATTTCTCCGTCTGTTTGGGCTGACGATACCCATTATCAAGGGATTCTTTTTGGAGGTCGAGCCATTGTGCTTGGAGGCGCCTTCACAAGTATTGCCAATGAGCCTTCGGGGCTATTCTTTAATCCAGCGGGATTGGTAGATTCGAATTATAGCAGTCTACAGGTTTCCACGAGTTTATATGGTATCGAGAATACTCAATATGATACCACCCCTGGTTTTCAGCTTCCTTTTAAGAAGATAAAATCATTTGATACGGACTTTGTTCGTAAGTTGGTGATTGTTCCTGCGGCGGCTGGATTTGTTTATCCCCTGGTTCGCGGTGTGGGGAACCGGGTGGACCAGTCCATTGGCATTGCTATTTTGGTTCCTGCATTTCAGACCTATTCCACTGACGCGATACAAACCTCTGCCCCTCATACACCTGAATCGGAAACTCCTTACTATCACAGAACAGTTATTGACCGGGAGTTTTGGACAGGCGCAGGTTATTCGTATCGGCTCAACGAGCGGTGGAGTTTTGGGGCGTCATTTTTCTATGTGTTGAGAGTCTTGGAGGAAAATGAGGAACTATCCTCGACCATTGATTCGGCGAAGACGAATGGGAAAACCGAAAACGAACCATTCAGATTGGCATTTCGAAGCTTATCTGCTTCGGTTGGAAATATACTTGGGGTTTTCGGGGTAAAATACAAGCATCCAAGGGGGTTTCGTTTGGGAATGACCTTTTTTAGCCCTTCCTCTCGTGTCAATTCCAATACCGAGTTACGATTGCTTCGAGGAGAATTCATTGGCCCGGATGAAGATGGAAATTCAACCGTCGCCTTCGAGCGCACGACCAGTGAGAACTTGGAATTTACACCCAGGCTAACTTG
The DNA here is from genome assembly GCA_036339465.1 of Myxococcota bacterium. Taxonomy (GTDB): domain Bacteria; phylum Myxococcota; class XYA12-FULL-58-9; order XYA12-FULL-58-9; family JABJBS01; genus JAYZAY01. The sequence continues at coordinate 1,333 of JAYZAY010000036.1, read as the reverse complement.
GGCCTGTCGTCTTGGGGCGAGTTATATTGTGCCCAAAACCTTGACCCTAAGTCTGGATATCACTTTAAATGGGCCCATTTCATATTCTCTATTTGGCAATAAAAAGCTGGTAGGTTGGCTCAGTGAGGTGAAGCGAAACGCTGTGGCAAATTTCAACTTCGGCTTTGAATATTTACTTGTTAGAAGCTTTAGTGTTGGGGTTGGTCTCTTCACGGATTTTCCCAGTTCATCACCGGTGAATGAAGAGTCTACAGACCTCCAATTACCCCATATCTCTCGATATGGTTTGTCTGGGGCGCTGGGTTACTTTGGTGAACACTCGCTTACGCGGATTGGCCTCGTTTACCGTTTTGGTTCCGGCAAGGATACCGTCCCTGTTGTAAGCAGTCTCAATAAAGCACTGAATGACGAAGAGATTACCCGTCCAGTTTTCGTAAGTGAGGCCGCTCTCTATTTCTTTATTTCTAGTACTTTTCGATATTAAAGGGAAAAGGGTCTGGTATGAAGAAAAAGATCCAACCTACTCGGGCTGGTCTGCGTCTCGAGTGTTATATCTAAGTGTGATTAAGGACCCAATAACCATGCCCGCAATGCTTAGCACCGGGAGCCATCCGAGGTGACTTTTCCAAATTGATTGGGCCGCTCCCGAGGTGAACTCTTCATATGAACCCAGCAGGAATAATCGTTGTCCGAAGAAGATAGCGAGGATTGTTGTTCCTAATAGACCGAAGATAGTCGGGAAGTGGGTAATGGCGGGCTGGCCTTTATGAATTCCTATTCTGGCTACGGTGTAACCGGTGAAAAACATCAAGTGTTGAAGTAAGAGAAAACCGAAAGAGATTACCCCCATCCAGTTTTCGAGATTCGGGAGTTCATAACGATTGACGAGGTACATCAGTGACCAGTCTGGAGAAAAACGGCAAATGGCCGCGATGAGTGGGGTTAGACAGATGGCTTGAACTACGATGAGGGTAATGAGGTAGGGATTTAGCCAAGTTCGTGCTTGCATTTCCTGGGGTCGAATACTGACCATGAGTCCGGCAAAGGTACAGTTGAGTAGAAGCAGTGCGAATGTCATGGAGGGAAGCCTATATGGGCTTTTGGAATCATCGACAAGAAAGGTAACTAAGATTTTTCTTTTATTTCCAGCATGTCTTCTAAGGCGGATTGCAATGACATGGATTCGTCAGGAAGTGACATCTCGATTTCTGGACCGAGCATGCGTTCAATCTTTCCGGCGACGATTTCTTCACTCAATGTTTCAGGGGATGGGGTTTTCGTTTCATTGGTTTTCTTGCGCTTGATAGGTGTGGGGGGGGGGAGTTTTAGAGAA
>JAYZAY010000035.1:0-20593 GCA_036339465.1 Myxococcota bacterium | reverse complement strand
CCCCATATTCACCCTGGCACCTGTAACAATGCACGCGTGGCGAAATTTAAGACCTACAATACAAATCCCGCCAACTTTCAAATCATTCTCGACCATGTGGGGGGGGACCTATATGGTTTTATTCAAGCCATCGAAAAAATTACCGACGACGCAGAGAATCCGTTCTCGGCCCTTCAAAGCGCCGCAGCCATCATCGAAGAAAATCCCCCCCTAACCCCATAACTGCCTTACCAGGCAACCCGTACCCCAAGGGTCAAACCAACGGATTTGTTCGGTAGAAGATTGGCCTGGGCAAAAACTTTCATCAACCAGACATTCGCTTGTACCCCACCAAAGAAACGAACCTTACCCACACTCGGTTTACCCATTTCATCCCCTTCAACGGTGACCCGCCCCGCATTGATCTCACTGCCATCCTGAGGGTTTATACCCACCAAGTCTCCACTCAAGGCCACGTCCATGTCTGCGCCACCTAACTGAAAATCAAATCCTACCCCACCAAAAACCGTAAGCACGTACAAAAGTCGAAGGTTGGTTGAAAACTCGACGGGCACAATCATAGCCGTCGACCGAATTTCCATGGTTCCGTTACCCAGGAAATTGAGTTCGAGACTTTCGAGTCCTGGGGGCGAATCCACAGGGATCGGCATTCTTAGCTCTTTGTCGAGTGTCATCCCCAAATAGGAATATTCAAATCCCGTCGTAACATCGAACCCACCCCACCTAAAGAGGAGGTCCAAGCTCGTGTTGCCTGGCTGAAAAAACTTCATTTGCAAATGGGCCCCAATATTTTTCAATGTCACCCTCAAGGCACCATCGGGATATGAGCTTGATTTTACCACCGTGGAATAATTGAAACCATTGACGTAAAAAAGCGTTTGGTCCAATCCCATAAATCCCAAATTTAGACCGAGCATCACGGAGAGACCGGGAGCGAAACCGTCGCTTGGCAGGCTCGACCCATCTCGCACTTTCTCTAAGCCCTGGTTTCCTAGATTCAAAGATAGATTTGCGCTGGCTCCAATGATAAACCCATCAAAAAGTGTACCGTAATCAGCCCCAATCCCTTTGTTCGAAAATGAGTGGGCGTCAGTTATTTGCGTTAAGTAGAGAGAAGGTTCTACCAAGCGAAAACCCGCCTCTAGCTCCGCTTCGATCTCTCTCTCCATCGCCTCCACAGATTTTCCGGCCAAAGTTTCGAGGGTGCCGCGAAAAGATGGTTCGAGGGTGACTTCGACATTGGCAAAAGCCGAAGTGGCACACCCCAAAAAGAGAAAAGTAAAAATGAGTATACGCATAGGGCCTCATACCCCAAGCCGCCTAATAAACAAGGGTGACCCGGAAGATAGTGATAACCCCATTGGCACCGTTTAAGTTCTCTCTCCGGGCCGGGCTCCCCGTTACTGAACCGAAGCACAGGGAAAGTGCCATTGGTTTCCCCCCTCTACTTAACGCATCCGGAGCCTCGGAAGAACTTCGCATTGTAGAAACACCATTGGGCAAACCGGCCTCAACACGGCTACTCAACAGCCAAAAAGCCCCCGATGAAACCAACACCGTGGGGTTTTAGGAGTGCCCGTATGCAAGGTTTTTCGTTTTGGGAACAGAGCACGCACCGAAAGCCTCAAGCTATTTGAAGAGAATTTTCTCTTTAAATGTTATCCTCACGGGAGTCGTGCCGTCCTTAATCTCCGAGGTCAGCGGGGTGGTAAAGTTTAAGGAAAGTCTCCTGACCTTTTTCCAGGGGAACTGGTGCGTTTCGTTGCCCTTGATAATTCTATCGAGAACAATATTACGGTTATCGCCCGCCGGAACCCTCTGGAACTAAAAATGGAGAGCGCGGTGGGATAGATTGGCGTAAGTTAAAATCAAGACTTTGGAATCGTTGCAATCATTGACTTTCTCTTGTCCGCGACACGAAACACGAAAGCAGCGCCCTGGCCCAAACCGCCCCATTCTGCCCGTGCCGCCCTTTAGGACGTCGAGTTCATTCATATAATCGGCAAGGGACAAGGGCGTCATATGCCCGGCGGGTAGGCTTAGAGAGCGATTCAATCACTTAGCGGCATAAGCTAGCTCACCACAATGGGGAGGCCTTAGCTATAAGTTGAGTTTGCCACAAAACCCCATTGAGCGATTTCATCATTGGAGCAAGGAAACCGAAAGAAATGTAGAGCCAAAAAACCAACCTCCCTTTCCCGCACCAAAACTCGGTGGTAGAGACCGCTTATGTTTGTTAGCTTTAAATCCGTAATCGATTCCATCAGCGAAGATAAGATTATATCCTTTGTCAACCGACCCGGCGGTTATCGCATGCCAGAACACCCCGAGGATGTCCGGGAATGCCTCAAACACGCATTCCATCACGGACTTACCGTGGAAGTCACCTACGACGATCAAAATTATTTGATCCAAGACGCACGCCCAGGCCAATAGACCCAAACCAACAGAGATTGGGAAACCAGTGGCCCAAAAAACAGCTTCTCTCACCGCTTTCAGCGAATTGAGAGCAGTCGGTTATTCGGCACCATCGGCGATTTCAGGGATAGCTTCACCCTCTTCTGCCCCATCCGAGATCTGCTCTTCCACCTGGCCCAGAACATCATCCACCAATTCCATCATGCTTTGAAGGGCCTCCACATTGCCACGTTCCCCCAAGTCATACACCGTGTTGACAATGGCAAGGGGCACCATCTGCGGGTGATCTTTGGGGCCACGTGAGTAGGTGATTAACCCATCGAGAAAGCGGGAGAGGTCCTCGTCGCTTACGGCACTAAAATTCTTGTGGCCTGCACTGACCAATAAATTACCCGTCTGGCTATTGGAGAACTCTTTGCCCCCAATGTGAAAAATTTCGCGCACATCCTCACGCCGTAAACTTAAAGCGATAGAAAGTTTCTTGAGAATTTGGTTGTTGTCCATAACAAAGGCACTCCTGACTCCATGGGAGGAAACGCCTTTAAACACTTATCCCAAGACTTGCAATCTTTCTCCGTGGAAAGCTTTTCCCTGAAAAAAAATCAATCACGGCTACTCAGCTTAGAGAGTAGGCGCAAGATCTCGAGGTAAAGCCAAACCAGAGTCACCAAAAGCCCGAAGGCGCCATACCACTCCATATACTTAGGTGCCCCAGCCTCCGCGCCATTCTCGATAAAATCGAAATCCAAGACCAAATTCAACGCAGCCACCCCAACCACCACGACGCTGAAGCCAATACCCAGTAGCCCCGACCCGTGGATCCCTGGCACCGACATCCCAAAGAAACCAAGGACAAAACTAATGAGATAGACAAAGAAAATACCCCCAGTCGCTGCCACAACCCCAAGTCTGAAATTTTCTGTGGCTTTAATCAGGCCGGAGCGATAAGCCCCTAAAAGAGCAAAAAGCGTGCCAAAAGTTCCGAGAATCGCCTGAAAAACGATGCCCGGAAACTTTGTCTCAAAACCCGCCGAAACCACTCCGAGAAAAAGGCCCTCACAAATAGCATAGAGCGGCGCCGTGATGGGAGCCGCCGTTTTCTTGAAAATGGTGACCAGAGCAAAAACAAATCCAGCAATACTCCCGCCAATACCCAAAACAGATGGCTGAAAGGTAGCAGCCTCCCCAAAATTTCCTGGCACAAAAGAAATCGACCACGAGTACCCCGCCGAAATCACAGTCATCAAGAGCAGTAAGCCTGTTTTATTGATGGTCCCCGAAAGGGTCATGCGGTCGCTTTGGGCCCCGCCCCTAGCCATGGCATCACTAAAAATGTTGTCGTTCAGGGTCGGATTTCCAGTTCTCATCATTTGTATACTCCTGGCGCCCATTCTATGAACTTCAAATGCTAACGCAAGGGCAGGGGTCGTAGTTTTTCCATTCAAATGCTAAAATGTCACGTATATGAGCGATGACTTATTCATCAAAGAGGGCATTGCCATCCCCTCCTATGAACTTATTTACACGGCAAGCCGTTCCTCCGGTCCGGGGGGCCAACATGCCAATAAAACGAGTTCACGAATCACCCTTCACTGGTCCCTTAAAAACACCCAGGCATTAACACCACCTCAAAAACGACGGGCCATCAAAAAGATCGGTTACCGACTCACCGAAGAGGGCGTCCTCCAAATCAATGTAGAGGAAAGCAGAAACCAGCATCGAAACAAAACCATTGCCCAAGAAAGGCTGCGTGAAATCGTCGTAGATGCCCTTAAAATGCCCAAAAGACGCATTGAAACAAAACCCACTTTCGGTTCCAAAAAACGGCGCGTTCACGCGAAAAAAGCACGGGGTGCCACCAAGACGCTCCGAAAAAAACCTGACCGCGATACATAGAAAACGCCGCTCTAAACGAAGGTCTACCCCATCCCACAATTGGAATGAGGGCTACAACGCGCCAAGACACTGCATATACGCAATCGTAATCATTTAGAATGGATTGTTTTTCCGCCATCCGGTCCTGCCACCCCCGAAACGACACAGGCTATAGGCAGCACCGGCCCCCACCCGCGCGACAGGCCCAGTCCATTGCCCGTCCGAGACCTTTGGGATCCTGTCCTCAAAGAGCCATTCGCCCAGCCCCAAAAAGGCGCCAATCCGATCAAGAAACGACAGTTCACTCAAATTGACGCCCCCCCACACACGGCCCTCAGTTTTGGAGAGACAGGATAAAGCAGGAGAGCTTAAAACAAGCTTGCTACTCTTGTCTTGGGCAGTGACTCAAATCCCAAACAAGCCGTAGATGAGAATAGTTCATGAGCCCCAAAATGCCCCAAAATGCCCTGCCAAAACAACCCCACAAAAAGGCCGAAGATAGTTGCGATGACTACTTCGACCCCTCAATATTTGTGCTATCCTTTTACCATGACGGCACTTGAAGAGTTCCTCAAAACGTCTATTTCAACCCAAGCCAAAACCCAGGAAAAACACCTCATCCCCATCCTCACTTCGAAAGCAACCTTATCCAGTACCGGATACGCCTACTTACCCGTTGGCGCCTATCGCCAGCTCAGAGACAGCGTGCCTCAACTATTTTGCCGCGGCCGCCAATCCCTTCATGACTTATCGTATTTTACAGCAAAAGTTCATGCTGCGAAGGGCAACGAACTTTCGCCAAACGACATTCGGCTATTTGACCTAGCCGCCCAAGTTGTCCGCAGCGTTATCAATACGGCGGCAATAACCGCGCCTTCGGACCTGTGGTTACTCAGACATATCCTCGGTTATTTCTATGAATTAGGCCTTACCCAACAGCTGCTTCAGACAGATGGGGCCCCACTTCAAACACTAGAATTATCCATCAATAACCGCCGGTTTAGACCCATACCCGAAGAGTTAGAAATTGACCTCCGTTTCCTCGTGAGTCGTGGTTATCTCGAAGACCAAGGCGGACACTACCGGCTGTCAGCACATCCCACCGCACAAAATGTATTCTCCACAATTCAGTCACTCCCCAAAACCATCCATACCCGTACTTCTCAACTGTGGCGAAGTGCATTAAGTGGTGAAAGCCTAAGGAACACAGAACAGGAAACACTTCTCTCATTGCTCAAAGAACTTCCATCTTTCGAACAGGAAAAAAACCACGGGTGGGTAGCCGATCCCTCCGAGATTGAAATGGGGTATCTTTATCTCCCCCTAGCCCTCGGTATCCACAGCTCCGGCTTAGGTGCAAAGATATTAAGCGCCGAGGCCCTGCAGCCGGAGCTCCTCCATCATCTGCCTGAGATGTTACAACGTGGGGTACAACAATGTTTGGTTAAAGCCGGGGTCATTGAACCGGGTTACCATAAGCCCAACACTTTGAGCCCCCTCGGCAAACGCATGCTCACGAGAGGTCCTAGCCCCCACGGAATCATTGAAGCTTACTTCCCATACCTCCAAGTTCTTCCCAGCATCCTCGTTGAGGGAAAAGGCTCGGTGCACGTCGCACGGGAAGGCAACATTGCGGCCAGTCAAACCGCCAATCGCCGCTCATTTGAGCAAGCCAACGACGCGCTCGACCAATTCACCAAGGATACCGGCTTTAGGTATGACGTGTTCATCGAACACGCATTGGGACGGGGCGAGGCCACCCGGCAACGCTTCGAGCGCGAAAAAACCGAGAAAAAACCATCAAGGCTCAACTATATCGGTGCTGATCTAGAAGATACTGCCATCGACGCAGCCATGGACGAGCGAGACAAAGGCAATCTACCAAATTCAATGGTCTTCGTTCGAGATGCTGACATCGGTCAACCGGCCGCGGTGCTCAATGCCCTAACCCAAATATCGAGCTCCTATCAGAATGCGGTCATGATCGTGGGCAACGGCTTCCATGAAATCCAAAGTCGAACCGATGAGGCGATTAAAAGCGTCTTCCGAGAATATCACGATGCCGGCATGGTTCTGATTTTCACCGAGGAAAATGCACTGCTCGATGACGACCTTCTACAAACCGCTTGGAACACCTACCACGCCGGATTCCGCTACTGCCATGAGCGCTCGGGGCAACTGCTTCGGCCCGCGCAAGAAGCCCCCGTGCCCAAACATGGAAAACCCCTCCTGAGCAGTTGGTCGAGCTGCTTGTCCCAAGTGGGCTATGTGCGCCTACCCAAATACTGCAGTCGAAGCCGGACCATCTTCCCCTATCGACCCAAAAATGGCCGGAATCCCGCCATCAGTGTCACCCATTTCTTCATTCCTGCTCCTTTGGCCTGCCAACTCGGACTTTAGTTTGAATCATCAAGCCCAAACCCACCCATTCAGCGAACAATTATTCCCTGAAAAGCGAAATAAAGCATTGCAAACAATCAACTTCTTAGGTAGCTGCAAGACTTCAGACTTACCCAAAGGAACCGTTGATATGCGTCTTTTTCGTGGCATCGTTTGCGTCACTGTCCTCCTGGCGACAACTTTTTGCGCCTATTCTGAAGAGCCCCTAGACAGTCAAGGTGAGTTGAATCTCAAAATTCTACATATCAACGACCATCACTCGCACTTGGCCCCCAATATGGGAGCCAATCTCAAACTCTTGGGTGAAGACACAAAAGTCGAAATGGGTGGCTTTCCGCGTCTAACCACTAAATTCCGCGAACTCAGCGCCGACCACCCCCACACTCTAAAACTCCATGCCGGCGATGCGATTACGGGAACCCCCTTCTACGCCCTCCTTGAAGGCGAGGCGGACGCCAAGCTCATGAATGAAATATGCTTTGACGCATTCGCCCTCGGTAATCATGAATTCGACCTCGGTGAGGCAGCCCTTCAAAATTTCCTAGACCACCTCAACGCCGGCGCCTGCCATACCCCAGCCCTTGCCGCCAACGTGGTCCCCGAAGTAGGCACGCCGCTGGCACCATCCGGTGTCAATGACTATATCAAGCCCTACATCATCAAAGAGCTCGGAATCGAAGAGGACGGAATCAATGAAGACGGAATTAATGAGGACGTAAAACACAAAGTAGGCATTATTGGCATCGATATTGTCACCAAAACCGTCACCTCATCCAATCCCTCAGATACCACGCGCTTCTTAGACGAAGTGGCCACCGCCCAAAAATACATTGATGAACTTGAGGCCCAGGGAATCAATAAAATCATCCTAATGACCCATTACCAATACGCTAATGATCTGCTCCTCGCAGAAAAACTTCATGGCGTAGATGTCATCGTCGGGGGCGACTCCCATTCGTTGCTCGGTTACAAATTCCAAGAAGTTGGCCTACACCCTGAAGGTCGCTACCCCACCCAAAAACAGGACGCCGCTGGCAATAAAGTCTGTATTGTCCAAGCGTGGCAATATTCCAATGTCTTAGGTGAATTGGATGTTACTTTCGATGCATCTGGGCGCGTTAAATCATGCATGGGTACACCCCACCTATTACTCGGCGACACCTTTTCAAAACTCGACGAAACATCCGATGAACTCGTTCCTGTTGACAGCGCCACCCATGAGAATATCCTCCAGTATATTGAAATGACCAAGGAGCTCTCCATCGTGGTGCCGGACCCCCATGTCCAAGAAATCCTGGGTCTCTATCAAACACAAGTGGAAAACCGTAAAAGCCTGGTTATCGGTAGCGCCACACAACCCCTGTGCCTCGCGAGAGAGCCCGGCGAAAACAAAGACAGCACCGTTTGTACCGATGAAGAAGTGTATCAAACCGGCAGTGACATCACACACATTGTGGCGAGAGCATTCCGGGATCAGAGCAATCGGGCCCAAGTCGCCATCTTGAATGCCGATGGTGTTCGCAAAGCAATTCCCGCCGGAGATATCACCGTAAATGACGTCTATGAGCTGCTCCCCTTGGCCAACACCCTTGTAAATCTCGAACTAACAGGGAAAGAACTAAAGACGGTTCTAGAGGATGCACTGTCTTACACCGTCAACCCCCAAGGCTCGCTGGAAGCCTATCCATATGCGTGGGGACTTCGATGGCATGTCAACATGACCAACCCGCGGGGCACACGAATCACGAAACTGGAAGCAAAGCCCAAGGGAGCCCTCGAATGGTTCCAAGTAAAAGACGACGATTCCTATATCGTGGTCACCACCAGTGCTATTGCGACCGGCAAAGATGGTTACCGAACCTTCGGCAATGTGAAGAACCGGGAAGATACTTTCATGGAATATGCTGGGAACCTCCTTCGGTGGCTAAAAAACAGCCCAACCCTCAAAAAACCTTCCCCTGAAGAATACAGCACCCAAGTGTTCATTAATAAAAACGGAATCAATCACGGTGATCCAACGGTAACACCCTAAGTTCCTTCAATACGGCACATGGGTTCTAGGCCCCAATTCCCAACCGGGGTTTGGCATATTAAGGCACAGACCTTAACCTTCACAGTATCGCTCCACAAACCACATCTCAGTAGGTATTAAAAAGATTCTTGCGGATTGCCTCCAGAATCTCTATTCCGGTCTCTGAACCTAAGGGAGATGGAATGCTTCTACTGAACCCAAAAAATTATCAGCGAAACCACAACTGCGAAAAGTCTCGAGAAATTGCTGCTAAAACCATGGCATTTTTCGAGAATAAAGGACTGGAGCAAATTAAAAAAGACGACCAGTCCATGATTTGGTACGATGATTTTCTGGCTTTTGTTAAAGAGCACGAGATCTTCTCAACCCTTCTCACCCCCAAAATAGCAGATGATGAAAACGCCCGTTGGGACATGTGGCGCATCAGTGAATTTAACGAAATCCTGGGATTTTACGGACTCTGTTATTGGTATACCTGGCAAGTCACCATTCTCGGACTCGGTCCTATTTGGATGAGCAATAATGAAGCTCTTAAGAAAAAAGCGGCCAACATGCTTAAGAACGGGGGAATATTCGCCTTCGGCCTCTCGGAAAAGGAGCACGGTGCCGACATTTATTCCACCAGTATGAAACTCCATCGCCAACCTGATGGTAGCTATCTGGCATCGGGAAAAAAATACTACATCGGCAACGGCAACTGCGCCGCCTTGGTTTCAACCTTCGGTAAAATTGCAGATACCGGAGAGTATGTTTTCTTTGCCGTCGAGAGTTCCCATGAAAACTATAAGTGCATTAAGAAAATCGACACCTCGGGTGTTCGGCAGGCCTACGTGTCCGAATATGAACTATGCGACTACCCCATCACCGAAAAAGAAATATTGAGCCAGGGAAAAGAAGCCTGGAACACCGCTCTTAACACCGTCAACATCGGAAAATACGAACTGGGATTTGCTTCCATCGGAATCGCGACACACGCGTTCTATGAAGCCATTAAACATGCGGCCAACCGCAATCTATATGGTCAATTGGTAACCGACTTCCCCCATGTTCGCCGCCTATTGACCGAAGCCTACACCCGACTTACGGCCATGAAGCTATTTGGCATGCGCGCGGCTGACTACATGCGGGCCGCCAATCCTGAAGACCGCAGGTACCTTCTTTTCAATCCCATCATGAAAATGAAAGTAACCAGCCAAGGGGAAAAAGTCGTGGGGTTGCTCCATGACATCATCGCTGCCAAGGGGTTTGAGCAAGATACGTACTTCGAAATGGCCATTAGAGATATAGGTATGCTCCCCAAACTTGAGGGAACGGTCCATGTCAATATGGCACTCATTATCAAGTTTATCCAGAATTACTTCTTCGGACCAGTGAACTACAACGACCTACCCAAAATGGACCAACCCACCCATGATGCCTACCTCTTCAACCAGGTTAATGGTGAACTTAGCACCATCAAATTCCCCGATTATCGAAATGCTTACGAAAATATCGAAACAGAAAACGTCTTAGAATTCAGAAAACAGGTGGAAACCTTTCGAGAAATACTTTTGAAAGCCCCCCCCACCAAAGAACAAGCCAAAAACGTGGATTTCATGCTGGCCGCCGGCGAACTCTTCACCTTGATAGCCTATGCCCAACTCATCCTGGAAAACGCCAAGCTCTACCAAGTTGAGGAAGACCTCCTTGAAGAAATTTTCGCACTTCTCATTCGCGATTTTTCCGAATACGCCCTAGAAATGGTCCTGAACTATGACCTTTCTACCCAACAGGAGTCTTACTTTCAGACAATGATACAGAAACCACTCCGCAACCACGAAAGGTTTAATCGGCTCTGGGAAAATCACGTCCTTCCACTGAAAGACGCCTATTGAACCCTTGGGAAGAGTGGAAGCCATTCTCCCCTTGACGTGTATCGATACCACGCCACCCTAAAAGCAGTGGTGACATGAGCCGCCGACTTAACCTGGTCTTTCATCCTTCGGGGGCTTTCATCAAATCAGTCACCCCTATCAAGTCATTTACGTCTCTCCAAGACACCGCCCCAAAGGACCCGCATTCCCCATGAATATGCCAGCCCCTACTTCAGAAAAAATAACCACCCGCGTTAAACACAATCAAGAATCAGCCTGGCGACGATGGGCCCAACTCAAAGACCGACTGGAGCGTCAAGATCTTCTCATTATCGATGGAGCCACAGGCACGGAAATTGAGCGGCGCGGTGGGAAAATGGATAACAAAGGATGGAGCAGTTGTGCCCAACTAACCGCACCAAACATTGTTCAGGAAGTCCACGAAGCCTATTTAAAAGCCGGGGCAGACATCATCATTGCCAACACCTATGCCACAAATCGGAACGTCATGAATGCCGCGGAATTCGGCGCAGACACACAAGGGGCTATCTGGGCAGCGCTTCGATTGGCCAATGTAGCAGGTGAGCGCTTTCAATCCATGAGACCCGCAGGGCCATGGATCGCCGGTTCCCTTTCGACCCATCCTCCTGCCATACCAACAGGTTTAGAAGCCGGCAACGACAGCTGCTACCCTCCCGCCATGAAAGAGGAAGAAGCCTATATAGAGGCCGCCGAAAGCATGATTCAGGGAGACCCTAGCTGCGATATGCTTTGGTTGGAAATGATGCAAAATAGAGACCACGCCCCCCGCGCCATCCGTGCTGCGGCCGGGTGTGGCTTGCCCATTTTCTTGGGTATTTCGACCCGAATCACGTCCGATGGAAAGATTTACCTACGGGGATCCGACGAATCCGAAAGCGGCCCCACCCTCTTTACCCGGGAGGTATTTCGAGAATTCTTAGAATTGGCCGGAAAGAACTTGGTGGGAATTAACATTATGCACACAAATTTCAGCGCGATGCTTCCCACTTTGAGACTGGTTCGTGCATTTGGTTGGAACGGTCCCCTGGGCGCCTATCCGGATCACGGACATTTCACCATGCCCCATTGGGTCTTCGCTGAAATCCAAATGGGAGATGCCATGGAATTGGTCAAAACTTGGATAGATGAATCCGGGGTTCAGCTGGTGGGTGGGTGCTGTGGCCTTGGACCCGAATTCATCGAAGGTCTTGTAAAATTACGAAACTCCCTTAAAGGATGAAATATGAGTGAAAAGCGCCCAGCCACCCTCCGAGAAACCATCGGGATCCGGTTAATGGTGGGTGCTTGCGTCATCATCTACCCCCTCGTTTTTGCCGCAGAAGCCATCGGTATTTATCTAGAAGCGCAATGGATGATGCTCTACCTCGGTCCGGGTCTCTATATTCTCTCCTGGGCTATCTGGGGCATCGGAGTCCTCTTGGGTGGAAGTTATGCCTGGGACTATTCGAATCAGTTGTGGAAAAACGTCAAAGACACTTTGCTGCCAAAACCCTCAAAGTCGTATGCCGGTCAAGCTCCACCTAAGAGGGTAGCTCCTCGCTCGAGAAAATTTTTCGTCCATAAAAGGGATTGACTTTATTCCGACAAATCGGAAAGAGAGCCCCATCTACCTTTGTTTATGCCTCCCCAAAAAAGAGGACCTCTGGTCATGAAAACCATCTTCACGGCTCTAATTATAACGTTCACCGCAAGTTCGGCGCTTGCGGGAAGCATTAACCGCTACTCCTCTTTCAGCGCAGAGTACACCCGCACCCTCAACCGCGCCGCCACCACGGATATCGATGCTTCCTTCTACAATCCAGCGGGGTTGGTGTTTGGAAAGGAGGGAGGCTACTTCGGCTTGGCCAACCAATTCTCATACATCCTGGGCGAGTTTAAACAGGAAGAGTTCTCCGCATCCAATAACCAAATGTCATACGCTTGCCCAACCATGATGGGCACCTACCGAAGTGGGAACTGGGCCTACTACCTCTCCGGCGGCGTTTTATACGGCGGAGTTACTGAATTTGGCGATAACCACCCTGTCTTTCGGGAAAACAAGTCCTATGTCTTGAGCGAAATAGGAAAGAAAGGACTCGAGGTCGCCGATGTAGAATTCAGTGAAAGTAAGCTCAACGGTCTCAATTTCATCCTCGGTGGCACCGCGGGCATCAGCTACAAAGTCGATGGCTGGCTCGGACTTTCCCTGGGAGTCAAATATGCCTACAGTTGGGGAAAACTTGATATTGGCTCAGATTTCGAACTTCTAAATAAAGACGGATCCCTCTTGGCCGACTCCAGCGACGTTCCTGCCCTAGCCGCACAAATGGGTTTCGAAGGTATGGACCCAAATTCCGACGGACGTATGGTCATTCAAGGCCAACAAACAGGCCACGGTGTGGGTCTTGTTGTTGGCGTCCATGTTCGCCCTGCGAAGAACCTAGACATTGCTATCCGTGCTGAAAGCAGCACTAAAATCATCAACACCATCAGCCTAGACAAAGACAGCTATGGGATATTCACCGACGGCGATGAAAGTAGAAATGACATTCCTGGGTATCTCACCTCAGGCATCGCCTACCGTCCCATCCCCAAATTACAGCTTGCCGCTTCATGGGGCTACTACTTCAATAAATTTGCGAACCTAGGCGCCATACTTGGATTCGATATTACGGGCATGGTTGACGATGGATGGGAAGCGGGATTTGGCCTTGATTATGAGGTCACCAACAACCTCACCATCGGTGCGGGCTACCTAAGACTCATTGCAGGGTACAACGATAAAAGTCGTTCCATCGTCCGGTTCATTCTAGACTCTCACCACCTTTCCATCGGGGGAACCTATCAACTCACCAAGAAGATGAACGTAACCTTTGGTTTCATGCCTATGATTTACGATAGCGCCCGAGACCACCAAGATATAACTGAAATCTCCGGACTCATCTATAACTTTGGCCTGGGCTTCTCCTATGGAATCTAAGCACGCACGAGCGACTCAACTTGAACACCCGTAAATAATTTTTCAGCGATACTTTTGTTTTACCAAAGAAGCAGCCCGCCCCGTTTCGCACCGCATCTACCCAAACCAGCCAACTCCTCCACAGTGTGAAAACTCTTAGGTTGCCTGCATCATGCCTCCCAATCACTTTCCAAGACCACTAAATCCTCACCACCCAAAGATTGGTCAAAAACCACTCCGTGAAAAGCCTAAGAGTTCAATCTACAGGGCCTCCGCACAAGCATTTGCGGATGCCCATGCCCATTGGAAATTGTAGCCTCCCAACCACCCCGTCACATCAACCACTTCACCGATAAAGAAAAGGCCTGAAACAGTCTTAGCCTCCATGGTTTTTGACGAAAGCCCGGAGGTTGAAACGCCACCACGGGTCACTTCCGCCTTTTTGTAACCCTGAGTTCCCGATGGAACAACTCGCCACCCCTTCAGTTTCTTGGCAAACGAGATCAAATCATCGTCCTTAATGCTCGCCACAAAACGCTCCGGGTTCTCGAGTTCCAAAGCACACCAAACATCCACAAAGCGATTGGGAAGAAATCTCTTAAGCTGGCTCGGTATCGTCGTCCGAGATTCCTTTGCTTTTGCTTCGAGAAGACAAGAAACCAAATCATTGTCGGGCAACCAATCTATCTCAATTGCCTCCCCTCGCTCCCAATAGAGCGAGATTTGAAGAATCGCCGGACCACTTAACCCCCAATGGGTCACCAAGACATTTTCCAAAAAATCTATCTCCCCATAGGACACCCGCGCAGGTACAGAAATACCCGCCAACCCCTTGAATCCTGGGAGCGTATTCTCCCCCAGGGTCAACGGCACCAACGCAGGGCTGGTTTCCCTAACCTTGAGCCCAAACTGTCGGGCCAAGGAATACCCAAAATCAGTGGCACCTATTTTAGGAATCGAAAGCCCCCCTGTCGCTACCACCAATTTCCCGGCAAAAAATACTCCCTTAGAGGTACGTACCTCATATGAATCGTGATTCTGGACACTTTCTACTTTAACTCCGGTCTTAAGGAGAACCTGAGCTTTGTCACACTCCCCCAACAACATCTCCACGATTTCTCTCGAAGACTCCTTGCAGAAAAGTTGCCCCAACTTCTTCTCGAAGAATTTAATTTCATAGGCGCCAATAAGCGACAAAAAATCCTGTGGCCCATAACGCGCCAATGCACTCTTACAAAAATGCTCGTTTTGAGAAAGATACGCTTCTGGGATTGTCTCAGAATTCGTAAAGTTACACCGACCTCCCCCCGAGATCACAATTTTACGGCCTACCTCCGCATTGTGCTCAAGCAACAAAACCCGCAACCCCTTAAAACCAGCTTGCGCAGAGCAAAAAAGACCCGCCGCCCCTGCACCAATCACAATAACATCAAAAATATTTTTTTCTTCACTCATCTAGAAAACCTCATAAATCCCATTAGACTGCCCTTCAACAAGTTTCAACACACCACGACGTCAACTCTTGAAGGGAGCATCAGCCTAGCCTCTCGCTTCAATCGCCAGCATATCTAAGGCGGAGATGCCTGAACTACCTCTAAAATAATCCCATGACGAGCCATGAAAATCCCTTCCTACGAAGCGTCCTGGGGACCCTGGCCAGAAAATCAGTGCCCCAACAGGCTTGCTGGCCAAAAACGACCACGTCCATGGAGAAATAAAGCCTAAGACTTGAGGTGTAGGGCCTGATTTTTCGATTTTAGGTCATCGGTCATCTTAAGGCTTAGGCCTAAGGCCGATGCAAACAAGCGGGGTTAACCCACCAAGTACGATGGCAAGGACTAGGAATATCAATGTCCCTCCATCAGCCACGAAACCACTTCCGTAGGTTATGGCCGCCACAGCCATCCCTAGGATATCTCCCCACAAAAGGGTGTATTTTATTGTGATCGAAGTTGTTCAAGCCTGACTTCAGACAGTGAAGCTAAATAAGACTCAAACGCATCATGTTTCTTCACGACCGCCAAAAAAGTATCGCGTTCTAAAAATAGTGCCCAAACCTTCGTTAAGGCTATGACATCTGCTGTGGTCGGACCGCCCTTCAGCACGGAAATTTCTCCCACCACCTCACCCGAACCCAATTGAGCAACTTCATTCATGGTGCCACAAATATCAAGGGTGCGAATTGAAACTTTGCCATTGGCAATAACCCAGACACCCTCTCCAGGCACCCCCATTTCAACCAACTTTTCCCCCGGCTCTAGGGAACGCGAATTGAATTTTTTGATGAGTAAACTACCCGTCGCCAGGTCCAGTTTTTTGAATAGCGCCGAGGTGCGCACCACGTTTTGCAACAGCCGGTTGTGGCAAGAAAGTCGAAGCTCTTCGGCCATACTTTCGCTGGTGGCTGCCATTTGCAAAACATCTTTTCGTGCCAACTCCAAATATTCCATGTCGCTGGTCACGCCAATCGTCGCTGATCTTGGCTCATCCGTTAATAGGGCCATCTCTCCAACCACACACCCCGGTCCTAGGCGAGCTACCCGAGTACTCCCTCGATAGACATTCACCGCGCCCGATACAATCAGAAACATGGAATCCGAAGCTTCACCCTGAACCACCAGGTTCTCACCACCCCCGATCACACCGATTTCCAGACGCGAGACCACCCTAAGAAAATTTTCCAGGCTCAACTCTGCAAGCATGGGAATTGGAATCGGAAGACCCCGGCAAGCGAATTGCGGCGGCACCACCGCAATTCGAAATCCCATTTCCACCATTTGCTCGGAGGTAAACCCGTCCCATTTCTCTGGTGAAACAACCTGCCCGGCCAATTTGGCCCCCGAAAGGGGTTGCGACAAATCCCCCACTTCCATGGCCGCTTCGAAATTGTTCATTCGCTGATACAACTCCTGAACCAACCTATGAATTCCCGGCTGATCTCCCCCACTGGCCTTGGTGGCTTCACACAAACAGGCCAACGCGTGGAGGGTATGGCCCTGCTCAAGTAGTTGCTCTCCAAGAATTCGAAATAGCCGAAATCCCATAAGACCATAGCCATGGGTCACGAGAGACAGTGCCAGTCTGCGCCGATGACCGTAATCCTCCGGTTCATCAAGGATGGCGCGCGCATGTTCCGACAACGATATCGCCAGACTCTCTACCTTCTCACTCATCATGATACTCCAAATATTCCACGAGACTTCATACCAGGCTCCGCTTCTAATACTCGTTTGATCGGAAAAATACACGCCAAAAAAAGGCTTCATCCATTCAGTGTCTCGACAGTCAATGAATCCACAATGCTTGTACTTAGAAAAAGGAATTTTCTTGATGTTTTCCTGGCCTTTTATCGCCGGTGGTTTATATTTCAAACTAGAACACGTTCTACCTTCCGCCAATTCTATGGGCGTGGCATCAAAACTTAATGACGAAGGGGAGACAATGAGAACACCTATATGCGAAAAACTCGGAATAGAATTTCCAATTTTTGCCTTTAGCCACTGTCGGGATGTCGTTGCGGCAGTCACCAATGCGGGAGGTTTTGGCGTTCTCGGCGCACTCGCCTTCAGCCCTGCACAATTGGATATCGAACTCGCATGGATCGACAAACACGTTAGCGGCAAGCCCTATGGCGTCGATATTGTGATCCCCAAAAAATACGTCGGAAAAGAAGACGGAGACTTTGCAAAAGTCGACCTTCAGAAGATGATACCAGAGACCCACAAAAACTTTATTGATAATTTACTCAAGCGATACGAAGTTCCAAAACTGGCCGACGAAGGCGAAGAAACTGAAGGCCTCCTTGGTTGGTCATCATCAGGGGGCCGTGCCCATGTAGAAGTCGCGATGAAATACCCCATCCGGCTGATTGTAAATGCCCTGGGACCGCCCCCGGCAGATGTCATAGAACTGGCCCATGAAAGAGGAATCCAAGTAGGTGCGTTGGTTGGTTCGGTCGATCACGCAGTCGCACAAAAACAAGCGGGCGTGGATATCATCATCGCCTCCGGATACGAAGCAGGTGGCCACACAGGGGAAATTACCTCCATGGTGCTGTGGCCTCAAGTGGTCGATGCAGTCAAACCGACGCCAGTGCTCGCAGCGGGCGGCATCGGCTCTGGTAGAGCCATGGCCGCAGCCTTAGCCTTGGGTACCCAAGGGGTGTGGACTGGGTCAATTTGGTTAACCACTTCCGAAACAGATTATCAGCCAGCTTTGGTCAATAAGCTTTTACTGGCAAATTCAAAACAAACGGTTCGCTCCCGTTGCATTTCAGGAAAACCGGCTCGAATGCTCAAGACCACCTATACCGATGCGTGGGAGGGAGAACAATCTCCGGGCACTCTACCGATGCCATTGCAATTTATGGCCACAGCTGAGGCATCACAACGAATCTATAAATATGGCCAAACCAACAAGCCCGGTTCAGATGAATTGCTTGGATCCCCCGTAGGGCAAGTGGTGGGCCAAATGAACGAACGTCGCCCGGCAAAAAATGTGGTTTTCGACATGGTCAACGAATACATCGAAACCATTGGTGGTCTCTCCGAGCAACTGAATTCAACAGTAGAAGAGTGAGGTACACAACGGGCTGTAAATCAACCACCTGCCCTGTTCGCGAATCCTTTTGTTCGTAGAATTGGTTGCTAAACCACTTCAATCATTTTTATGGCCCACCGTCACAGGACGCGCTCCCCCACGCAGTTCAGTGCCCACAGACCTAAAGACTGTAATGCTCTCAGTCTCACCAGTCATCACCTGAATCGGCCCCAATGGTGCCACCCGAATCGTCGTCTCGGTTATCTACACGAAAAAAATCAGTGACTGCATTCAAGAGGCTGACGGGACCAAAGGGTTTAACAATATGGTGCGTAACCCCAAAGTCCATCCCCCCCCCTTCCAGTGAACCCTCAGTCTCACCCGTCAAAAGGATCACAGGCACTTCGTTACCTCGTTCTCGCAGTCGCTTGAGAGTCTCCTCTCCCCCCATCTCGGGCATATTCATGTCCAGTAAAACCAAATCAACTTTGGAATCACTCAAATACGCCAAGGCTTCGATTCCGTTCTGAGCGGTTACAACCTTAAAAGTACCCGAGAGTAGCGTCGATACAAGATCAAGGATTGGCTGGCTATCGTCGACGACTAAAATCACATTCATTTTCCACCACCTTTTCTAAGAATGCCATGCCCCCAAATGCCTTAGCAAGCACATCCCAATAGAGAGTGGAAATATGTCCTACCTTACATCACCTCGTCGCCCAGGCAGAAAAACTTGGTGCCGAACAAAAAATTCGCTAATATATACAAGAGAAAAAACAGATGCTCATAAGAGTGGATAAGAATGTCGGAAAAACTGAAACGCATTTTTGTAATACACCATAAAATAAATGAACGGAGTCGTATTTGGCCACTTCTTCATGCGGGTTACAATATTCAAAGCTGCCTATTTTCGGACAACCACCTCAATCTCGCGGAGTTATTCCAACCCGATCTCGTACTACTCATCGACAATAACCCCACAAAGCAGCTCACAAACATATCCCAGTGGTTTCGTAGCAAATTGGGAAGTTTCACCACCAAATTTGCGGTCCTTACATCCGAGCTAACACCCGCCCAACACAAAGTCTTACTAGACCATGGAGCAAATTTTTGTCTGACCGAATCCATGGACGACGTAGATATCACCAGTCACCTCCGGAACCAACTCCTGCTAAAAGAAACGGAGGACAAGCTACTCCGAACCCAAGAAGAGCTTCTCAACTCACGGCTCAAATCACACCTCGTTGTCGATGGGATGGTTGACTCTGTCGCAATCATCGATACGGAAGGCCGTATTCGCACCGTAAACAATGCTCTTAAGAAAACCCTCGGTTACCAACTGGATGAACTGATCGGTAAGCCAATCGAAGCTCTACTGGGCGAGGAGGAACTACTCCGAATGACCGGCGTACTCGAGGCGCTTAAAGAAGGTCCTATCACAAATCTCAATATAAGCATGCTTGCCAAAAATGGTCACAGTCCCCCCATGACCATCAGTGTCTCTCCCGTTAGTGAGACCGACAATCAAGTTAGATCGTATATTTTCGTAGGCCATGATTCCCTACAATTGATGGAGGCTTTTTCTGAATCAACCCGACTGGCGGCCGCCCAGCAAGAAAAGACAGAAAGGCTAACCTCCATCTACGAAGAACTTAAATTGGCCAAACACAAAGTCGAGGAGGCCGATAGGACAAAAACACAATTTGTTGCGAACATTAGCCACGAGATCAGAACACCAATGACTTCAATTCTCGGTTATGCCGACCTGTTGACCGACCCTTCACTAAAGGATGATGACCAGCAGCACTCTATTCATGCGATTCGCAGAAACGCACAACACCTATTGACCATCATTAACGACCTCTTGGACATAACAAAATTAGAAGCAGGTAAAATGACCGTTGAAATTGTGCCCTGCTCCCCATTTAAGCTCCTTTTAGATGTCAAGTCTGTCATTAGCCACCGGGCCAAAGAGAAAGGTCTCGCATTCCTTATCGACTTTAAGGGCCCAATACCACTTTCAATAAAAAGCGACCCTACCAGGGTGCAACAAATACTCGTCAATCTAGCTGGAAATTCCATAAAGTTCACCCAAACCGGTGAAATTCGAATCACTGTAGCCATGGTCCCCAATCCCCAAGGCGGTAGCGATTTATTATCCTTTGAAATCGAAGATACCGGCATTGGTATGGCTCCAAAACAAACCGAGCGCGTATTTGAAAGATTTGAACAAGCCGATGCTTCAACGACACGAAGATTCGGTGGTACAGGGCTTGGTTTAGCGATTTCCTCACAGCTAATAACCCTGTTGGGCGGTACAATCGCTGTCAGGAGTCAACCTGGTCTGGGCAGTAAATTCACCGCAAACATTTCTGTCGGCAATACCGAAAACATTGAAATGGTGGATAATCCGCACGAGCACCTAGAACACTCCGCAATCCGAGCAAAAAACGCCCCTTCAGCCCCCCCCCCGGTCGGGGGTAGGGTGCGGCGGGC
>JAYZAY010000034.1:0-14272 GCA_036339465.1 Myxococcota bacterium | reverse complement strand
AAAAGAATCCAAAAGGGTCCGAAATTTGAACCGCTGTTTTTTTCTTTTGTGACTTTTCCGATCCTTCCTCTGGGAGCACTTGTTTAGGTGCACCAACCAAGGCTGGGGCAGGAGCAATCCCTGAGGACTCCGCCATAACGGTGGCATTTTCATCTAACAACATCGGCTTGTTCGGAGGGTCCCTGATTTCTAATTCGCCATGACCTTCCTGAATCTCAATACACTTTTGCTTCGCCACAAAGATGATTTTTTGCTTTAACAATTCCAAATCACAGGGCTTGGCAATAAAGTCATCCGCCCCAAGCCTCAAACTTTCTCGAATCACCTTCGGATTAGACTCTCCAGAAAAAACAAGAGTGGGCGTCTTAATGCTGAGCTGGCGCATTTTCGACAAGAACGTCAAACCATCCATATTTGGCATATTGAGATCGGTAACGATCACGTCAAAGATAAAACCCTCCAAAAACCCTAGTGCTTCCTCACCATCTTTAGCTTCAAAGACTTCAAACTCCGACTTAAGTAATCTGGTCACTAATTGTCGAATATGCCTGGAATCATCAACGCAAAGAATTTTTTGATCCATGAGCAACTCCCAAAAAGACCCCAGTGACCATGATTCAGTCTAGCAAAGATATGCGGGTTTATAGAAACACTAAATACGGGTTTCGATAAAAAGAGAGCCTACCCTAGGCCCCACTCTCTAAGCGAAGAAATGCAAAACATCTTGACCTCTTCTCATCCGAGAAGGACACAATTTAGCCATCCTTTTCCCATACCCTTAAAGAGAAGTTCCACAACAAAAATGGTAGCCACTAGCCCTCACTGCCGAATTGGCTTCGGCTAAGACGATGGAAATGAAGTCTTTAGTTTAGCAGTGATTGACCAACGTCCACGGTTACGTCAGTCTCAGAAACTTCTGCGCCAAATCCTAAACAAGACTGGCTTTGGTGGAACCCACTGCACCGGTTCCCAAGAAATCCCAAAACTTCGTCTAGGTCTCCGCGCATGGACAATGCCAAATCTGAGTAACAATCATCCAAGGCAATCAGCCCTGTCTCCATGCTCGGAAAAGGTCAAAACCATGTAACCAAAACAACCACAAAAACGCGGCGTTCTTCTTGCGCGTCCAATGCCCTGAGAGTTAGCCTTTTTGCCTTTGCAACTTCGTCAACTGACACGGGTAGGCATAAACCTACCTGAGCAATCAAAGCTTGGTCTAGGCTTGCAAATCGCTTCCCATTTGGCCTACTATCGATGTAACCCTAATAAAATTGTGCTTCGGGGAGCCAAAATGGCATCACCTCAGCGAAAGAAAAGTCTTCTCGCCAAGCTAACCCAAACAACCATGGGAAGCCTCACAATAGCCTCGTTATTGATGCTTGGTATCGCTCTTAAAATACAGAGTGATTCCGCAAATGCAAATTTGTCGATAGTCGAAAAGAACATTCGGAATCGCATTTTAGAAAAAGGAAAAGTGATCGTTGAAAACCAATCAATGGGGCTCAAAGGTTTAATCAAAGACAACGCATATGCTGACATAAAAGAGGTAGTCACCCGAACCGTTCTCGAAGACCAGGACATTGTTTACGGGGTCGTTCTCGATGCTAATTTAAATGCCCTAGCCATCGAACATATCCCTGGAGGAGCACATGAAAAGATTACCCAGAAAACAATGGTTAACAACTTAGGCATCACAAAAGAAATCATCGCATCCGAGATAAATGGGCAACCAACGAGAAATTGGGCGGTGGGATCAGACGAAGTATTTGAATTCGTCGCGCACATTTTCAATGAAGACAAAAAAGACGTAGGTTCCATTCGCTATGGTCTATCCAAAGCCCCCATTGAAAGAGAGTTACAAGCTGCAAGACTGGCAGCTGAGGACTCAAAGACAAAAAGTATTATAGGCCTAGTCGGTGTTGCCATGATCGCCATTTTTGTCGGCTTTTTGAATACACACCGTCAGTTCACGCGCATTACCAAACGCCTTGGCGCGCTAAGCCAAGCTGCCGATGATTTTTCGTCGGGTGATAACGAAGTCCAAGTTAAAGTCGGAAGCGGGGATGAAATCGAAAACCTAGAAAAGACGTTCAATAAAATGGTCACCACTCGTGCCGCATCGTACGCCAACCTCCATAAGAAAAACGCCGATCTTACAAGTAGCCATCATGCACTCACAATGCTCAACCAAGTCCTTCAACAAAGGCTCGACAAACAAACCGCTAAACTCAACGAAAAAAATTACGATATCAAGAGCTTACGCCAAAATATGAAAGCAGGTTTTTTTACCGTATTGCCGGGTATGGTGGTTGACTCTCAATATTCCCGCTCTCTCGAAGCCATCCTAGAACACCAAGCAATTGCTGGTCGCTCAGTCAAAGACTTGCTCTTTAAAAACACCGACCTCGAAGCAAACGTCGAACACGAAGCTTTGGTCGCTTTAGCCGCCTCCCTAGATCAGCTCAAAGTCAACATGGAACATAGCGCCCACCTCTTCCCACGGGAGCTCCAAAAAACCATGCCCAATGGGAACAAAAAAGTTCTTGAAGTTGATTGGAATCTAATCAGCTACGATAATTTGAACTGCGAAAAAATAATGGTGACCCTTCATGATGTAACCGAACTGAGGGCACTCCAGAAAGCCACCAACGAACAAGCAAGAAAACTTGAAATCATCGGTCAAATATTGGCCGTTCCCCTAGAAGATTTTCAATTATTCATGCAGACATCCCATGCATTTTTCGAACGAAACCGACAACTCCTGGAAAAAAGCACCAGCAAAGAACATGAGATCATCATTGAAATCGTTCGGAACATGTACACCGTTAAGAGCAATGCGCAAAACCACGGCTTGAGCACTTTCAATGATCTCGTCGATGAATCTGAGGCCTCCCTGGTGAATCTAAGGGACAACCCCAAAGCTCCTTGGGACCCCCAGATGTTGTTAAATCGACTTGAGAAAGTGGAAGTCGCGATTCAGGAATACGAAAAGATATACCAAGACCAACTCAGCACGCTTTCCAGTGGAAACGCGGAAAAGCGCGCCATTGATGAAGCAATGGTGAAACAACTCAATCAGATTGCCGAACTCGCAATCAACGGCACCAAAACCTCTCTTCATATCGGTCAGAAACTTCATAAAATAACGAAGCAACTCACCAGTATAAAGCTAGAAGATGTTCTCAAGACACCCATTCAGAGCATCGAGGCCGTGGCCGAAGAACTTGCAAAACCCATACCCAATGTAGTTATGAACTCTCCTTCCTTGCTCGTGCCACAAACCATAAGTCCCCTGCTACAAAATGTATTCAATCATGTTTTTAGAAATTCCATGAACCACGGACTAGAAACTATAAAAGAACGTATAGAAAGCGGAAAATGCGTCGAAGGTACCATTGTGGTGGATACCGAAGAAACAGAAAAAAAGCTTATTTTTACCATCTACGATGATGGGCGGGGCTTGAACATGGATATGCTCCGCATTAAGGCCAAAGATCTCGGTGTTTCGAAAAAAATCGAGAACGATATCGACTTGGCCAACATCATTTTTGAGTCTGGGGTATCAACAGCTCTAACTGTCACCGATATTTCTGGTCGAGGTGTCGGCATGAATGCAGTGAAATCCTTCATTGAACAAAATGACGGTTCGGCCCAAATACATCTCATGAACGCGGCACGCAACGCCTCATTTCGGCCTTTTAAGTTCGTTTTTGAAGTACCCATTGAAAACCAAAAAACGGCATAAAAACCATAAGCCTGGCCAACAGAGGAAATGCCTATGAAAGTATTGATCGTAGACGACCAAGAGGAAGTGAGAAGTAGCTTTAGAAAAGACCGCGCGATCCTCGAAGAGGCCAACTTGGAGTTATTAGAAGCCACCAACGGAAAAGAAGCCTACAAGATTTATTCTGAAAATAAGGAAATAAGTCACATGGTCGTTGATATCCATATGCCTATTATGAACGGTAGGATCTTGATTGAAAAATTGCGTACCGAGTATCCCGAGCGCATGGAAAACACAAAAGTCTTTCTAATGTGTACGGACAATAATTTAAATGAAATAAGCAGTGATGGAGTAACCACCACCTCACAGTACAGGCTTTTTAAGCCGATTAATGCGAAATCTTTTTTTAAATTTGTAAAAACCGACATCGTCAAAAAGAAGAGCAGTAAAACCATTGATCATACACTCACCGACTTGTTCATCAAAGTTCGCGAGCTATCACCAAGTGAAAAAGACGAGGTCAAAAGCCTACTGGAATCTTTTCTACAGCAATCATCCTAACAAGTCGCTTTCCATTTCAGCTAACGCGGTATGTGTCCAAAGAGATTGTTGTCTGAACAATGGAAGTTGGAATTAGATACCAATTTACCCTCGTGACCATTCTCAACCGCTATGTGACTGAATTATGCATCGTCAATGGGAGAAAGTTTAGAATCGCAAATCCGGTGAGAGGGCTGTTAAGCTTCGACATAAGAAGTTTAGTGTGGGTGTTACTTTTTTTGTGGGGATTAGGATTGCTTATGCTCTTCTCTCTGGGGCTTTTGGAGAAGATGGGGAATAGGGTTACTTATCCCGTCTGTTACAAGCTCTAGGAAGTGGTTGTGACGTATTTGGAGGGGGTTTGAAATGATTTAGGATTCGGTTTGAGAAGCGCCTGAGTCGAAGGTTGGATTTTCGAGGGGATTGATAGTGCTGCGATTGGTGGCGAGGGAGTTTTGGATTGGTTTTGGCTCGGGCGCCTTTGGGGGTGGTTTCCACAGCCCTAAAGGGACCCGAGGTCTTTTTATATAGTTTTAGGAAGTCTTTTAGAGTCTTTAAGGGGGGGAGAAAGTATGAAGAAACTCTGTAATATAAGGGACTTGCTGGGTATTTTTACTTATATAACCACCCCTCAAATGACATGATTCTACCCTTCAAGTGGCGCGCTTGCACCGCTTATCTGACGTGGAATCACCCGTTAACTGACGCGTGACCACCGCTCATCTGGCGGAGAATGCCCCCCTATGTGGCGTGGATTGAGTGGTTTTGGTTTGGTGCGTTTCCCATGGCTATGGATGGCTGGCGGATGAATGATTCTGCTTCTGACGCGATTCTACGGTTCAATTGGGCGGATAAACCACCCTTCATCCGACGCGATAAGTGTGGTTTTGAGAAATCGACTGGCCAACCCGTGCTTATCTGGCGTTCGGGCGTGGATGGATCCCGTGAAGGTAGGAAACCATCTCTGCTCCGACGGCGTGTAAGCCATGGTTGATGGATGGGGCAAATAACCCCTCATCCGACGTGTTTCCACCTTTCATCCGACGCGGATAAACCACCCCTCATCCGACGTGTTTCCACCTTTCATCCGACGCGGCCAAACCACCCCTCATCCGACGCATATCCATGGTTTTCGAGAATGAGTCAACCACCCTTCATCTGACGTGTTTCCACCTTTCATCCGACGCGGCCAAACCACCCCTCATCCGACGTGTTTCCACCTTTCATCCGACGCGGCCAAACCACCCCTCATCCGACGCGGCTAAACCACCCTTCTCGGGAACGCTCATAGGCGAGCGCCTATCTGACGTGGGTTAGCCCTTGCTCCGACGTGTTTCCACCTTTCATCCGACGCGGCCAAACCACCCCTCATCCGACGCGGCCAAACCACCCCTCATCCGACGCGGATAAACCACCCCCCATCCGACGCGGATAAACCACCCCCCATCCGACGCGGATAAACCACCCCCCATCCGACGTGCGATCGAGTGATTAGGGCAAGTGATGATTTCAGTCCTCGATTTTGGCGGGAGTTTTTAGAAAGGCCGAATTGATATGGTATTTGATTTTAATATCCTGACCGCGCCCTGAATATTCAGGCTCCGAAAGTAAAACACTCAGGGCCATGAGTTCAGAATGGGGTTTGCGTAGTTTGGATTTAATATCGTAGCTACGGAGCTTGAGTGGGATCTTCTTAAGTAGCGTGGTCGCAAACCATCCATCCCGGGGTTGCGTTTGCCCATGTTTTTTCAACCATGCGGTTAAGCGCTGGGCTACATAACTCATTTGAGCCAATTCGCGAATACTCGTAATGGGCAAGACGAAGTTCGCTCGGATATTTTCCCAAAGAAAGTTACTCGGCTGAATCCAAGATAGGCTGGCCACGGGCTCATAGTAGGCCAACTGCTCACCTTCCAATTCGTCTGCTTCTTCTCGCCAACTTTGGTATTCGATGAGGTGCATTTTGCCGATGCTTTTCCGGCGTCGTTTTGTTTTTGCATCGTAGACCACATTGGTGGCGGTGACCGTAATACCGGCAAATGACTTGAAGGCATCATCTACGAAGTCATAAAAGGAGCCACCGGCACTCCGTTCTAGGAGTCGGGCCAGTTCTCGGACATCCACGCCTACTTTCGGGGCGGGTACCGCAGTCGATAGTGGAATATGGGCCACTTGCCGAGCGGCGATGCTGAATTTCATCAATGCCCATTGCCACAGTGGGTTGTGCTCCGGCGCGGGTAGGGCCCCATTGGCTTCTCGTGCGAGGACGTATTTGCCACCGTCGGAATTATTGTATTCCAATGAAGTCAATCGGCGACGATCCTTCTTTGAGGCTACGCACACCGGGAATTCCATACCGAAATTCTGTTCCACAAAAAGCCGTTCGTTTTCCTCGATGGGACGAATGGGAATGATCGGTGCAAGCTTGGTGTGGCTCGTGGGTTGTTGTTCGGGTTCCGGCAGATTCTTGAGTGCGGCCATGCGCTCTAATTTACTCACGACCTCTTGCAGTTCGGTGGGATCGTCGGGGGCGTAGAGATCTGTGATATCAGGTAGTTGTGCTAGAAGGTCGTAAAAATGCTCCTCCATTAAAAGGCGTTCTTGTATGCTCTTTTGACTGCTCATGGTGATCCCGCAAAACTCCTTAACGAACGTATGGTATCGTATGGCGGTGCATGGATCCAAGGATAAAGATCCTTGTTTTCTCCTAGATGGGATCTTCCGATCACCCTACCCTACCCTACGCCCAGCCTTCTTCGCCTTCGGGTTTTTTGCCGTGGTTTTACCCCGACTTCTATTAGGGCTTCCTTAAGTGCTTCGTCGTCGGTCTTGGCTAAATGAAGAATCGCTGCGGCCACGACATCACTGGCGGTAACGTTCATATTGAGAGAACAAACACAATCGTCCATCAAAGCCTCGAGTTGGGTTCCCACAAATTCCGTCATGGTGACGCTTCGTTTGTAGGTTTTGGCTTCTTTCTTGGTGGTTGGATCCTCGGACCGGCTATCTATATGGCTGGATGCAGGAGAACTTTGGTGCAAACTCTCCCTTTCGGTTGATTCAACCACGGCCAGCCGAGGTTCATCATGGTCTGGGTAGTCTTTTGGGGGATCGTTGCGAAGTAGGTCCTGAAGAGAGACTTTCTTTTCACCAAGGGTCGATAGATTCTTACTCATGCTGCATCCTCCTTTGGGGTGGTCGTTTTCTTTTTAGCGATGATTTTGGAAACGAGTTCGTCCATAAAGCCGGAAAATTCGGTGACTGCGGTGCCCTTTTTGGCGTAGCGTTCGATACCCTGACGGGCAGCGATTGCTTCGGCGTAGGCGGTGCGCGCGCCGATGGTTTTGTCGAACACGAGGTCACCGTGGGCTTCTCGGATCCGAGTGGCGTATTCCTTATGAAGGGCACGACGGGAGTCGAAAAGATTAATAACGATGCCCAGAATATCCAAGTTGGGGTTGAGTCGGGGGCTTTTCGCCTTTTCGAGATGTCCGAGGAATTTATTCAAGCCTTGAAAGCCGAAGTCCTCCGGTAAGACGGGAATCAACACTGCCTCCGCACATAAGAGAGGCGCCCAGCCGAGGTAACCGGCGCTGGGGGGGCAATCGATGAGGGTGACATCGGCGGACTTTGAGAGATGGGTGAGTGTGTCTGCGAAGGTAAAACATTGATCGAAGGAGCCTTCATCCACGGTGTCGAGGGTTGCATCCGATGCCACAACTTGAATGTTCTCGATCTCGACGGGGGTGACTTGGTACCCGTGGTAAAGAGATTTCGTATTGCAAATGTCTGGAACTTCGCCCTCATTGATACCAAAGGTACTGGTCAGGTTTGCCTGGGAATCGTTGTCGATGGCGAGGACTTTGAGGTTGTATTCTTCCGACAATGCCCTTGCGATTTGCATCGCAAGAAAGCTTTTCCCCTGCCCTCCCTTACTGATGGACGTGGCGATTATCATCTGCACCATCTCCTAGCCTGATTGTTCATCATCAACCTATCATCCGAAGATGAGATGTCTAATTTTTGGCGATATTGATGCGTATCTTGCGGGAAGACGATGGGCACTATCCGATAGTCTGCCGATGAGATTGGGTCGGGAGACGGATAGAGCGTGGCAAGCGTGGTCAATGGAGTAGCGGAGAAGCCCAGTAAGGGGATGAGCTGCAAGAAAAGCTTGGGCGGTAAAGAGGGTTAGAAGATAGGCCGGGCAAGCAGGTGAGGCAGGGAGGAGGGGAAGCGGAGATGCCGGGCTACAAGAGTAGGGGGCTGCCCGCGGCGGCAGTATGTAGGATGCACTTGCGAAGCAGAAAGCCGAGGATGTCAGCTAAGGGGATAGCCAGAGAGGCCAGAGGTGCGGAGAGGCGGGAGAAAAGCTGGCACCGGCAAAGAGGATGGTCCGCGGAAGCGCAGTGGCAGGCAGCTAGGTCAGGCGGATAAAGGTCTTGTGCTGGAAAGAGGAAGGCCCGGTAGAAAAGTTGCCACGTAGCGGCATATAGGCCGCGAAGGCCAGTGCATCAGGCCAGCAGCCATAGAGGGAAATAAGTGATGCATATTGTCTGAGAGGCCGGAGCCGCGGCGCTAAAGATAAGCGGACACTGCAGTATGCCAGAGTAAGAAGCAATCCCGACAGACCACGCAAGATGGTAATCGGCTAGGCGCCGAAGGCAGATAGCCTGGCCTAGGGGATTTACTTGGTGCCAGATGCCCCAGGCGGCAACCTGCTCCGGGCTATCCGATAGTAGGATAGAGCAGAGGCTAAAAAAGCGACCCTGAGAAGCCGTTGTGCCACGACTTCTTT
Source organism: Myxococcota bacterium (assembly GCA_036339465.1). Taxonomy (GTDB): domain Bacteria; phylum Myxococcota; class XYA12-FULL-58-9; order XYA12-FULL-58-9; family JABJBS01; genus JAYZAY01. The sequence goes on along the minus strand of JAYZAY010000034.1, from coordinate 5,210 downwards.
ATGCATCTGAGGCCCCGGTATTCAAATCGGGCCCCATCCCTCACCGGCCAACCTCGGGCGTATCATGCAGGGTCATCTGTTTGGCCCAATGGTTCTCCTGAAACCAGGGGCGCGTCAATTTTTACATTTGGATTTTGGCGGCCAGAGGCGGTTGTCAAGCAAGCGAAAACTGTCCAGGCCTTCGTTAAGATTGAGCAGTCTCCACATGGGGATTGGAGTAGGATTGGTTAGGGCCCCTCCAAATCGCGTCAGAGGTGGGGGTTGGGTAGGAGAGGTTGACTGGCGTCGGGGCCAGTGGCGCCAAAGATTATCGGTCAAAGGAGGAGGGTCGCAGTGGCGGTGCTTTTGAAGCACAAAAGGGCGCATTTTTTTTACATATAAGACGCAAATGTTAGTAATGCTTCGGGCTGATTTTAGTGGGTTATATGCGACAATAGGAGTTCAATAGATGATAAAGCAATCTCTCGTAATTTGTGGTTTGTTAGCGGCGCTAACATTCTGTTCCTCTCATAATACCGAAGACACCGCTGAAGGTCTTGCCGGGACCGTGGGCGCTGAGGGCGCGGGTGGCCCTCAGGGTGAAGTTGGTGTGCCAGGCGTTCAGGGGCCTATGGGGGCCCAGGGCATAGCGGGCCAAGATGGCGCCGTGGGTGAGCGAGGTGAGGTCGGCCCGGCGGGGCAAAATGCCACCGACGAGCTGGAGATTCAATTGTTGGGACGCGCGGTGTTGAATTCCGAAACTCCGAAGGGGGCGGCCGAAACGGTTGCTTATCAAGCCTCCCAGGACCGGGTGTTTGCGGTCAACAGTGCCGGTGATGAGAGCGTGGTGGCTATTGTTAGCACCAAGGACGTCGGCGGAATCATTTTGCGTCCCAATACCGAAGGGGTGACCACCGAAACCAATCTCAGTTCCTCTTTTCAGATCTCCGTTGGGACTTACACCGACGGCCAAGCGAAGGGACTCGCTGTTTCCCCAAGCGATCGGTTGTTGATTGTGGCCTTGGCGGCCAAAGCGAAAAGTCAGTCGGGACAAATTGCGATTTACGATATCTCCGCAGACGAGCCTGTGTTCATCAAGAATATCGCCGTGGGCTTTCAGCCGGATATGGTCACATTTACTCCCGATGGTAAGAAAATTTTGGTGGTTAACGAAGGCGAACCCATGGGGGATTATTCTGTGGATCCCGAGGGAAGCATTAGTGTGATTGAGGTGGTCGATGGGGCGGTAGCCGACGAGGCCGTTCAGGTTTCGTTCAGGGCGTTTAATGACCAAAAAGACGCCCTTGAAAGCCAAGGGGTCGTGTTTGCAAATCCCACGGGCCGCACTATCAAAGGCAAGCTCATCCAGACCACCGTGGCCCAGGATTTAGAGCCTGAACACATCGCGGTATCGTCTGATAGTCAAACGGCTTACGTTAGTCTCCAAGAAAACAACGCCCTGGCTATTTTAGACCTGACCACCAGCCCAGTTTCGGTGGAGATCAAGGGTTTGGGTTTCAAGGATTGGTCTGGGCTATCCTTCGATGGTTCCCATGAGGATGGAGTCAACTTCCAGCGATTCGCAGGTCTTTATGGGGTGTATCAGCCAGACACCCTGGCCAGTTATAGTTGGCATGGGGCGGGCTTTGTGGTCTCGGCCAATGAGGGAGAGAGTCGGTCGTATTTCTTTGAGGCAGTCGATGCACTGGAGTGCATCGCCGACGGTGGCTTGAGATTTGACGAAGAGGATGGTTGTTTGGCCTATACCGACGAAGTGGTCGTGGCTGACCTAACCTTGGGGTCCACCCACTTTTCCGGGAACGTGGAAGAGGGGCTCAAGGATCTGAAAGTGAGCAATGCCTTGGGCGTGCGCGAAGACGGTAGCCACGATCGATTGATGACTCATGGTGGGCGGTCAATGAGTATTTGGGACCAGAACGGTCTTCTGGTATTTGATTCGGGTGATCAGGTAGCCCGAATTACCGCTTCGATTCACGGTGAAGCCTTTAATAATGGCGAAGATACAAACACCGGTGATCTTGGTTCCGCTGCAAAAGGAGCTGAACCCAAGGCGCTGGCCTTAGGTGAAGTGAATGGACGAACCTATGCATTTCTCGGTTTGGAGGGTATGGGTGGTATCGTGGTTTTCGATATTACGAATCCCTACGATGTGACGTTTATCGACTACTTCAGCAACCGTGGTTTGGTGGAAGGGGAAGCTATCTCCGGCGATTTGGCGCCTGCGACGATGACTTTCATTGGTAAAGAGAAGAGCAGCACGGGTGAAGCCCTGCTGGTGATTGGAAATCAGATTTCTGGTTCAGTGGCGATTTGGGAAATTAAACCAAAGTATCAATAAGTTTTCGCACGGGGGCCGCTTCTCTTTTTGGGCCCCCGGTTTTTTTGGGCATTTTTCTCCATGTGCGCATTCCATCGGAGCCACTCAATCGGGAACATGATTGGAATTCGGTCAACGGTGCTTCTCGGCGCATGATTTCTACAACCATGGCTCAAGATACCTTCGGGGCTTTATTTGCTTTTGGTTTTTCCCATCCGGTTGCTGGCGCTTGCCCGATTCCAAGTAATCGGTGGTTTGAAAGTCGTTTGAGTCGGTGGGCAAGTAAATGGGGATGCAGCTCCTTCTTTCTTGCCACTCGGTGGTGTCTGAGGTGTTGCCCCCGTTAAAATCAACGACTTGGCCGGTCACTGCGGACAGACCGAGCCCCCATGGACAATCTGTGGGCTGGGGGCTAATTTAAACATAAGTGAGGGCTCGTCGGGGCGAAACGGGAGAACTTTGGACATGAGAATGGTCATTTTGAGTTTTTGGCTTGTGTTGGGAGGCTGCGGTTCTGGCTCCGAAGGCGAGACGAAGTCCGTGGGCAAATCAAATTGGTGGGAGGTGGATGGCACCACCAGTGAGGTATCCACCGGGAATGATGGTACCGATAAAAAAACCACAGACGCTAAAGGTGATAAAGATAAATTTGCAGATGAAAAAACGGAAAAGGTGAGTGGTAGGCTTTTGGGGCGTTTAGATTCCAACACCGGTGTGGGCACCATCAATGTCCAAACCTATCAATCGGATGACCAGATCGATTGTGACGCTTCATTTGTGGTTTCCGCGCCAACGCAGTTGGATTCGTGTGTGGCTTGTGTGTTTGCTTGGCAATTCACAGCGGGTGAGGCCACGCTGATCGTCAACAACGATGGGTGTGAATCCTTTGCTACTGGTGTTGTGGGTAAAGTCTATGGGTTTGGGCACGGTGAGCAAAACGATCTCTATTTCAACAAGGATGCCGAATGGTTCGTCCTCAATCAGTCAAGTCAACTCGAAGGGACTACTTGGACTTTCTCTTTTGCCTATTAGGTGTTCCGAGCAACTTTTAGAGCTGACAATGGGGCGCATCGCTACCGGAGGCCGCCGTCTTTTTGGAGTGAAGCCACATGGGTTGCCAATACTCGATGTCCACTTTTTGGCTTGCGGCGGGATTGTCGATGAGGAGCCCAAATTCAGCGAGATTGGATGGGTAGAGGTTTTGTGAGCCGACGTAGAAGGCGAGATCATCGATCAAAAAGAATTTGGCATGGTTGCCAATGCTCGCGCCATCTGGCCAGGTCTCTGTATCGGAGTAACGGATCTGGGCGGGATGAAAATATTGGCAGATCAACGCTCGGATGTCGGTTTCATCCGGCACCATATCTCGGTGATCTTCAAGATAGTTTTGTAATTTTTCAGCGACATCTAGGGGAGTCCACCCAATCCCATAAAAACCCTCGGTAATATTGGCCCCGCCCGGGATGGAGTAGGGCGAACTTTGAACCACATAAACGTGCACCCCTCGAATCATGGCCTTGCCAATTTCCCGCAGAAGTTTTTGGGGCCAGGGGTAAATCGTGATGGGGCCTATACCAATGGGACCAACGTCCATGAGACTCATCTTGATGGTGGATTGAGCCGCATCCATCATAGCGAGCATGGCGTCATCGGAAGGGTTGGTGCCTATCTCCCCCATGCGTGCCAGGGATACGACCCGAGTGCCAGTTTCAAGCTTCACCTTTTCTGCAATCTCATACATCGGTGGGCAATCATTCTGTGTGTCGGGCATGGAAGCACGGCGGGTCATACTCAAACCACCGCCGTCGAAGAGGTCCCACCAGGTTTGATCTTCACAGGTATATGACCACAGTTGATTGAGAAACCGGTGCGCATCTCGAGCGGCAGATCCCCCTAGGTGGAGGGATATATCGTGGAGGGGGGATTGCATGAGATAATGGTCGCTAATCCAATTGTGGCCCCCTTCAAAGAGATGATTGCCATCCACGGTGATAATTTTGGCGTGATTCCAGGATTGACTGCCACTGCGGTAGGAACCGATATTGGCGGTCAATTTTGAATCGGGATGCTGCTGGGAGAGGAGATCTTCGAGTACGTTATCGACGCTTTGGTCGGGTAACCCAATGATGTCTCCAAAGAGGATCCGGATTTGAATGGCGGTATCTAAATGGCTTAAATAGGTAAGGCCGTTGCGGATGGCAGCCAAGAAGCGCCCGTCAGGTGGCCTTAGGTTGGCGATATCCACAAAGCTACGTGCCCTGGTGAGGGTCAGGTACATCGCATCATAGATTCGGTCTGAGTGGCCTGTGCATAGGGCCTCCGGCTCATCGCCGGGACGCTTGATGGTGGCTTGAACCGATCGGCAGATGCCGTGCTCTTGACAGTCGGCTTGGGTGTCGCAGCGGTAGAGCTGAAAGTCGGTATTGCAATTTGCGCCCTCGGTGCAGGTCCTCGGCACGGCGAGTAGGCTTGCGTCCTGTCCCCAGTGGCTGTTTGGGGGGCTTTGCTGGAGCCAGGCACCCTCAAGAACATTGTCGCCGGAATAGTTCCAAAGATGGTCGTAATCCTCGTCATGGTCCTCTAGGGCGGCAATGGCGGCTTGTCCCACGTAACTAAAGGAATTGGGGGTGAGGGGAGGTGTGGACGGTGGTTCATTTTCGCCACTGTCTTCAGGTTGAGTCAGTGGGTTTGGTGCTTCCACTTCCTCTTCGTTTTCTGGGGGTGGGGTGTTTTCTTCACCGTTGGATGGCTCTGGCGCTGGTTCTTCCTTGTTGGGGAGGTTTTGTTCAGCGTTTTGTTCAGCGTTTTGTTCAGCGTTTTGTTCAGCGTTTTGTTCAGCGTTTTGTTCAGCGTTTTGTTCAGCGTTTTGTTCAGCGTTTTGTTCAGCGTTTTG
>JAYZAY010000033.1:0-115071 GCA_036339465.1 Myxococcota bacterium | reverse complement strand
ACTGAATGGGCTTTGGGCAGATTAAGATTTAGGAAGCAAAAAGGTGCACCATACAATACTGGTCACCACATCATCTTGATTGATACAGCTCATTTCGAGATCTAATTCGATGTCGCCATTGTCCGTTTCGCGCTTTTGTTGCACCATCGCATCGCACTGAAGTTTGTCTCCGGGAAAAACGGGTCGTTTCCAGCGACAACGGGTGCGGCGTATATTCTCGGGCCCCAACTTACCGGCGATCCAGCTGTTGATGATCCCCACCGGGAGCATCCCAACGGTGAGGGGAGCAGGGTAGCCAGAAGCCAGTGCGAAGGGTTCATCGTGGTGGATGGGGTTCATATCTCCTGAAGCGCCCTGGTAGCGAACGATGTCGGTACGTGTGATAGGGCCGAACTCTAGGGAGTCCAAAGTTTCTCCCACTTCGAATGTGCTTGTATCCACGCGCATCTTATTTTGCCTCCGGTGGCTTCTCGGTTTCTACGCCGGTCATTTTAGCCTCGGCTACCAATTTTCCCGACTTATCGCGGAATTCCGTAACCAAGGAGGCAAAGTGAAGCATGCCTCCATTTCGGCTTTTTTTTTCGTACATGTTGTCAATTCGGGATTGGCAGTAAAGTCGTGTGCCTGCTTTTGGGGGCGGCCCGTGAAAGATATATTCTTGTTCAGCATGCATGCCCCGTTCTTGGCCCATTTCCACTAGGTGCCATGGATTGCTGTCTTTGATGCGTTCCTCCCAAAAAAACTGACTGGTCAAAAAGGTGGGCGGGATTATTGGGGCCTCGGGGGACATATAATCGGGATGTTGGGTTTGGGTTGCTTCGGCGAATTCGTATATTTTTCCGCGTTCAATCTCCATGATAAATTTTTCGCCCGTTTTTCCATCTGCGTCTTTGTTCAGCATGACTGTCTCCCTTAGGAATGTTGGCTACTGACGGAAACGACTTCTCCGGTCATATAGGATGAGAGATCACTGGCTAGGAAAACCATCACGTTCGCAACTTCCCAAGGCTCGGCGGCTCGTTTGAAGGCCTCCTTCTTTTTTAAATCGTCCAACAAGGTTTCAGTGGTGACTTTGGCCAAGAAGGGATGCATCGCCAAACTTGGGGCCACAGCATTGACGCGGATGTTATGGGGAGCTGCTTCGAGTGCCACGCAACGGGTCATGGCCATCACCCCAGCTTTGGCGGCAGCATAGTGGGCTTGTCCCGCTTGGGCTCGCCATCCCAGAACCGATGCGTTGTTGATAATCACGCCCGAATCACGGCCGATCATGTGTTTGAGGGCAGCTCTGGTGGCGCGAAAGGTGCCATTGAGGGAGACGTCGATGACTCGGTGCCACATGTCGTCGGTCATATCTACGAGATTTGCCGTGTGACCGAGACCTGCATTGTTGATCAAAATATCGATGTGGCCGAGATTATCAATCGCATTTTGAAATAGGTTCTGAACCTGCTCTTCATTGGTGACGTCGCAGAGGCAACTGCCCACGTCTTGACCTGCTATTTCCGAAAGATTTTTTGCGCTTTCGCTCAGGCGGCGTTGATGGAGGTCACTGATAAAAACTCTGGCACCTTCTTCGATGCAGCGCTTTGCAGCGGCATACCCGATGCCTCCTCCAGCCGCGGCGGTGATGAGGATGGTCTTATTTTGGAGTAGGTTGTGGCCTTTTGGGTAGTCGGGAGGGATTGGATTGCTCATGGGGTTACTTTCTTGTTACTTTGGGTTCCTTGGGAAGTCCGAGGGCGCGTTCTCCAATGATATTTCGTTGTATTTGGTCTGAGCCTGCGTAGATCGTGTCAGAGCGGCTGAAGAGGAAAAGTCGTTGTTCAGGGGTTAGGCCATAGGGGTGTTTTTTCAGGAGCATCCCTTCGGGACCGAGGATTTCCATGGCCAATTCTCCCATTTTCTTGTGGAGATTGGCCCAATAGAGTTTGTTCATCATTGCTTCTCGGGGGAGTTTTCCTTTGGAAATTCCGCTTAGGGTTCTGATGGCATTAAAACGCATGATTTTTAGTTCTATCCAGCAATCAGCGAGTCTTTGCCGTATGTGTGGTTCTTTGGCGGAACCGTTTTCTTGGGCGATGGTAAGCATGCTCTGGTATTCTTGCTCAAACATAAGTTGTTGGCCTAGGGTGGAAGTGCCCCTTTCATAGGCCAGTGTGGCCATGGCAATGCGCCATCCATCGTTGACTTCACCTACCACCAGATGTTCATCGGTGGTGGCCCGGTTAAAAAATACTTCGTTGAATTCGCAGGTTCCAGTAAGTTGCCGAATTGGACGAATTTCAATTTCGGATTGTTCCATGGGAACGAGTAGGTAAGATAGACCACGATGTCGTTTTTGTTTGCAGTCTGTACGACAGAGCACAAAACACCACTGAGAGACATGGGCATGGGAGGTCCAAACCTTTTGGCCTTCAATGACCCATTGTTCGTTTTCTAGATGCGCTCTGGTTTGCACATTGGCCAAATCGGAACCGGCATTGGGTTCCGAATAACCTTGGCACCATAATTCCTCGACTTTGGAAATTTTCGGGAGAAAGCGTTGTTTTTGGGCCTCGGTACCGAATTCGATGAGTGTGGGGCCGAGGAGTGTTTCGCCAATGTGATTGAGACGTCCGGGACCTCCAATACGTGCGTACTCTTCGTTAAAAACGACTTCGTGAAGTAAGTTGAGTTGACGCCCCCCGAACTTTTCTGGCCAGCCCAAACAGGTCCAGCCGTGTTTGGCCATCAGTTGTTCCCACTCCAGTCGTTCATGGAAAAGTGCTTCATCGTCGCCGGGTCCTCCGCGTCCCCGGAGTTTTTTATATTTACCCACGAGATGGCTTTCGAGCCACAGCCGGGTGTCTTGCCTGAATTTTTCGATACTTTCTCCAAACCTTTTTGCCACTTTAATACCCCAACAGGTTGGCGAGATTTTCTCGTTCTTGAGATGGAGAACCAAATAGGCGTTGATTGAGTTCGGCGCGTTTAAAGTAAAAGTGGGCTGCGTGTTCCCAAGTAAAACCGATTCCGCCGTGCACTTGAATTGAATCAGCGGTGCACTGGAAAAAACTTTCGGTGGCGTATACTTTTGCGAGAGAGGCATTCAACGCAAATTCATCGGGTTGGTTCAACTCGCTCCAAAGGGCTCCCCAAAGGGCGGAGCGGGCGGACTCGACCCGCAGGAGCATATCCGCACAGATATGTTTGATCGCCTGAAACGAACCGATGGGGCGGTCAAATTGCTCGCGGGTTTTGGCGTATTCCACCGCTTCATCCATGGCCCGTTCAGCCCCGCCGAGCGATTCTGCAGCCAAAGCGACTTTGGCGACATTCAGAATGGGTTTTAGGCTTTCCCGCAGATTCGGTGATGGGTGGAAGACGGCTTCGGGTGAGAGTTGAACCCCGTCTAAGATCAACTCTCCATAGGTTCTGGTGGGATCTAGGGTTGGCTGGGGCTGAATGGTCACCCCGGGTGCATTTCGCTCCACTAGGCAGAGCGATTGTGATTTTTCTCCACGGTGTTGCACAGGTACCAAGAATACGTCCATACATGGAGCATCGAGGATAAGGGAAAGCGCCCCGTTCACCGAAAAACCATGGGGTTTATCTATGAGTTGGGCCCATTGTGTTTCGTGGGGGTGCTTCATGGAAAGGGCTAGGGTGATCAGACATTCTCCCGCAGCGGTTTTTGGAAACCATTGTTGTTGAAGCTTAGGTGACCCCAGACGTTTCAGGGCTAAAACCCCCAATGCCAGGTGACTGAGGAGTGGGAGGGGGGAGAGGGTGCGCCCCGCTTCTTCGAGTATAATACAAAGTTCACGGGTCCCTAGGTCGAGTCCATCGTAGTTTTCTGGAAGCGTGAGCGCGAGCCAACCCAAATCGACTGCCATGTGCTGCCATTGGTCTCTGGAGAAAAGTGGTTTTTCTATACTGCTGAAATCTTTTGTCTTTTTAAGGTGGTTCTGATCCAAAAAATACTTGCGTGCGCTTTTTCGAAGCGCTTCTTGTTCTTCTGAAAACGCAAAATCCATGCAGGTCAGCCCCCTACAACCAAAACGAACTGTGGGTTATGAATAAAATAGAACGCGTTCTACCGCAAGGGGGGGGATCATTTAAGGTTGAGCCAACCACTGGATCTTTGCGCGCGGCGCGAGGTGGTTGAGTCAGAGCGGTTGCTTGGGGGGGGGCCTCGTGTTCTCCTTCGGGTATCACGAAAAGAGCGTGGTTGGATTTTAAGATTATAACACCCGGCTAGATGGTCATGGGTCTGTGGCCTGAATCGATCAAGATTCTACGACCCAAGCGTCTTCGCTATAAAGTAAGCCATGGAGTCTTCCCCGGCCTTTTAATGCCTTTTCAGTTTTCAACTGCTCCTTGAGCGCTTGATCGTAGGCGGGGCGTTTGACACTACGGATCACACCCATGGCGGTGGGCGTTGTAAGTGTAGCCAACATCATGGCTTTGGTGATGGAGGTGTTTTCTGGGTCGTGAACGACGATGTCACTTTCGGACACACCATTTTCACCGATGGAGGCGACTTTGAGCTCTCCTGCGTCATAGATCAGGCCTTTGTCTTTTTCTTTGCCAAATAGCATAGGCTTACCGGCCTCTAGGAAAATCTGCATGTCGGCTTTTCGGTCTTTAGCCGTGAGTTGTACAAATGCACCATCGTTGAATACGTTGCAGTTTTGATAAATCTCAACCAAGGAAGTTCCTTGGTGAGCATGCGCGGCTGTTAAAACCTGTTGCATGGTTTTAGCGTCGGTATCCACGACCCTAGCGACGAACGATGCTTCAACACCGAGGGCAACGCTGAGCGGGCGAATCGGTGCATCAATGGAGCCGGCTGGTGTGGAACTCGTTACTTTTCCCACTTCGGATGTGGGTGAGTATTGGCCCTTGGTTAGGCCATAAATGCGATTGTTAAAGAGGAGAATGTTCAGGTTCAGATTCCGGCGGAGAACGTGCATGAGGTGATTGCCGCCAATGGACAGGGCATCGCCATCCCCGGTAACGACCCAAACGCTAAGATCCGGACGGTAAGACTTGAGCCCTGTGGCAAACGCCGGAGCCCGCCCGTGAATAGAATGAAATCCATAGGTGTTCATATAGTAGGGGAATCGACTCGAACAGCCGATACCACTAATGAAGACGAATTTCTCTTTTGGGACCCCGAGGGTAGGCAGAACCCGTTGTACATTGGCGAGGATAGAATAGTCTCCACAGCCAGGACACCAGCGGACATCTATGCTGGGGTCAAAATCTTTTTTGGTGAGCTTTTTGGCAGTAACGTCAGTGGCCATGGGTAGTATCCTCCAAAGACCTTAGCGGTGACTTGTTTTATTCAAACGGTGGAGTTCGTGTTCGAAATCATCCGTTAGGAAGGGCGTGCACGGTTTACCTTCCATTATTTCAATGGTTCGGTCGGCAATTTCATGTTCTTTGAATGGCTGTCCCTGAACTTTTGAAATGGACTGGATGTCCAGGAGATACTTCGCCCTTAGAACCATGGCCAGTTGCCCTAGATTCATTTCGGGGATCACAACTTTCTTGAATCGTTTCAAGATGCCTTCTAAATCACCGGGTAGGGGATAGATATATCGTAGGTGGGCACAGGAGACTTTATGGCCTTTCTTTTGAAGGGTCTGTGTCGCACTGCGAATGGCCCCGAAAGTCGATCCCCAACCTAGCAGCAGAACATCTCCGCGCTCATCTCCGTAAATCTCTGTGGGAGGGAGCTCTTGGGCAATGCGATTGATTTTTTCGTCCCGTAGCCGAATCATGAGTTCGTGGTTTTGGGGGTCATAGGAAACCCCACCAGTAACATTCTCTTTTTCGAGTCCGCCTAAGCGATGTTCGAATCCTGGTGTTCCTAAATGTGGCCAGGGGCGCGCGAGGGTTTCAGGATCCCGCATGTAGGGTTGGAATGTTTCGGGGTTTGAAGGTCCCGCCACGTGAATGACCGGGAGTGACTCAATGTCGGGGAGTTTCCAGGGTTCTGTGCCATTGGCGATGTAGCCATCGGAAAGTAAGATAACCGGGGTCATATATTTCATGGCAATTCGAGACGCTTCAAAGGCGGTGTCGAAACTGTCTGAGGGAGAGCAAGCAGCTAAGACGGGAAGGGGCGCTTCACCATTTCGACCGTAGAGGGCCTGAAGCAGGTCGGATTGTTCTGTCTTGGTGGGAAGCCCGGTGGATGGTCCACCCCGCTGAACGTTGATGAGAACCATGGGAAGTTCGGTCATCACACTGAGGCCTAGGGCCTCCCCCTTCAGGGCGAGTCCAGGACCGCTGGTGCTGGTGATGGCTAAGGCGCCACCAAATGCTGCTCCGATGGTGGCACAGATGGCGGCAATTTCATCTTCGGCCTGAAACGTGTGAACGCCATAATGCTTATATTTCGAGAGTTCATGGAGAATCGTGCTGGCTGGGGTGATGGGGTATGAACCTAAGAAAAGCTCTCGGCCGCTTTGTTCGGAGGCCGCGATAAAGCCCATGGCCAGCGCGCTGTTTCCATTGATATTGCGGTAGGTTCCTGGTTTGATCTCCGCTTTTTTGACTTGGAATCGAGCGTCGAAAATCTCAGTGGTTTCACCATAGGCATGGCCTGCCTTGAGGGCCCGGATATTTGCTTCCACCAGCTCGGGTTTTCTCTTAAATTTGTTTTCAATCCATTTAATCGTGGTGTCGTAAGTGCGGTTGTACAACCAAAATGCCACACCCAGTGCGAAGAGGTTATTGCAGCGGTCCACCGTCTTGGTGGGAAGTCCGAGGTCGTCAAGGGCGGTCGCGGTTAGACCCGAGATATTGATGGCGTGGACTTTGTAGGCCATGAGCGCATCATTTTCCAGTGGATTTTCCTGGTATCCGACCTTTACGAGGTTTCGCTGATTAAACTGTGCGCTGTTGACGATAATGGTTCCGCCGTACTTCAGGTCACCTATATTGGATTTTAGAGCGGCCGGGTTCATGGCCACCAGGATATCCGGTGCGTCCCCTGGGGTGTGAATTTCCCGACTGGCGAAACTGATCTGAAATGCAGACACGCCCGCCAATGTTCCTGCGGGTGCACGAATTTCGGCTGGATAATCGGGGAAGGTACGAAGGTCATTGCCGAAAAGTGCGGTTTCGGTTGTGAACCGATTGCCCGTGAGCTGCATGCCGTCACCGGAGTCCCCGGCGAATCGAATGTTGACGCGCTCGACTTCATTAACTGGTCTTTGCTGTACACCCACTTTAACTTCTCCCCGGTGTACTGAGGTGGGACTGATTTGTTGCATTGTCGCTTATGCTTCCTCTGTATTTAACATACCGCTTCTCGTACTTATCGGTATGTCTCGTCAAGCAAATGGCAGTCGAAAGAGGCAAAAAATTGGTTTCTAAGCACGCCCAATTAAGAGAAGGCGTCGTGCTTGTTGAATCGTTGTTGTCTCTTGGGGTCCGTGAGGGGGGGCTTTGGAAAATACCGAACTGTGCCGGTTGCCGGAAGCCAGTTTTTTGGGTCGTGGCTTGTGGGTGTGAAACCTGAGGTGGGATGGGGTGAAACGAGGGCTTTTCTACCAAATGGTAGAACTGTTTTTGGGGTATTTACTTTTGGAGCCTCGGCATGTTCATTGGCGCTGGCCCCCAGGTATCATCTTAAGTGGTATGGATGTCGACCCTTCTTGGTGTTGCCAGGGACCGTATTATTTGGCACCAGGTGGATAGGATGAATGAATGTAAATGGGTGCAGTGGCCTGTTCTGGTGGGCCTGGTAGGTTTGTTTGGCTTGTTGTTTGCCTGTGGTGGACATGCTCCCGATGTAGATGAGTGGAAGTCCGTGGTGGTTGAATCCAAGGAACCGTCTGCGTGGGATAAACTTCAAGAGTTGGACAAAGCTTCTTTGTTTAGGGCTCGGGTGGCAGACCATGAGGATTGGGTGAATATCCTGGAGAATCAGAAACCCTTAACCATTTTAGTGCCTACCAATGATGCGTGGCGTGCATTTGAGGGAATTGTGCACGGATTAGAGGACGAAGCAGCGGAGACGCTTTTCAAGCATCGTTTGATCTTTGGCACTTTGTCAGCCCGGGCGGCTGAAACGGCTGAGGCGGCTAAAATGGGGTCTGGCCAAACCATTCCCATGGCGTTTTCGGGGTTGGAGGTATTAATCGGGGGGACCAGTCGGATTTCAGAGAGCGACATTGATGGGGGAAATGGGTTCATTCATTTGCTAGATAGCGTGATGCTTCCAGCGGCTCAGCTAAAAGCCATGGATTTGGACCAATTCTTAGACTTGTACCCCTATTATGTGCGGTTTAAGGATTTATGGAAGCTGGGTTCAGGAACGGGCAGTTTGTCTCCGGTTTCTGGTGAGCAATTGGCCCTTTTTCCTGCAGAGTATAAGTTAAAGCGGTTGGATGAGAATATGACCGCCGATGAAAATAGAGATCTGGTTCTTTACCACTTATTACCAGGGATTTCGTCGTTGGCACCTGAGCTTTCGGGGGAGAACGCGAGAACGAGTTTGACAGGCAGGACGGTTAAGCTTTTCCGGGATTCCAATGGATTTTGGTTGGTGAATGATTCTACGGAGTTGGTCGATATGAATCTCAAATTGAAAGCGACGCGTGTTTATTTACTGCGCGCAGTTTTGGTGGTTGGAGTCAATGAGTAGGGGAAGCACGATGGAATTTGTTGATGTACATGCCCATTTGATTCACGAGAAATTTGCCGGTGAAGAGAGAGAGGTTTTGGCGCGGGCCAAGGCGGCAGGTCTTGCTTATGTGATTGTTAATGGCTTGGAGCCCGAGAGCAATGACGCAACGCTGAAGCTTTGTGAGGGGGTCAAGCACTTACTTCCGGCCATGGGTATTTACCCTTTGGATGCCATTGCGACCGAGATTGCTGCTTTTGGAGATTGGGAGCATGATTTTCCACCGCCGAAGCCCTTTGATGTTGGGGCCGAAATTCGGAAAATTGATGCCCATGCTGAGGCATTGGTTGCCATAGGGGAGATAGGCTTGGATCGCTATTGGGTGAAGCGTCATTGGGACCGTCAGGAGGAAGTCTTTCGGGCTCTTATCGAGGTGGCTTTAAAACACGATAAGCCAATTATCATTCACAGTCGGAAGGCGGAGGTACGCTCTTTTGAAGTCCTCCAAGAAATGGGGGTTCAACGCGCTGATTTTCATTGTTTCGGGGGGAAGTTGAAGTTGGCTCAGAAAATCGCCGACGCCGGCTATTATCTTTCCATACCCCCAGTGGTTGAGCGGGCAGAGTCATTTCAGAGAATGGCGGAGAAATTACCCCTCAGCCAGTTGCTGACGGAAACCGACTGCCCTTATATGGGGCCAGATCGTGAGGTGCGCAATGAGCCAGCCAACGTACCCCGAGGGGTCGCTGCTATGGCAAAAGCCCGAGGGATCCCTAAGGAAGAAATGGCTATGGCGATTCGTGAGAATTTTCGCCGATTGTTCCGCCTTTAGGTAGGGGGACGTAGATTTCGGCACCGCCGGCGCGAAATTCTTGGGATTTTTCCTCCATTCCTATTTTCAATACATTGGTTTCGTTAAGGCCGTTTTTTTCGGCAAACTTTCTGACATCTGCTGAGATTTTCATTGAACAGAACTTAGGTCCGCACATCGAACAGAAATGTGCTACTTTGGCGCTGTCTTTGGGGAGGGTTTGGTCATGGTAAGCCCGCGCGGTATCGGGATCGAGACCTAGGTTGAATTGGTCTTCCCAGCGGAACTCGAATCTCGCTTTACTCATGGCATCGTCCCAATAACGCGCTGCGGGATGTCCCTTGGCAATATCGCCAGCATGGGCTGCTAATTTATAGGTGATGAGTCCTGTTTTGACATCATCTTTATTGGGGAGGCCCAAGTGTTCTTTTGGCGTCACGTAGCAGAGCATTGCGCAGCCATACCACCCGATCATGGCTGCCCCTATCCCGCTGGTGATGTGATCGTAACCGGGCGCAATATCGGTGACGAGGGGCCCTAGGGTATAAAAGGGCGCCTCACCACAAGTCTCTAATTGTTTATCCATATTTTCTTTCACCATGTGCATGGGGATATGGCCCGGGCCCTCAATGATGGTTTGTACATCGTTTTTCCAAGCGATCTTGGTGAGTTCTCCGAGGGTTTCTAGTTCTCCAAATTGGGCTGCATCGTTGGCGTCTGCGCCGCTGCCGGGGCGGAGTCCATCGCCGAGCGAAAAGCTGACATCGTAGGCTTTCATGATGTCACAAATCTCTTGGAAGTTGGTGTAGAGAAAATTTTCTCGGTGATGCGCGACGCACCACTTGGCCATAATAGAACCACCGCGGCTTACGATCCCCGTGACGCGGTTGACGGTCATGGGCACGTAGCGGATTAACACACCGGCATGGAGGGTGAAATAATCGACGCCCTGCTCGGCTTGTTCGATGAGGGTATCTCTAAAAATTTCCCACGTGAGGTCTTCGGCGACGCCGCCTACTTTTTCTAGAGCTTGGTAGATGGGAACGGTGCCGATGGGTACTGGGGAGTTACGTAGAATCCAGTCCCGAGTGTCGTGAATATCCTTTCCTGTGGACAAGTCCATGACGGTGTCAGCGCCCCATCTGGTTGCCCAAACCATCTTTTCTACTTCTTCTTCGATGGAAGAGGTGACGGCAGAATTACCGATATTGGCATTTACTTTCACGAGAAAATTACGCCCGATAATCATCGGTTCGAGTTCGGTGTGGTTGATGTTTGCAGGAATAACGGCTCTACCCCGAGCCACTTCGTCCCGAACAAATTCGGCGGTGACGTTTTCCGGAAGGCAAGCCCCGAAGGAATTTCCTGCCAATCTCTGATCGCGCTTTGTGTTTTGGTAACGCTCTCTCATCTGCTCGCGGCGCATATTTTCCCGGATGGCGATGAATTCCATTTCGGGGGTAATGATCCCCTTTTTCGCATAGTGCATTTGGGTGACATTCTGAGTGGCTTTGGCTCGGCGAGGCTGACGGGCGAGTTGGGGAAAGCGGGTGCCTCGCGCAGTCAGTGTGCTTTTCTGTCCGTTGTCCAGTGGCTGGACGGTTCTTCCTGCGTAGACCTCTGTATCCTCTCGGGCTTCAATCCAGGCCTTTCGGGGTGTGTGTTGTAGTCCTTGAGTTACATCGATAGAGGCGCTGGGATCTGTGTAGGGGCCGGAGGTATCATAGAGGGTGACCTTTTCCCCGTTGGTGCACTGAACTTCTCGCATGGGGACTTTGATGTCGGGATGAATAGAACCCGTTAGGTAGATTTTCTTGGAGCCCGAGAGCGGCTCTCTAGTGACCAGAGAATTGATGTTTGCCGGTAATTTCGCCGCACTCATGGTGAGTTCCATTTCCGATCGACTGGCCTATTTGAGGATGAGGAGACGCTATGCAGAAGTGCCAGCACCACCCTATCCCTACGTCGGTACAAGCCGAATCAGGTTCGTCGGGTTGAGGTTGTCCTCTCTCAGCGCTCAGTACGCACCCCGTGGGTTTTATAGAAACTAAGGGTCTTGATATCACCAAGTATTTCAATTTTGCAACCGATACCACCTTGCGGCTTGTTGCTCATGCAGCTTGTTGCTCATGGTAGGCGTTTGACCCACGAGATTTGAAACTGAACTTCGGTTATGTCATATGATGTTTGTGAATCGGTCCAAATCATTGCGTCAAACTGGGTTACTTTCGTGTTTGGCTTTTTTCCTCCTTTCCAGTTTAGCCTGTTCAGAGCTGGTCTTATTAAAGGCAGGTGTAACGCCGAAGCCGCGAATTGATAGGGCCACTTTTGCCCTTATGGTGGACTCAAATCTTCCCCTTAAATTTGTGGATTTCCATAGGTTGGGCGAAGATCAGGTGGAGCGGTACCGTATTAAGGGAGAGGTTTTAACCGATGATGGGGCGGTGGTGATCGAGGTTGCGCCAGGTACTTATTGCATCCATGCCCTCGGATACAACAAATTGACGATTCGCTTTGGCAGCAAAGAGAGAACGGGGTCGGAGCTTTGTCTTAACTTACGGGCAGGGATGTTGAATTATCCGGGCCATCTTTTTTTGAAACTGGGTTTTTTAAAGGGAATACCCGAGTTGGAATATAACTTCGAAGTTCGACCCGAGGCGTTCAGAGCGACGCTTGAGAGACGGCATCCAATGATTCTAAGGGCCTTTAACCTCTAGTGTTTGGTTCAGGTTCCTCTTTTTTCTGAGAGTACGCTGCGGATATATTGGGAAAGATAATCTAACGTGAGAACGACGCCAAGGATGAGTAGGAGTCCGGCTCCGGCGGATGGAAATTGCCGCCATTCAATATAGTACATCAAATCTTGTCCAATACCCCCGGCACCCACAATACCCAGTATGCTGGCGCTTCGGACGTTGTATTCAAACATGAAGAAGAGGGAGCCGAGGAGGCTCGGGCGCGCTGCCGGCCAGGTGGCAAAGATGAAGGCTTGGAGTTTAGATGCGCCGAGTCTTTGGAGGGCGTGGGCGGGGCGAGGATCGGTATCTTCAAGCCCTTCATAGAAAAATTTTGCCAGGTATCCGATGGAATAAGCGATCAGGGCGAAGACGCCCGATGCCGGCCCTAGGCCTATCATGGCCACGAAAATCAAAGCCCAGAAAATGGCGGGAATGGTACGGATGGCGTTGAGGAGAACTCGGATTGGGTGGCGTCCCCAGGTGGGGCCGATGCTTGGTGTCGCGAAAATACCCAGAGGTAGGGCGAGGAGGGCACCCGCTGCGGTGCCTAGGAAGGCCATTTCTGCTGTTTCCACCAGCGATACAGTGAGATCTCCCCATGGAATATCGCTTCCAGCCTTGTTATTCCAGAATTGTCCTAGGAAACGGAGTGCTTCTGCCGGGGATTGATTGTTGATTGAGTCGACCAATTTAAGGGAATGAACGGCGGCCAGCGCAGCGAAAAAAAGCATGAGTCCCAGTGTGATTTTGAGTGCGCCGGTTCTTTTTGGGTTTGTGGTGAGAACACGGTCGCTCTCTTTGGGGGGAGTGTGGCAAGAAGGCCCATGACCTTCCATTGAGGTATTGGCTGGGTTTGGGGTTTCTTTCGGTCTTATTTTGCCCTCTTCCATGATCAGGGTTTGGGAAAAATATGCTTGAATTGAGTCATGGTGATGGGTGGTTAACACCAGGGCAAAACCATATTTTTCCTGAAGGGTCTTTAGGAGTTCGAGGACGCGATTGGCATTTTCAGGATCTAGGGAGGCTAGGGGTTCGTCCGCTAGGAGAATGTCTGGTCGGGCACAAAGGGCCCGGGCAATGGCGACACGTTGTTTCTGTCCCCCCGATAAAGCACCGACGGGTTGTTGTGATAGGTCTTTGAGGCCGAGGTCTAGGAGGATGCTTTCGGCGCGTTTTCGAAGTTTTTGGGGGATGAAAAAATGAGCCGAAGACCATGGTGGAAGTTCGTGGAAAGCGCCGGCGACGACATTCTCCAATACGGTACGCTGGGGCACCAAACGATGGTCTTGGTAGATCAGAACTGCACGACCTCGGGATTCCAAGTTTCCCTGCGTGGGTGTAAATGAGCCTTCCAGTAGTCGGAGTAAGGTTGTTTTCCCTGATCCAGATCGACCTACGAGAGCCAAGCGGTCCAGTGGATAGAGAGAAATATGAACCGATTCGAGAGCGGCTCGCTGGGTTGCTGGATACATGAATTGGAGGTTTTCGCCTCGCACCAAAGGCTGTGCTTCTGTCATAGGTACCTCTTGGCTTCACTCCTACTTCACAAGTTTCTTCTTGTCGAGTCCGGTATTGGCAAGGGCGTTCACCGCACCTTTAAGGTGAATATCTTCGTTTACTTCTACGAATTTGGCAGCACCATAGACATCGGCCAAGAGCTCAGGCCTCTCTTGGCTGATTTTTAGCAATGCGCTTTTCAGTTTGCTTTGAAGCTGGGCGGGGAGGTCATCTCGGATAGCAATAAGATGGGTGGGAACCCCAGGTGTGCGGGTGAGGATACGAAGTTGGTCGCGTTGCTCTTCTGAGAGATAGATGTCGGCTTTTTTCCCTACCATGGTGTAGTCGCTTACTGCGCATGCGTCTGCTTGTCCGTTCAGAACCGAAAGCAGGGCTCGGTCATAACCACCGGCGAAACGGACTTCGCTGAAGAAGTCTTTGGGGCTTTGTTGGGGGGCAAGAATTTTCTCGTCGACCAGTCGAGAATAGGCCATGACGTAGCCTGAGGTGCTGGTGGGTGAGGTGAACATCATGCGCTTGTTTTTGAGGTCGTGGAGGGTTTTGTAGGGAGAATCTTTTTTGACCACGAATATAGAATGGTAGAAGGTTTTGTCGGCGCGTTCTTCAACGAGTAAGGGACGTACGGGGGCTTCACTTTTGGCCAAGAGAAAGGGAATGGAACTCATATAGGCGACCTGGGCATGGTTGCTTACCAGTGCTTGGACACTGGCGCCGTAGCTGGATGGGATCATGACTTCAACGGGAAGTCCCAGATCTTTCGAGAGTTTTTTTGAAACTAACTCTGCGGTCTCTTTCACCTTTTTTGGGTCCTTTTGTTTTTGGAAAGAGAAGACCAGTTTGGTGGGGTTTTTTTCCGACTCTTTTTTGTCTGCTTGAGCGTTGGCCTCTTTGGCTTTGGTGCTGGTGTTTTGGCTTTTTTGACAGCCAGAAAGCCATAGAATCGATAGGGCCAAGACCCCGATCATTGATTGAAGCGTTTGGTATCGCATGGATGGATCCTCAGTTTGGTTTGGGGTTAAGCGAGATCAGGGCACGGTTTGTTCGCCGACGTAGTTGTCATTTGCGACGAACCTATTCGCTACCTTTTTTTGCCTGGTGGGAACCAATGTTTCCGTCGAGGTCGCAACCTACACTTTTGAACAAGGATATCAATTGGTTTGAGGGTCTTATTCGACCGACTGGTTGTGGAGATTGTTCTGAATTGTTAATTCGGTACCATGGCAATCATGTGGAGTGGTGAAAGTCAGGGACAGACTCTAGAAGTACGGTCTGCGGGTTTGACTCGGCGAATGTATGTCGATGGTGTTTTACACACGCAATATCACCCCGAGCGTCCTCTTACGGGCGATGTTTGGGATTGCCTGACTTTGGGGGCCGCGACTTTGCCCGAAGGACCCAAAAGGGCGCTGGTGTTAGGGGTTGGGGGTGGTGCCTGCATCAACTTATTAGAGCGACATTTTCAAACGGAGTTGGTGACTGGGGTGGAGTTAGATCCGGTGCGACTTCGCTTGGCCAAACGGTATTTTGGAGTCGATTCGCCGAGGGCTCGATTGGTGCGGGCCGATGCGATTGAGTGGCTCAGGGGGCACGTGGGTTCGGTTTATGACTATGTGGTTGATGATCTTTTTGGGCAGGTCGATGGGGAACCTGTCAGGGCCATTGATGTATCCAATGATTGGTTGTCTTTGCTTTCTCGGCGGGTTTCTAAGAAGGAGGGGGCACTTTGTTTAAATTTGGTGGGTCGTTCGGCCGCCAATGATGTTTTGGATATCGTCGATGGTGCTGGGGGTGGGGGACATTATGGGAGTGCCCATATCCTGAGCGCGCCGGTGTCAGAGAACCGTGTTCTCGTTTTATCCCGGGGGGCGCTTTGTGTTGGAGAATTGCGGCGCCGAATCATGAAGCTACCGCTTTTGCGGAAAAAGTCACAGCGGCGTTTGTATCGCTTGAGAATTGAACGGGTATTTTAATCCGTCGATGGGCAAGTTTTGCAGGTCCCTTCGATGAGGGGTTCGTTACATTTTTCACAGGTCGCTTTTCTGCGCACGGGACCTAAGGGACCGAGCATCGAGCGACGCATGCTTCGGCAGGTCTTTTCGGGGCCGAGCAGGTTTTTTGGGTTTTTGGAATGTCCTTTGGTTTTTTGGACAATATCGTTGCCGGTCTTGGGGCAGCGTCTGGTGTCCTCTTCACTGCGGCTTTTGAGGATTGTGGTATCTTTACGGGCATTGAGTTTTGGGTAGGCTACGCCTGGATGATTGTCGATCAGGCCGTCTGGGTCTTTCCCCCCCTCGCCATGGGACACAAGTTTTGGGCTTAATGCTGATGAAACCATAGGTTTTCTTGTCGTCTTCTCCTCACTATCAATATCGGTATCTGTGGAAAGAAGGTGCTTGGAGCCTGAAAGTCTTTGGTGTTGTGTTTTGTAAATGGCTGATTTTAAAGAGATCATTATAGGTGTGGCAGCCGGGTTTTCTAGATGCCAACACGGAAAATAGGTTTCTTGGTCTTTAAGCACAAAAATGTTTTATAAGGAACTCGCCATGAAAACCTTCGTCTATTCCGATTTATCGGTCTTAAAGTCCGTGGCAGATGCTTTGATGCCTTGGTTCGATGGGGTGGGTCGCTTGACGAACATCGATACGGCCAATCTATTTGCGGATCGGGCCTTGGAACTTGTCGAAGGGCCTGAGCAGGCGGAGCTATATCTTTTTCCGATCAAACTAGGTTTGTTGGAGCGGGTGGACTGGCCTCGGAAGTACCGTAGGGATTCGGTTGCTCGCTCACATTTGGCTGGACTGGAGGCGGAGCTTGGGCGTCAGCTCTCAAATTTTACTTATTTTTCATCTCGGCGGGGAAATCACGCTTTTTTCCAAGTAGGGGACTTTACCGACGTGCTCGCCCCCCTAAGGGAGAGTGTGGTCTTTAAAACTTCGGTTAGAAAATCCAGCCGAGCGTTGGCGATGCCCTACTATGTTAACGCGAGGGAATTCACCGAACCCACCCATCCACAATGGGACGTGGTGTTTCAAGGGGCTACGGGTTACGGCGAGGTTAGAAAGGCCCTCTCCAGAGGGATGAAGAACTTGGAGGCGGCCGGATACAGGTGCCGATTCAAGGCGGTGAAGTGGTGGCATGGTCAGCGGACAAAATCGACCTATTGGGACGGGTTGATGGGCAGTCGGTATGTGCTGTGTCCTCGGGGGATAGGCTTGAATTCATTTCGTTTCTTCGAGGCCATGTCCATTGGGCGGATACCCATCTTAATTTCCGACAACGCGAAGCTTCCGTTGGAAGAGAGTATTGATTATCCAAATCTTATCGTGCGGGTTCCTGAGGATGAAGTATTGAATATTGCCGAGTATATTTCGGATTTTGAGAAGGGTAAGAATCTCTTGAGAGCCTCGGATGCTGTTTCTGAGGTTTTTAACCAGTTTTTTCAAGTTTCAGTCTTGGGGCGTTTGGTGACTCGGAGTTTGCTCGGGTTTTAACCCAGACCTTGGCAGAGTTTGTGGATGACCAGGTGAAGCTAACGGGGTTGGATTTAGGCTTCAATTGACTCGCTCTGGGGGGGCGAGTAAAAGAACGCGTAGACATTCTAGAGCCAAGTATTCTTGGAACCGTGTAGAATCAAAGAAAATTGATCGACAGATACTTGATGACATGATGGGTACCGAACCCACTCAAATAAAAGAGGTTTACAAATGAGTAGCTCCCAAGGCTTAGGTGGTGGATGCGGAAATACCCAGCTCAATAGTTTGGTTCAGGAAAATATTACCGTAGAGAGTGATGAAAGTGATGTTCAGCAGGTTCTTGAGCAGTATCTGCAGACCCCCGAAGGCCAGGCGATTCAGGGTGATCCTGCAAAGCTAGAAGCGCTGAAGGGCGACTTAAAGGCGATTTTGGCTGCCAGCAATATGGGGCTTAACGAAGCTGGTGACGTGGTGGCTGTGGACAGTACGGATCACACGGCAAATCCCACCGCAGCGGATACGGTATCTGATCCCTCTGCCGGCAAAGACGCCATCGATGAGGTTGTGGACAAAGCGTTTAAAGAAGTTTTTGGCACAGAGGTTTATCACGCTGACAGATTGGATACGACCCGAAGGGCTGTGGAAGGTAATTCCATGTTTGCGGAGGCCATTGCGGCCATGCAAAATTATATGAATAATCCCGGAGATGCCAGGACCCAGAGTAACTGTATGATGAAAATCAACGCCTTACAGGCCAACAGTGGGTGCCAGGATATCCATTCCCTCATGTTTCTTGTCATGCGCCAGGCAATTGAAGAGGACAATGCCAACAAGTCTTATTTCGTTGCGCGGATCATGGAAGAAAATAAGAAATCCGAGGCTTTGGGAGATTACTTGAAAGAGCTACAGGAATCTATGGTGGAGATTTCCAACAAACAGAAGGGCCAAAAGTCCAACGACCGGCCCGATGTTGTTTCCGATGGTGGTGTGAAAAGAGACACTCCCCCGGTGGTGACCTATGAGGATGGCCAACCTACGGCAAAGTGCGAGAAAATATCCGATTCCGCCAATCCGCCGCCCTATACTCAAAAACAAATCGAGTCTGAAATCAAGAATGTGGAAACGGCGCAGGAAACGATCCGAAATGAGAGGGAACGATTTGTGACCTCCTTCGAGGATTTCGAGAATAAGGTGAACCAAAACTATAAGCTCTTGGTTCAGTTTCTGAAAACCTACAACGAAAACGTCAAGAAACCCATCCAGAACCTTTTGTAATTCACTCTACTCTGTGTTCTCTGTGAACCCATCATGGGGATGGCGATGTCGACGATGGGTCAAATATATTTCCAAACGATAACGGCTGATTCACTAAAATGAGTTCTCTAGTGGGGACTCCCAATAAAATCAGGAAAAGAGCATAAAAATGGCAGCCCAAAAACAATTACCTGAAGAGTTTAAGAAAGCTCTCCTGGAAGCTCCGTTTTTCGGGGAGCTTACCGAAGCTCATAAATTAGAAATTCTTGACCAGCTGAAAGCCGGTGACCAAAGCTTCGCAGAGATATTTGGATTCGATGTCAGTGGTATTCGTTTGATCGAGGACATTGCCCAATCCCTTTACAATGCCGGTCAATACCTCGACGCCTGCGATGCTTTTGCGTTTATCACCTTGATGGATCATGAATATGGACCGGCTTGGCGTGCTTTGGGGGCTGGTAATCAGGCCAGCAAGCAATACGAAAAAGCAATTTTAGCCTACGACCGAGCTATTGAGGTGATGCCTGGTGACATCATGTCTCTGGTGTGTTTGGGGGAGTGCTGCTGCATGCTGGGACGGTCCACCGATGGTATGGAGGTTTTGAAACGAGCCGTGGAGCAAGCGCCGAAAACGCCTTTGGATGAAGTCTACATTCTAAGGGCCAAGGCTCTCTTGAATTCCGATGGGGGCTTCCCTCCCAGGGTGGTTTTGATTCAGTCAAGCGAGGAGATGGTGAAGAATATCGCCCAGGATATGAAGGATAAGGGGCTGGAGTTTGATGCCGGTTCCAATCTTTCCCTGGAAGACATGGAGCAGCTTCCCGCCTTGGAAGGGGTTTTGGACCAACTCAATTCGGCCTTTATGGATGGCCGGATCACCATGCAAGAAATAGCAGACCTTTCCGATGAAGAGCTCGATGCGGGCTATAGGGTGGCATGTAATTACGTGGAATTGAAAAAATATCAGGCCGCTATGATGGTTTGTGCCTATCTCTTACTCTTGAAACCTGACGAAGCGCGTTATTATCAGTTGGTGGGGATCTGCTATCAGCGGTTGAAGCTTTATCCATTGGCGGTTGGTTATTATGATATCGCCAGGAAGTTGGATCCCAATGACGCGATGACCCATGCCTATAAGGCTGAATGCTTGATGTATCAGAATCGCAATGACGCAGCTGATGCAAGTTTGAAACAGGCTCGGGCCGTGTTGAGTAACCATCCGGACAGCCATCAATTAAGTAAGAGAATCGAAGGTTTAGAAGCGATTCGAAGCGCGGCCATTTAGCCTAGTCTTGGGGACTGTTTGGGTGTGGGTTAGCTCACATCGACATCCATACTTTTTAAATAAACTCGAACCCGTATAGACATAGAGGTGTAGAGAATAGGGGCGGTTGAAACAATTTCTCGAAGGATATAAGCAATGAGTGGAGTAAGAACAAACGTAAATTCAGGACAAATGCCAGGGACGGTTGCGGATGCGACAGGTCAGCCACCGGCTGGGGCGGGTGATGCCACAGGGGTTTCTGAATCCGGTAGTGTCGCTGAAATCCTCCAGATGTTGGCTGCGGATGGTGTTTTAGGGGCTCAATCTCCCCAAGAGAAGCAGACCATTGGAGCCCTCGGCAATCTTTCTGAACCCTTCACGCCTTCCGAAGGTAAACTCGACCCCGTAGCGCACCGAGAGGCGGTCCAACAATTCTCTGCTGGATTAAATACTCTCGGTGAAACTTCAATGACTGGGGATATCGGAGCCACTCAAAAGATGGGCCTTGTGGATTCCATGGGCGGTCAGATTTCTCGGGATCAAGAGGGCATCGAAGAGTTGAGCGGCCGCATGCAGTTGCTTTTAGCGGGGGCAGCTTCCAAAAACCCCGAAGATATGGAACGCATGAACTTGGTGAGCGATGCGGTAAATGCCTTACCCCAAGAAGTTTTGGATTCCGTTACGGAGACGCTTGGGATGCCAAAGGGGAGTCTCAGTGGTGATTTTGTGAACGCGCTTTTCAAGAAATTACAAACCGAAAACGAAGGCAATGACCGTGAAGATCAAGTGAAGATGCAGGATGTCAAATCGAAGCAGCGAACTTCGGATATTGAGCGGGCCAAGGAAGCCCAAGCTGAAGCGGCGGACAAGGCCGAAGAGGCGGCTAAGAAAGCCGAAGAGCTGAAAACTGTTGCAACCATTCTCACTATTGTCATTATTGTTGTGGCCATTGTTATGGTGATTGCTACCTGGGGAGCAGCGGCGCCAGCGGCGGCTGCCGCCAGTGGGGTTGCCGCAGGTAGTACGGCTGCGGCGTCGGCAAACGTGGTCCTTGCCTTGGGAATCAAGGGGACTGCCGTAGCGGCGGTCGGGGCGATGAATGCGGGGTGTAATGCGGTGGTGGCTGATGCACAGTTTGAAGCGAATGAGGCAGATGTCCAATCCAAGCGACACCGTCTGGATGCAGATAAAGCCCAGGCCATGATTCAAGAGTGGAATGAGCAAATGCAGGCGATTATGGAAGTTATTGCAAAGATGTTTCAGGGTTTGAACAAATTACAGACCGGACGTCATCAAGCCAACCAGCAAGCGGTTGATACCCTTTTTCATTGATCAATGATTGAGAATCGCGACACTTGAATCATGGATCATGGACCGAAAGTAAGAACGAAGCAGGAGTAACAAATGTCAAGCATTGCACCCATGCAGCCGAATCAAAACACGCAATACATCCTAACGGATGTTGAGCACGTCGCACAAGATTCAGTAGAAACCGAGGGAACCGAAACGAGCTCGAAGAAGAACCAAGAGCTACCTAAAGATTTTCCCCTTGAGGTGGAAGGGTCTTCTTTTGTCACTTCTGAGGGAACGCAAGTGAGCTCGAGACAAGCGGGTGCAGTTGCTCCCCTCCAAGCTCCGGTGATTCCGCCTGGGAACTACGGCGGAGATTCGGTGGTGGATTTTGGCTATGGTAATTTAAGTGCGGTTGGCAGTGGGTTGTCGAATATGAGTGCCATGTCTGGTGCCGATGCGCTTACGTTTTTCCATGCGGCCATGGCGCTGTCTGAGGCAGCCAATAAAGATCAAGAGGTGGGTAAAGCCATTCAAGATATGGGGCGTGAACTCAAGTATGCTCATAAAGAGCAAAAGATCGATGACTTAGAAGCCCAACACATTGCTGAGCGGAAGGAAGCGTGGCTCCAGTTTGGTATGGCCTGTGCTACCGCGGTGATTTCAGCAGCATGTTGTTTCTTGGGTCCCGTGGGTATGGTGGCTGGTGGCTCTGTGGGTGCAGCGGGAGGTGCCTTGGGTACCGCTATCAGCAAGCAATCGGGTTTTCAGCGTGATGCGGATGATGCGACCGAACGACAATCCTATGGGGAGTTGAATGCAGAGCAAGCCGCATCCATTGAGGAGTCGGGGAAAAATATTCGTGAGGCTAATCGCCAGGCCCACCAGGCGATTTTGAAAAAGCTTGAGAACGTCATTGAGCAGCGGCTCATGGTTGTCGACAAGATGACCAGTTGGTAGTCTTGGGTTAATAGAGGTGTCGGTTTTCCCAAAGGCACCTTGGAGGCACAATTCAATGGTACGTCCTGTTGGTGGACCCGGTTCTCTTCATAATCTTGCTCAGATCAAGCAACTTCAAACCGAGTTTACGGAGCGTAAACAAGCCAGTAAAGCCGATGCCACCGGTGATGTTCGAAATGCGGACGTCCTTGAAGGAAACCGCCCCACTGATCAACAGCTAGAGCAGGATGTGAAAGACGGGAAGTTGGTGATTCCTCCTCCGTCTGTCACTCCTAACACCGAACAACTGTCGGCGACTCACGAAAGTCACTCCGATAGGATGCGAGAGCTTTTTCCCGAAATGACCGAGGCTGATTTTGCCGCCAGTCGGGGTTCGAATACATCACAAACTCCCTCTTCTACACAGCCCGGCTCGACTTCTTTCACCCTCCGGGGTGGACAGGACACCACGGTAGCAGGTTCTAAAGGTTCATCTGGGGCATCTCTTAGAGAAAACACCCCTGCAGACCACTCACAATTTAGTTTTTCAGGCCCCATGAATCACAATCTTTTTATGATGTGGGCCCTGACCAATTCCATTGAGGATGGTGTGTATCGCCGGTTATTGAAGGAGCTGGCGAAAGAAGGTTCACGCTTTATGACCGAATCTGGTCAAATGAAGATCAAGCACATGGAAATGAAGCACCAGCTAGAACGAAATAGCGCGTGGATGAAGGCGGTCGGGGAAGTGGTAAATAAAGTCATCTCGGGCCCATCGGAGGTGGCGAAAAAGAAAGCAGAAGGCATGGCCGATGGAGGTATAAGCGACGAAGCGCACGAGAGTACAGGGAATGTCATGGGAGCTCGCAACAATAAATCGGGCCCCATTGTTAAAGATGACTCATTGGGGATGCAAGACCCTCGGTTTGAGAGTGCGAGGCAGAAATATGATAATCTCCTGAATCATCCGGACATGAAAGATGCAAGTTTGCAAGACAAACTGGAGCGTATTGATAAAAATCAGGCTGCGGCAACGGATGCCACTGAACGAGAATACCTCGATAAGCTCAAACTGGATATGAAATACAATCGTTGGGATGATGGTAGGACTTCTCCTCCTGGGAATATTCTTCAAAGGGCAGGGCGTGCGGTCATGAAACCCGTTGGTGATACGCTGAATAAGGTGGGGCGTATTGAAAAGGGACAGCATCCAGGGAAGCGCTTGGCAGAACTCGAGCGCGATTATCAGGCAGCATCGGGTCCCGAAAAGGAGTATTTGGGCAAACTGGTTGGGGTTGCCCGACGGGAGCACCAGAAAATTGCGGCTAATACCCTGAACGGAGCACTTCAGCCACTCACTTATCATTTTCTTGTAAAAAATGAAAAAGGACAAAGGCAGGGGGTTCGTCAGGGATTTGTGGGCAAGGTAAAACAGCACGAGGCAAATCTAAAAAAGGCGCAAGGTTCGGTGGCTAAATTGGAAGCCGAAGTGAAGGACCCCGCTACCAAGAATGTGGAGAGCAAGCAGAAGGAGTTGGTAAAAGCCAAGAAGGCGTTGAGTTCTTTGGAAGCCAGAGAACCCGAGATGACTGCGATGAAACACCGAATCGTGGAATTCGATAAGGCCATTACAAAATATCGGCCCGATGTTGATATCGATCCGAGTAAGAAACATAAATGGAAAAACCCAGATGGGAAAGTACCATCCCAGCGAAGCGCTGGTGGCTATGCCCGTGGGCAATTCCATACCCGGAATATCGAACATGGGAAAAAGCTATTGGATTCCGGTGAGATAACCCCAGGAGCATTTGAGGCCCTAAGACGGTTGCACGGCTTGCCTCCTAAAAGGGGAGCAGAAATGGAAATTAAACCCCGTGCGGATAAGACGAGTATGACTCTGGGGCCGAGTTTGAAGCCGCGTTCGGGGCAGATGGTTATTGAGCATAAACCAGACTCGCCAGCGGCGCTCACCATCAAGCCTTCCGGTAAGTCAAAAAGCCCGAAGGGCTTGGAGATTCAAGGTCCAGAAGTTAAGGACGAGAATCAGTCTAAGCTGGCAAAAGGCGAGATGCAGATCGAATCCGGGAACAAGCAACCTGCGGGGGTTGAGCCCACCTTGGACGATTGGCTAAAGGCAGGGGAAATATTTCACGGCGACCAGGAAGGTGTACCCAAGGTAAATGAAATTTTGGAACAGCAAATAAACAATATGAGTGCCAAATTTTCCGAGGGAATGAAAAAAGCTGAGCAGGCCGGCTATCGATTTGGCCAGCAAGGTGGATCTAAGGGAATGGGGGGCGGGCGCGAAGCCATGAATGAAGCCGAATCACAATTGAGGACCATCGCGCAAGCCGGTGGCCCAATGTTTAACATGGTCGGCGATGTGGTTCGCCAGGAAGCAGTGGGTTGATAGCTCACGCCACTCGACCTTTTCGGCCAAATTTGTAAGCGTGTCCCTGTATCATTTTACGAGAGAATCATTGTGAGCCGAGTTATTTTTGGTGCTCCCACCAATACCCGATTGCCTGATATCGGTCCTCCTACACAGATCATTAAGAGCTCCGACTTGATTCTTTCAAGTCCTTCCTGGAATCAGAAATTCGAAGGTTATCTCCAAACCAATCCTTCGTTAAGGGATATATGGGTGCTCTATGATAGCCTCGTTGATGAGGGTGAGCCCCTCCATTGCTTTGATGGATGTGGTGGCTGGTTTCGAAGTTCCGAGAATGATAAGGCGAGGAGCGCCCGGTTATTACGAGACTGGTGTGGAAACGAAGTCTTTGGGAAGACGCTTCTTGGTTTTGATTATTGGAATCCGCATCTCTCTGACGGAAGCAGGAGACAGAACTTACATCTGGTGATCACCAGTGAGGTCGTTGCACATTTTGAAGCGCTGGATGAGTCATTGTTTACGAAAACAATTTTGACCCGATTGCATGAGCAGACATTCGATAGGCAGGAGTGTGTCTTACCGCTGATTAGTTTGGGAGATATTGAGACTGGTCTTCTACAGTTGAAGACTGCTCTTGGTTTCATTGAGGATGGTGATGCAATGGTGTTACTGGTCAGGTCTCCTTGGGATCGTATTCTCTCTTCCCTTTTTCAAAACGGCACCCTCGAACTTGTCAGAGCTTCAAAGGATGCTGAATCTTGGGTTACTCCCAAGGGAACCACACTCGATGAATCAGCTGACCTATTGTTGGTTCGAGTGAGACAAATAAGAGAAGCCCTTTATTGGGTGGAGCGTTTCTCCTCTGACCCCAAGTTCGAAGTATTTCGTTTTGATATGAGCTTCGTTGAGTTGGACCGCAAGCAGATGGGGAATGTCGGCGCCTCGCCGTTTCTTATGGTGTTAGAGGCATTGTTTGACCGTAAGCGCGGAGAACTCAGTCTCTATGATGTGGGCGATTTCGAACTCATCTCGTGGTTAGGGGATATGGGGGAGGATTTAACGATGTTATTGGACCCCAAGACGAATTCCGCAAGACTTTCATTTTTATGCCCCCAAGGGAAGGTAGGGCTTGAGCGTTTGGTATGTTTAGCCTTCTTATACCACTTTGGTGGTCTTTATACCCGCCGCTTACCGGTAAGGACGGACTGGGTAGGAAAAACGCAGCTATCCAAAGCGGGAGCATTGTTGTGAGTTTGCTTCGGTTACGCACGGGTGTGGTTGCCAGCTATTCGAAGGAAGGTATCCAGCTCATCGACCTTACGACTCCCGAAAGAAGGGTCCATAAGCTTTCTCTCGATTTGACTCAAGTGATTGAACAAATGGTTCAGGGCGAGGATGTTTTGGATGAAGATGTGGGTGAACTTCTAAATCAGGGACTTGTTGTTTCTCAAGAGGATAGGGAAGAACACAAATATGATTCGGTGGTGTGTGACCTACTTAGAGAATTAACGTCTCTTTGTCGCAAAGAAATTTCCGACAATGAACAAGAGTATCAAGCGATGTTGGAGTCTGTGCTCAAAGCTCATTCATCCAGGCGGTGGTACGATTTTTCCCTGGGTCAATGCCCTGTTTTGCCATCGGTTGTGGTGGCCAGGATCCAGCACGCATTAGAATTTAAAGAGTATCCCTCGGAGATAAAGGCGCTATGTTTGGGGGATGATGATTTTCTTTGTGCGGGTCTGAATATGCGTTCAAATATAGGTGTTACGGTTTTGGATGCTGACCCCAATTTGTTGGAGACAGTTTCGTGTATCAATGATGACCTTGTGGCCAGATACTACGATTTTCGAACACCTCCCCCCGAGGAGTTATTTGAGACCCAAGACCTGGTTTTTACCGATCCCATGCCGACGCCGACTTTCCTCGAACTTGTTTTGGCTCGAGCGAGATCTTTTTTGAAGCCGGGTGGGGTTTTGGGGATTGCGGTCAATCCTTTGATTCGCCGGGAATTTGTTCGTCTGAGCGAAAAATATCGTTTTGCGATTCATGAAACCCATTATAGATTGAATCAGTATTATACTCAGGAACTGGTTGTTCACCCTTATGAAAGTGATTATGTGATATGCCAAAAAGACTCCATGGCGATGGGGCAGTGCCAATCCTACTTTGATTTTGATGGAGAGCTAGAGCTCTTTGACCGCGAATTACCGATCTCTCATCAGACAGTTTTTCGAGTGACATGGTCCAATCTTCATTCGTTGCGGGATTTGTCGGGCACGTATATGGATTTATTGATCGACTATCTGAAAGAAAATCGAGAGGAACAAATTGTTGAAGTAGGTCGTTTAATATGTGGTGGGGCGCAAATTGCTTCGCTGCGGGTTGGTTTGGGGACCCTCCTACAAGTTTGTTCGGATCCAAGTCGTCTTCGATTGGAATTTCGGCTCTTTCCATTCTTGCCGGAACTGGGCCATCGGCTGGTGGAGATTGGGTGTAATTTGATGGCGTCCGGTGAATATCATGTGGACAAGTTTACTGGCTCATCGGAATGGAGTCTGGATTTTTGTAAGAAGTCCGAAGACGGGAAACGGCGAATCTGAACATGGTCCTAAGTCATGGACTTTATGAGAGGTTATTCTCAGGGCAACCTAGAGAGGTGAACGCAATTCGTTATCGTTTTGGACCTTATCCTGAGACAAGAAGCCTTGCTGATCTAGTAAAGTGGTTATCCTCGGTATTTTATAGGTGAGCAGCCAACTCTTTTTTAGGGCCTGGCTAAGAGGGCGGTTTATGTGGTGACTGGGTGATAGAAAAATCCAAGCATGGTGCCTTGTTGGAGGGAAATTCATTTGTTAGGAAGGCTATGGTTAAGTTTAGGAGCCATTGAATGACGACGATTCCCATGGACGATGCTGGTTTGGTGCTGGTGTGTATTCCCACCTTTAACGAGATAGAGAATATAAATCTCATTGTACCGGCAGTATTGAAGGCCGTTCCGCAAGTCCATATTTTGGTGATCGACGACAATTCTCCCGATGGGACCGGACAGGCTGCTGACCACTTGGCCAAGGAAGATGCGCGGGTTCACGTGCTGCATCGGAGAGAGAAGAGTGGGCTGGGCCGCGCTTATTTGGCGGGGTTTGATTGGGCACTTGAGCGGGGTTATGAATTTATTATTGAATTCGATGCGGATTTTTCCCACGACCCAAAATATCTTCCGACGATGATTCAACTTCTTCATAAGGCTGATGTGGTGGTGGGGTCACGACGGGTTAAAGGCGGTGGTGTCGAGAACTGGGAGTGGCAACGGCGATTGATTTCTTGGGGGGGAAGCTTTTATGCGCGTTGTCTCTTGGGCGTGGGTATTCGCGATCTGACGGGTGGTTTTAACGGGTTTCGGGCGAGTTATTTGAAGCAATTAGATTTTTCCTCAATCCAAGCCAGTGGATATCTGTTCCAGATTGAGATGAAGTATAGGGCATCTAGATGTGGCGCGCTTGTTGAGGAGTTTCCGATTATCTTTCCCGATCGTGAGCGGGGCCTTTCTAAGATGAATAGCAGTATCTTCGGAGAGGCTTTTTTTGGGGTACTCAAACTCCGTTTCTCGTAAATGAGGTCTATTGGTAACGGTGACGGGTGCTCGATAAGGTTGAGTTTGTGGTTTGTTGTGCTCCACCGAAATCCTTCTTTCCATTCCCCGGTAAGTGGTCTACGGTTAAACCGCCTTTGACTGAATTCCGGAGTGGGTTACGTGTTGAATATTTTTTCAGAGCAAGTTGTGCTTTCCAAGGGCGGTGGTGGCTATCAGATAGTCTCTGCCCTAATCACAATTGACGGTAACACAATTGGTGGTGTCTTAGAATGTACTCGAGGTGATGAAGTTTTTGAGAAAGCACGAAGCTGTAATCTCGATTTTCATGATTATGGGACGAAGCTTATAAGCCCGAGCTTTATCAATGGCCATACCCATCTGGCCATGTCTGCATATCGAGGTGTGGGAGGTTTAGCGGCTCGGGCGGATAATGTGGTCGAGGACCTCTTTTATGAGATGGAATCCCATTTACAGCCAGGTGATGTCCGAGCTTTTACTCGCTTAGGCGCGTATGAATCGCTGATGTGTGGTGTTGGTTCGGTTTGGGACCACTACTATTACGGTGAAGAAGTAGGAGAGGCGCTTTTGGATACGGGATTGAGTGGGGTCATTGCGCCAACCATGCAGGACCTTTCAGGCCCCGGTGTGCCGCGACTCGAAAAGGAATTGGCAGCGGTGGAGGCCATTCAAGGCAATCAGCGGTTTCGAGATGGAGGTATTTTGGCGGCCTTCGGACCCCATGCTACAGACACAGTGAGTTCGGAGTTGTGGCAGCGTATCCTCAAACATGCCGAAATCCACCATTTGCCCGTACACTGTCACCTCGCCCAATCTCCACAAGAGTATCAACGGTCCTTGGACCGACATGGTGTATCCCCCGTCGAATTCTTAGAGAGGTTGGGGGTTCTTGCGGGTGATTTTCCGCAGCTATGGGTGCATGGTATTTATTTGAGTAATCGAGATCTTGAGTCCCTTAAGGATTCGGGAGCAGTCTTGGGATATTGCGGCTACTCCCAACTCCAATTTGGTTTTTCGGCAAATTTCGAAGCTTGGCAGAACATGGGATTACCCATGGTTTTGGGCACTGATTGCAGTGCTTCAAACGACAGCATGGATGTTCAGGCTGAGCTTAGGCTCTTGGCAGGAGCCCATTTTTTTAAGCCAACCTTCTCTCAAGAAAACCTACGATTTTGTCGTAATAATAATGGGGACAGCCTATCGGAGCTTGCGAACCTGAGAAACCAACTATTTAGCAAGGTGGAGAAGTATTCTGAGCCCGACCGTTTACTGGATACGGTGTGGAGAATTCCCGGCCGTCTTCACCCTGAGATGGTATTTGGAGAAATCAAACCTGGAGCACTGGCAAATTTAGTCGTTTGGGATGTCGAACACCCGGCTTTTTGGCCATCAACCGATGTTTTACGGGCACTTTCCATGAACCGAGTGGTTTTGGGCATCGAACAGATGATGGTGGCGGGCAAATGGATTGGTGAATCGGGCCACTATCAACAAAGTTTGCGACAATCTGATGCTTACGAAGCTCACCGGATGGAGGCGCGGTCTCGATTAGAGGGACTCTTACGTCGTTGTGGATTAGAATAGTCTACATCTATGTCTTAAATCTTTCGGATCTACATTTTTGTTGTTTTTCTGCATTTGGTGAAGCGTGGGAAATACACCTAAGTGCTTAATAATAGGTCGTAAATTTAGAATCCTTCTTGTGCATGAATTGGTATCATTTTTGCTCAGAAACTTTATATTACAGGAGGGACGCTACGATGTTGCAGACTTGGGGTGCGGTTAAATTGATTTTGGGGACTTCTGTTCTGATTTGTTTAGAGTCAGCGGTTGGTTTGCAGGAGAAGATGAGCAATGGGCCCCTGTCCACGCGCCGCAGAAAGCGACTAAAAGCGATTTAGCTTTCTCTTTGCTATTGTTTGTTATGACACCTTTGCCTATTTTGCGTTGCCATGCCCCACTCGATGTTTCAAGCATTGGGCGGTGGAAGGTTATGTGCGGGTTTTTTCCTTCCACAATGTCAAAGAAGTTCACTGTCTTTGTTCGTCGCTTTAATCCTCTATGGTGATGCCCCTACAGATTGTTCCTTAAAACCGCACGTTGATTCAGATATTTCCTTGCTTCATAATACCCAGATGTTGGATTTCATGACCTATACGGTGGCCACCCATCGGGATCCCTTGTTGCTACGCTTTATCGAGTCGGCGGTTTATTTTGATATTCCGTTTAAGGTGCTGGCATTTGGGGAGAAGTGGCCTTGTCCGGTGGACAATCAGCCAGGGTTTGGCTGGCGGATTTTGTTAATGCGGGAGGTTCTTAAGAAACTTCACAAAGACTCAATTGTAATGGTTACCGATTGTTTTGACGTGGTCTTAAGCGCCTCTCCAAAGGAGATAATCTCCAAATTCAAAGCTTTTGATTGTCCGATTGTTTTTTCGGCAGAAATGAATGTTTGGCCTGATCCTTCACTAAAACCACGCTACCCAGAACACCCATCCCCTTTTCGATTTCTCAATGCCGGGGGCTATATCGGTTATGTGGGGGCTTTGGGGGAACTCTTTAATGGTTTGGAGGTGGATGTTGCTGACGACGACCAGTTGGTTTTGAGTCGCCATTTCTTAGACGCTCCGGGGGCGATTCGCCTAGACCACGAATGTAGTATTTTTCAGACCTTGTACAAGGTGCATCCTGATTCATTGATTTATAACTCGAAGTATCATCGAGTGATGAATCTCAAAATGGGGAGTTTTCCTTGTGTCTTCCATGGTAATGGTAATTCGAGACCGTTACTTGACCACCTTTGTCAGGAATTCATTCCACCTGCCGATGAATTGCGCACAACGATGATCTCATAAAGAGTTTGAAATTTAGCATAGGCGATTTACAACCGCTTCATAAGCGAATGCGCTTTCCTCGGGGTGGTATGAGATGGTTCTCAGGAAATTATAGATGACTTCGAACTCCTGCCAGGCGGTTATCCTTCTGCGTAGGAGTGCCTTTTGTTCTAGCCGAGTGAAAGCTCTTTGCTCACAATATAGTTCTTCGCCGATTCTACGAAGTGTTTTTGGCATTCCTTTAAATAATAGCGCTAGGTCCCAACTTTGATCTCCCAGTGGCCATTCGCCATAGTCGATAACCCCGACTAGGCGACCCGATTGGTGATGACAAAAGAGGTTTTGGTCCCAGAAGTCGGTATGGAGGGTCGCTAGAGTGTTTGCATTGAAAATGCCCTGGGTAGATTCTAGGGTGGCGCGAATATCCATGGAGCGTAATAGGATTCTCCTAGGAAAGTATTTTTTCAGTTGGCTTTGATGTCTTTCGAACAAATCAGTTGGGTCCATATTTGAGAAATGAATTGGCTGCTTTTCGAAGCGGAGTGCATGGAGGGTGCCCAATAGAGCGATGGCACTGGTAAGAAAATGATGTGCCCAAGGTTTTTGGCTCATTTGTTTCGGGTTTTGGGGGTGAACTCCCACGACCAATTCGGAGAAGTAACCGAAATTCGTATTCCCAGCAACAAATGGGTGGGCCTTTGGAAAAACGATAAAGTTTTCTTGGCCATAGGTTTGGAGTTTTAAGGGGATTTTAGGTGGTGTGTCGCTTGTATGTGGTTTGGGAGTATTCCAAATCCTCAAAAACCATTTTTTCCCAATGCGAAAGTAGTTACTTATTTTATCTGAACCATGTGGGGTAATCTCGCCATCTTCAAGGAGTTGGGGCCTACAGCTCATTACAATCTTTTTCGTATCATCGGAGTCCATGGCCCAAAACTATAGGCTCCAACAGAATATCTCCAGAGACTCTGTTCTGCAATCCTGGGTTGAGATGGATAAAGCCAGGCGTGCGTCTTGTAAGACACTGAGACGATCACTTTGTGCAAATGGCGAGGCAATAAAACTTAGATGATATTGTGTGAATAGTTATAAGATCTTAAGAGCCGATAGTGAGTGGGGATAATTACCGGGAAGCCAATCAATTTGTTCGGTTTATTGAGCTGTATAAGGCAGTCGAAGGTGGCGATGGATGTCATTTTGACTCTCTTTTCTTGGAGGTGATTGCTTCTGACTCCGGGTTATTAGACGACTCCAAAGCACAGCTTATCACCCGGCTGGAAAAAGAGTGCAGGGACTCGAATCGTCCCTTTGAGCATGTGGGTCGAGAGTCGAGACGTTTTCCGGCGATATTCTCTGTGTTTCGCGAAATGGTGACCCACAATTCGAAGTCTGATTTCATCCAAGCTTTATTGATGCCGGTGACTGCGGTGAACTTAGAGGGACCACGAAAAGCCATGAACTTCAGCGTTCCTGAGGCCGTGATTCAAACCCAAAAAGAGATTTTCCTCTCGAATCATTGGATGAAGCTCGGGCCTATCCTTGATGGTGATTTACTGGCTGAAATTTCATCACTGGTTCAAGGGAAATCCTATCGTCGAGTCCAACACCTAGAGGTAGGTGAAGACTTGAATCTTAGTATTATGCCTGTACTTACAATTAGCCACTACCTCCTAACGTTTCCGCCTTTTATGGCCTATATGGCGAAGCTATTGGGGAGAGACACTTTTGGGGTCAAATGTTTCGTGGGGCGTATTTATAAGATGCGGCCATGGGTAGACAAGGACCTTTGGCACAGCGACGTGTTGGAAGCCCAAGGCCGTGTTCTAGCATTGAGCCTTTCTTTGAAGCCACGTCTCTATGTCGGAGGTCGGCTTCAGCTCCGCGAATCGACGAAAAAACACCCCACTGCTGCGCCCCATATCGATTTTGGAGAACTGCTCGTTTTCCGAATCAAGTCGGGGTTAGAGCATCGGGTCCAGCGAGCCTATGGCTTTGGGCAGAGGATAAATCTTGCCGGATGGATGTGTGAGCGGATGGTTTTTTAGGCTGGATGCCGCGCCAGACATTGATTGTCTAAATATCGAGATCCTCGACGAGGTCTGGGGCCAGTGCGTCCACATCATAGGCATCTCGCCAAATGATATAATAATCGAGATTTCTTTCCCCCCACTCTTTGGGAGCCTCGTACTCTGCATAACCCACATTTACCAAAGCGCCATATAAGTCATCGTCGTCTTGTTCGGCCATAAAGAGAA
Organism: Myxococcota bacterium; assembly: GCA_036339465.1. Taxonomy (GTDB): domain Bacteria; phylum Myxococcota; class XYA12-FULL-58-9; order XYA12-FULL-58-9; family JABJBS01; genus JAYZAY01. The sequence continues at coordinate 82,067 of JAYZAY010000033.1, read as the reverse complement.
AGAGTGTTTTTCTATCGCTGTTGGTTAGATAAACATGGGTCATCATGGTGATGGCCTCCTCAACACTGTCTAAGTCCAGCTCTTCTGGGGCAATGAGTGGGTGCAGCAATACAAAGTCATTGGGCCGGTGGGCCACGCTCAGACCCACTAGAAATTCGACGCCGCTTGCTCCATCGGGTGTGAATTCCCAAACAAAAAGACCGTTTGCGATCACCTCTTTGAGCTTTCTAACTCTTAACTCCGGGTCATTGGTAAATAGCCGTTTTGTTTTGGGAGATTCAAAGAAGACATCTTTATATTGGTCGTAGTTTTCCAGGGTCAAGAGTTGCCCAGTGCCAAATTCGCCCTTAAGCTCTCGGAAGTGGCTGATTATTCCTTCTTTATCTTCCTCGGCTCTTTTTAGAAGCTTATCCACGCTCATCTCCACGGTTCGAAGCTATACAACGTTTCCATTAGGATTGCCTAAGTCCATATCGAAAACCCCTAGATCCAATCAAGTCGGCTTTTCTAATTTTATAAGTTGAAAGTGAAACAACCGATAATGCGAGGTAAGATATAATGATTAATGCCACTTAAGAGATATGTAATTCCAATGAGTTTTGAGTGTGACTGGAAAAGACATTGTGAATGTCACAGTGAAGAGCCTGGACTAGATGCATGAAGAGTTGTCTGGCCAATGGATTTTCTGGCGTCGATCCCGTGATGGAGATTCGGTTTCTTGCGGCCGAAAATCCCACTCTCAAACAACCGGGTGCCATCTCTAATTTGAAATAGAGCTGGGTTGAATCAATATATATTTCCGTTGGTTTTTGAAAATACCCTAGGGATTCGATGCTCAGTTTGAAGTCCTCGAGCTGTTTACTGGGTGATCTACACAAATTATTGGGAGAGACGGCAGCGGTTAACAGCAGGAATGGCTCACTTTGAAACTTCCTTGGAAGGCAGATCTCTTTTTGGGGTGCGGTTGGGTTGTTTCGTTTTCGTGGTCTTTCTTTGTCGATGGGTTCTAAGCGCAACCAATCATCGCGATATCTATTTTCTTTGAGTACAGTGCGAATGTCTTTGTGCTGCTCTGCGATGGTCCAGCCCATGGAAGAGCAAATTGCCATGATTTGATGGGTGAGAGTAATGGGGCGTGATACCCAAATCTTGTTTTCGGGGGTGGCCAAGTCGAGGATGGGGCGGAGAACGGTGCCAAATAAATAGGGGTTTGCCCAAAGCTCGCACCAAATGATCGAAGGCCTGGAATCGTGTATCGTTTGATTTACCTGTTTGTCACCAATTTCTATGATTTGGAGGCGCTTTGGGGGAAATAGTTCAGCAAATTTTTGGGCGAAGCCATGGCCATAGGGCTCTGTGGCAACGAGGGTTGTTGGGTAACCATGAAGGGTAAGAATAATGGCTTCCAAAGCAAGGTCACCGAAGAGTAAAACTGGTGCAACTTCTCCTTTGTGTTGCTGGGTTATTAGGCCGATTCGGTCTTCGATGAGAGGTATTTCAGGCATGAGCATGCCGGGGCAATCATAGGCCACTCGGTACGCTTGATACGCGATTTCAAGCACTTTAGAGGGGTGGGTGCGTAAAATTTCTGAGCCCGATAGTGCTTTGCTTGCATCTCGATAACCAAGCTCGGAAAGAGTTTCTCTGCATGCGGAAATATTGGACCCAATATTTTCTGCTTTCGGTGAGGCAATATCTTTATGGCTCGCGCTTTTTTGGATTATGGAGAACTCTGAAACCACGAGAGTCTCTTTTTGGGGCTCATTGTTCTGCAACTCGTCGGTCATGTTGGTATCCCTTTTCTATAAGGGTGCTGGGCCGGGTCTGTTATTGGATTTATAACTGAGAATGGAGTACCAAAATAAGACAAGGTAAATACATTAATCAGGAACTCGACTCCTCTGTGGTAACGCTCAGTAAATACCGATGCACTGCCATACTTGAGATTCAACCGGATCTGGATTTGTCCCCAGAGATTGTGACAAGCATTCAAGGTGGTTGTTGGTTGGGCCCCGTCGGGCTCAAAAAAGTTGTAGTCAAACTCATTCCCAAGCATTCTCTTAAGCCAGGTAAATGACGAGTCGTTCATTGTTAATCCCAAGGGAAAGTTTAGTCCTAGGATTTCCCATCGCCAGCTCGTGGCCCATGTTTCAATTTTTGGGCACCACTGCTTCCATCCATGTAGGCGGTCTTCATCTAGGTGATGTTTATCCATCAGAATGATTCGGTCGGCGGCGTTTGTGGTGCATCGTAAGGAGGGTGACCAAGGTCTGATATGAATGGGAAGAATTTCTTGTGGTATGCCCAATGTTTCAACGCAGAGTTTGAAAGCGCGTAGCAGAGGCGCACTGATTATTACCAGGAATTGCTCAACCGTAGCAAAGTCTTGCAATATCTTGGTGGGGATTTTTTCAATATCTGCAGCTTGTGATGCTTCAATAATGGAAATTTTTGTGGCTATCTTGTCACCGATGTGGGTGACCCCGCTTGCCACTGATTCGGTCAGTGCCTTTGTTCGGAGTGAACTATGGGGCGTGCTGACTGGAGTGAACTCTTTTTCTAAACATAATTGCTGGAGCGAGTTCCGAAGTTGGGTTCGGCAAGGAAAATCAGGCCCTTTTGCTTGAAGGATGACCCTGTGGGAGTGGTTGGTGATTGAACTTTTAGGGTAAGTCTCAATTTCATTGCACCAAAGATGGGTCGACGTAGTGTTTTGGGTCGTGTTTGGCTTGTTTTCGGGTTTGCCAAAAGTGGTAATGTCCTCCTCAAAAGATAAGGTAAGGGTGGACGAATTCCAGCGCAATTCGTATTGGCTTATTGGCACCGTCATGCTTGCTTGTCTTCCCATTCTGATAAGAACAATTGGAGGTAGCGGTCTACCTCCGGCTCTGTCAAGGAATCGATTCTATCGAGAATCATCTCTGCCTCTACTTTCTTGATGAATATGCTATTTTTTTGGCGTTCATTTTTCGCTTTCTTCATCTTTCTTGTTTCGGAAAAAATCAACTCGCCAATATCGCCGACGGTTTTGGCGCGAAAAACCTTTTCAACGGCTAAGTCTATCCGGAATTGGTCCAGACATGAGGTGATGAGGTTGAGCACTGCGAGGGAGTCGATTCCTAGGCTGGTGGTGGGGCTGTTGAGTTCGAGTTTACGTCCTGCTGAGGCTTCTATTTGTGAGAGGACGAACCTGTTTATTTCTTCAATTGAATATTCTTGCCTAACAGTTTGTGCACTGAACTTTGTTTTTTGTAAGGCGGGAATATGAATCTTTGTTTCTCTCTTTTCAGCCCCCTGTTTTCGGTAAATGACATGTGATGTCACTATCTTGTCAAAGTTACTTGGAGTGTCGTAAACCTCCCAGATTTTGCTGAGGCTATCTGTAAATAATTCGGCGGTCACTTTTTTTCGGACCATGGGCAGGGCTAAAGGCCGATGATGGAAACGCATGAGTTTTATCAATGCAGAGAGTTCGGAACCCGGACCACTATCCACAAATGAGGGCTCGCTGAAGCTGGTATTGGCATGTTGAATACAGTGGGCAAATCTAGCTGGCTCAAGTAATTGTGTTTTCCAGTAGCCAGTATGAGCGACGCTCGTGTTTTCTTCTCGTCCGAGGGCGCCAGAAATATAGGGTGTTTTGGCGGTTGTAAGGGTTGCTCTCTTTAAAAGTGATTCTATTTCGGCGCCGAGTGGTTTGGCCAATGGGCTATGGAAAGGGTAATCAATCCAGAGCTTTTCGCATGTTAGCCCTTCTGAATCGATTGAACTCTCAAACCGTGCTTGCTCTCGGTCGTTTAGGGCGACCAAAAAGCTTCTGTCTCCGTTAATCGACGAAATGAAGGCGCTGTCTGTAAAGTCACTAAGGACTTTGTCCAATCGGTCTCGTGGCCCCAAAATGCTGTATATACGGCCCTTGAGAGGTGTGGATTGTAAATGTTTTGCGATACCACAGACCACTGCGATAACTTCTTCTGGTTTTCCTATTCCTGCGGCGCAACCGCCAGCATATTCTCCTAAACTGTGGCCTATGATAGCATCCGGGTATATTCCGAAGGCTTGAAGTTGTAGACTGATGCCTAGCTGAACGGCAAATAAGAGAGGCATGGAGTGGTCGCGTATTGATATTGTCTCGTTGTTGTTTGGGCTTTGAAGTGGGCTGAGGATGTCAAAGCTGTATCCCGATTCGATAATTGCAGTTTGGCAGTCTTCAATGGTCTGTCGAAAAATGTCAAACTCACTAAAAATTGTTGAGAGCGCTTTGGGTAAGGTCGTTGGTAGTCCTCCAAACACAAATACGAGTTTCTTCGGACTGGTTATCGCAGGGAAAAATTGGCTTTTAGCATAAAAATCTAGTTTCCCATGGAGGTCTGCAAGATTGTTGGCGACAAAGCACAGTCTGAAAGTCTGGGTTGTCTTTTCCTCATGGTTGGTTGTGGCCATAGGAGTGACGGGAGGGAAGGAAAGCGCGATTCGGAGCTTGTCTATTTCTTGGAGTAGACCTTCCCGAGTGTGGGCCTCAATAATGACCAGTTTTTGGTTGCTATTTGATATGGGGGTCATGTCGATAACCGCAATGAGAAAACAGGCTCCAGCCAACGAAGTGTGTATCCGAGAAACTCTGTTTTTCCCATCCTCTCAAGATTTAGAATATTACGGAGAGGAGCCTTTAGGTGAGGAGCCACGAGGTTACTCAGGATATCAAATTTGTCTTCTTGAATGTTATTGTGCCAAATGTTTTTTAATTGATACCCCGAAATATTTTCATAGAAAAAATCGTCGAAATTTTTTGCGATCTGCTTAAGGCCATTGGCTGGGAGGTGAGAAAGTATTGGGGTTTGAATTTCTTTGAGTTGATTCAACTCATAGGGTGTTATTGCGACTTGCTGACAGACCCAGTCCCAGAAATAAGCCCCGGTTTTATTTTCAGTGCTGAGTGCGAGGAAAATGCCGGCCTGTGCCACCGCGCTGTAGCCGCTGTTTTCGGTGCACCGACTATAGTCCATGTTTCCCAAGTCGTAGTGGTTGCGGTGTCTTTTCGGCAACCATATCTGAGACTCCCACAAATGGGGGATGGTGGTAATTTGGTTCTGGCCGACAACCGGCAAGGCTATTTTTTTGGTGAGGACCTCGATTCCGATGATTTCCTCACTTCTTTTGTCGTTGTTTTGCGCGCGCAGCACTAGGATGTGATAGTCATTTTGCCAAGTGTCTAGAATCACTTTCCACGATCGAAGCTTTCGACTGGAGCGGTCTATGAGAGAATCCACGTATTCGAGAGTAGAATCGATGTTTTGTTCCAGCCATTGAACAAGAGTGGCCAATTCTGCTTCTTGACAGAGAGGCTCTGCAATAACTTGTGTTGGTGGGGATAGACTTACGCGAGAACCCAGAACACGATTTTCGTGAAAGAGTTGATGGATTTTTTCGATGGTATGGCAGTTCGCAACTGCCTCTAGGGGTAATTTGGTTCCCGTTATTTTTTCGATGATGGCAATGAACCGGACCATGAGAAAAGAGCTCAAGCCTACTTTAAAGAGGTTTTGTTCGAAGGAGTGAGGCTCCTCTGGGGCGCCGAGTAAATCGGAGATGATATCCCGAAATAGAGGTTTTAGCCCAGTGCCATTGTCTTTGATGTCGGAGTAACGAGTTTGGTACTCTTCGAATTGCCCGTCGTCTTTTCGGACAATGTGTGTGTTACGGAGCGTTGCTTTATGGGATGAGTTCTCGATACTCGCGAGGTGTTCTGTGAAATAGCTTGGAGCACAGTGTACGTCGTCTGCACTTGGGTGGGGGGGCGATGTTTGCGGTGCTGGGCGTTTCCACTCACTTGACCATTCAACCATCAAGGCAGTGGCGCCTCCGAATTGGTTATAGGATAGAAGGGCTGCGCAACGATTCTTTAGAGTTGTTGACAAAGCGCCTTTGCACTGTATGCGTGCCCTTAGGTCGTTTAGCTGGAGGAGAGGGTGTGGTGTGTTTACCGATATTTCGTTGAATAGCATGCCTTCTTGAAAGCTGCCCAGGATTTTTGCAAGTCCCACCAACCCAGAGACCCCGCCAATATTGCCGACAGATCCTTTGGCGGTACCGATGTATGGGTATGGCTGTTTTGGGAAGGTGGCGCCAAAGGCATTATTCCAAGCCATTATTTCGATTTGATCAGAGGCCAAAATACCATTGGCCGAGACTTCGCAATAATCCAGGGTGGGACAATCATCGGGTGTGAGATAGAATAATTGCGTCAATAATTTTGTGAGAAGGTCTTGATCGGGTAACCATTTCTGTTTGTTGGTTGTGGTGATATTTCCGGATGCAAATGAAGTGATGGATCCGTATATAGGGATATCGTGTTTTTCCGCGTCTTCGAGTCTCATGAGGGCGAGGGTGATGGCTCCATCTCCGGGGATGGTGCCGGTAGTGTGCTCATCAAGGATATGATTGGTCCCTGTGGGCGACCAGATATCCCCAAACCCAGAAGGATAGGGGGACTTTTCTGGTAATTGAATTTTCGCTGAACCGCAAAGAGCATAATCGCATTGGTACGTTAATAGTTCTTTGACCGCATAACTCAATGTGGTGAGTCCGCTGGAACAACCCGATCCTATGGAGGCTGATGGTCCGTTGACGTTGAGTTTCTGTGCGATTCTCGCGCCTACCAAGTTTTGATTGTTAAGGTGGAAAAGATGTTGGTTTTCTGATGCCGATAGCGAAGAGGCGAGGTAGGGAAGAAGCTCTAGCCAGGGACTCGTTGCAGAACTCGTGTAGACCCCTGTGATGAAGTCGTCATGGTTTTCGATACTGTTCTGTTCGGCTAGGAGCTGGTGACACTGTTGCAACAAGATCCGCTCTTGGGGGTCGAGGAACGATGCTTCTTCTTTGGAATAGCCGAATAAGACATGGTTAAAATGAAGTGAGTTTTTCAGTATCCCTTTAGCACCTACCAGTTGGCTGGGAGCTTGATGGTCTTTGAGTGTGAAACGAGAAATTCCATTTCGGGAGTTCTTGAGATTATCCCAAAAATCACTGACCCGGTAGGCTTTGGGAAGGCGGGAACGAATACCCACGATGGCGACTTTGGGGGAGGATGTCATGGCTGTTTTTTCGACTTGTTTGAAGCATTTCTGGCGGCGAAATTATTGAACGCGGTTCGTTGTTTTTGGGCTCGGGATTCGCTCTTGTTATTGAGCTTATACTGGCCTGACTCTTTTTGCTGATACGCTGTGGCTAGGGCTTGGGCTGATTGCGCTTGAAAGATGATTGCAATTGGAAGTTCCTTTTCGAGAAGGTGATTGAGGTTTTCTATTATTTTTGAGGCTAAAATGGAATCGCCTCCCAATTCGAAGAAATTGTCTTGGTTGGAGGCTTTTTTAATGCGCAGTTGCTGGCACCATTGTCGAAGAATGATTTCTTCTGTTTCATTTTCGAAGTAGAGTTCGAAATCTTGCGGGACGATGGATTTGAGAATTTCTTCGGCCTTTACATTGAGTGCACGCCGGTTTAGTTTTCCAGAGGCTAATTTGGGAAGTTCCATTACGAAGTTGATGGCCTTGGGTCTTAGGTGGATTGGTAAGTCCCTATTGATAAAATGCGTAAGTTCGTTTTGAATTTCTTTCTTTTCAGAGCTCAAGGTGAGAAAGATGACCAATTCACGGTGACCATTGATGTTACTAACGCCTAAGCCGGCGTTGGTGACGTGTTCGAAGCTTCTACACAACACCTCGATTTCTTCTGGCTCTATTCGATGTCCTTGAATTTTGAATTGGTGGTCTTTTCTTCTGATGAACTCGAGTTTGCCATCACGACGGAGTCGACCCAGGTCACCGGTTAAATAGGAACGATTGGTTGGGCTTTTGTGATCCTTAAACTCAAATGCTCGCTTGGTTTCATCCTGGTTATTCAAGTAACCGAGGCCAACAGAGGGGCCCTTTATTTGAATTTCTCCGATGGCACCAGGTGGTACTTGATTGTGTTTATCGTCAATGAGAGAAATCTCGCAATTCAACATGGGTTGACCGATGGGGATGAATTTGTCCTGGGTCAGTTTGTTGGCGACGGTATGGAGGGTGACTGCGTGGGAGCACTCAGCAGGTCCGTACGCGTTTGTTAATGGGATATAGGGGTAGCGGTTGTACCATTGCGCACAGAGGTCTGGGGTAAGGCTCTCACCGATGAGAATCATGTGTCGTAGCTGCTTTAGGGGGGGGGGATTTTCAGCGCAGGATAAGGCGAGTTTCAATTGTGTGGGCGTGAGTTCAGCAATGGTAACTGCGTGTCGGTGCAGTGCAGGTAAAAGCTGGAGTGGGTCAGAGACCACTTCATCCGCTAAAATGACCGTTTGGGCACCAGTCCATGCGAATTGAGTCAATTGCCAGACAGAAATGTCGAAAAGTACACTTGCGGTTTGGGCGATGATATCTTGGGAAGTTATATGGAAATATTGGGTGAAGGCCTGGGTGTGGTTATCGAGGCCCCCGTGGTGAACCATGGCCCCTTTTGGACGGCCAGTACTTCCGGAGGTGTAAAGGATGTAGGCAGGGGCTTGAGAGCCTAGAGGGTAGGACTGGATTTTTTCGAGGGTGGCAATGGGTGGCGATTTTTTAGGGTCTAGGTATATCAAGGAAGGAACGAGGATTTTTAGCTTTTCTGGGTCAAGCGACTCTTGAGCTGCGACAAAGAACCGCGTTCCGCTTTCCTTAAGCATTTGCGTGATTCGGTTCAATGGTGCGTTGGAGTCAATGGGGAGATAGATTCCACCTAAGTCCCATATTGCAATGACAATGGAAATGTATTCACAAGATCTGTCTAGGGAGACGGAAACAATATCGCCGGCACAAAGTTTGAGATTGTGGAAGGTTCGTTTCCAGCGCAGGATTTCTTCTTGCAGTTTTTCCGACGTCCATACCTGGTTTTGGTCCGTGATTATTGAGGGGCTGAGATGGGGGAGGTTTGTGGCGATTCGCGTTGATAAATTGGGCAACGAATCAGGGATGTTTTTGGCTATCGGTGGTAGGTTTTCGCCGAAAGTGGTGTTTTCTCTAGTCCCGCTTAGCTTCTGAATAAAGTGGTCGACAAGTTTTTCCATATCCCACGGGCAAAATAGATTTTTGTTGTAATCAAGTCGAACGAAGAGTTCTGAATTAAATTCTCGTATTGAGAGGCTTAATTCGGTTCCCGGCGGTAGGCCTAGCCTGCCTCCCTCAATGAACTTGAAGTCTTTTTGAAGTTCTTCAATTCGAGAGAAGTCTTGGTAGTCGAATACGGTTTGCGACAAGTGACGGTGTATGGACCCATGCTCGCGCTCGACGAGTCGCTGGAGAAATGAGAAGGAGGAATCTTGGTGCCCATCGATGATGTTGATAAGTTGGCAATCTATGTTTCGTATCTCTTCGTTGGGGCAGTGGTTATTTGTGATGAAGAGGGGAAAGTAGTCGGCCATTGAACCGAGAATGTGGTGGTGGCTGCCGGTGAATCTTCGGGTGTGGGGAATGGCGATGGCTAGGTTTTCGAGGTGATACCAGATTTTGAGGTGCTTTGCCCATAGCCACAAAAAGGTCGAGAATCGCCGGTAACTCTCTGAGTTGAGAGTGTGTACCAGGGTGAATTCAGATTTCTGGATTCGTCTCAAAATGGGTTCAGGTCGACAGTCTTTTCTGAGGCCAAGGGAGTAGTTTGGCGTAAATTGGCTGGGGCTGAGGTCGGTCAGCCAGGTTTGGAGCCTTGAGAGGGCTTTGGGAGCGCCCCGTAGGATGTCTAGTGTTTCTTGAGCGACAAAGTTAGCATAGGTTTGGTCGGTGTCTTTTTTGGGCTTTTGTGGAGTAGAGTTTTGATAGTGATAACCGATTATTTGGAGCAAGCGAAATAGGGCATCGCCATCTAGGAGGCAATGATGGGTGACCACGGTGAAAAATGAGTGGTTCGGAAAAATATTGGAAATCAGGAATCGGATGGGAGGCCCGGAAAATACTTCCATGGGGGTTTGTAGAAAGTGGTCTATTTTCTCCTGTGCCTCCTTGGGGTCATGGACCTCATGTACGGATAGAAGGTCGTTGATATTCGTGGTTGTGTCCAGGGTATAGACGGGATAGCCATGGTTCCAAGAGAACCTCGTCCGAAAAAACTCATGAGTATTGGCTAGCTCATTGAGGATTTGCTCTATTTTGGCAGGCTCCAACTTGTAGTCTGCGGAGACAGTGCCGTAAATATTGGAGTTGATCTCATTGGGAAAACGGAATTGCCTCTTTAATAAGTCTGATTGTACGGAGGACACGGGTTTCAATTCCGATTGTGATCGGTGCATCAATAGCTTGCGCAGCAGCTCTTTCTTTTCTGTTTTTTGCCAGAGTTCTAACTGCGTCATGGCTAAGACTACTTTTGTTTTGGGAATACTGGTTGTTTCTTTTCAGTGATTGGCCCGGTCGGACGTGATTTTCAGCGTTTTTAACGCTCGATGGCCCTGGTTACGCAGCAATTTGGCTGTCTTTGGGATTGAAGGGTCTCTTTGTGGGACCTAGAGGGCTATTTTTTAGTGTGTCTCATCAGGTGTTTTTCGGAAACGTGATGTACTTATCATGATAGGCCCTGAGGCGTTGCACACTGGGAGGCCACTCGGGCTTAGAAGGTGGCCCCTCCTGAGACCAATCTTGGCTGAATTCGTGTCCATTCTGATCGCAGAGATACTTATCTATTTTATCTCCTTCGTCTATTCTAGTGGACTTACTTGCACACTGCATACACATGACAAACTGTGCATTTGGACCACCCGCCATGACTATCTCCATTTTTGTAGTACATGTTTTACTGTTTTACTGTTTTGCCAGGTTTAGGCTGTTTTGTCCATATCAGGGGTGGTCTCATAAGATGAGGGAGAAACTTCTACCAATAGGGATTTTCTGAGTTGGTCGGAAGTGTAGGTCGCAGAAATCTCAAATGGGCTTACGTACTCCAGTCCATGGACTTCTTGTTCGTTGGCAAATGGATGGCTACCGGAGAGCGAGAGCATGCCGGGTATAATAGACTTTTTGGCGACATTCAATTCGAAGGCTTTTCGAGTCGCCACGATTTCAAGGGTGTCTCCTTTGCTTTTGCCTTGACGTAGGCCCAAAATATCGGAGGGAACAGTCAAAGCATTGCGGATTGATACGCCAATCTTTGTTGAGATGGGAGCCAGAGCAGTCATTGTATTTTGAGTTTTGGTATTGTCGCTAAGCACGGATTTAATTCCCGAAACCACGATAGATGGGAAGGGGCTTAGGTTAATGGTGGTGGACTTTTCTTTTTCTGCAAACTTTTCTGTGAGTAAGGATAGGTCGGTGGTATGAGAAATGTAGTGTGACCCTATGCCACTTTGCTCTAGGGCCTTGAGTTCTTGAAGTAGGTGAGGAACCGTGTGACGTTCAAATTTCGCTTGGGCATGCTTCCGTGCAGCGGGTTGTCTCGGGTCGTTGTTGGGGGCCATGCCAATGGCTCGTGCAAAAGCATAGTCGCCTCGCCAAATGGTGACGTTGTCATCGCCGTCGTGTTTGATGGCGTCAGCTAGGGAGGCAAAACGTAGAGGGCTTCGTTGGTACATGAGTTGTTCAGAGGTGTAGTGAAAGCCGTGGGGGTTTTGCTCTGACTTGGGGTCCTGAGGCATATATCCTTCGAGTTTTTCCTTGGCTTTAGCAAAGAAGTTTTCTCTTTGGACATGAACCATCGCCGCAAGCTTAGAGTTTTCCACCGATTTCAGGGTATTTTCGATAGACCAATATTCGTGGTCTAACTGGTTGTATTTGCTCATGAGGGATGACATTTTAGTACCCCTAGCCTGATGAATTTGAAAAATATTTGAGAGATTGATGTTGTCCACATCCATCAAGTCGATCAATCGTTCCATAATGAAAGAATCGCCGCGAATTGAGAACTTACTATCGGCTTCGCGGGCTGATTTGTCATCGCCAACTGCGACCGTACTTCCATCGATAGTTCCTTGTGTGACTTTTTCGACGAGGGCGCGTGTTTTTGCCGTGAGTTCTTGGAGTTTCTCGATCGCCTGGTATTTGGGCAAAGCGATAAATCGTCGAGCAAGACCGTAGTACTCAAGCTGAGACAAAGGCTTGATCTCATCTCCATCAGCGAGGTGGGGACGACCTGTGACGTCGTAGATGAATCCGTCGGTTCCCAAACAAAATGGAAGACCAGATAAGCTGAAAGTTTTGGGGCCAGAGTATCCGGGGATTATGATTTTTTCTTTTCCGAGTAAGCGGTCATTTGAGAAGAGGTTTGTTTTATCCAGATATCTTTTTGTATGGGCGATTCCTTCTAGAACTTCTTCTCTCCAGGACTCTGCGTCCATGGTTAAGTCCTTATCGGCGTGGGAGAGAATTGCAGGGGGGTAGCCGAAGTCCATGAGAATTCTATTCATCAGGACTCGAGCCATACGACCGTTTGAGTCTTCATAGGGGTGAATCGCGACGAGTTCTCGACAAAATTTAGCAGCAAGGCCAATGACGTCTGCATCTTCTTTTGCGAGCTCTTCTTTAAGCTCATCGATGAGTTCTTGCATGCGACCGCGAATGACGGTTGGGGCTGGATATTCCATAATACCGGATTGAGTTGATGAGCCGAGACTTGGAAGTCCGTAAAAGCTAATTCCTAATTCAGTTAGATTCTTAATCTCTTCGTGGGTGAAGGTATACATTTGACTGAGGGTTCTACCTTCCCTGATTCGTCCTGCGACATCAAGTCTACCTCGGGTGACGGCACCAACTGCTCGATAGAAGATTGAGCCTCCCCGTGGATCGGGGGCATGGATGAGCTTATTTGTTTTTGTGATCATATCGATGTCTAGGTTTTCGACGAATTGACCTTGTGGGATTTGGTCAAGCATATTCCAGGCTTGAAGGTAACATGCCCATGGCTCATCGCCGTAGGCGTGGCTAAAATCGCTACTTGACCGATTGGAACCACTGATAAAAGTCGCCGCAACGACTTGTCCTAGGCAGCCATCGGCATAGCCGGTTTTCAAACGATACTTGTTGCGTTTTGAGAGTTTCAAGGCTTCGGAAGTGAGAGCCCTGGAACCGTAAGCTTCGCGTTCAAAGAAAACGTTTCCGGAGCAGCAATCGGAGCCGAATTCGACATCAAGAACCCCCTGGATTGTGGGGGAGGTAAAGTCTTCGAATTTATCTTTTTTAACTGCGACCGATAGGGCGAATCGCGTTTCGTGTAGTTGATGTTGGCTTGGGTGGGGGATACCTATATCCATCAATAAATCCCGCGACACTCGGTTTAAGAGAAAAGCGTCGTCTAAGACACTTTGTGCCGTTTTCTTATTTTTCTCCAGCCAGCGGCCGAAGGTCAGCGGTCTTTTATTCCAAGTTCGCCCCGTCTCAGTGCTGACTAGAGGATGGTTTTCATTGTAGTAAATGTTAACCAGCTCGTTGGCCAAGAGAGAGAAGTTGCCGATGAGTCCCATGCCTGTCCTCAGTGAGAAATTGTTATCCTTAGTTTCGTAAAAATGAAGCGGAAGTTGCGCGGAAAACCGGAGGATTAGGATGAATTACTGATGCGGTGCGTTAGGCATTGGGCTTTGGAGCGCTCGACGGGGTTTTGATGGTGGCGGATAATCACGGGTTTGATTTGGGCAGTTCCTCATATTGGCGGTTTACGGGTGTGGTGTGTACTTTGCACAGTGGGTCTGAGCTCTGATGGAGGAAAAGGAGGGATTACGGTCTACTTGTTGGAGCAAAATTTGGGGTGTACCAGGATCGGACTCAAAGTGAGGTGCCTTAACCCGCAAGAGCTACTGGGAAATTTAGCAAGGAGTGCGGGTGGCTTTGGGCAGGGCAACGGTTTTGTTGGGTATTTAGGGGACTGATATTTGGGAGGGGAAAAGCAGTGGTGGTTTTAGCGTGAGGGCGTTGCTTTGATGGCGCTCAGTATTTCTTCCAAACGTTTTTGGGTAGCGGGTTTAGGACCGGATTGTGCAAACTTTGTCAGCGCGTTTCTGAGATTTGGAATTTCCCGGTAAAGTTTGGTCTTCTTGATAAAATGCCACCATATTTCCAGGATGGGAAAGGGGTTTTCAACCACCTGATATTGGGCTTGGATTGCTGAATTGGCCAAGGGCAATTGTTTAAGCTCTATTGCGGCTTTGATATACCACCACAGAGCGCCCGTGCTGAAGCTCGAATTTGGGTAGTGGCCCATGAGCTGTCGCCAGATGCCAGAGGCTTGTTTTGGATCTCGACGCACCCGTTGGTGGTAACGCCCTAGATAAAAGAGCGCTTGAGCGCCTTCGGAAGCTTGTGTTGGCACGCCGTTCCAAGAGGCTTCTTGGAGAAGTGTCTCACCTTCTTTTTGTTGCCCTCTTACGAGGTAGGCATGTCCCAGCGCTACTTTTGTTTTGAGGGAGGGGGTATTGATAAATTTGTTTGTCAGTGTGGTCAGTTTGTTTTGTCCGGATACGACGTTTTGCAGTTCTTGCACAAACTCTTGGGGGGACGAGTATCCAGAGACTCTACCTATCTGCTGGCGATTGGCATCAACCACCACGACGGTTGGGAGTCCCAAAACATTAAATTCCTCCACGAGATGTCTATTGGTAGGGGCGTCAAAATCTACTTGAATCAAGGGGAAGCGTTGGATGAGTGGGTCTTGTTTGGGGGCTTCGAATACCTCGCTTTTAAGTTTTTGACATGGGTCGCACCAGCCCGCTTCAAACTTAATGAGGGCGAATTGGTCGGGGCCGAGTTTGGCTAGATGTGTTTCCAGATTCGAGTCTTGAGCGAAGGATTTTATGGGTATGAAGGAGAAAAACAATAGGTATAGGGTGGGATTGAATTGCATCGTATTTTTCTTTTTTTTGAAGGGTTGGTAAGTGTGGCTTAGGGTCGCAGAGATACCCCAGGGAAAGGGGACAAAAAAGGGGGGGCGATGAGGATTTTAAAGGAGATTTGTGACCCTTGTGTCTTGGTCGGGGTCCATGGGTTTTTTGTTCGGCAAAGGTATCTTGGCATGGAAGAAATGCGAGCGTTTCCTGTTTAGCGCTGAGGCCCACGAGCCTGTTTTGGGTGTTTATTTCGGATGGTCGCTTGTCGCTGAAAAAGGATATCCACTACGGTATCAATACCGACTGAAATAGAATGGCCACCCTTGTTCATTGAGGACTAGAATTCGATTCCGCAGGCACTGAATTCGGCATTGCAATGACCGGCCACGGCGGCGTTATTCGAGCAGGTTCCAAGTGCTTGGTATTCGGGGGCGCATATTTCTTTCATACATGTGCCTAAATTGCCATCAAAGACAATTGCGTTATAGCCACAGGTACTCCAACACGGGAGGATATTGATAACGCTTTGTAGACAGTTTTTTGCTAGGCAATCTGTACCCAATTTATCGAGGGTGCAGAGCGCGCAGCCGGGATCCATATCTTCACAATCCCAAAGACAGGTGATGGGAGAGTCGGCTTGTTGACAGTTTTCTAAGCAACGCGATGCGAATTCACATTGACGGGTGAAGGGTATGTAGGATTCGGTTGGTTCAATGGAAGTTATGAAAAGGATACACATCTCATCGTAGGTGCCTTCTCCCCAGATTACATCACGTGGGGCGATCTTTTTACCATTGGCCAATGGTTGATTTTTTTCTGAGTTATCGTGGTTGCAGCTAAAGCGGATGGAGTCACCGGGGTTGACCACCGCGATTTCTCCCTGGTTAAACGCGAATGGTTCTTGCCAATTAAAGTCATAGTCTTTGATACTGATGAGGCACTCGGTCTCACCATTGTTGCGCTCAATTTGTGCATCAAATTTTGAACCCAATAAGTGCATATGGGCGGCGACCCCACCAATATTGAAGGGTTTGTTGCGAAAGTTTGTGAGGACTGTTTCGTGTTTTACTGAGGATTGACCTTTGGGAATGTCGAGTTCTCGAATTGGCAAGGGTCGCGTATCTGCAACAAAGGGGGGTTTCTCTTTTTGGAGGACCATGTGAAATTCGGTTTGGTCCGGTTCAATGGGCGCACCGCCGAGGGTATTGTAGTGAATTTGCATCACAATCAACGAGCCTGCGCGGATGGGGATCCCGATTTCGGTACTCGGTTGACGGGGTAAGTTTCCAGGGGTGAATCCTCCGAGTTGAACGACGCTTGTGAGAATGGCTATTTCTCCGCCTGAGGGTATGGGGCCACCAAAGCAGGTGTAACCTGGTCCGTCTTCGGCGGCATCAGCGTCTAAGACGGTTTGTTTCAGATCTGGGCGGATTGCATAAATCAAAGCGTGGTGGACGAGCGCTTCTTTGAGGGGAACCACATGGCTGCCCATCATATACATATCTTCTTCGAATTCTTGATTGAGGATGAAGCATCGGTAGTCGTCGGTGAGTTCTTTTTTGGGGGTGTAGACTTCTTCGGGTTTGGCGATATGGGTACTCGGAAAATCGTTGGTTTGGAGCGCACTTGTGATGCCCTTGAGTTCGGCGGGAGTCTGGGTGATGTCGCCCATGGGGGTGTCTTGTCCTACCCACTCCTCAAAGATGATTTTGTCATTTTCAGCCATGACTCTTTGGTTGGCGAATTCTCGGCAGTTTGGATCTGGGAGCCAGGGGGGCATGGTGCCAGATTTCATGGCTTGAAGTGAGATTGCAGCCATCTTTTTCACGTCTTCGTAGGTCTCTAGGGAGAAAGGCCCTGCGCCTCCGGTGCGGTGGCAGGAAACGCAATTACTTTGCATGATCAAGGCGATGTCGGCGTGATAGGAACGGCTTAGGGATTGATCACAGCCCGGTGTCCAAAAAATGAGGGACAATGCCAACGGGCATAACCACCTCGGTATTTTCACCACGCTTGTGAGGCCTGTTTTGGGAGAGTGTGACCACATTTTTACCTCCAGCGGCGCGCAATGAAACCTTTCTTCTCGTTTAAGTATAACAAATGGTTACCTGCTTCCTAGCCAGATAAGCCCGTAAATCATTGGTTTTGCGGTTTGACCGGACCCAATATTGGAGGTTGAGAAGGGGTTTTAGGGATTCAAAGTTGGAAATGACTGAATTCATTTTGGTTGGTTGGATGTTTTGGTATGCAAAGGCGGGTCTGCGGTATAACAGCCTATCTTCTGGATTTATTTGGGTGTGATTTCATGTCTCCCATGACGAAGTGACCCATCTATAAACCATAGAAGGAAGGACTATGCGAAAAAAAGGTCTACCCAGTACGGCATCGTTTCATCATTTTGCGGTCAAAGCTTGGGAGGTGGAGAGTTTAGCCACGTTTTACCAAACGATTTTTGGGTGGGAGGTGGAGCGGCGTTTAGAGGATCAGCACGGTCTTCGTTCTGTTTGGTTGGAGGCCAGTTTTGGGCGCGTGCTGGTGGAGCGGAGTGAGGTAGGGGGCGATAGTCGAGGTGATTTTTTTAATGATCCCATTGGGTATCATCTGCTTGCACTTCATATTGGTGCTTTAGAGGTGGAGCTATGGCGACGGCACCTAGCCGAAAATGGTGTCAAAATTGTTCATGAGACTGATTATACCCTCTATTTTTGTGACCCTGAGGGCAACCGCTTTGGACTCAGTACGTATCCTGATCCTCTTTTGAGTGAAGGGGGCCTAGGATGAGCTGGGGGTTGGACGCTAAAGTTGCAAGTCTTCTACCTCGATGTCCCAAATTACGATTAGAATATTGCGATTTGGTTCTTCCACCACGTTTGGCCCAGGTTGTTTCTATGGTGCCGAAAGAAAGTGGGGTTTTGGATATCGGGACAGATCACGGGCTCGTGCTGGTGGCTCTTTCGGAAGCGAATGCCCAGCGAAAGCTCATAGGGGGCGATATCAATTCGGCTCCCTTAGGTGGGGCTGCTTCTAGATTGGCTGAATACGGATTGACCGAAAGTATCGAACTACGGTTGGGAGATGGGGCGGATGTCTTACGCGATGGTGAGGTTGAGTGTTTGGTGATGGCCGGTATTGGAGGAAGAACCATGGCCAATATCCTAAACAGGCGAGATTTATCCAAGTTGGGTGTTGCCGACTTGGTACTCCAACCCAATCGCCACGAACCCGAATTGAGAATTGCTTTAGCCAATAAGGGGTGGGAGATCCAAGAGGAAGAGGTGGTTTTGGAAGGGGTGAAGGCCTATGTGGTGATGCATTGGCAATTTAAGGGAGAGGTTGCTGATTATGACACCATGGATTATTGGCTTGGCCCCAAGCTGAAAAGGAACCGGGGGCCCCTATGTTTGGCGATGGTTGATTATTGGTGTCTTCATTATGGTGCCATTGTGAACGCCAAAGAAGGCTCCGGTGAGGATATCCAAGCCCTGAAGGAAGGACTGGCCTCTTTGCGAAAGTGGTTGGCACTTTCTTTGCCCTAGCCGACTCGCCGGATCTTTTGCCAGCACACTTGTTTCGTTTGTCTGTGGCGGCGTTGCCGTTTTTGCGCGGCCGGTACTATATTTTGTACTTGCCCGGCTCGGTTGGAAGTTTTACTGGTTTTGGGGCTTTCCAATGAGTTGCGAAACCTAGTCATTGTGATTAGTTGTCCCTCCCTGAAAAGGCTAAACCGGTTCCTTCCATTTGCCTTAAGTTTGGGTTCTTGTTTGAGCGCTTCTGGCAAGGGTCGTATGGGTGGTTGAGGTCTTTGAAGGTTTTGGACCCACGAAATGATTGAAAATGAGCGGTGAATGATGTGCGGATGTCATTCGGGAGAAAACGTGAAATGCCAAAAAAATATTTAGTAACGCCGGCACTTCCCTATGCCAACGGTGCCATCCACATTGGGCACTTGGTGGAGCATGTCCAGGTTAATATTTTCGTTCGTGCTCTCCGGATGGCGGGGGAGGATGTTTTATGTGTTTGTGGAGCGGACTCCCATGGCACAGCCATCGAGCTTAGCGCTGAAAAGGCCGGGGTGACGCCAGAGGATTTTGTGAAGGCTTGTCATGGGGAGCATTCGGCGAGTTTTGATAAGTTTGGCATCGAATTTGATGGTGGCTATGGCACGACCCATACCCCTGAAAATGAGTTCCATGCCCAAAAGATTTATGGTGCCTTAGAAAAAGCGGAACACATTTCCACGCGCGATGTTGAGCAACTCTTCGATCCGGAAGCGAATCGATTTCTTTCGGACCGAATGGTGAAGGGGACGTGTCCCAAGTGTAAGGCCGAAGATCAGTATGGTGACAGCTGTGAAATCTGTTCGGCGACCTATGCCCCGAGTGAATTGGCCGACCCTCGCAGTGCGATTTCGGGTGCGACGCCCGTGCTAAAATCCAGTCTGCATTATTTCTTTCAGTTGGGACACTATTCAAAGGCGCTCCAGGAGTGGACAGGCCGGGAGGGTGTGTTGTCTTCGGACGTAAGGCATTATTTGGATAAGTGGTTTGAGGGTGGACTTCAGGATTGGGACATCAGTCGGGACGGCCCATATTTTGGATTCAAAATTCCGGGAACTGACGACAAGTATTTCTATGTTTGGTTGGATGCACCCGTTGGCTATATTGCTTTAGCAGAACGGGCAGCTAAGGAGCGGGGGTTGTCCTGGGAGGATTATTGGAAGTCGGATGATGTCGAGATTATTCATTTCATTGGCAAGGACATCATTTATTTTCATACGTTATTTTGGCCCGCTATGTTGATGGGAGCCGGATACACTCTGCCCCACACCGTTGCCGTGCATGGAATGCTGACCGTGGATGGACAGAAGATGTCCAAATCCCGGGGGACTTTTATTTTAGCGGATACTTTTGCGGAATTTCTCGAGCCCGAATCTCTGCGGTATTATCTCGCTTGTAAGTTAAATCAAAAGGTCGAAGATATCGATCTCAATCTCGAAGACTTTACGACTCGAGTCAATGCGGACTTGGTCAATAAGATAGTGAACCTTCTAAGTCGAAGTGTTCCCATGCTGCATCGACACTTTGATGGCAAATTAGGTGCGATGGACGATACGGCAGAAAAGATGGTCGAACAAGTAAGAACTCTCGCGGGAGGCATTGAAGGGAAGTATCGCGCTCGGCTTTATTCTCACGTCGTACGAGATGTCGTGGAGATTGCTGATTTGGCCAATCGGTATTTTCAGGATGCCACCCCTTGGGTCGGGGTTAAGGAAAATCCTGTCCTGGCTCATAAGCAGCTAACCACAGCATTGTGGGTGGGCAAGGTTTGTGTGGCACTCCTAAAGCCAGTCATTCCCACCGTGGCGACACGAACCGAAGAAATGTTTGGTTTAAAGGCTGCTTTTACTTTTGCCAACTTGCTGGCTCCATTCGAGGCGGGTGAGTATGTCGGGGAATATCCTCGCCTCTTCGAGCGCCTAGATCCTAAAAAAATCAAGTCTATGGTGGAAAAATCAAAAATAGATCAGGCTCAAAAAACATCTGAAACGACGAAAGCGGTGCAGCCCAAAGAAGAAAACGCCACAACAATTTCGTATGATGATTTTATGTCTGTGGAGCTTCGGGTGGCCAAGGTCGAAGAGGCGAATCATGTGGAAGGGGCCGACAAATTGATTTCGGTTCAATTGGATGTAGGAGATCTCGGTAAACGCCATGTCTTTGCGGGTCTTAAGCCTCATGTTCAACCAGAGGAACTGGTTGGAAATAATGTGGTATTGGTTGCCAATCTCAAACCGAGAAAAATGCGATTTGGTATGAGTGAAGGGATGATTCTAGCCGGTGGTGATGACATACCCAAGCCGGTTTATGTTCCCGAAGGTATCCCTGGAGATCGTGTGAGATAATCATCATACCTTTGACCACCTTTGCCTTCATGGCTTCTTCAAAGAAAATATAAGTTATTGATATCGCTTGTTACTTTCTCTCTCTCTTTTTGCCATTTATTTGTTGTGACCAATCTCTCTTTGCTTGATTGAATCAAAGCCGAAGTTGTGATGTCCTTAACTGGATATTTCTTCGTTCGTTATTTTTTGGCGCCTCGGGGTGCGAGAGGTCATTGGGGAGCGGCATGTTGGTTGGAATAATTTTAGCAAGACTGAATCGCTTATTCGTTTTCATGGGGGCGTTCTTTTTGATCACCTCTGGAGTTGCCTTCGGGGCTGATGGGGAAGAAAAAGCGGACGAAGCGCCAGATGGAATCGCTACGGACAATTCCGAAGCTTCTACCGGAACCGATTCAATTCCCGAAAATAGTGAGGAAGATGAAAAGTCCTTTATGGAGGTCTTCAAAGAAAGTGCGGGCTTTGTGGAACCGAGTATAAAGGGCCGCAAATTTATTAAGGGCCATTTAATTCATCCCGGTACTCGGCAAATACTGAGTCGCTACGACCATTTTGGTTTTCGTTTGGGGGCAGAGGTCCTAGACGCGGATGTCTATGCCACTCTGGATCCGGGTTTGGCGGTCTATTCGAAGACGTTGTCATTTTCATTCCATGTTCCCTTACGTCTCTTGGCCGTTGATGCACGCCGATTGGGTGCCGGTGAAGTCGAGTATGGTGGGCTGAAAATTCGACGCCAAGATTGGGACGAGGTTTCTGATTATGGCAAGATCATCCGTTTTGTGACCATGGGACGAAAAGAGGACCGTTTTTATCTCAGCCTCAATAGCTTAAGGCCAGCCAGCATTGGCCACTCATTGGTCATGGACAAATATCAGTCCAATATGGACATCGACCGAACCATGACGGGTTTACTGTTTGATGCCTACAATGATTATGCTGGTTTTCAGTTTCAGATGAACGACGTGACCTTTTCGAATCGAATCTTGGGTGCCTTGGCGTTCATTAAGCCCCTGTCGTTTGTTTCCGATAATGTTAATGAGAAAAGTCTTTCGGTGGGGATTGAATACTTAAGTGATCTAAAGGCGCCCTTGTGTGTTCAGAAGTCTTTGAGTGATGACACCTGTGTACGTGGTGGGGGGCACCAAGCGGATCTCAATGATTCATCGCTCAATCAGACCTTTGTTCGGTCCCACGAGAAGTCGGGTTTGCCGGTTGTAAGGACCGGTGTTGTTCATTCCTTGGGAACATCCATCGAGTACAAGTTTCTTAAGGATAAAACCACCGACTATAAGCTTTATGGCACGGTTCACAAGTTTATGAATGAGGGTGGGGGTGTAGGTAGCTCTTTGGGGGTTTTGGGGCGTCTTAATTTTGGTGAAGAGTATATTCATGCGTTGCGGGTTCGGGCAGAGTACATCGGCTATGGAGATGGCTTCTTGCCCGATTACTTTGACTCATTTTATGAAGTCAATAAATACAGCTTTGTTCCAAGACGGTACATGTATCAGGCAGTACCAACCAAGGCCCAGGCGGTTTTTGGTGATGAAGAAAATGGTTTCACACGGTCAGCGGACGGATTCCGTCATGGATTTAATTTAGAATTTTCTTGGGGATTATTTCGGGGGGTTCGAACCAATAAAAAAATATCCGCGGGGTTTGGTCTTCAAGATTCTACAGGAAACGATGATTCGAGTTTCTATGTTCACTTGGAAGTGCCCTATCTCGAAATCCTTCAGTTCTCTGTCACCTATATGAGGAATAATGCCAATAGTATGGGTGATCTGTTCACCGGTGATTCTATGGATGAGGAAAATGCTTTCGTGTTGGGGGGGATTCGACTTCAAGTGTTGCCTATCCTCTTTCTTAATTTACACTACGCTCGGGTTTTTCGAAAAACCCAGGGGCCAGGGACTGAGTATCATCTAGGGACCGAAAACATTCCCGGTGCCGATAAAACGTGGCAAAGGCTGTATCCCAGCAGCACGCTCTACGAGAATGTGCATACGGTGAATTTTGATATTGAGTTGGGATGGGAATTTCCAAATTATGACGATGATGATGTGGATCAAGACTTTCCCGACCCGGACGATACACGGGATCTTGATGATCAGGACGTCGTTGCTGAATCCACTGAGGGAACTGAGAGTGCATTGGGAGTGGCTGAGGATGAAGCTGCTCCACAAACTGATCATAATACGGAAGGAGGTGCGCTATGAGGTTTGCCTATAGCGTGATGTCTGTGCTGACCTGTGTATCCTTTGTCTGTCTAAGTGGATGTACCGAAGAAAATAGAGACCATCCGCTGGCGACGGCTAAGAAGGGAGAAGGGTGCATTCAAACCCTAGACTGTGAAGCAGGTTTCGAATGCTCAGAACAAATATGCACGGCGGTTGTTTCTCAATTTGAGAACGCAGTCCCTCTTGAAGCTTATAAAAGTGTTTATGGAGACTCCTGTGCCCTATCATGGGAGTGTCAAGATGGGCTGGTCTGTAACGCTATGTGCGGTAAATGTACCAGTCAGGATGGTAACGAATTGGATATTGTCGACGACTGCCCCGGGTCTAAAAACCTAAATTTGCCCACGGAGTTTTATGGAGCAAAGGGCTTCGGAGAGGAGTGCAAAACCCTCACTCTCGATTGTCGGCTTCCTCTCTTCTGTGGCGTGAATGGAAAATGCTCTCGGTTACCTGATTACAAACCAGCTCTTTGTTCTCAGTCCGATAATGACACAGGGGACTTTCGAGCTTTCTTTGAAATCCCCAGTGAAGATATCTTAGATGGGACAACCCAAGCTCCCGACAATTTTGAGTTTTACCGTTTGCCGTTTCCCAATGATATTCGGCGTGATGGCGAAAAGCTCTTATTGAGTGGCCATGTTGCCTCCGGCGAGGCTTTTGGTATCAAGGTTAAAGATGCTTACTTAGGAGCGGCAGAAACATTGGCGGGTGGGTATCCCCTCAATCCCATGATCTTTTTTCGTTTCAGTGATTTGATTGATGCAGAAAGCCTCTGTGTCGGTGAAGGGGAATCGCGGTATCCGATGATGAGTACCGTTGAGACCTACGCTTCAACTGTCTTTGGTGCGGGGCTGAGCTTTACGGGCGAGGTAGGTGCCCCGGATTTGGCGGGAAGTGAGGGGAATTTTTGTGGGAAGACGGACAAACCCACCGTTTATCTGGTCAATCTAGACAAGACAGAAGATCCTATTTCGCTACAATTAAGAACGGGTCGGAAATCGGGGCAATATATTTGCAATAATTGGGTGGGGGTTACCCCTGCGGATGGGACCTTACTGAAACCCGGTACGAGCTACGCGGCGATTGTCACCAATGGAATTAAAAATTGGAAGGGAACACGGGCGGTGGCCGACACGCATTTTACTGAAGTTCTTAAGGGCAGTTTGCCGAAATATGAAAAATTACGCACGTATTTGGATGACCCCAATGCGGTGGTTTCCAAAGGTGCGGTTGTGGGCGCAACTGTTTTTACAACCTCTAGCCCCACCTCCGTTGCATGGAAATTTAAGAACGCGGTGAAGGGTGCTACCGGGCCAGGGATTGTGCATTCCTTTGACGGAGTGGGCAATTGCAATAAGGGTGAAACGTCCTCGAAGATCGCGCAGTGTTCCGACCTCGCAAAAATTAACATTCCCGGCCTCGATGGAGATATTACCGCGGTTTTGGCTAAGGAATTGGGTTTGGACACCCGCGGTTGCAATACAAGTGGTTCCGCAAGTTACGAGCGTTGGCAGGGAGCTTACTCGGCGCCTCGGTGGCAAGTCGGAACGCGCCCTTATCTCGCAGAGGGTGGGGATATCGATTTTGAAACCACCGAAAGAGAAGAGATCTGTTTCTCTGCTGCCGTGCCTACGGCAAGAGACCAAGCTCTGCCGGTGATTATTTATGCCCATGGAACCGGTGGAAGTTTTGTGTCCATGTTTGCGGATCAAACGGCAGCCTTGGCTGAAGCCGGTTTTGTGGTGATTGGATATGATAATGTGATGCACGGTACCCGGGCGAGTGAGCAGGGTGATGGGGCTGCGGATATGACAGCTCTATCTCTCGTGGCCGACCAATTGGGAGGCCAACTATTTTTCAATATCTTCAATCCGGCTGCGTCGAGGGGAAATGTTTTCCAAGGCGGCGCGGACCTGATGTATCTTTTGAAGCTTATTAAGACCGTGAAAAAGATCACCACCGCCAATGGTGAGGTGGTGAATCTAGATACGGAGCGTATTTTCTTTTTCGGACATTCCCAAGGGGCAGTGGTTTCTCCCACCTTTTTGGCGACACTTGATCAAGGAGACTTGAGTGGTGTGGTTTTGAGCGGCATTGGAGGAGATTTGGCGCTTTCGGTGCTCAACAAAAAGCAGCCCTTGGATGTGCGTGCGAGTATTGGACCTCTCTTAGGGGATCAGTCCTTGGGTAGAGTGCATCCGATCTTAGGTCTTTTTGGGGCCATGTTTTCGTCGGCGGATATGATCAGTTATGCTTCCGAGGTGTTTAAGGTCCCGACGCTAATTCTCTCGGGTATTGGCGATGGTTATACGCCGGATGCAACCCAAAGTGCCTTTTTCACGGCCGCCGAGGTACCGCTTATTAATAAGGCCGATACCGATAGTGCGATGGCGGGTGTATCAACAACCACGAAAGCGTCGAACAATCTCAATGGTGTGACAGCAGCGGTGAAGCGGGTGGTGTATCATAATGCCAGTGGGTCTCCTAGCGGCGACCCACATTTCGTTACTTTTGAAGAGTCCGATGCCATTGATGCGATGAAGGCGTTCTTCAACACTTTAAAGGACAGTCCCAATGTTACGATTCAATAGAGGGAAGGAGGCAGTGATGAAATCGATTGTTATTTCCGGCGGGAAACGCTTAGTGGGGGTTGTGATCTTGGGGCTCTTTTCCTTGAACGGCTGCGGAGGAGGCATCCCTGTTCAGGTTCGTACCGATCAAATGACGGTGCCCTTCAATCTGGATTTCGCGCGCGAGGCAGCGGGTGACCTACTTAAATCTCATGGGATTTTGGCTGAGAAGAGTGAGATGCCAACCCAGTGGAGTGAAAACCTCCCTAATATCGAGATTTTACGTGCGGTTTCCAGTCCACCTGTCGGATTTTCGTTCACGGAACTCTTGGACCAAACGGTGGGTGGCAATGAGAAGTCTGTGGAGATGATCACCGATGCTACAAACATTATCAGGAGGGTAGAACTCAATAGTCTTAAATTGAGAATTGACGAAAATAGTTTAACGATGGCGCTTCCACCAATAAAGTTACAGCTTGCTGATAAAAAAGACGCAAAATCCTACGATAAAGAAGTTTGGAGAACCATTGGGTACATAGAGAAGGTCGAAGCGGGAAAAGTTGGAGACAAAGAGTTCACCTTTATTGAAGGCGGAGAAACGTTTTTCACCGCCCAACTTATGGATGAAACTAAAGAGTTTTCGATCCGGCTAAGCTCCGAATTGGACTTGACGTTGGATCCAGGGGACCGAACACCTCTTCCCGCCGGTGGGGTCGCCATTCGGCTTTTAGCCGTGGCTACCTTTTATATCGACGCTTACAACGCCGCGACTTTTGCCAGCGACCAAGCTGGTCAGCCATAGAGCGGGGAGGGTTTTTGGGCAATTGGCAAGAGACATTAGCGTTGTGCTAGGGAGTTTGCCAAGCTTTCAAGGGTGCCAACGGTATCATCCCAACCCAAACAAGCGTCGGTTATACTTTGTCCGTAAGCCAACTGTTGGCCGGGGCTTGCATTTTGACGGCCCTCTTGGAGGTTGCTTTCGAGCATGATGCCCATAATGGGACAATCTTTTTGGGCTAATTGACCTTGAATATCACTTACCACTTCGATTTGTTGTTTATGTCTTTTGCGACTGTTGCCGTGGCTGCAGTCTACCATGACCTGGGGTGTGAGTCCGGCTTTTTGCAGGTTCTGAGCGGCCTGGGCTACGGCGGCGTGGCCAAAGTTTGGGCCCTGATTGGAGCCCCGGAGAATGACGTGGCAATTGGGGTTGCCTTTGGTGGCCACAATGGCGGCGATGCTCTGTTTTGTTACCGACAAGAAATGGTGGGGGTTGTTTGCTGCCTGAATGGCTGCGATGGCGATTTCTGTGTTACCGTCGGTACCGTTTTTGAAACCTACAGGCATGGATAGGCCGGAGGCTAATTCTCGATGGATTTGGCTTTCAGTGGTCCGGGCTCCGATGGCTCCCCATGAAACCAAATCCGCGATGAACTGTGGGCTGATGGTATCTAGAAATTCGGTGCCGGGTGGGACTCCGAGGTCGAGGAGGTCGAGGAGGAGTTTTCTGGCGATACGGAGGCCGGAATTGATTGCAAAGGAATTATTGAGATGTGGGTCGTTGATGAGACCCTTCCAGCCGATGGTGGTTCGAGGCTTTTCGAAATAGACGCGCATAACAATGAACAATTCGTTGTTCAGGGCTTTGCGAAGCTCGCCCAAACGTTCTCCGTATTCAATGGCTGCATGGGGATCGTGAATCGAGCAGGGGCCGACGACCACTAAGAGCCGCTTGTCTTTGCCCTCGAGGATATCGCCCACCGCTTGACGTGCTTCTTTCACTGTTTTTTCTGCAGCCGCAAAAATAGGAAGCTCCTCCATGAGGATAGCGGGCGGTATGAGGGGCTTCAATTGCTCGATGCGAACATCATCAGTTGAACTGAACATCTTGATTCCTTGTTTCCAATGCGTTGCGGCATTAGGGATTACCCAGAAGTTTTGGTTATACATGGGTAAAGGTCCACTGTCTCGAGTTTTGTTCGAGATATGCAGTCTTTCTGGTGCGTTATCAAGGGTGATTTCAAATCGCAATCGAGGTACTATACCAAGAGGTGTGAAATTGTAGTCACTGAGTCAGTTAGATTGGGGAGGATTGAATGGTTTCCCGAATTGGTTTGTATGAGGCGGCCCAGCCGACGCCCAAAGAGATGGAAGGAATGCTGGACTCGTGTCGGTGGGCCCGGGACATGGAATGGGACGAAGTTTATACGTTGGCGACATATTTGTCGTTTTATCGAGTGCCCGAAGGCCAGAATATCTTTGAAGAGCATGACCATGATCGTTTTCTGGCGATCATCATTCAAGGAAAGGTTGATATTCTAAAGCAGGATTTGGACGATGAAGAGCAGGTTATAGCCACCATTCCGAAGGGAAATATCGTAGGAGAGCAGTCTTTATTGGATCAACAGCCCAGGTCAGCTACGGCGCGCGCGAACCAAGCCACTGAATTATTGGTTTTATCGGGTTCGAACTACGAACTCCTAAGGGTGGATGAGGCTGAAGTTGCACTCACCATTGTGGAGAAGATTGCGCGGACCCTTAGTATTCGGCTTCGTTGGACCAGCGGTGCATTGGTGAAAGCCTTGGCAGGTACCAGCCAGCCTTGAGGTGAGTCATTTTGCCACGGGGGTGCCTCCCCATTGCCTACTCCCCATTGTCGCTGCCATCTAAGACTTACTTGCAGGTGGAATGAGTTTTCTGATACTCGCGCCCTATTCATTTCATGGAGGTTGAGTATGGCTTGGGCCAGTTCTAGAGCACGTTATCCTGAGTTGCGACATCGTCGCCGACGGGCGCATCAATGGATCCGCGAAGCCGTGGCTGAAACCATCCTATCACCTTCTGACTTAATCTATCCTGTGTTTGTTCATGAGTTCGATACAGAGGTTGATGTACCATCCATGCCCGGCGTGAAACGCTATTCTATTATGGGACTTCAGGAGATGAGTCGGCGGGCCGCAGATTTGGGTATTACAGGGCTTGCGGTTTTTCCGGTTGTCGATGCAAGAGATAAATCGGAGGATGCTAGGGCAGCTTATGATGAGAACAATCTTGTGTGCCGCTCGGTTCGCTCAATTAAGGAATTGGGATTGGACCTTGGGATTATTTGTGATGTGGCCTTGGATCCGTTTACGTCTCACGGGCAGGATGGTTTGATGAAGGACGGCCAGATTCTCAATGACGAAACCGTAAAGGTTTTGACAAAGCAAGCGGTCGCCCAAGCAAATGCAGGTTGTGATGTGATTGCCCCGTCGGACATGATGGATGGCCGCATTGGTGAAATACGTAGAGCTTTGGATAACAATGGCCACCAAAACACCCTCATCCTTTCCTATGCGGCGAAGTATGCTTCTTCATATTATGGACCATTTCGAGATGCGGTGGGGTCTAAGACCAGTCTAGGGAAAGCAGATAAACGTACTTATCAGATGGATCCGCGCAATACCGATGAGGCTTTGAGGGAGGTTGCGTCGGATTTAGATGAGGGGGCGGACATGGTGATGGTTAAGCCTGGATTACCCTATCTCGACATCGTGCGACGCGTGAAAGATACTTTCTTGGTCCCTACCGCTGTCTACCAGGTAAGTGGTGAGTACAGTATGCTCCACGCTGCAGCTCAGCAGGGATGGCTGGAGTATGAGTCGACGATGCGGGAATCTCTTATTTCGTTGAAGCGAGCGGGGGCGGATATGATTCTGACCTACGCTGCCTTGGAAGCGGCGGGCTGGTTCAGTTAGAATCGGTGGTATGTCATGCGTTGGGAAATAGGCCTAGGTCACACACTCTCAATACTTTCATGGCGCCTTTAAGGATTTTGGATTTCGAAGGGGATACTTCGATTGCATACTTTAGTGGGGTGATTTGAACATAGGAGGTGATATATCGGGCCATTTGGTCCGGGGGTTTAAGCGATTGGCCTCGGAGTCTGAAATTGTGGGATGATGTGCAATTTAAAACGAGGAAAGAGAGCCCCAGAAATGTGGGGGACAGATCCGGTAAGCAAGGGGGGGCACAGTTGGTCAATGGGTGAATCATCGTACAACCCCAGGTTTTAGCTCAAGTAAATAGAAAGAGACTAAACCATGGGCCCTGGGTAAGAGCGGTTGACGGGGCTGCAAGTGGCTGGTAGGCGGCTTCCGTAGGCAGGGGACACGGGGGTTTTGAGGAGTAGTTTGGTGTTTGTGATTCATCGAAGCGTAGACCTAGACTTTGCGCACCACGTCCGTGGCCATTTGGGGGCTTGTATTAATCTTCATGGTCACACTTGGAAATTTGAGGTGGGTTGTGGGGCTGAGTTTCTTGACCCACAGGGATTTGTGGTCGATTTTGGTGATTTATCACAGCGAATTCTAAAGCCCTGTGAGGCCCTATTGGACCATAGTTTGGCCGTTGGCGAAGATACTTATTTCGATGTCGAGACTCTACTGAAACCCATCGGAGAAAAGTTACTGGAAAGTCGAAAAGTGGTGCATGGCCACTTGGGGGAAGAATCTTTTCCCGAGCTTTGCTTAGAGGGGGCGCAACTCAAATATCCCGGTGGATTAAAGGTGGCCGTTTTTCCGTTCACGCCCACGAGCGAGCGTTTAGCTCAATGGCTTTATTCTTTGGCGCATCGGCAGTTGGCCAATGACCGTGTATCTATTGTGTATACGCGGATCTATGAGACCCTACATCCCGTAGAATCGGTGGCGGAATATCGCCCCTAAATCATCAATGTGTTTGTAATCGAAGCGGGCGATTGGGCCAGTGTGAAGTTTCTAGTAGAACCAAGGGATTTTTGAGTATTCTTGGGGGCGCTTTTCGAGGAATGCGTCGCGTCCTTCTTGGGCTTCGTCGGTTCCATATGCGAGGCGTGTGGCTTCACCGGCAAAAATTTGCTGCCCTACGAGACCATCATCGATCATGTTAAAGGCGTATTTGAGCATCCTTTGTGCTGTTGGGCTCTTTTCGTTGCAGAGTTTCGCCCATTCAAGCGCTTTTTCTTCCAATTCAGCATGGGCAACCACGGTATTTACCATCCCCATGTCCAACGCCTCCTGTGCCGAATAGTTCAGCCCCAGGAAGAAGATTTCGCGGGCCCGTTTTTGGCCGATTTGCCGAGCCAAGAGAGCCGAGCCATATCCCCCATCGAAACTCGCGACGTCCGCGTCGGTTTGTTTGAATACGGCGTGTTCCTTGCTGGCGATGGTCATGTCGCAAACAACGTGCAGACTGTGGCCTCCCCCCACCGCCCACCCAGGGACGACCGCAATGACTATTTTGGGCATGAAGCGGATTAAACGTTGGACTTCGAGAATATGCAGTCGTCCTAGGTTTGTAGGCGCTGAGCCGGGACCATGGTATTCATAACCGGATTTGCCGCGGATGCGTTGATCACCGCCGGAGCAAAATGCCCATCCACCGTCTTTGGGCGAGGGACCATTGCCGGTGAGCAATACGGATCCTACATCGGTTTGCATACGTGCGTGGTCTAGGGCACGGTAAAGTTCATCCACGGTCTGGGGGCGAAAAGCGTTCCGAACTTCTGGGCGGTTGAAGGCGATGCGCAGCGTGCCTTGGTCTTTGGCTCGGTGATAGGTGATATCCTGAAAGTCCCACCCGGGGACCTCATACCAACGATTGGGGTCAAATATTTCTGAAACCGTCATTTCTAACTCCTGTCGTAGATATGGTGGGCGGTCTTAACTCTTCAGACGTGAATGTCAATGGTGTCTATGGAAGTGTCGTATCTCATCCCCGGCGTTTATCCCTCCCCTGGCCGACTGGTTTGCTCCGGATCATGCCGCCGGCACAGTGGGGTCGTTTTTGTCTCCTTAGAAAAGGGGGGCAAGGCTGACGTGGACGAATCAAACAATTGAGTTTGAGTAAGCTTATACCGGTGGGGTATTCGATGCTTTGATATGAACCACGCTGTTGCATTTTGGCACATCCTTTCGGTGTAGGCGAGGACATTGACCCGTGTTTGTGGCGGTTTTTACTTGGTATACTGATTGCACTAGCCGTGTCCTTAGGATGCGGGAGAAAGCAGATGACCATGGTTTTTGGATGTATCATATTCTTGGTGGCCCAATTGGAGAGCGAAACTGAGGACACTCTTGGGCATGGTCGCGAAAGTTATCACGGGCGCACCATGATTGAGTTCTCGGCTATAGGAGAGCTTCAGAAACTCTATTGGAAATATGGGCGCTGGGAGGAGACTTGGACCTTAGAGCCCGAGGATGGAGATGTGGTGTTGGTGAAGAGTCGGCAATGGGGAGGAGTATCAACTCGAGAAGTCTTCAGAGTCCATTGGCGAGATGATAGATTGAGTGTCATTGACGGTGTAGGGTTTGTCGAGGGGAGCATCCGGTTGGTCTGGGGCCGGCGGATGCCTCTGGAGGTTCACTGGGAATTGGGCAGTCGTTGTCTCTTGGCATTTGGGGATGATGAAAACACCTATCTGGGTTGTGAATTTGAATTGGATGGTCATTCATCGAGGTGCTTGTCATTGGTAGGGATGATCCGAGCCACGGCTTGGCTTCTTGGAGAGTATGAGCCGCTTTTGTGGTTAAATCCGTCGCCTGGCCGTTTGGAGGGAATTTTTAGGGCCATGGGAAATCTTTTACGGGCCAGGATTTGGCCTGCAACCGTGGCCACAATTTATGAGGAGGTTTGGGTTAGAGTTGATGGTTCGTAAGTAGGGGAGTCGCTGACAAGGTTCGACGCTTATTTGAAAACGCGGCGCAGATAGTGAGGCTTTCTCTCAATGCCGAAATGCATACAGGGGGATTTTCCCCAATGGAGATCTCGGATTTACGTGTTTTATGGATGAAGGTGTTTTCTAGGTGTCGGTAGATTGGAGAGTTTCACCGTAGATCTGTTCAATATCGGACAGTTCTAAAGTATAGTGTCGTCCGCAAAAGTCACAGGTTATGTTTGGTGTTTCGTGTTTTGAGACCATATCCGCGAGTTCAATGGTGTTGAGCATTCGGAGAGCGTTTTTGCAGCGTTCATAGGAACATCTGCACTGCCATTGTACGTGTTTTGATTCCGATAGAACTTTCGATTCCGGAGCGATCTCATTCAGTATTTCTTTCCAATCACCATTAAATTTACTGAGTAGGTTCGAAAATTTTCCATTTTCAAGTAACGTCCTGATCTCCTCCATACGGTCTTGCTTGGTGTCGGGCATCGCCTGGACAATAATCCCACCCGCAACTTGAATATCGGAAGCGTTTTCATCCAGCAGGGTTTCGCACGCAAGGCAGGTGGGCACTTGGTCACTTTGTTCGATGAAGGTTTGTATATCTTGGTCAATTTCGCCCGCGGTGATGGGGGTTGTGCTTTGAGTTACCTGATTATTTTCACCAATTCGAATGACTGAGATGCAACCTTGTCCTACCAAGCTTGATAGGGAATGGCGTTTGGTCTCAATCGTTTTTACGGCACCCGGAAGTTGGACACCTGTGTTTTTGATGTAGCCTCTAATTTTTCCCTCATCATTGATGTCGGCATAGATTTGTCCAAATTTACCTGAGCCAACGACTTGAAAACTAAGTGTACCTGGATTTTCTTGGATGAGTCCGGTGAGGGCGGAGGCGGTGAGTAATCTTCCAAGGGCTAAGCTGGAGCCGTTACTAAGTTCATGGAGGCGCTGAACGTCGCGGCAGAGTTGGGTGGTGATCGTAATTCCGATTACGATGGAATCATCTTGGAGCAGGGCTCGATGAAAGGAGTCGGACATTCTTGTAGCCTATCATAGATGTGTTCTATTTTCTGGGGGAAATCCTGGGGAGATCCACAAGTGGGTCGTTTCTAGCACGTCGCGTACAAGGCCCGGGTCGACTGCGCTTTACACTCGGTCATACCGGTGATCTTCCCTTTGTGGGCGCTTACCTTGCCCGCAGGGA
Organism: Myxococcota bacterium; assembly: GCA_036339465.1. GTDB lineage: Bacteria > Myxococcota > XYA12-FULL-58-9 > XYA12-FULL-58-9 > JABJBS01 > JAYZAY01. The sequence goes on along the minus strand of JAYZAY010000033.1, from coordinate 48,660 downwards.
CGGCTTTGTCCTGCCCCACCGATCCGCGCGTCCCTGTAGCATACTCTCGGGATGGGTCAATCGTTGGAAGTTAATACGGCACCAAGAATTTTTTCAGGATCCTTCTCGCCCGTTCTGTCTTGGTATTGGAGGCATTTATCCAGCCAGTGAGCAAAGTGTTTACCTGGTTTTAAACCTTTTTTCATCAGATGCTGGCCAGTAATAATGGCGGGCTCGTAATGATGCAAAAGCTGATGTGTTTGGGCCCACTGACCCAATCCTTTGAGCGTTTCACTGCTATTGGGAGACTGGATGTGCCGGGCATCGAGGATTTGCTGAAAGGTATGACCGTGTTCCCCGGCGATTCGGGTGCACCGTCTGAGCGCGGGAACGGCACTGTTATTGGGTGAGAGATGCCCCACAAATTCGCAGAGATATCCGAACAATTTCGCTTTAATTTGAACCACTTTTGGAGGCCTGAGTCGCTGCAGGAGCTCTTCAAGCGCCTCTCCACCCCAGTGTTCAACTCTGAGTGGAGCGCTTAGGGTGGAATCATGGCTTTCCTGGGATTGGAGAGGTAGAATCATGGCCCACAGCATCCATGCCATAGCGTGTGTTGGGTCTTTGGGGCGAAACTTGATGGCGCGATCCTGTTTGGCTAGCCAATGGGTCCATTCTTGTTCGGTCATGGATGTGAGTACGGTACCAAGACGTGGGAAAAACTTGAATAGACCGGTGTCTTTAAGGAGCTGATACCCGAGGGACGGCGTTTCTCCTTTTAGGAACAGTTTTTCGAGTTCGGTCCAAATTCTTTCAGAGGGAAGTTCGGAAAGGTCGAGTGATTGGCAGACACTGATCAGATCTGGGTGGGCATTCATATTCAAACGTGCGGCAAATTGGGCGGCTCGTATGCCCCGAAGGGGGTCTTCAGAGAAGTGTTGGGGGTCGGTTGGTCGAAGAATGCGGGCCTTGATGTCCTCTTGCCCGTTGTATGGGTCGTAGAGTTTTCCGGTAATGGGATTGAGCCCAATACTGTTGATGGTAAGGTCGCGGCGCTTCGCGGCTTCTTTGAATGGTAGAAAGGGGTCTACTTCGATTTCGAATCCACGATGCCCGGCTCCCACCTTATTATCTTTACGGGGGAGGGAAAAATCGACGTCGAATCCTCTGACACGTAGAACGCCAAAGGCTTTGCCCACTCTTAGCACCTCTCCGAATTGGCCAAGTATTTCTTCGAGTTTTGCGAGGCTCATACCATGAATTTCAAAGTCGTAGTCTTTGGATGGACGGTTTAGGAGCCAGTCACGTACGAAACCACCTACGAGAATGGGTTGCGCACCCATGCGTTGAATTGTGGCGATGACAGATTCGAGTTTTGGGCCTAAGGGCACTGCGAAAGCTTCAGTTTTCATAGTTCACTCTCCAGTTAGCACGTCGAAATGGGGCATTCCAGCTTCCATGGGTGAATGTCTCAGGTTGCCGATACTTTGGCTTTGTGATTTTGGTCAAGGTGACAATCCACGAAGAAGTAGTCTCCGCAGCCACCTTTGAAAAAAGTGAATGCTCGGCCTATCCATTGGGGGTTATAGAATTTAGGCTTGAGGTTTTTGAATACGTGAGTGGACATCAATTGACAGGGGATTTTTATTTTTCTCCCATGGGAGGCCATACTTATGCGCCATGACATGTACTTGAATCATACGGATCCAGCCGTCTCTCTGTTTTGAGGTCCCAAAAGTAGTGGAATGCTTTTTGTTTGGCGCAGGTTTTGCTCACCAACGAGCCATTATTGGATTTCATGGGTGTCCCAAAGGACCTGAGGGGATTTGGTCGACAATATCGTCTATGGTATTGCCTGGGAAAGGGTGGTTGATGTTGCTGGTGGTTATGCATCGTTTGAACCGTGCAAGTCGGCGTGCTTGGGAATCCATTGTCCGCTGAAGTGGCCGAGGCTTTTTACCTCTTTTTAAGCTGTGTGGGATAAAATTTAGGGGAAAAGAGCGGGGATGGCTCGCAGGGAAGTCCGGGGGAGACTTACAAAGCTGAAATTTTCCTAGGGCCCTAAGGGGAAAAGGGGGACGGGCCCGTCGGAGAGATCTAGGGGAAGATCTACTATTTTATCAGCTTCCTGCGAGCCAAATTAAACTCGCTTTTTGTTGGTTGTGCACTCGCCGCCACCTATCTACTTTCGCAGTCTCATTGGTGGGTGGTGGGTCACCCTTTGTTATGTAGCAAGTTGCATGCCATCGTGAATTAGATCTTTTAAAAATCGATTTGGTGTCGTGTTGCGCAACTTTTGGAATTATGAATCGATGATCGCGTTTCTTTGGCTTGAAGGGCGGAGCCAGCTCTTTTGGCCCCAAACATGGAATTGTTCTTTGTGAGTGGCCCCGCCATTTTAAAATGGTGGCGTCGTAATTCGCCACTTTGGTGGTTAAGCCCGGTCATTTTTTCTCCTCTCACCTTCAATATTAGATTTTCGGTCCGAAGGTTTCAGGGGGGGAGAAGCTTACCAGTCCCGAAAGCTTGACCGTTTTGTTATTATATGCACATTTGTACAGTGTCGGAGGGACCATGCTTAACTCAAATCAAAGGAGCGAGTTCGCTCAATCTTCCCCAGACCGCCGCGAGCCCTGGAAGAAAATGACCGGGGTCGCCGCAGTTTTACAGAAATGGCTAGGGACAGGAAGGATTTCGAATAATCTTGTTTTTGACCATCGTGTGGGCGCAGCTGAGGGCCAATCTCTTCCATTGCCTTCGCATCTGTCGGCGACGATTCACAAGGCACTAGGGGCAAAGGAGATACCATCACTCTATTCTCATCAAGCGCAGGCTGTCGACTACGCCATGAAGGGAGAGCATTTGGTCATTGCTACCCCTACGGCTTCGGGGAAGAGTTTGTGCTATAACTTGCCGGTTCTTCAGGCCTTGAGCGAGGCACCATCCACCCGAGCGCTTTATCTCTTTCCAACCAAAGCTTTATCTCGGGACCAAGAGGAGAACTTACGTGGATTGATGCAGGATTGTGGCATCCATGCTGGGGCCGTTACCTATGACGGCGATACGCCAGCGGATGCACGTAGAGCGGCTCGGAATAGAGGCGGGGTGGTGCTTACTAATCCGGATATGCTTCACACAGGCATTTTACCTCACCATGCATCCTGGGCGCGACTCTTTTCGGAACTTAAATATGTGGTTGTCGATGAACTTCATATCTATCGTGGGGTTTTTGGTTCCCACCTTGCGAACGTACTCCGACGATTAAAGCGAATTGCGAATTTTCATGGCGCGGATCCCACTTTTATTTTCGCCTCTGCGACCATAGGCAACCCGGCTGAACATGCAGGACAGATGATTGGTGAATCGGTTCGGTTGGTCTCGGAGAGTGGGGCGCCAACCGGAGATAAGCGGGTGTTACTTTATAATCCACCGGTGGTGAATGCGGAACTGGGTATTCGGGAGAGTTGTGTCAAAGCAGCTGTCCGACTCGCGGCGGATTTGGTGCGCGCTGATGTTTCCACCATTGTATTTGGACAAAGTCGTAATGGGGTGGAAGTGATGTTGAAATATCTTCGCGAGCGATTGGCGAGGGATAAGATTTCACCAGAACAGATTCATGCCTACCGGGGAGGCTATTTGCCGGGCAAGCGTCGCGAAATCGAAAAGAACTTAAGGGAGGGGAGAATTAAATGTGTGGTTGCGACCAACGCTCTTGAACTCGGTATCGATATTGGTTCTTTGGATGCAGTGGTATGCGCAGGATACCCCGGGTCTATTGCGAGTGTTTGGCAGCGTTTTGGTCGGGCGGGGCGCCGTCGCGATTTAAGTTTGGCGGTCTTGGTGACCAATAGTTCACCCGTGGACCAGTTTTTCGCACATTTTCCTGAGGCCTTGGTCGAATCGGGCACGGAGCATGCTAGGATTGACCCCGATAATATCGAAATTTTTATACAGCATCTAAAATGTGCTGCCTTTGAATTGCCCTTTGAGGTTGGGCACACTTTTGGGGATGTTCCCCCTGAGGGATTGGTGGATGGTCTGGAGTATTTGGTTGAAAACAAATTGCTTTATAGATCTGAATCAGAGGATGGTGTCACCATGTACCATTGGGCGGCCGATGCTTATCCCGCCAACCATGTTTCTCTAAGGAGTGTTAGCTGGGATAATTTTGTGATTATTGATCAGGAGAACGAAAAAACCATTGCGGAAATGGATTGGCGCTCCACCCATACAATGCTTCATGAACAAGCGATCTACCAACATATGGGTGAACAGTTTCAGGTTGAGAAATTGGATTTTGATAACCATAAGGCTTTTGTGCGCAAGGTGAAACCCGATTATTATACCGATGCGATGACCTATGTCAGGGTTGCTGTGTTGGACCAGGATGAAGGCGAAGTGTTGCCGACTTCCATTGGTATCAATGCACAAATTGGATTGGGCGAGGTTAATCTTACGGAAAAAATAGTTGGGTATAAGAAAATTAAGTACAATACCCATGAAAATGTGGGTTACGGCGATGTCCGATTACCGGATATGCAGATGCACACCACCAGCTTTTGGCTCACGATTCCCAATGAAATGGTGACCCAACTCGATGCTCCTCGGCCGGTGGTGGTGGATGCGCTTCGAGGTTTTGCGAAGGCTTTACATACGGTGTCGGCGGTGGGCCTGATGACCGATCCCAAGGATCTGGGCCATACGGTTAAAGATCCTCAAACCGGTGAAGAAACTTTGGATGAGGGTCATTCTCTTTATGCGCCGACTGTTTTTATCTACGACAAAATTCCGGGTGGGGTGGGCTTGGCGCCACGCATTTTTGATGAACGTGACGGACTGGTAAAGGGGGCATACTTGCTCATTGAACGCTGTACATGTCGCCATGGCTGTCCGGCTTGTATTGGACCGAGCATTGGGGACGACCAAATATCTCAGGAAACCCAGAACTTTGGGAGTCGAAAATCTTTGAGTTTAAGAATTGGTTCATGGCTTTCCAATCATCCTTCCGAGGTTATTGACGATGTCGCACATTAAACGGCGTTTAGCGCGTTTGAATGGAAGTGGGGGGCGGCAAGAGGATGAAGCCCCAAAGACCATTTCCGCCAAGTCGTCTGGGGGGGCTTTGGATGGGGTGAAGTTGGCTCAGTTTCGAGGGCGATTACGGGGCTTAGGGCGCGGAAAGAGAAATGAAGATTCATCTCTTATCGCCGATATCGAACGCGTTGATTTACCGGGGGTTGAAGAGAACTTCGGTCAGAGTAAAATCCAGATTGTTCGGGAGACTTTCCATGGGAAAGCCAGTCATGGGGATTTTATGGTAGATAGTCTCTGGCGGGATTATCCCAAACTTGGAAATTTCTTGAATGGCGCCGACCTTGGGGAAAATATTGGTCCGAATGTTTTATTTCTAGATACTGAAACAACGGGGTTGGCAGGTGGAACAGGAACAATTCCTTTTATGATTGGTCTTGGTTATTTTCAAGGTGGGACTTTTAATACGGAGCAATTGATTTTACGACAGCCAGGTCAAGAAAAACCTATTCTTCGATATGTGGCCGAGAAAATAGAAGCAGCGGATGCACTTATTACCTTCAATGGTAAGAGTTATGATTTGCCTCTCATTCGCAGCCGGTGCGTGTTGGGGCGGGTCAAGCTTAGGGAGCCGGGGTTGCACCTGGACCTTCTGCATGGTTGCCGGCGTATTTTTGGTGGTATTACGACCGACGGGAGATTAACGACCCTCGAACGTGATATATTGGGTTTTATTCGCGAGGACGATATTCCAGGGGCAGAAATCCCCGAGGCCTATTTCGAGTTTCTGCGAAGTGGTGAAACGAAGAAAATACATCAGATAGCGAAACATAATCTCTGGGACCTTTTGGCCATGGCAGCACTCATGAATGCCAGTGGGCTTTACACCCACAAGCCGCAATCCCATGACGACGCAAGGGTGTGGTTGGCAGTTGCGAAACTTAACCGACGTTTGAGTTGGGATACGGATGCCATTGAAAGGGCGAAGGAAGTTTGTGCGTGTTCTGACGCGGCGAATGTGGCTCTCCAGGGCGCGTTGCTTTTGGCGCAGATGTATCGTCGACAAAAACTCTACCGCGACGCGGCCGATTGTTTGGAGATGATTTTGGCAAAGGATGATGGGGCCTTCGATTCAGCACCCTTAAACGAAGCCCATCTCGTGTTGGCTAAAATCTATGAGCATCAACTCAAAGACCTTACCAAAGCTCTGCACTACGCAAGATTGTCGCCGCCTTTGGAAGAGCGGCATTTGAGCCAAAAGAGGGTTTCCCGGATTGAGTCTAAGATGATGAGGTTACAAGTGGAGGCTTGATGAGGGTTTGTATTGCGGGGTGTGGAGATCTCGGAACACGTTTGGGGCTGCGCCTGATTGAATTGGGCTACGATGTTACGGGGATCCGGCGTCGTATTGAATTACTGCCGAGTTCCTTTCATGGTTGTCGACTTGACTTAAATGACCCCTCCGGTGGACTGAGTAACATTCCACCGGCGGACATGATGGTTTATACGGCGGCTGCGGCTTCTCGGGACGTTGAGAGCTACCGAGCCACGTACATCGATGGTTTAAAGACCATGCTGGAGGCGGCTCAACTCTTTGGGGGCCGATTACAACAAATTTTCTTTGTTTCGAGTACCAGTGTGTATGGAGAGCATCATGGAGCTTGGGTGGACGAGGATACTGATTCTGTACCCTTGGGTTACACCGGTTCAATTATGCGTGAGGCAGAAGCGCTTGTTGCCAATTATCCGGTAAAGAGCTGCTCTATTCGCTTTGGCGGAATTTACGGGCCGGAACGTACTTTTTTGGTTAGGAGAATTCGTTCTGGAGAGGCCAGGGCTAAGTTCGATGATGCTTTTTTCAGCAATCGAATTCATATCGATGATTGTGTGGGAACTCTACTACATCTGATTCGGTTAGGCACTTGTGCAGATACTTATGTGGCAGTCGACGACCATCCAGCTCCGTACAATGAGGTGCTCACTTGGCTGTCGGCGCAACTTGGCCGTGAGATACCGAAGCGGGGAGCGGCGTCAGGCGGTCGTGTGGTGGGGAATAAACGATGCTCCAACCAACGACTGCGTGATTCAGGTTATGAATTTCGATTTCCATCATACCGTGAGGGTTACAGGGCTATTCTACAGGGGCAATAACTTTCTGGTCCTTTCTGGGGCCCCCATTCAGGAAAATGCCTGCATGCATCCTTTTCAGGGTGAACTCTTGTCCCTAAGCATAAGCTCTTATTGAGTGAATCCCCATTGTTCTCTAGCTGGGAGTCGTGTTCTAAGGGGGCTTTAGCGACGGGAGCTATGGTACTTTGATTAAAGAAGTTCTCTGAGGTAAGTGGCGGTAAAACTACCTTTGGTTTCGGCCACTTCTTCGGGGGTTCCGCAGGCTACAATCTCACCGCCCTTGTCACCGCCCTCGGGTCCCAGATCGATAACCCAATCCGCATTCTTAATGACGTCGAGGTTATGTTCGATGACCACCATGGTATTTCCTTGGTCCACGAGACGATTCATGACATCAATGAGTTTGTGCACATCTGCGAAATGGAGTCCAGTGGTGGGCTCATCGAGGATATAGAGTGTGTGGTCGGATTCCTTTCGTCTAAGCGGATCTCCCTTTCCCAATTCAGATGCGAGCTTCACGCGTTGGGCTTCCCCACCGCTGAGCGTGGTTGAAGGTTGGCCCAAGGTGATGTAGTCAAGGCCTACCGCATGAAGGCAGTTGGCCATTTGTTTTACTTTGGGATGTGCGTCAAAGAAGTTACAGGCATCTTCCACCGTCATGTTGAGCACATCTGCGATGGTGGAATCTCTATATTTTATCTCAAGGGTTTCCCGATTGTAGCGAGCGCCCCTGCAGATCTCGCACTCGACAAAGACATCAGGAAGAAAATGCATCTCTATTTTCTTAACGCCTTGGCCCTGACAGGCTTCGCATCGGCCTCCTTTAACATTGAAGGAAAACCGACCCGGTTGATAGCCTCGCTGCCTAGATTCCGATGTCATGGTAAAGAGTTTTCGAATTGGGTCGAACATGTTGGTATAGGTGGCGGGGTTTGAGCGGGGTGTTCGACCAATGGGAGACTGGTCTACTTCTATGATACGACTGATATACTGAAGGCCAGTCACCTTCTGGTGGAAGCCAGGTTTCACTTTGCTCTGATGCAGATTTTTACGCACGGACTTCAGAAGAATATCATTGACCAAAGTGGATTTTCCAGAACCAGAAACACCGGTAACGCAAATCAATCCACCAAGTGGAAATTGGGCTTTGATGGATTTTAGATTGTTTTCTTTCGCTCCGTGCACCGTTAGTGCTTTACGGGTCGTTAATTTTCGACGTTCGCTTGGCTTTGGTGCATGAATGGATTTCTTCCCAGATAGATACTTACCTGTTTCGGAGTTGGGAGCTTCGCAGATATCGGCAATATTGCCTTGGGCTACAATCTCTCCCCCATGTACACCGGGGCCAGGGCCTATGTCGATGACGTGGTCGGCAGCGAGAATAACTTCCTCGTCGTGTTCTACGATGAGAACGGAGTTTCCGATGTCTGCTAAGTGACGAAGGGTCTTAATGAGACGGTCGTTGTCTCTGGAGTGCAGTCCAATGGTGGGCTCATCGAGGATATACGCCGCGCCGACGATTCCCGATCCAACCTGGGTTGCAAGGCGTATGCGTTGGGCCTCGCCGCCTGATAGAGAATTGGTCCGGCGGTCTAAGGTGAGGTATTCAAGTCCTACGGAGGCAAGGAATTCTAGGCGGGCTTTGACTTCTCGGACGATGGGGCGGGCAATTTTTTCCGATTCTTGAGTGAGTTTCATGGATTGGATGACTTCAAGGGCGATTTTTATATTGAGACGACTAAAATCTGAGATATTGAGTAAGCAAGAGTCCTGACTTAGGCCGTGGTTCAGACGGGCCTTGAGAATCTCTGCTGGAAGTTCCTTGGCTACCTCGACAAAGACCGATTGAGCTTGAATATTCAGTCGGTCGCCGTCGCAAAGTTCACAGTGATGCTCACTCATAAACTGGTGGAGGAACTCCTTGGCCCAATCGGAATCGGTATTTTCAAACCACTTTTGTAAAAGGGGAAGCACGCCTTCCCAGCCGGTATCATCTTCTCCGTAAAGAAGAGCTTCCTTGAGTTCGGCGTCGAAATTGGACACGGGTTCCATGCGGTCAATACCATAAATGCTGCAAAAGCGCCGTACGAAGGGGCGGCTAAATAATCCCCCCGGGCCATTACGCTTCCAAGGGGCGATACCACCTTTTCCAACCGGCTTTTCTTGATCCTCGAGCACAAGCTCTTCGTCGAATTCTAGCAGGGTGCCCAACCCTTGGCACCTGGGGCAGGCGCCCTGATGAGCGTTAAATGAGAACAATCGGGGTTCCAGCTCTTCGAGGGCGATGTCTGGGTGGAGTGCGCAGGAGAAGTGCTCTGAAAAGAGGGTGTCGTTGGTCCAGGCCTCGTTCAAATCTTGTCGGGTGATGATGACGACCCCATTGCCCAATTTCAGTGCGATCTGGATGGAATCGGAGAGACGTTGTTCGATTCCTGGTTTAGCGACAAGGCGGTCGACGACCGCTTCAATGGAATGTTTTTCATAGCGCCCGAGGTTAAGTGGGTTTTCACCGCTTCCAACGAGTGCTTGGTCGAGTTGAATGATTTCTCCATTGACCCTTGCGCGAATGAATCCTTCTTTGAGAAGGTTTTCTGCCACCTCTTTGTGGTGGCCTTTGCGGTCGCGGATAATTGGAGCAAGGACGAGGAGTTTTGTACCCATCTCCCAGTCGACGACGGTGTCAGTAATCTGACTGGGCTCCGCACCGGATATGATTTGATTACAACGTTCTTTCGCCCGTTTTTGCTTGGTCTGTTTTATTGGGAACCAGCAACGGGGTTTTCCAATCCTCGCAAAGAGTAGACGAAGGTAATCGTTGATTTCTGTGGTGGTGGCGACTGTGGAACGTGGTGTATGACCGGTGTTTCGTTGCTCAATGGCAATGGTGGGTGGGAGGCCCTCAATGCTCTCGATATCAGGCTTTTTCTGCTGGTCTAAGAATTGCCGAGCATAAGCAGAAAGGGATTCCATATACTTGCGCTGGCCCTCGGCAAAAATGGTGTCGAAGGCGAGCGAGGATTTTCCTGAGCCGGAGAGTCCGGTGATGACCACCAATCGATCCCGGGGAATATCGACATCCACATTCTTGAGGTTATGCTCTTTGGCGCCTCGGACTCGGATTTCTCGGATGGGATCGAATCGCTCATCCCCAATTTTTGGATTTGTTTTCACCGTTCCCCGTCGTTTCTGCATTGCTTTTGCTCTTGCTCTTTTGATCTACGTTTAGCATTTTTGGGAGCCACAGCTAGCTTACTAAGCGCTCCACCAACCAGACGCAGCCAACGGCTGCGATAACCAGACTACCACCCTTTAGCACGGTGGTTTCGTAGGAAAAGGTTTTTTGGTGACGAAGTCGAAGGAGAATGGGGAAAATAGCCAGGGCGATCAGGAGTTGACCCATTTCCACCCCAAGATTGAAGCCAATGAGGGCACTGAGTTTCCCATCCTGAGGGAGCCCAATTTCTCCTAGAACGCCGGCAAAACCAAAGCCGTGGAGGAGTCCGAGGGCTAGAGCAATAACTTTTCTGGACCTCGGATTGGAGCAGCGGAGATTTTCGAGGGCGGCCACGATTACCGAAAGGGCGATGAGAGGTTCTACCCATTCGGATGAAAACCGGATGATATCCAGCGCGGCCATAGAAAGGGTTACGGAGTGTGCGAGGGTGAAGGCGGTGACGACCCAGAGCAAGTCGTACCAGGTTGCTAAGGCCAAGAGCAGGGCGGCGAGAAAAAGGATATGGTCAAAGCCAATGGCGATGTGTTCTATTCCGATGGGAGTGAAGGCGGCGAAGGTTTCCAATAAGGAAATGGGTCGCGTTTCTTCGAAGCGAATGCTGCTTTGGGTTAGGACGTGGACCTGTTTTTCCTGGTCTCCTCGTCGGAGGGTGATGGTATGGAGATGGCCCTCACGTGTTTTTTCGAGGAGTTTTCCGACGATGGTAATCGGACCTTCACTGGGACAGTCGTAATATATATCAACACGCACGACCTTGGGCTTGTCGGTGATGGTAATATCGTTGACTTGTGGGGGGCACTGCTTCCACCCCCGTCGCAGAATCAGATTTTCAGTCAGCCACTGAGCAACCTGAAACCGAGCAGCCTCGATCGCAGCGCTGTCTAAGATGTCGGTCGTTGTTTGTTCGTACCATGGTTGGCTTGGAAGGGCGTCATTGGCATCGAAGTAGGTTACGCCCTCGACGCCAGCATCGTTGACTTGTATATTTGAAAAGCTCCGACCCATGCGATGAGCTTGGGCAGGGAAGTAAAAACAAACACCTATAATCCCCGTAAACAGAAGTATCCAGTATCGGCCTATTCCTATCATAACTTATTTTTACGATGTTCAGTTGCAATGTGCAATGGACAATATTGTAAAAGGTCGTGAAGGAATGGGAGACTTGTCTGTCAACAATATCTCGTTATGATACGGGCTTTTCTTTTTGATATTATTGCAGTCAACTCGCCGATGAATGAACAGACTTTTTTGTGTTCTATGTTTTTGAGCGTGTGAATTTGTTGAATCAAAATTGGATCAAAACCGTCTAAGAGAGCTTAAAGCCTCATGATGTGTCCTACCTTCTCATGACTGTGAGGCTTTATTACTATGGATTTGGTCACAATATTAATTTGCGGCGCAATTACTTACCGGGTGTTCATTTAAACCAACCAGCTTCGGGACTCCATAGGGGAATTCTTTTGGGGTTGATTCGAACTGGTATAGCAAGCAAAGTGATATCATGGCGAAAAAGCTTCTAATTATCGACGACGAAAAAAATATACATACAACCCTGGGACGGGGGCTAGAGCTTGAAGGGTTTGAAGTGTTGCATGCCTTTTCCTGTGCGGAAGGAGTAGAGAAAATATCGGTGCATTGTCCTGAATTGGTTTTATTGGACCTCAAATTAGGTGATGGTACTGGTCTTGAGGTGTTGATTAAGGTCAAGGGCTTAGAGCATCAACCGGTTATTGTGATGATGAGTGGTCATGGTACCCTTGAAGTGGCGATGGAGGCTGTGAAACTTGGTGCGGTGGATTTCATTGAAAAGCCCGTGGCGGTGGATCGGGTGGCTCTGACCTTAAGGAATGCCCTACGTCTGGTGGAATTGGACCAAACTTGCCACGCGATGCAACGTTCGGTAGAGCGCCGTCATGGGATGGTGGGCTCATCACCGGCCTTGAAAAAACTGATCCAAGAAATTCATCAAGCGGCGCCGACCAAGGCGCGCGTACTCATTTCGGGACAAAGCGGGGTCGGTAAGGAACTCGTGGCTCAAGCTATCCATGAAATGTCACCTCGAAGTGGTGCAGATTTTATCAAGGTTAATTGTGCAGCTATTCCGGAGAATCTTGTGGAATCTGAACTCTTTGGGCACGAGAAAGGCGCATTTACAGGTGCCGAGCGTCGATATATCGGTAAGTTCGAACGCGCCGATAGCGGAACTCTTTTTCTAGACGAAATCGGGGAGATGCCTTTGAGTGTCCAACCCCGTTTACTTCGAGTTTTGCAGGAGGGGGAGCTAGAACGGGTTGGAGGAAAAGCGCCGATCCCGGTCAATGTTCGCGTAATTGCTGCTACCAACCGCAACCTCCAAGAAGAAGTGGCCCAAGGGCGTTTTCGTGAAGATCTATACTATCGACTCAATGTGATACCTTTGGTGGTGCCGTCCTTGAGGGCACGCAAGGAAGATGTTTCTGAATTGGCGTCTTTTCTATTAGGAGCTGCCTGTCGTGAAAACGAGTTAGGGGAAAAACATTTTTCCGATGATTCTTTTATTGCTTTAGAGAAGTACGATTGGCCAGGTAATATTCGGGAACTTTCTCATACTGTCACGCGTCTTGCGATCATGAATCCGGGTCCGCTTATTGACGTAGAAGCAGTCAAGCAAGCGTTGCCAGGGGGGGCGTCTGTCCATGTAGAGATGGATGCTCCTGAGGAGGGGGCACTCTACGCTTTGTTGGAGACCTTTGAGAGAGAGGTCATCGAAAAACGCCTTAAGAAATTCGACGGTAAGGTTGCCAAGGCAGCGCAGGATTTGGGGCTAGAACGCAGCCATTTGTATAAGAAAATGCGTTTTCTACAGATAGAACGGTATCCCTAAGGATTGTGTCTTCCTAGACACAGCCCGCTTCTTCCCATTGTGTCTTCTGAGACACATTTGACGGATTCTTTTTTTAAGTGATGGATTTTGTTCGAAGTATAGCTTGGCACGTTTCCTGTAATTAACTTTCACAGAACCTATTAACCCCCTATGGAGGATACGATGTGGAAGTTAAAGAGACCGGTAGTAGGAGCTATGGTGTGCAGTGCTCTCGTTGCAAGTATTGCTTGTAGCAACGACGCAGCAACCATAACCCAAAAGACAGAGAAAAATGACAAGGAATTGGTGTTATCTCAAATTCCTAAGTCAGCCCAGGAAAAAGGTACCGATACCGACGCGGAAGTGGATGAGCTATTTGATCCTTTTAGTTCGACAGGTATTTCTATGCCGGTAATCTATGAGGTAGATGGTTCGGTGATAGAGGTAAAATCTCCAAGTTTTGCAGACAGAGAGATATTGGCCATCAACGAAGATGATGGCACCAACTATCTCGAAGCGGGAACGGACTTTTTTATTCGCGGAAAATATGATGAAGCAGTAAACGCCTTCAGACGAGCACTTGATCGCCAGCCTCAAAATGCAGATGTTTGGGCCAAATTGGGTCAGTCCTATCTTAGAAATGGACAGAAGGCGCGCGGAGCTGAATGTATCGAGCAGGCTCTTCAGAAAGATCCGAATCATGCTGAGAGTCATGCGGTGATGGCTCGCCTGTTTCTGGATGAGAACAACGGTGATGCTGCACTCAGTCACGCTGCATCTTTGAGTTCACTGAAGCCTTGGGCTTATGGTGGATACTACCTGATTGGGCGTGCTTATTCCCAGCTTGAGATGTGGAAAGAAGCGATCGATGCTTTTGAGAAAGCCATCGAAATTCGTCCAGATGATATCCATGCCCATAATAATTTAGGCTTTGCAGCACTTCAGGTTGGTGAGGATGATATGGCTGTGTATGCTTTCGAGGTAGCAACCAATCAAACCCAAGCAAAACCTTATATGTTGAACAATCTGGGACTTGCTTATGAGCGTTCCGGTCAACAGTTGGCTGCTTTGGCTGCTTATGAGACAGCTTCGGCTATGAAGATTGGATATGTCAAAGCAAATCTGAACCGAGATCGCCTTTTGGCGGTGCTTACCGATGATGAACGCGCCCAGTACATGGTCGCTTTTGTGGACACGGTTAGAGATGAGGAGACTAAAACCACTGAGCCTCGAGTGGATGGCTTGACTGACACAGCTTTAATTTCAAAGGCATATGATGCTGGGGCTCCAACCGGGCCTTCAGCCGGGCCCTAGCCCCCTTGCTTTTGTATTCACCTCGATGAATGCAAGCTTCTCCCCTCCTAGTCTTCCAAGTTTCCATCCAACGAGGCACTCTTTTTGAAACACCCTCGTGGAACAATTCCAACTCATTTTTATTGCCATCGTCATCGTCACCGTCATCGTCATCGTCATTTTTAGACCAAAAGGTTTGGCCCGCTGCCAGAGACTCATTGGCTTTCTTTTGGGGAGAGCCCCAAGAACGATGCCTTCTTTTTAGGCAATCGTCGGGCCACGTCTGTGTTGACCCATGAACGTTTGAATTTCAGGGCGTGCATTGTAGAATTCGGGCAGGTTCAGATCGGTGCCCAAGGGGTGTGGGATAAATTGCCCAGTGCTACTGTCCCTAGTGCATACGCCTCGTTTGAGAACATACTTTCAAACATTTTCCAGTAAGTCGAGGGAAGAACAAACATCAAAAGGACTGTTTGGCTGAAGAAAAATCTTCAATCTTGTTGTTGCTTGGACTATTTTTGGATGGTGAGAATTTTCTTTGTAGATACTCTGAGCCGGGTAATCCGAACCGCTATTTTCGTGATCGTTGCAGTCTTGTTCGTGGTGCCCTGTTATGGAAAAGGGAGCTCTGTGAAGGGCAGTTCTCTCGTTCGTTTTGTGGAAAAAGTTGCTTGGGGTCTTGAAGAGCGTGCTTCAGAGGCTGGCTTTACAGGGCCTGTCCGGCTCATCGCGAAAGTTGGAAAGGGGCTTAAGCCTCGGGCAGTAGACAAGTACTTTCGGGCCCGACTAAACGAGCGGTTGAATCGAGGCGGGCTCATCAAACCTGTTCGTCAGGCCACCGCAAGTATCCGTTTAACCCTCTCTTTACAGCGAGGTTCTCTGTGGCTTTTGGGGGAGCTCAACGAAGTTTCGCCGGGTGGGGCAATCCCCATTGTGGTAACGTCTAAAATGGATAGGGAACTTCAAACCTATTTGGGTATCCCCGATGGCAATGGTCTACGACGGGGTTGGCGATTCGAGCGTGCCGGTGAGTTGCCCGATGGTGTGCTTGATTTGTTTACCATTGCTCCGGGAATGGCTGCGACGGATGTTGAACTGATCACTCTGCATACAGACGGTCTTCGCTTCTACCGCTACGATATTTTGGAACCAGACTTGGTTTTGGAAGGCGGACCGATTGCTCTACCGACCAAAGAACCTTGGCCCCGAATACAGGCGGGTCGTTTGGGATTGGTCGATGAAAATATTCTGAGGATCACCACCAACCGAGGTGATGGTTGGCGTTATCATTTGACGACGAAGGATTTTAAGCGTGAGCGAGAACCAGTGGTAACTTTAGATACCATCTCTATGATGACGGGGGAATTGGAAAATGTTGGTGCGAGATTTATTAAGGGGACGCCCAATCTCCAAGGGCCTATTTTCAACAAAGAGGGCGTCAATCTATCGGTGAAGGGTTTACCTAAACAATTTCGGGATTTCACGGGGACTCGCGATGACAGGGGGTGGGCCTGGGTGAGTTCCGAGGGAATTTTACAGTTGCAAGGAGTGGACGGAAAGCTGGTGACGGTTTTGGAAAAAGCTGTGGGCGATCGGATTAGGCTGACGGACTTCGACGGCGATGGTGATTTTGAGATTGTTACTACGACCACAGCGCTTCTGGGAGAATTGGACCAAGTTCAGGTAAGGCGAGTTGACCGCGAAACTCAGCAATGGCGGGTGGTCTTTCGGCGTTCTATGACCATGGGAAGCATTGCTTCTATGGCTTATGTGAATCCTTCCGACATTCCCGATGCCATTTTCTTGGTTGAAGAGCAGCCTGGCTTTGAGTCTTCCCTGTGGCTTTTGGAGACGCGATAATGAGGTGGCATTGTCTCGTTTTAGGGCTTTTATTTGTGCCTACGCCTTTACACGGGCGCCGCCTACCCGAATTAGGAGGTGACATAAGAATTGTCCTTCCGGAGCCTATGGAGCAACGATTAAAGGAGGTGCTTACGAGCATCCCCCTTTTGGATGAGGATTCGGATGGGCTATTGCAAAAAGAGCAGAGTTCTGTCGGGCGATCGGTTGTGGTCAAAAAGCTGATCACGAGAGCTAACTTTAAACATTGGGTGGTTCAAACCACCATGAATACCAAATCCGTCTACGATGCCTTGAGGGAATGTTTGTTTGTGGGAAGCGCAGTTGCGTCTTGGCCAGGTCAGGTTTTGGAGGTGCTCGGGCTGAGGCCCGATATGCGGATGGAAAAACTTGAGATCCATGTGGAATTTAAGCAGCCCTTTGGCCCTTTTCCGGAGCTATTGATGGGATGTCGTTTGGGGCCTAAGGGCGCTGCGAGTGGAGAAGCTGGAGTATTTAAGGAAGCTTCTCCCAAGCGATTGGCCAAGGCCACGAAGGGGTATGTTCCTTCGCCTCTGGTGGAGCGTGTTCTTTTTGTTACTGAAAAAGGAAAAGCGGATGTCAAGCTTGGGAATGTGAGGCTTTCCCGAAATAGGAAGGCCTTGGTGGCGCCTTATGGGGATTCCATCTTTTTGGTGTCTTCGGGGTCTGCCCGTGCACTTACCCCTTTTCGGTGGTCTGAAAATGCTGTGGCTAATTTAGAGTTGTTCCATGATTATATGGCAGTGGACCTTCTCATGGCGGTCCATGCCGAAGGTCGTGGGTTTAGAGCTCGTTCTCTCTTGCCCATGGGTATCGCGCCTGCCCGGCCTTTGCCCCAAGATAAGAAAGCAGGGGTTTCTCCCTTATCGATTCGCGATTTATCATTGGGAGCACCCAGTCTGACTCTCCGGTTTCAGGACTCAGATCCGGTATTGACTGCCTTGGCTGAACGTCTCAGCCTGGTTCTTCGCTCTAAGAATATTGTGTTGAATCTCGATGGGAGTACCCTTGCGGGCGACCAACGAGCCGATCTTCGAATGGTGCGTTGGCGCTTTCCTTGTTCCGAGGCCAGTTTGGCACTGATCCATTTGGTGGGTTATTGGAGTGACTTAAAAGAGGTGAAGACCGACCTTTTAAGCGACGACATGATTGCCGGCTTGCTTTCTTCAAAGCCTGAGTTGCGTTTGGAATTTAGTCTCAAGCTGGAGAGGTTGATGCTGAAACGAGGACTCGTTTTTCCCATGGCTACGGTTGAGCGGTGGTACGATGTGGATATTGCCTTGGAAGGGATTACCATAGGGGTGGATGGCCTACCTCGTTTGGCCAATGCTTTTTGGCGGAGTCGCCCATGACCCTTCGCCGTCGCATATTTCTAACCCTCGCGGTTCCTATTACGCTCTTGATCGCATTGGGGGCGGTTTGGCACTACCAAACGGTTCGTGATTATTTTGTGGAACAACTCGATGAGAAAGCAAAGGGGATTTTACGGGCAGTACAATCGGAGGTGCGAGAAACCGATTTGGCGATTAATGAGGCTGTGGATGATTTATTGGGGGAGGGGTCTTCGGTTCCATGGGATTTTCTTTCTGGAACCATTAGTGAACGTTACCGTTGGGCGAACAAAGAGTTAGAGGGAAGCCCTCTCGATATATTGAAGGTTCTCGATTTAAACGGGGTGGTGCGTTCCTCGGGTTATTGGCCTGCTTCCTATGGGGCTGTTGACCCGAAATTTGATACCTATCGTCAACATTTCGATTCCACGATTCTCATTTCGGAAATTACCGCGCGAGGACAGTCCTTCGCTTTGGAGCGTCCGGTGAAAGCAGCAGCGAGAAACGGTGAGAGCTTGGTTTTCGTGTTGGGTCGGTTTTATGGTTTGGATTTCCTTGAACGGATGAGACGGGGTTTGGACGGTGACCTTCTGGCGTTGTGTCGAAATGATGGTGGTGTAAGAAACTGCGAGATTTCAAGGGCTGAGGATTTTTCCAACGTTTCATCGCGGGATTTAGGTGTGGCAGAAAACATAGGTTTAGAGTGGGTTTCAGCGGGGCTATTGGGAAAAGGGGACCTACGTAACAGGTTGTGGGTTGGTCTAGGGCGGAGCCGGTTGGATTCTTTGAATCATCAACTTTTTGGGCAAACCTTTAGTATTGCTTTGGTCGGACTTCTGCTTTCTCTATGGTTGGCGTTTATTTTGGCAGACCGTTTGGGCAAGCCGATATCGAAATTGGCAGGCGCTACCCAGAGTTTGAGGGAGGGAAGTTTGGAAACTAGAGTCGAAGTGCCAGAGAATTCTGCCTCTGAAATTCGGAATTTGGTGGATAGTTTTAATCACATGGCTGAGGATTTACGGCATTCAAGGGAAAAATTGGTCCAGGCTGAGAGGGTGGCTACTTGGAGAGAGATTGCGCGAGGTTTGGCCCACGAACTGAAAAATCCCCTCACCCCCATTTTGGGGGCTCTGCAGGTGGTTGAGCGCGCCCACCAAAAAGGCAGAGAGGATTTTGACGAAATTTTATCGGAGCAGGCTGAGGCGGTAAAAGAAGAGGTTCATCGCTTGAAGAATATGGCCGATAATTTTTCTCGGTTTGCCAAACTTCCTGAGCCTAAGCCCGAGCAACTCAATCTTATGGATGTTTTAGATAAGGCCCTGACCCTTTATGGCGAGAGCAATCCAGGAGTATTGATTAAACGGGCGTTTGAACCGGAGGCTATCACGATGCTCGCGGACCGCGACCGTTTGGGAACGGTGTTTAGCAATCTGGTGAAAAACGGCGTGGAGGCCATGGAGGGAGAAGGGGTATTGGGGGTATCGGCGGGTATTGAAGGGGAGGCGTGTTGGGTGCGGATTCAGGATTCAGGTCCCGGCGTGGCTGAGACGGTTCGGGATCGTCTTTTTACGCCCTATATTACCACGAAAGCGCAGGGTACTGGTTTGGGTTTGGCCTTGGTTCATCGGATTGTGACGGAGATGAATGGGGAGATCCAGCTCGTGGATTGTGAGGGGGTAGGGGCTTGTTTTGAAATAACCCTCCCGAGGAGCCCGGTTTAAATGGCGAGGGGTTTAAAGGGTCGTGAGGAGCCGCGGGACAAAGGTGTTTGTGGGCTCTATCATTGAAAAATCCGTCATCAACTCCATTTTGTCAAAGAAATAAGCTTTGGTTACGCTTTCCTAGGTCGAATAATTTTTGGCGATTGATAAAAAGCGGCTTTTTCGGTTGGTCCCACTCTGTTTCCAGGAAATAATCTAAGGGCGCAGGTGATGGTCTTTGGGCCACTGTATTGCCTCGGGCAAGTATTTCGAGATTTCTTGGTGTTTGCTGGAAAATAACCTTCCATTTAGTGAACGCGTTTCCGGGTCGAAGTCTCGATTAGCTCGAGAGAGAGTGCTATGGGCCCCGCCATGCGTGAGAGAATCGACGGTATTATTTTCGGATCTGAGACCCCCGGTGGTAGACTTTTTGATATTCTTCTTATTGCCTTGATTCTGGCCAGTGTTTTCGTGGTGATGCTCGATAGTGTGGCTTCCGTATCGGCAGAATACGGACCACTTCTTTACAAACTCGAGTGGATTTTTACCCTTATATTTAAGCTTGAATATGGATTGAGGCTATGGACGGTCAGGCCTGGTTTAAAATACGCTTTGAGCTTTTTTGGGTTGATCGATCTTTTGGCCATACTTCCGACTTATCTCAGTGTCTTTTTTCCGGGGAGTCAGTATCTAACGGTTATTCGGTTGTTTAGGGTGTTGCGGATTTTTCGGATCCTGAAACTTGTCCAATTTATGCAAGAGTCCAATGTTTTAGTCCAAGGGCTAAAGGGCAGCGCGCGCAAAATTTGCGTATTTATCTTTACCGTTCTGATTCTCGTCACTATTTTGGGCGCGGTTATTTATGCCATCGAAGGAAGCGAGAACGGCTTTACCAGTATTCCCAAAAGCGTTTATTGGGCCATTGTAACCCTCACGACTGTTGGTTACGGTGACATGGCGCCGAGTACCAATTTTGGCCAATTCATTGCCGCGGTGATCATGCTCCTAGGGTACGGGATTATTGCCGTGCCTGCGGGTATTGTAACCTCGGAATTAGCCAGCCAAAAAAACGTTCATAAAGTTTCTAGGGCATGCCCGTCTTGCTCCACGGAAGGGCACGACTTTGACTCGATATTCTGTAAATACTGCAGCAGGAAGCTCTTGGCATAGGGGAAGCCAGGGGCCTGTTGATGGTGCCTTCAAGCGCGTGGGTGGCTGTTTGTTTTGTGGAGAGACAAGCACGGCTCTCTAAAGACCCACAGATGGGCGAAATGGAAATGGTGGCGGGTGCCAATCCTCGGGGACGAAAAAACATTGATGGTTTAATTGGGATCTACAGGAGAGGCTACATCCTAAAGACATCCTAAAGAAGCTGGAAGATTTGGTGTTTGAGTTTGAGTTGGGGTTGCATAAGATAATTCCACAGTTGGATGGCTTCTAGGGTTTCGAGGCCCATTTCTTGGCCAAAGATGGGGAGGTCTGGGATCTTTGGATGGCTACAGTTTGAAGAGGGCTCGACCCAATACGGTGGGCTCGGGAAACGCCTTGGACTTGGATGATCTTAATGGATTTGAGAACCGCAGAAACTTTGTGGTGCGTCTTTGAGGGATTTCTGGAAGTCGATATGAACCTTTGTCATGGGCATCACTACTTTTGGTTTTAAAAGACTTGTTTCGCTGACGAAACCGCCCCCGGATTCCTCTGCTGAGGATGTTATTTATCATTGGCGAGGGGGATTTTATTATATGCCGAAGCCACGGTCTTGGCTTTTTCTTGGTTCTAAGCATCACCGTGCTCATATCGGGGAAATTTCCACAGAGGTTGTCACGCCTCGACGGGAGCGAAGGGGAGTGAAGATTCTTTATCTTCACGGTGGTGGCTTTGTGGGAGGGCCGTTTCTCAACCAGTGGCTCTTTTTGGCAGCGTTGGCCAAGAAGACTGGGTATGCTTGTAGTGCGCCGGATTATCCTCTTGCGCCGGAATATCCCTATCCTTGCGCACTCAATGCTGTTTTGGACATTTATGACCATTACCGGGCGCATTCTGAGATTATATTGGTTGGGGATTCGGCGGGAGGTACCTTGAGTTTGGCCTTAACGCGAAAGCTTAGAGAACTGGGCAAGCCTTTACCCCTTAAGCTTGTGACGATTTCTCCCTTGGTGGATATGGAATTAAAACATCCTCAAATTCCGGAAATAGAGACTCGGGATTTGATGATTCGTGCTGCTTGGGTTCATCGGATCAACGCATGTTATGCTGGAGAAACGCCTTTGGATGATCCCTATTTGTCGGCGATAAACGGGGCACACCATGATTTTCCTCCCACTTTGGTGGCAGCGGGGACGGATGAAATTCTCTATCCCGATTGTCTGGAGTTTGCGTGCAAGCTTGAAGGCGAGGGAGTTGAGGTTGAATTTGTGAAGGGTGAGGGAATGTTCCATATTTGGCCTACCTTCACTTGGATGTCCGAGGGCAAAGTGGCTCTGGACAGAATCGTGAGGTTTATCGGTTGAATGAATGCGGACATGCCACCGCACTTTGACATTTGGAGAAAACAGGCGGCGTTTGCTTCAAGCTGGGCCCAGCCATGGGCGTAAGATGCCGCCTATTTATTGCCGATTGCCTGTTTACTGAGATGGCATAGATATTGGCACAAGAGTGCGGTGTGGCTAGGGAGACTGGCTTTGGGCCAATTAGCACGAAGGAGCCAATTAGCACGAAGGAGTCAATTAGATCGAAGGAGCCAATTAGATCGAAGGAGCCAATTAGCACGAAGGAGCCAATTAGATCGAAGCGAGTCCAGCGTCTGCACCGCGGCAGCGGTTACAGAGTCGGTTGCCGGGGCCGGTGGACAGAAAAATTCGCTCACAAGAAAGGCATTCTCGGGCCTTGATGCTGGATCCTATGCTGTGTTTAACTGTTTTCTCACCCGCCAAATCACATGCCACCCGCTTCATTTGGCGTAGGATTGAGTCGCTGATACCACAGTCAGCCGCGCGTCGAAGCACAAGGTTTTTGTCGATCCCTTCTTTTTCGAAATCATTCAGTAATTTTTCGGGATCACTCAACATTCCATTGATGATTTTGCGGTCAAGACGTGGATTATGAGCGAGGAATGTAGTTTCGAGTTCGTCCTCATTTTTCGGTTTCTGTACTCTAGCAGTGGTATTGGTCATTGATATTCCTTTTGCTCTTATTAGGGGCGCCGAAACTTTAGGATGAATCACTGCAGGCTGAATCACTACTCCCGGACTAAATTCTATCCAAACCGGCCTGGGTCACCAACAATTTGGCTTTTGTTTTTCTAAACAGAATTTAACGCATTAAGCCAAAATCCTGGTCATAGTAGCACTCTATTGTATTGGCGCAAGGGATTTTTGTGCGGCGATGGCGGCCACCTGGATTTAAAGAAGTTATATCTGATCATTATTCGTGGGGTCTTAGGTGTTCGAAGCAGCGAAGAAAGTTTTTGCTGAGGATTTTGGCGATTCTTTCCTCACTAAAACGTCTTTCAAGCATCCAAGCCACGAGAGGTAGGTAGGTTGCCCTAGGGCCGAGTCCACGGGGGGGGCGTATGAAGCCGTCGTAGTCGGAGCCGATGGAGACGTGATCTTCTCCCACGATTTTAATAATATGGGCAATATGCTCGACTACCATTCGCCCATTGAGTGGACCGGTGGGACGATTGAGAAAACTCTTCTCGAACATGACCCCGATGGTGCCCCCGCTTTCGGCGATGGCTTTGAGTTGTGAGTCATCGAGGTTTCTCCAGTGTTTTCGCACTCCGTTCACCCCGGTGTGGGTGCAGATGAGGGGTTGTTGTCTGTCGTGAATACGAACGGTATCCCAAAAGAGGGCAGGATGGGCATGGGCGAGGTCCACGAAAATCCGGTGGTGGTTGAGCCGTTCGATGAGTTGGTGGCCTTCACGGGTGAGTCCCTTTTTCCGGGTGAGATAACCTAGGGGGCTGGAGGTTGCTCCGAACACTGAATTGGTCAGGTGGACGATGGTCACCCGGGTGAGTGATTGGTCGAGTTGGTCAAAGAAATCCTCTGGGGCTTTCTGGAGGCTATTGCCTCCTTGGATGGCAAGGAGACACACATGGTCTTTATTTTCGAGTTGGAGGTTCAACTCCGGTGCTGTTTTCGCAAGGGATATCTTTTGATGTGTGGTTTTGATTTCGGTTTGAAAATGGCGGAAGGTTTTAAGGAGGTGGTCCCACCGGGCTTTTGGCTGTTGAAATGGATTGGTGGTGATGGACCACATGGCCGCGTTGAGATTGGAGGCCGATGCCTGTGGAAAATCGAAGTGTCCGAAAAAATTTCCGCGCAAAGGGGTTTTGGCATGGTGTTTGTTAAGGTCGTAGTGGAAGAGCCGGTAGGGTATCAAGGTATCGAGGTGGAGATCTATTATTTTGAATTCACCACAAAGCGCCGTTGCTTCTTCTACCAGTCTGGGCTCAATGTCGTGGCTCCAATTCATTTTTAGTGGTCCAAGTGTATGATTTTATTCAAGGGTCGGTCGGCTTTGAATCGCCCGCGCTCGTCTTGGGTCAGGTTTGAGATGGCGACGTCGTGGTCATGGGTATAAAATAAGCGGCCTTGCCGGTGCAACAAATCTTCTAGGAGGCGTGTTTTTTCATCGATTAAAAGTTCGGGAAATCGGTCGTAGCCCATGGTGATGGGAAGGTGCACCCAGGGGGTTGCGGGTATGAGGTCACCAGCGAATACCACGGGGCCACCGGGCATGGATATTTCGGCCAGGAGTAGTCCGGGGGTGTGGCCGTGGCTAAGGTGGAATCGGTATCCGGGACCCAATATTTTTTCGGCATCATCGGCCTTGACGATGGTGAGTCGGCCGGAGTTTTCCAGGAGGGGTTTCATTTGAGGAATGAAGGAGGCTTTATCCCGGGGATGGGGGTGACACATTCGTTGCCAGGCTTCTTCCCCGACGATGAAGGTGGCCTTGGGAAATAGAAGTTCGGTGGGGGCATCGGGGTTGAAAGTACTCAAAAGACCGCCGGTGTGATCGAAATGCATGTGGGAAAGTACCACGAGGTCGATTTCGTGGTGGCTGATGCCGTGGGATTGAAGCGATTGAAGCAGGACATGTTCTGATTCCACCACGCCGAAACGGTTTTTCAATTTGGGATCGAAAAAAGCGCCGATGCCTGCTTCAAATAAAATTCGGCGACCGTCCGATTCTTCGACGAGCATTGCGCGGCAACAGAGAGGCACCCTATTTTTTTCGTCAGGCGGCAGCCACTTGCTCCAAAGTTCCCGGGGGGCATTGCCGAACATAGCGCCGCCGTCGAGTCGTTGTGAATTGCCCTGGATGGATGATATTCGCCTCTTTTTGATCATGGATTTTTCCTTCGATTGGCTCCTAGGTTGCCTGAGCACTTGGTTTGAAGTCAAGAATGGTTTGATACCGGAGCGGAATACTTGCTCTCCAGTTGGCGGTATGCGTTAAAGGCACTTAATGACTAGATAGTAAGTAAGGAGTGCTTGTGTGACTTTACGAAACCAACGGCCATTGAGTCAAAAAGGCGTGGAATTAGAATCCCTTTTGGGACAACGGGTGATGTTTCTAGATGGTGCCATGGGAACGATGATCCAGCGCCGTGGATTGACCGAAGAGGACTACCGCGGCGAGCGATTCAAAGATTACCAATCCGATCTCAAGGGCAACAACGACCTCCTTTCGATTACGAAACCCGACGTGATTCGCGATGTCCATCTGGATTTCTTGAGGGCCGGGTCTGACATTGTGGAAACCAACACCTTTAGCGCAACTTCCATTGCCATGGCTGATTACGGGATGGCATCTTTGGTGAAAGAGCTTAATATCGCCTCGGTTCGGGTGGCTCAAGAAGCTGTTGCGTTGCTCAAAGAAGAAGACCCAAGTCGCCAAGCCTTTGTGGCGGGTGCTATTGGGCCCACCAACCGAACCGCTTCTCTTTCGCCGGATGTGAATGACCCGGGTTATCGGGCCGTTACTTTCGATGAATTGTCCGAAGCGTATTATGAACAAGTTGAGGCCTTGGTTGAAGCTGGGGTCGACATTTTGATGCCAGAAACCGTCTTTGATACGCTGAATCTCAAGGCGGCTCTTTTTGCGATTGAAACGTTTTTTGATAAGCACCATGAACGGCTTCCTATCTTTATCTCGGTCACGATTACCGATGCTTCGGGGCGAACGCTCTCAGGACAGACCACCGAGGCATTTTGGTATTCCATCGCACATGCCCGCCCCATGTGTGTGGGATTGAATTGTGCTTTGGGGGCCAACGCCATGTTGCCCTATGTACAGACCCTGAGCCGCATTGCCGATTGCCATGTGCATTGTTATCCCAATGCGGGTCTCCCCAACCCCTTAAAAGAGTCTGGCTACGATGAAACGCCTGAGGACACCGGCGAGGCGCTGGAGTTGATGGCCAAAGGGGGGCTTTTAAACGTTGCGGGTGGTTGTTGTGGTACCACGCCAGAACATATTAAGGAGGTTGTCGAGAGGGTTAAGAGTTACCCGCCCCGTAAATTGCCAGTGGCTTTGCATGGGACCCGTCTAAGTGGGTTGGAGCCCTTGGTTATTGGTCAGAAAGATGCGGCGTTTATGATGATTGGGGAGCGAACCAATGTGGCGGGTTCGCCGCGTTTTAGAAAGCTTATTAAAGCGAACGATTTCGAAGGTGCTTTGGCTGTTGCTCGGCAGCAGGTTCAAAATGGCGCCAATATGATCGACGTTAATTTTGATGATGGTTTGATTGAGGGGGAGGCGGCCATGAGGCAGTTTCTCAATCTGATTGGATCAGAACCAGATATTTGTCGAGTTCCTATTATGATCGACAGTTCAAAATGGTCGGTGTTGGAAGTGGGGCTTCAATGTGTTCAGGGTAAGGCCGTGGTTAACTCATTGAGCTTGAAGGAGGGAGAGGATGAATTTTTGAGGCAGGCTTCTCTCTGTCGGCGCTACGGTGCGGCGGTGATTGTGATGGCTTTCGACGAATCAGGGCAAGCGGCCACCATAGAGGACAAGGTGCGAATCGCCCAGCGGGTCTACGGACTACTCACTGAGAAAATACACTTTCCCCCGGCGGATATTATTTTTGACTTAAATATTCTCACGGTTGCAACAGGGATGGAGGAGCATAACCGGTATGCTTACAATTTCATCGAAGCGGTGCGCGCAGTTAAGCGTCTTTGTCCTGGAGTGAGAACCAGTGGTGGGGTCAGCAACATCTCATTTTCTTTTAGGGGCAACAATGTTGTTCGTGAGGCAATGCATTCCGCTTTCTTGTATCATGCCATCGCCGCGGGGCTTGATATGGCCATTGTCAATGCGGGTATGCTTGAAGTTTATGAGGAAATTGATGCGCCGTTGTTGAAGGTGGTTGAAGATGTCTTGCTCGACCGAGATCCCGAGGCAACGGAGAAGCTTCTATTACTCGCCGATGATTATAAGAGTGACACAAAAGTGAAAAAGAAGACCGATCTTTTGGTATGGCGAGAAGGCACGGTCGAAAGCCGTCTGTCCCATGCGTTGGTGAAGGGAATCGGGGATTTTATTGAGGAGGATACAGAAGAGGCAAGGAAGAAGTACGGTCGCCCTCTCAATGTTATCGAGGGTCCCTTGATGGACGGGATGGGCGTGGTTGGAAAGCTCTTTGGGGAGGGTAAAATGTTTTTGCCCCAAGTGGTGAAGAGTGCACGGGTGATGAAGAAAGCGGTTGCCTATCTGCAACCCTTTATGGAAGACGAAAAAGATGGTGCCGATAATGGTGTGGCTACTTTTGTGATTGCGACGGTCAAAGGCGATGTTCATGATATTGGCAAGAACATCGTGGGTGTCGTTTTGGGATGCAATCATTATAAGGTTGTTGATCTTGGGGTGATGGTTGATTGTCGTTCGATTTTAGAGGCAGCTGCGGAGCACAATGCTGATTTTATCGGTATGAGTGGTTTGATTACGCCGTCCCTCGACGAGATGATCCGAAATGCAGAAGAGATGGAAAGACGTGGATTGAATGTTCCGCTATTGATTGGGGGGGCGACCACGAGCAAGGTCCATACGGCTCTAAAAATTGCGCCGAAGTATTCGGGGGCGATTTGCCAGGTGGCGGATGCATCCCAAGTGGTGGGGGTGTGCAGTGCGCTGTTGGGATCTGGCCGAGAGACCTATATCAAAGAGAATAATGAAGAGTTTTCCCGTCTTAGGGAGCGTTTCGCACTCGGGACGACGGATCCGGATGCATGGCAGACAATCGATGTGGCGCGAGCGAAGGGCGCGAAGCTCGAGTTTGGTGGTGCTGAGGTAAGTTGTCCGGAGTCTTTCGGAATTGAAGCATTCGAGTGTCTTTCATTGGAAAAGATTGTCTCTTATTTCGATTGGTCCCCCTTCTTCTGGACTTGGGAGCTGAAGGGGATCTTCCCAGAGATTTTCGAGAAAAAGGATGTGGGAGAAGAAGCGCGAAAATTATATGAGGATGCTCGGTTGGTTCTTGAAGACATCATCGAAAATGAGCGTTTTAATTTGCGGGCGGTCAGGGCTTTTTGGCCGGTGAAACGTTTTGGGGATGATATTGCGGTTATGTCGCCCACAGAAAGAGACCATGAGATTGGACGATTCCATTTTCTCCGACAACAACGAGAAGTCGATAGCCAGAAGGTGAGCATGTCCTTGGCGGATTTTGTGGCGCCTCATGAACTGGGCATCGAGGACTTTATCGGTGGTTTTGTGGTCAGTGCAGGTATGGAGGTGGATGAGTTTGCGCGCTATTACCGGGAAGAAAAAGACGACGATTATACCGCCATTATTATCCAAGCTTTGGGGGACCGATTTGCAGAAGCCACCGCGGAGTATCTTCATAAACAGGCTCGGGATCAATGGGGCTTTGGGGCCAGCGAAGGGTTTTTAGCCGATGAAAAACTTGAGGAAGGCCCTCATCGCTTTCTGATTAAGGAAAAATACAGGGGCATCCGTCCCGCGTCTGGTTATCCTTCCTGTCCGGATCACACGGAAAAAGAAGTATTATGGAAGCTCTTAGATGCCGAGCGATACACCGGGGCTCGTTTGACGTCCAGTTTCGCTATGACTCCAGCAAGTTCGGTGTCGGGTTTGTATTTTGGCCATGAAGCTGCCCAATATTTTAATTTGGGTAAAATTCAGCGTGACCAGGTTGAGGATTATGCAAAGCGCAAAGGTATGTCGGTCGATGAGGTCGAGCGATGGTTGAGCCCTAATTTAGGATATGGCTTCTGAGTCGGATTCTAGAATTGGATTCCAGAGGATGAGGGTCTAGCATTGGAAACGTGGCTATTAGCGTTGGTCCGAAAGCGGTCTGCGGGAAGCCGATTTGAGCAGCAAGCTTGGGTCATGGGGCTCGGTAAGCTCAAGAGTTTTTCTTTTGCGCGCGACGACCTGATTTGGTTTATGGGTGTTTGTCCCAGCGCTGCGTGGATCCACCGTGTCTTCGTGCATCTGGCCATCGAAAAAGGGCACACCGAAGCACCCTTGGCGTTTTTACGGCATGAAGCGGGAGCTTCCTCGGTGAGTGAGGGGGATTTTTTGGATGCACTTGGGGTGTTGGCCGGTTGGTTGGCGGCTCGAGACCGAACCACCACACTCCAGGTTGGCATTGGATTTATGGCGTGTTGTGAGGAAGCGTTCCAACGTGGAATGATGGCGAAATCCCTAGCCCATGCCGTCTCCATGCTCTTGGATGAACATGGCTTTGATGGATAATCCAGATTTTCTTGCCTTTGATTGAATTTGACATAGAGAGAGTGGGTTATGTGAGGGTGGCCTGAGCCCATGTGGCTTGGCCCTAAAATCTTAAGGGAATATGATGAGAGCTTTCTTTGGACAATTTATTCGGTTGGGGGTGTTGTTGATATTTCAAGTGGGACTTCTAAGTGGTGTTGCCAATGCAGAAGACCAAAAGAGAATTCTCCCCAGTTTCATTTTGATCACCGCCGATACGATGCGTGGTGACGTGGCGGGGCTGAACGGGGGACCGGCTTTGACGCCAACCTTGAATGAGATGGCCCAAAACGGTTGGGTGTTTGAAAATTGCTTTTCTACTTCAATGCTTACAAACCCTTCCCATGCATCTATCATGACTTCGACTTATTCTGTGGACCACGGGGTCTATAGTAACTCCCGTGGTATCAGCGATGACATGGATACGATTGCTGAGCTTTTGAAGACCGCAGGTTATGCTACCGGCGCGGTGATTAATTTTCCCCACTTAAATCCAAATGTTTCGAATTTGGGACAGGGCTTCGATAAAATCATCGAATCGACTTCCGAAGAAAGAGGTGCATTGGAAATGGCCGAAATGGGTCTCAAGGTGATTATGGAGCTCCGTGAAACCAATAAGCCATTTTTCGTTTGGATACACATGACCGATCCCCATGCGCCCTATATTAAATCCCACGATTACCTTTCCCCCAAAGCTCCCTTGGGTATTTCTGAAGCGATGTATCGAGTGCGGAAATATTCACCGGGCTTTCAAAAGAAAAATGAATGGTTCCAACAGGTTTTTCGAAAGTTTCGTCGTACGGATGTTCTTCTCAAGCGTTATGTGACTGAAGTAGAAGTGGTTGATGCGGCGTTGGCACGTATACGGGATGGGTTAGGGGTTATTGGGGCTTCTAATAGCACCTACATTGTGTTCACCAGTGATCATGGGGAGAATCTAGGGGAGAGAAAACAGTTTTTCCATCACGGGGGTCTCTATCGTGAGACCACACACGTGCCTCTTTTAATTTCCGGGCCCAAATTGGAAGCAAAGAGGAGCCGTGATCTTGTTCAGACCATTGATATTGCGCCGACGATTTTGTCCATGGTGGGAGCGAAGGTTCCAGGGACCATGCGGGGACGGGACCTAAAGCCGTTGGTCGACGGATTGGTTAAGGGGCGCGACGTGGTGTTTAGTGAGCATCTTTTTGCTCAACAGGTCGCGGCGCGTTCGAAAGAAGGCCTACTGGTCTATCACCGTAAAGACAGCAGGCAATTTCCTGCCTATCCAATCAAGCGTGGGCGGTATGAGTATTATGATTTGTTGCGGGATCCGGATGCATCTAAGCGGGTCAATTTACGTCGCAAAGATGCCCGTGAGTTAAAGAAATCCCTGAAGCGTTTTCTCAAAGGTGGCCGCCAAATTAAAACCAGGGCTCCCACAAATCAAGATATGGCGTCCCTACGGGCGTTGGGCTACGTCGAATAGCTTGGACTTCATGGGCGAATTTGTGCAAAGGGTTTTTTGAAGGGGGATGTCGCTCTTCAAGGCACGGGGAGGTATGAAATGTCCTATGCGCTTATTACGGGGGCCAGCGGCGGCATTGGTGGGGGCATCGCGAAAGCCCTTAGCCTAGATGGTTATGATTTAGTTTTACACTATAATCGAAATCAGGCAGCAGCAGAAAAGCTTCGCGACGACCTTGTGGGATCCGGTGGCAAGGCTTCTATCGTACAATTTGATATGTCCAGTGAAGAGTCCGTTGGCGGGGCGCTGAAGGACCTGATTGGGGAGCGTGGGGCGCCTTACATCCTGATCAACAATGCAGGGATTGCGCGGGATAAATTATTTATCGCCATGAAAACCTCAGACTGGGACAGTGTCTTAGATACCAACTTACGTGGTTTTTATTTGGTGACCCGACCGCTTTTGAGAGTGATGCTTAAAGAACGCCGGGGTAGGATTGTTTCCATTGCTTCGACTTCGGGACAGCGGGGTAATCCAGGCCAAGTTAATTACGCGGCGAGTAAGGCTGGATTGGTTGGTGCCACGAAGGCCTTGGCGCTTGAGGTCGCCAACCGAGGTATTACTGTCAACGCAGTGGCTCCGGGGTTGATTGAAACCGAGATGGTCACCGACGATGCCAAGGAAAATTTATTGAAGATGATTCCATTGGGGCGGTTGGGTAAGCCTCAAGAAGTGGGTGCGGCGGTATCCTATCTTTGTTCCGAAGGTGCAGGTTATGTGACAGGGCAGGTCATTTCAGTGAATGGTGGGCTTTATACTTAGGGGCGTATTGGTTGGGGCTCCGGTTTTGAATCAAAGGTAGTCATTGACGTTCACATGCTTTTTCTACAAAATGCCGAGACGGACTTTTCTACAAAATACTGAGACAGACTTTTTTTTTTGGTTGTTCATGAGTTTACCGTTACCTACTGAAATTCTACCCCATCGGAAGCCCATGCTTCTCCTAGATAGGGTCACGCAATGTACTGCCGATCGAATCACTGCCCACATGCTCTTGGATGAAGAGCACCTAGCCTTTCAGGGGCATTTCCCAAGTCGCCCCATTGTACCGGGTGTTTTTTTGGTAGAGGCCATGGCCCAGGCTTTGGCCTATGGGTACTTATTGGAAAATCCCGATAAAAAATCGGTGCTTCTTGTGGGAATCAAGGAGGCCCGATTTCGTCACCCAGCCTTTCCCAATCAACGCTTGGAGATTGAGGTTGGGCTACGCCGAGCGAAACTTAAGCTCCTTTGTGGTATTGGTCATGTGCGTTACGATGGGCTAACCATCGCAGAGGCGACACTTTCTGGCGTGGTTGAGGGGTGACTTTTTGGTTTGGTGGGGCACAAAATCCCCATCCGGTAGGTCTTTTCTTTAGAAGTTTCCCCTGGTAGTCAGAGGATGTATGAAGCCTATACGTGTATCGAACTGGATGACCAAAGAACTCGACAAACTTTTGTTTTCTGAGCCCGTTGCTTGTGTTTACAATCCTCTGTCCTATGCCAAAGCTCCTTTGTGTGATTATTTGGGTAAGTTTGGGGAAGACCACCGCGAAATCTTGTTTTTAGGGATGAACCCAGGGCCGTGGGGTATGGCTCAAACGGGTGTGCCTTTCGGAGAGATTGGTTTTGTACGGGATTGGTTGGGAATTCAAGGTCAGGTTAACAAGCCGGTCGTAGAGCACCCAAAACGACCGATTCAAGGATTTGATTGTACCCGTAGCGAAGTTAGCGGGGCGCGACTTTGGGGCTGGGCGAAAACCCGATTTGAGACGCCAAAACGTTTTTTCGACCGCTTTTTTGTCGTCAATTATTGTCCCCTCGTATTTATGGAGGAGTCAGGGAAAAATAGGACCCCCGATAAGCTTCCTCGGCATGAGCAAAAGGCTGTATTTGATATATGTGATGAGGGCCTTAGGAAGTTAGTGCGGTATTATGGTGCTAAATGGGTGGTTGGTATCGGTGCCTTTGCTGAAGGTCGGGCTAAGGTTGCACTCAATGATACCGACGTCCAAATTGGACGTATTCTACATCCCAGTCCGGCCAGTCCCATCGCCAATCGTGGTTGGGCGGAAGCTGCGGAAAAGCAATTGGCGAATTTGGGTTTGCTTACGTGACAGCGAATTCGAGTGAATATCCCCAAGTCATTGCATTGGTGGGGCCCACTGGTTCGGGCAAGAGCGCGTTGGGAATGGCTTTGGCCCAGGTCTTAGATACCCATATATTAAGTTGTGATTCCGTGCAGGTTTATCGGAAATTCAATATAGGAAGTGCGAAGCCGACCTCTGAAGACCGGGCTTTGGTTCCGCATCATTTAATCGATATGGTGGATTGGGACAATCGGTTTGATGCCGAGCAATACCGACGCGAGGCATTGAAAGTTTTACGAGCACTCAAAGCGGACGGCAAAGACTCGGTGGTTCTTGTGGGTGGTACGGGGCTTTATTTACGGCTGTTACGATGGGGGGTCATTGACGCACCTGCCTCAGATATTGCCTTGAGGGAGGCCTTGGAAGCAGATGAAAAGGTCAATTCAGGATCTTTGTGGAAACGTCTGCATGAGGTGGATCCGGAGAGTGCTGAGCAAACGGCTCCAGGGAATATACGGCATTTAAGTCGCGCCTTGGAAATCTATTTATCCACGGGGCAAAAGGCGAGCGAACTCAGAAGAGCCCATGGTTTTTCTGAAGAACAGGTTCCTATGTGGGTTTTTGAGTTGGCGTGGTCTCCGGAGATCCTTCGGGCGCGTATCCGGGCGAGGCTCGAGGCCATGTTCAAGTCTGGTTGGCGCGAAGAAGTGAAAGGTCTATTGGATGAGGGGGTTTCTTCTGACTGTACACCCATGAAAGCGGTAGGCTACCGGGAACTTTGTGCTTTGCTAGAAGGCCGGGCTACCTCGGATGATCTGGAGAAAAGAATTTTCAAATCTACCTGGACCTATGCCCGAAGGCAACGCACATGGTTTCGCAAGGAGCGGGCCCTGGAAAAGCTTTCTGTGGGCCTAGATTTTGATGTTTTTGCTGCGGATTTTGGAAAAGCGATGTGTCAGCGATTGGGGTTATAGGCACGGGGATTGACCGCCTTTTTGCTCCAGGCTGGTTGGATTTAAAGATTCCCTAAGGTATGAGGCTTTTCATGTCTGGGCATCAAGAAAACGAGTCATCGACAGATGCCAAGAAACTCGCCGATCCGAAGGCCCAAGCGCAGGCGGACCTTCAGGGTTATAGGGTAGAGATCGACGGGTTAGACAATCAAATCATTGGGCTTTTAAACAAGCGTGCTGCGGTCGCTCAGGATGTGGGGCGGGTCAAAGCGACTTATTCACAGCAGGCTTATGCACCCGAGCGTGAACGGCAGCTTTTGAGTCGGCTACTGGATTCAAATCCAGGCCCTCTTCCCAATGGTTCCTTGAGGATGATTTACAAGGAAATCATCAGTGCGTGTTTGTCCCTGGAAAGTCCGCTCAAGGTTTCTTATTTGGGACCGGAAGGTACCTTTACCCATACGGCGACGAAGAGTCATTTTGGGCTCAGTGCCAAGCTGCTCCCGAAGCAAACAATTTCTGATATTTTTGACGACGTCGAGCGGGGTAGAGCTGAGTTTGGCGTTGTCCCCATTGAGAATTCCACGGAGGGAGTTGTCAACCATACGTTAGATGCCTTCATGGTCAGTCGATTGTCCATTTGTGCGGAGGTTCTTTTACAAGTGAATCACCATTTACTTACGGTGACTGGCGATATGGGGGCAGTAAGCAAGGTCTATTCACACCCACAGGCTTTGGCTCAATGTCGTAAGTGGTTGGAACACAATATGGCAGGCATTCCTCTTATCGATGTTTCTTCAACGGCCAGAGCTGCTCAATTGGCCTCGGAGGACCCAACCGCGGCCGCGGTGGCCAGTGATTTGGCGGCGTCTATTCATGGATTGCAAATTGCCCACAGCCGAGTAGAGGATTTACAAGGGAATCTGACACGGTTTCTGGTGGTTGGTGACCGAGAAATGGCTCCCACAGAAGATGACCGAACCTCGATTATGTTTTCCCTGAAGGACCGTCCGGGTGTGCTTTATGATGCCCTGTCCCCTTTTGCGTCGTCTGGGATTAATTTATCTCGAATTGAGTCAAGGCCGTCTCGCCAAAGAGCATGGGAATATCTGTTTTTTATCGATTTGGTTGGGCATAAGGCCGAGGACCAAGTTTCTGTGGCCATTGAGAAACTAAAGGAAACTTGTGTGTTTATTCGAGTGTTGGGTTCCTATCCTCGGGGCGGGGTGATCGAGGGCCCCCTCCCATAAAATGAAGGAGTTAGTGTCATGTTACCGTTGGTCAACGAGCCCTTTTTCACATTGAAACCCTATGTTCCAGGGAAGCCAATCAGTGAAACCGAACGTGAATTGGGACTGGAAGGGGTCGTTAAACTTGCTTCGAACGAGAATCCTTTAGGCCCTTCTCCAAAAGCCGTTGAAGCCATTCAATGTGCTTTGTCGGGTTTGCATGATTACCCCGATGGAGGTGCTTATTATTTCAAGGAGCGCTTATCTCGTTTTCTCGGTTTTTCTACTGAGCAGCTCATTGTAGGAAACGGAACAAATGAATTGTTGGAGATGATTATCCGTACTTGTCTCCGCCCCGACGAGCATATGATTTATGTACCAGGAACATTTATTGTCTACAAACTATGTGGACTTAGCGCCAATGCAAACATCCGAGAGGTACCCCTCACTTCCGAATTGGAGTACAATCTTGATGCTGTTTTAGAAGTAATGGATGAAAAAACGAAATTGGTGTTTGTGGCCAATCCAAACAATCCTACGGGGACCTATATTGGGCGCAAATCCTTGGAGTCATTTTTGGCACAAGTTCCGGAACATGTTTTGGTGGTTTTGGATGAAGCTTATTTTGAATACGCGACAGCACCGGATTACCCCAATGGGCTAGAGTATCTGGCGAACCGGGAACGGCTGGTAGTGACCCGAACTTTTTCAAAATGCTACGGTCTTGCCGGACTCCGTATTGGTTATGCCGTAGGGAATGGGGAACTCATTGATTTTCTGAATCGTGGCCGCCAACCTTTTAATGTGAATTCTCTGGCCCAGGTGGGGGCATTGGCTGCTTTGGATGATCAGGAACATGTTCAAAAAGCTTGTGACCTTAACCGAAAAGAAATGGGTCGAGTCGTCGAGGGGTTAACGCAGCTGAGGATCAAATGTACTCCCAGTCAAGCAAATTTTGTCTTGGCTGATTTTGGCCAGGACGTGGGTCCGCTATTTGACCGACTTTTGAGGCAAGGGGTTATCGTTCGCCCAATGCAGGGTTACGGCTTTCCGCATTCTGCACGGATCACCATTGGAACGCCTGAGCAAAATAACAAACTCTTCAAAGCCATTGAAACTCTGGAAACATCTTAATGGATCTCATCGTGGAAGGTGGGTCTCCCCTGCAAGGTGAAATTGAGATCCCTGCAGATAAATCGCTGACCCATCGTGGTCTTATGTTAGGAAGTTTGCTTAAGCAGGCAGTGACCGTTAAGGCCGATGGTGCGGGCGCAGATAACTACAGCACGGCCCAAGCCATGCGTTCCCTTGGAGCCAATATCCAAGAAGTTGAAGGTGGCTGGTTCATTGGAGAAGGGGGATTGGAAACCCTTAGCAGCTCTGATTTGCCGATCGATTGTGGTAATAGTGGCACCACAATCCGTCTATTAAGTGGTATTTTAGTGGGGGCGGGAATCGCGGCTTCACTCACGGGGGACGAATCTCTTTCTATTCGACCGATGGCTCGGGTTGGAAAACCCTTGCGGGCGTGTGGTGGGTCTATTTCTGGTGTTATGATCGGAGAAAAAGAACGACCACCTCTCTCGGTTCAGAGAGGAAGCTTCGCGGGTGGTGTTTGGGAGCAGGGTGTTGCGAGTGCGCAGGTTAAAAGTGCACTTCTTTTGGCTGGTTTATGCGCAGAAAAAGAGGTGGAAGTACGAGAGCCTCATGAATCACGAACCCATACCGAATGTATGCTCAAAGCGATGGGGGCGGGAATTCGCTCTTCGGGTGGTGCGCCGAATCGCATTCAATTGACGGCTCCTTTTATAGGTGAACTTAAGCCGCCAACTCCTGAATTTAACGTTCCAGGAGACATCTCGTCGGCGGCTTTTTGGCTGGTGGCAGCTCAACTGATCCCTAATTCAGGATTAACGTTACGGTCTGTGGGGCTTAATTCCAGTAGAGATGGGGTTCTCAGAGTACTGCGGGATTTGGGTGCCGATTTAGAGGTAAAGGTGGAAGGGGATAGGTGGGGAGAGAGTATTGGTACGGTGATTATAAAAAGAAAAGCCGAGCTTCCCGACATGGATTTAGATATTTCCGGACCCATTATTCCCACCCTTATTGACGAATTGGTGTGTTTGGCGGCCTTGGGGACCGGTATTAAGGGAAGATTAACGGTCGCGAATGCGCGTGAACTTCGAGTGAAGGAGTCCGATCGGATCGAGGAAACTGCACGCCTACTGCGCGCTTTTGGAGCAGAGGTGGAAGAATTCGATGATGGTTTCCAGGTTTTTGGGCCCGTTCAGTTACAGGCTGCGGATATAGATGTCGGAACGGATCACCGAATTGCTTTAACAGGGGCTGTTTTGGCCATGGCCGCGAGTGGCACCAGCCATTTACGCAATTTCCAAATTGCGTCGGTTTCTTATCCGGACTTTGTTGAGCACGGGACCCGATTGGGTGCCAAATTTAAGATCGATCCATGAAGTCCTCGGTGTAGATTCGTTTGTGTTTTTAGGGGACCCCTTGATTGTTCATGGAATAGAAAGATAAGCAAAGTCCCCATGGCTTCAAATGTAGTTGCGATTGATGGTCCTGCAGGTTCGGGGAAAAGTTCTATTGCTCGGTCGGTGTCACAGACCAAAAGTTTTTCTTTGGTCGATACGGGAGCAATGTATCGGACAGTAGCTCTTTTAGCTTTAGAGGAGGGTTTGGATTGGCGCAATGGTGCTTGTTTAAAATCACTGGTGGCAAATCTGGATTTTCGGTTTGAGTTTGAAGGTGAAGTGAATAGAGTCTTTGTAAACCATAACGACGTTACCGAACGGATTCGAACCGAAGAGATTTCTCAGGGGGCATCGGTGGTGTCGCGACATTCAGAGGTGCGAGAGGCACTCGTATTACAGCAACGGCGGGCGGCCAATCCTGGTCCGGCGGTGTTGGAAGGGAGGGATATCGGTACTGTGGTTTTTCCTGAGGCTAAGCTGAAGCTATTTATTGAAGCGAGTCCGGAGGTTCGAGCGAGTCGGCGTGCGGCTGAGCTTCTCGCCCGGGGAGAACCGGCGGATCAAAAGACAATTCTCGAAGCCCTTAAGGTTCGGGATTTGAGTGATAGCTCTAGGGCTATTGCACCTTTAAGGGCGGCTGATGATGCTATTCGGATCGATACGACTGCCATGGGATTTGAGGAAGTGCTGTTAAGGGTGATGGAATTGATAGAGAATCGCTTTTTTTAGGTATTATTGACGCCCTTAGAGGCCGATGATATCAGGACCCTTGATCTTAAGGGAAAATTTAAGGAGTAGCCAATGGCCGTTGAATCTGTAAACGAAATTTTTGAAAAGCATATTCCCGCTCGACTTGAAAAGAAACCCGAATTGATTGACCAAATCAACGCAAAATATAAATTCGAGGTCACCGGCGATGCAGGTGGGATTTGGGTTGTTGACCTTACCGAACCTGGTGGCAAAGTGGTGTCCGGTGATGCGGAAGCAAATTGCAACATCACAATTACCACCGAAGATTTCCTCGATATTATCAATGGGAAGCTTAATGGGCAAATGGCGTTTATGACGGGCAAATTGAAAGTCGCTGGAGACATGGCTTTGGCCATGAAGTTGGGTGCACTGCTCGGTTAATTCTGATTCCTTAACGATTCACCATAAGGGGCCTAGAATGGTCCTGTCCGATTGTATTGTTCTAGACATTTCCCGTCACTTACCGGGTCCCTACGCGACGCGCCTATTGGCGGACATGGGCGCAACAGTATTTAAGTTGGAATCCTCTGAAGGAGACCCAGCCCGTCATATGGCACCCGTATTAGAGGGGGCGTCTGCTTTTTACCATGCTCTCAATGCAGGGAAGAAAAGCGTGAGGTTGAACCTTAAGGAACAACAAAATATTTTTCGAGAGATGGTTACGAAGGCGGATGTGCTTATAGACTCTTTTCGACCGGGGGTGATGGGTAAATTGGGGTTGGAGTCTGGGGCGCTCTTGAAACTTAATCCTAAACTGGTTCATTGTTCGATTACGGGCTACGGCACCACGCAATCGCCTGTTGGTTTGGTGGGGCACGATGTTAACTTTCTGGCGCGAGCGGGCGTGATGTCTTTGATGCCTTGTTCCGAAGGGGTTCCCGCGATTCCTGGTGTGCAGATAGGCGATGTGTTTGGTGGAGCTCAAGGTGCGGTAAGCGCCGTTCTTGCCGCCTTATTGGAACGCACGAGGACTGGAAAAGGGCGTCACATTGAGATTTCCATGGCGCGCGAAGTTCATAAGCTTGCACGGTTGTCCTATCTTGCCCAGGGTATGGGTTTTTTGCCCCTTGAAGGAGGTAATAGCTTTTTGAGCGGTGGACTTCCATGTTACCGGGCCTATCCCACAGCTGACGGGAAATTTATGGCCGTGGGTGCTCTGGAACCCAAGTTTTTTAAGACCATTTGCGAGATTGTTGGACGACCAGAGTTGACCGATAAGGCCTTTGCTTCCGGTGAGGAGCGAGATTCGGCTGTTTCGCAATTAGAGGAGAGTTTTCGTAGCCGGACTCAGGACGAGTGGGTCAAGGCTTTTGAGGGGGTCTCGACATGTTGTGAGCCCGTGGTTACGGTGGCAGAGGCCATTGAGGACCCATTGGTCAATGCGCCGGCGATTGGGAAATATCGATTCTGGACGAACTCGATGGTACCACCACCGGAAGGGCTTGAGTCAGCTGAATTGGCTGAGGAGCTGGGGGCGGACACCGAAATGGCGTACGCGTTTTTTGATATTTCTTCGGGTTCTAGCCCTAAGAGTTAATCTTCAATACTTCTCTACTTGTTTAGTCGGGGATGACGCGTAAGATAGCGCTGATGAATACGATTGCCTTGATGACGGATTTTGGTGAAGCAAGTGCCTATGTGGCCCAGATGAAAGGGGTCCTCTTTTCCATAGGGCGAGGGATAAACCTCGTGGATATCTCCCATGCAATAAAGGCGCAATCCATCGATGAAGCTCGGTATTTGTTAGAGCAAACGGCCTTTGCCTTTCCGTTGGGAACGGTGTTTGTGGTGGTGGTGGATCCTGGTGTCGGGACGGGTCGCCGAGGCATTGCTGTTCGGTCCAAAGGAATGACTTTTGTGGGTCCAGACAATGGGGTTTTAAGTTGGCCTCTCGAGCAAGCTGATGCCGAAGTTTATGAGCTGACCAATAGGGCCTTATTTCAACCAGAGGTTTCGACGACCTTCCATGGTCGCGATATTTTTGCACCGGTTGCCGCTGAGATTTCAATGGGGCTCGATCTTTGTGAGGTAGGGCCATTGATCGATGATCCGGTCGTCAAGCGAAGGATCAAAGCGGTGAAATCGGGCGAGTTAACATGGAAAGTCCGTTGCGAGTGGAACGATAATTTTGGGAATGTCATCACGAATCTGAAGGTTCAAGAATTGCCAATGGGCGTTAAAGAGGTCGTGGTTCATGGTGACGAGATAAAGCGGGCCCCTTTCTGTCGAACATATGGAGAGGTGCCTGAGGGTGATTTTCTCGCTTTGGCAAGCTCAAGTGGTTATGTCGAATTCGCGATTCGAAATGGTTCGGCAAGAGCTTTTCTTGGGGATGGTCTCCTAGAGCGTGTCTTTGAGATTCGTGTGATGTCTTAAGGTGAGGTTTATGTGGATAAAGTCATGAACGAAGTAATCATTGAAGATGTGTCTTCCGAGGGTGATGGGATTGGACGGTTAGAATCTGGCCAAGTGGTTTTTGTTAAGGGAACCTTACCTGGGGACAAAGTC
Source organism: Myxococcota bacterium (assembly GCA_036339465.1). Lineage (GTDB taxonomy): Bacteria > Myxococcota > XYA12-FULL-58-9 > XYA12-FULL-58-9 > JABJBS01 > JAYZAY01. The sequence continues at coordinate 7,971 of JAYZAY010000033.1, read as the reverse complement.
CGACTTGAGTTACTTGGAAAAAAGAAAAAGCTTCAGATTGCGAAAGTATCGCAATGGCTTGAGGAGTCCCCTGATAGAGTACTGAGTCGCTGTCATGATAAACTTTGTGGTGGCTGTGTTTTGAAGGATTATTCCTATTTGGGTCAGGCGCGAACGAAACTCAAACGTCTACACGAGGCCCTTCGTAGAATTGCGGGTGTGGATTGGGAACAGAATATTTCCTTGGTTCAGGTTGGTGATGGCTGGAATTATCGGCACCGAGTACGGCTACATGCGGATCGCCGGGGGCGTTTGGGCTTTTATCAAAGAAATTCTAGGAAATTGGCTCCATTTAAGGGGTGTCCGGTTTTGTGGCCTGAGTTAGAGACAGTTTTGAGGAAGCTGGTCAGTGAAACTCATCGATTACCCGGGGAGTTGGGCTTGCGTGAAGTTGAATTGTCCTATTCTCGGATTAGTGGGCGAGCGGCGGCTTTTTTCTCTTTTGAAGGGAATTCGAACGTTTGGGTTCCAACGATGGAATGGCTAGAAAAAATAGGAATTGCGGGGCTGTGGTGGTCAGGTGAGGACACGGAGCGCCAAGTAGGCAATGTCGAATTACTTTATGACCATCAACGTAGCAATGAGTACAAGCTTTTCTATAGCCCCGGTATGTTTACCCAAGCCAACCCCGCGGTCAACGATCGCTTGATTGACCATGTTCTGGAGATTTTCGATGCCTTAAATCCACAGCGAACGATGGGCATTCTTGAACTTCATTCAGGCGTTGGCAATCTCTCCATACCTTTGGCAAAGGCGCAACATTTGATTCGGGTGACGGAAGCTAATCCAAAGGCGGTAAATTATTGTCGCCGAAATGCTCAAGACAATGGGCTATCCCTAAGTATTGAGGCACTCAATGATGTGGATGCAATGAAGTGGATGGCGGAATCCGACATTTTATTGGCTGACCCACCGCGGTTTGGAATGCGCGATGTGTGCGAGTGGATTGTTAAACACAAATATCGCCCCACTATTGTCTATGTCTCTTGTGATCCCGGCACTCTGGCTCGCGATATCCGGATTCTTTCAGAAGTTGGGTACAAGCCATGTAAGGTGAACGCTTTTGATATGTTTCCTGAAACACCACATATAGAATCCGTGGTTGTTTTGGCGGTCGATGCTGGTGAGTCATTTTAGATGCCGCCTTGGATTTTTTGGGCATGGCTTGCCCTGGTGTTGTTTGTAAACCACCTCCCAATGGGCCCCGAAAAGACAATTGATATTCCAGGAATAGATAAGTTGGTTCATTTTGTTGAGTATGGTATCGCGGGTGCCTTGAGCTTTTTGGCTTACAATGTGCGGGTCATTTTTGCCTTTCTCGGCTTGTCTTTGTTGGCCGCCGCCGATGAATTTATGCAAGGTTTTGTGCCTTCTCGAAATCCGGACATCTTGGATTGGTTATGTGATTGTGCAGGCGGCTTGACCGGTATTATGGGGGCGTTTCTATGGACGAGGAGATAAAAAATGTTGCGTGATTTTGAAGGAATCCAACCACAGCTGGGCAGTTCGGTCTTTGTGGCACCAACCGCAGATGTGATTGGCGATGTTGATTTAGGGGACCGATCGAACATCTGGTATGGTTCTGTTCTACGTGGGGATGTTGGGAAAATCAGAGTAGGTATGGATACGAATATCCAGGATCTCACGATGATTCATGTTACGACTGACCAATTTGACGCAATCATCGGAGATCGAGTCACCGTGGGACATCGGGCGATCTTACATGGCTGTGAAGTCGGTGATGATACATTGGTGGGGATGGGGGCAATTATATTGGATGGGGCCGTGATCGAACCATTTTCTCTTGTTGCGGCGGGAGCTTTGGTTCCACCGGGGATGCGGGTGCCTTCCGGGCATGTGGTGGCAGGTACTCCGGCGAAGGTGCTTCGTCCCATCAGAGAATCGGAACGAGAATTAATAAAGAGTTCAGCGCCTCATTATGTTGAACTCGCCAAACGACATATAAATAGTTTGGTATAATCTTATTTTTCTTTAGTCAGCGATACCCTTTCCTGATTTTCTTATGACTTTTATCTGATCGCTGTCTCTCCTTTTTTCGGTGCGACTATTTGTCGCTTGTGGCTAGATTGTATTGGATTCGTATTTTAAAACATTCGTCTCTAAAGGAGAATCAGATTCTTCTTTTCGAAAAGGCGCTCACACTTAATTACTGCTGTTGGCGAAACTACAATGACTGGCTGTGAGCAATCGAGAACGGTTGCTTCGAGCAGGGTGATGGGCTCGAAATCTATGATGAATCCGTTCCTGAGACGGAGGTGGTTTTAGGGCAAATGAATCACATAATTCTCCTTCTGTTTACCGTGACGACTCAAATGGACAAAAGGAATTCGAACCGCACCAAGACGGCGAAGGTATTGGAACGGATGAGCGTGGAATGTTTCCTGAAGTTGAGTCAGAGTCAGCGTCAGAGGTTTGTTTTCGTCTTTATTGAGAGTTTCTCAAAGAACTTCTTTTTCTGAACCATTTGACCCTGCGGCGGCCGACCGTTGGGAGGGTTAGCCCAATCAGAGAAAAGAGACTCTACGCTTTACTGATGATGAACCGATCCTAGGAGTGTTATGGCTTGGGGGGGGATTTTCATATGGCTTCGGTATGGAGAGTGTCGGTGACCGGACCGGGCCAGGGCGCAATAGAGGCATTGGTTGGGCCCTCTTCTCAGGTGGCCCCACGGCCTTTGTCATTGGGTGGTGTCGACACTTGATTGGACCATTTCATGTCATCGTGCTGCAACTTTGGATTTCCGGACGTTGAATGGAGCCGCAGAGATTCATTATCGAGGGCAGTCTTTAGTAGGGCCTGTAGCAGAAGTGAAGGTTCTAGCCGATTAATTGATTTAAGCGCATTCTTTCTTGAAGTTTTACGAGGCTGGAAATTGAATAGAGCGGGTAATTACTTCAGGGGCGGTGATTCTTTGGTCTGATTACTGGCGGTGATTTTCGAAGTTGCTGATCTCGCGTTAACTTTCGATTGATTTAGAGTATCGATTGAGAGGCTTCCCGTGTGTCTCAGGGATTTAAGCGATTCAATGGCTTGGTCAAAGAGGGCTGTTATTTTCCCATAGCAATGCTTTTCGAGTTGGTCGATTCGGTTGGAGGTTTCTCCGAATTTTTCGATGGTATTGTTGGAGTTTAGCGCTAGGGCCGATGTCTCTTTACTCCGTTGGGAGAGAAGCCAGTGGAGATCGTCCTCTGCGATGGTCAGTTGTCGCGTGCAGGGGGCTAATCTGTTTTCTGGGTTGAGGTCTAATTCGCCTAAGTTTTCATGCATAGAGGTGAGCATTCCGCCCAATATTGCGTATACAAAAAATCCGACGAAAGCGGTAAAGCCTAGATAGGTGATGAGTCTTCCTGGGTTCATGCTGTGCAGCTATCTTTCATTGATTGGTAAAAGCAAGACGAATTCACCATTTTTATTGGTGGTTGAAACCCCGACCAATTCCATTTTCTGCTCTTCTTGCCAGTATTGGTACCCAAAAACGGTAACATCTTTGACCGGGTTTCCCAATGAACTCGTTACTTGGCCTGGAAGAAAGAGGGGGGCAGGCAAAGAGAATGAGAGCATCGAAGTCAGGCTGTTTAAGGCAATTGAACGTGTGATTCGAGGGGCGATTTGCCCTGGGGTGGGGCTCACCGAAAGACGGATGTTGGATATATCTTGGAGCTCGGATAGATGGTCAATGGTAAGGCTGAAACTTCCCTCGGCGTTTGTGGTGGTTGAAAAGGACCTAGTTTGTCTATGAATGGGGTATTCTACTTGGATTTCTGCGTTCCGGACGGGTTGTGATAGCGCATCGGAAATCGTGCCTCTAATGGCCTGTGCAGGCAAGAGGTTGATGGATAGCTGGGTTTCTCGTTTCTCGGTCTGAGTGCAGGGGGTGTTCAGATTTGGTTCGCCAATACAGAATAGGGATGTTATTGCGCTGAGGGATTTATCTCGGGGGATCCACATGCTTTGATAGCGGCCAATTGGGAGCCGAGTGCGTTGGTTTAAGGGAGAGTCTATTTGGACCGAGCCAGTGGCACTGACCACGGTTTTGGGAGATTCACTAAGGCAGCCTTCGAGTAAGAGCGTACCAGTTAGAGGGACATCCACAGACTGGGCATTGAGGTTGATATTTATTGGAATTTCCCGAAAGTCGTATTCCAGTGAGATGGCCGTTTCTGGGGTTGAGGTGCTGTGATCGAGAAATCGCGCAATGAGAGTCATATTGGCGGTCTCTATCTCGACCATGAAATTCACTTTTTCAAGTCCAGAAATGATCGACAGGGCAAAGCTTTCATATGGAACCAGACTGGCGGTATTGGACACTTGCCTGATCCCAAAAGTTGGATCATCGATGTAGGCGAAGATGGTACTTTCCGCGTCAGGGGGCAAACCGAGTAGTTGTATTTTACCGCCTATTTTTTTTGAGTCGGTGTCTGAGGTGTAGTCCAATGAAATGGGTGGGTGATTGGCTCGGATGTCGATAATGCCTATTTCAAGGGGGGGGTGTGCTTCACCGGAAAATTGATTTGTTATTTTTGAAAGTCGAAATCGGTAAGCACCGGGAACCAGGTCAAGATAGGTGTCTTCTTTCGTACTTATGCTGGTAAAGGTCGCTTTTTTCTGACTCGCGATTTCGGCGAGAGCTCCGGGGGACTCCGGGAAAACGTGGAGTTCTCCATTGAGGGCCGTATTGCTATTGGGCCAATCAATTTTCACGGTGGTCGTGGGGAGCAGTTCTATTTCTAAGTTCTGGAGGTCCTCATTCAGTCGAGGACTCATTTGGTCGGCTTGGGAAACATAAGATGATCGTGGGGGTACTGAGAGGTCAAAATAGATCTTGTCAATGTCGAGGATTTGTCCGTCCATAGCAGGTACACATTGTCCTTGATAGCAGATATTCCCCTTAATACAGTCCATTCTCTCGCGACATTCGACCGTGCGCTCCGAGTCGGTCGTTGCAGAGATTGAACAAGCTGAGTGCACGAGGCATAAGGCAAGTCCGATTGGGATGAGTTGGTTCACATGCATTATTGATTGCCTCCCGGACAAGACTCGGTGCTCTCATCGAGAAAGACAGGCCAAGCGAATAAGTCTTGGTAACCTAATTGATCTGCCACGAAACGATTTTTTGGAAAGGTATTGTCACTGAATGGTCGGTCGCTCAGTAATAGTTCCACATAGTGTTGATTGTTTTCTTCGTTTCTTAAGGTGAACCGAAAGTCTTGTGGATCGATTTCGAATTCGATGGTTAGGCCTGATTCGGTGGAGGCAACGGTGTCGAATTCTAGGAGCTGGCTTTCTAGGGGGGTTGGTTCAAGGTCGTAGTTTAAGAATACTCTCCAGTAGAGCGTATCGCCGAGGTTGGGATCTACAAGCCGGGCGCTAAACCTCATGGTACCACAAACGGTGTAAATGCGAACGGCGCCTTCTGCTGGGTGTGGGTCTAAGGAGTTAGCTTCTATTCGTGGGGGTAAATTGAGATAATTGTCTTCGGCTTCAAAAGGAGGGGGGAGTAAACAACTGTTTATGGAGAGAGCAATAGACAGGAGAAAAACGTGATTGTTTTTTTGTATGGTGCGCTCTTGTTTCATGTTTCTTTGGTCGCCGTGTTTGTTTGTTTTTCGAGGAATCGAAAAATGGTCCTTGGATCAACTCCGAGTGCCTTTGCGGCTTGGGTTTTATTACCATTAAACCGGGCTAAGGCGTCTGTTATATATTGATGGGCAAAATTATCTTTGGCCATTGAAAGGGATTTGATAGGAACCAAACTTTCATGGGTCAAGCCTAGGTCCTCGGGATGGAGAAAGGCATTATCTGATAAGACCGTGGCTTTGCGGATCCTATTTTCGAGTTCCCGAATATTCCCGGGCCAATGATAGCTTTTCATGGCGATGGTGGCTTGTGTTGTAAACTCCTGTGGACCGAGCCCGTATTCGTTCAAAACTTTTCTTAATAGATAACGCGCTAAGAGGGGGATATCTTCAGTTCGCTCTCTCAGGCTGGGAAGGAGAATATTTACGACATTGAGTCGGTAATACAGATCTTCTCGGAAAGTGCCCTGAGAAATGGCGTCTTCGAGGTTTTTGTGGGTGGCAGAAATTAATCGAATGTCCACGTTGACAGCTTTTTCGTCTCCAACGGGACAAACTTCACGCTCCTGCAGTGCCCTGAGTAGCTTCACTTGCAGTGCTGGAGGCATTTCACCAATTTCATCGAGGAAAAGGGTGCCACCATTCGCGAGCTGGAATTTCCCGGGTCGGGTTGCAACGGCTCCGGTAAATGCGCCCTTAATATGTCCAAAAAGTTCGGATTCAAGCAGATTTTCTGGAATTGCTCCGCAGTTTATGGCCACGAATTTTCCGGCAGCTCTTTCCGAACGACGGTGGAGTTCTCGGGCGATCAATTCCTTGCCGGTGCCCGTGTCACCTTGAATCAGAATAGAGACGTCGGTGGGCGCTACGCGCTCAATCGTTTTAAAGATCTTCGCCATGTTTGGGGAGCTACCGATAATTTGGCCAAACTTCTTGGTATCGAGTGCCGTTTTGAGGCTTTCGTTGTCCCCTTGTAGTTCGGCCAGCTTGTTGGCATTTTGTAGGAGAAGTGATGCATGGGCGGCGAGGACAGTGACGAATTCTACGGAGTTTTGGTCAAAGAGATCGCGGATACCTTCGGTGCCCAAATAGATAACGCCAATGACCTGTTGTGATTCCCAGAGAGGAACACACAGGACAGATGACAGTCTGAGACTTAATACGGAATGACTCGAATTGAATTGAGTGTCTTGTAGGGCATCTCCGAGTAGAATTGGGATGCCATTCTTAAGGACGGTCTGGACAATACTGTCTGAATGGGCATTTTCAGGACTCTTGAGCGGGGCTTGTGTGATATTACGCGCCACCAAAACCCGACTGTCGGGGTTACCGGAGATTAAAACGAATCCTTTTTGCGCGTGAGTTGATTCGATCAATAGGTCAACTAACGTTTCCAGTACGTCTCGAGGGCTTCGAATCTCGACTAATTTTTCGGAGAAAGTGACGAGTTTCTTGAACAACTCTTGGCTGTTCTTGGAGGTTCCGGTTGTCGCTTGGGGCGGCTGAATATAACAGAAAAAATAGATACTTTCTCCGAGGAGGATTTGATCGCCAGGGACTAAATCGACTTCTCTTTGTTTTTTGTTATTGACCAGCATGCGCGTTTTTCCGCCAGCCACTCGGAGTAGGAATGTGCTTGCACTTTGATGGACATAACCCAGGATTTCATTCGGTTCCGCGATGATTGGAGTAATGGGTTTTCCCAAGGGAAACCACTCGAGCTTGTTTTGGGAAACCTTTACCAAATGGGCGCTTGGTTGCTTATTTCGTTCTCTTTGGTTCATCGTTCACGGTAGGTTTAGATTTAGTTGAAAATCGAGGGCTTTTCCTCCTCCGGTAGGGGGCGTATCGAAGTTTTGCTGGATAATGTAGGGAGTGAAATTTATGCGGGCTTCGAAAATGCCCAGGCTCCAGCTTAGCCCAAAAAGGGTGAGTCCCAAGTATTGGGCGACAACCCACCTTTGCTTGTTCTTGGGGTTTTGGATTGAGTAACGGTTGGTTAGGTATGAACCGATATTGATGCCTAGAAAAACAGCTTGTGTGATAGCCAAAGCAATTCCTCGTTTCTTGTTTCCATTTTGGAATTGTCCAATGCCAAATGGCAGAAGCGTAAGCCACGCGCTATGCTGGGTTAGTGAGTAGAGCGGTTTGATTTTGAGTTCTAAGTGGTTATCCATACCTTGCTCCCGCTGATCTTGGGCCGTATCCAGCTTGGGCATGAGTTGTTGTCTAATGGTCTCAAATGCTTCGATAATAGGGGGGGGGACCGAATAAGGGTCCAAGTGATAATTGGGTGCTAGGTAGAGCAGTTTCTTAAATTCTCTTTGTGCTAGTT
>JAYZAY010000032.1:0-34998 GCA_036339465.1 Myxococcota bacterium | reverse complement strand
TTGTTCAGCGTTTTGTTCAGCGTTTTGTTCAGCGTTTTGTTCAGCGTTTTGTTCAGCGTTTTGTTCAGCGTTTTGTTCAGCGTTTTGTTCAGCGTTTTGTTCAGCGGAAGTGGGGGGCGTGGTTGAAGACTCAAACGAGGGGGCGGGGCCTTGATGTCCATTGGGCGTTTTACTCGCGCCGCAGCCAGTGATGGAGGCCGACAAGAGAAAAGCAGTGACGGTCCATCTCAGAGGTAGGTTATTCATGGGGATTTCCTTCGTTATGTAAATTTTGGACATATTTCTAAAGCGTTAAGGTGTCGAAGGGAAGGCCCATGAAACCTGATTTTCGGAGTTTTAGGTGTTTTAGGTGTTTTAGGTGCCATTTTTTTCTTGATTCATCCCGGTGCAGGGTCGCTTTAAATTTTGGGGTTGTGTTTGCCATCCAATTTAACTTTTGGGCAAGGTAAGCTCTGACCCAGACGGTCGACAACCAAACCGGTTCACATATGGAGGGGGGGAGTGTGTCGGAGGAATTTTTTAGATTTCGTTATATGAATAAGTTCAAATGTATCGGTTCTGATTGTCCGGACTTATGTTGTCGTGGCTGGGAAGTGCCTGTGGACGCCAAGCAATATTTTAGCTTGAATATTTTAGCTTGCAGCAAGCATATCGACCGGAGCCTATGTTTGATGTGCCCTTCGAAGATTTGGTTTCACTCAATCAACGTGCAGATCGGGACGTTGAGTCCCACGGGTTGATTAAAACAACCGAAAAGTGGTTTTTGTAAGATTACGGCGACCCATGAACGGCGGCGTCTCCAGTGGCTTGTCGGTCACCACAACGAAAACTTGGGTGTATTCGAGGGCCCCTATGAGAGCATGGGGAATCGCAACCCCATACCCGACGCCGGTGTTTTGCATGGATTCTCTTTTCCTGAGTGCTTGGGCAATCAGGTCGGTTCCTTCAGCCTCTTTTTGATGCCCAACTTGGTGGGCAAAGTATTGGAATAGTTGTTCTTTGCTTTTGGCTTTGAAATGGATGCGGATTTTCTCTTCAGGAACCCAGTGGGTGAAGTTTTACTCGTTTTTCTTCTGGTGCTTCTATGGGTTGTTGAAATTTGGAAAATTTGAGCATCAGTGTTGAACAGAACACTTCTTCACAGAGGTGGTCTGCCCTTGAGTGTCCGAAGAGGTTCTTCCAAGACTTTTTGGCAGTGTCAGATAATACCAGGAGGTCATAGTGTTGACTTACGTTAACGATGAGTTGGAAGTCATTGTATCCTTCAAGGAATCGCTTCTCACATCCAATTTGGGACCTTCCCTCAATTTCCGAGAGGTATCGGCTTGCTTCTCTGATCTCTTCGGGCGAATCATCGGGGGATATATGTCTTAGTAGTGTTATTTTTGCATTGAAAGAGGTGGACAGTCTTTTAATCACAGAGGGTAGCATATGGTTGCTGGGATCTGGTTCAAGGTAGATGGCAATCTCGCGTATGTAGCGAATACTTTCATCTCGAAAGAGGGCGAGGTTACAGGGAAGGTGGTTAACGAGCCATCCAATGGGATTGAAGAACCGATGCTTTTTAAAACTCATTACCAGCCATTGACAGCGGTATCGGGAACTCATGGTATGGATTTCTTTGACCAAGTCGTGGGTGATGACACTGTCGAAGCGAATTTTTAAGTCCGTGAGTTCGCTCGTGGTAAGTAGTCGCCTGCGGATGGATGATACCTCGACATTTGCTTTGATACCAAGCTCAAGATCTATTTCGTAGGGGACTTCTTTGATGTGGGTGACTTCGATGTCTTTATTGGAAGATAAGCAAGCACCGAATTTTGCGAGCATTTCGATGCTGTTTTCGCGGCCCATAATGGGAATCATGGAAGTGTCAGGGGGAATATTGAACGAGGATTGTTGTTGAGCAGAAAGCACACTCTTTTGGGCCAAGTCTTTTCTGGGTAGAAACATTGAGAGAACACCCTTTCCCCGATTGCGTTTACGGCCGTAAAGAAAGAAAAGGGGAATGCCGGGAATAAGGATCGTGAGGATCGCATAAAGAGCCATTTCGCCCATACTCAGCAAGAGCACCACGCTGATGAGACATCCAAATATCTGGGTGAGGGGATAAAGTGGTGAGCGGTAGCTGGGTTTGTACCATTGGGTGTTGGAAATTCGGAGCGCGAGCACGGCGAGATTGTTCAACCCAAAGGCCATGATTTTCATGGCACTGGCCAACTTAATTATTTTTTCGATGTCACTGAAGACGATAAATAAAAGCATGGCGATGGTTGTGACGACAATACTCGTGACCGGTGTGCTGTGTTTCCGGTGTAGCTCGAGGAATTTTTTTGGCACAAGTCCGTCTTGGGCCATGGCGTAGGGAAAGCGTGAGGATGCAAGGAGTCCCGCATTTGCCATGGATACCATGGTGATGATGGCCACGCCGCAGATTATAAGGCCAGCAGTTTGCCCCCCTAGATGTTCTGCCATGGTGTAGAGCGGATAGATGTTGGTTACGAGCAGGTCATTGGGAACGGTTCGGCCCAGCGTCCATACGCAAAGGCAATACAAAGGAATGGTGATGCCTAAGGAGAGCAGCATACCTGTGGGGATGTTGTGGGCAGGGTTTTTCACCTCACCAGCAATCGCCGCGATTTTTGTTACACCGGCATAGGCAATAAAGACGAAGGCAGAGCATTCTAAGAGTCCCGTTGCTCCATATTGGAGAAATTTTACGGGAGGTTGATAGGTGGGCTGACTAAGTCCTGATAAAATCAGAAGTAGCAGAGTTGATATAAAAAGGGCGACGGTCCATGTTTGAAACTTACTGACCTTTTGGACACCAAGGATATTCATCACAAAAATCATGCCCAAGAAGCATATGGCTAGGGAAGTGATATCGAATTTACCGATGATGCTCAGGTAGGCTCCTATCCCCACGAGAGAAAAGGCACTCTTCAAGAGAAGTGAAAACCAGAGTCCCAAGCCGAAAACCGTTCCGGAGAGCGGTCCAAAGGCTTTTTGAATGAACACGTAGGACCCCCCGGATTTTGGCATGGCGCTAGCGAGTTCGGCTTTTGAAAAGGCTGCTGGCATGGTGAAAAATCCGGCCAAGGCATAGGCCAGCCAAGCAGAGTCTCCGGTTTTTCCGATAGCTAGCCCGGGGAGAATTAAAACTCCACTTCCCATCATGGCGCTGATACTTAAGACAACGACGTTGCCTAACCCTAATCTTCGTTCCAAGGGACCAGATGCCATTCCGGAAATTCCGCCTCGCAAAGAGGTTTGAAAAATTGAGTAAATGACCAAATCGGTTGTGTTTACGGAGCCCGTTCTGTGAGGAGTTGGCGGGCTCGTTTACATCCTATCGCCACGGGAGAAGCTAAAACAAGTCAAAGGGAGATGGAAATTGGTTTCTGTTTTGGTTCTTTGGTTTTTATCCCCAAAGAGAATGTTGTTACCGAAATTGACGTTGGCTTCCTCCTGATTTTTCCACTGGTTTTTATGCATCTAATGGCAATGGCGTCAGAGGGGCGCTTGCCAATTTGTCATATCGACGGGAGAACATGGGATCGGGGTGTTTTTAGAGGACTTCCCGCATGATGATTACAATATTCTACATGATGGCCCAAGTCTTCGAAGTCGCGTTGTAGAAAAGTGTTTCCGAGAATGAGCAGATTCATATCCCGGTAATATAGGGTATCAGGGGTCGCCGACCATGCTTTAGAAATAGTAAACGGTTGCTTGGTGTAATATCGAGCGGGGAAATCACTCTTAAATTCTGCAAAACAAACACGACTGCATAAACATCGCGCCGTGACTGCCATCCGGTCTTCGACAGAAGAAGTTTTGGTCGTTTTTGGTAGCACCAAAGCCCAAGGTTTTCGACCGTAGCGCGGGACATTGGATCAATCAGGAGGGAACACCTCATTTTTCAAGTGGGAGTGGAAGATTCTCTTTGACGTAATCTCAAACAATTTCTAGAAGCCAGCCAGCAGGTATTCTGAGCTTTTACTGGGGACATTTATGAAGAAAAGTTTGAGTGTTGGTTGGTTGATCGTTTTGGTTGCGTTTTGGATGGGCTGTTCGGAGCCCAATGAACTAGGTAGCACCGAAACTCCCGAAGTGACGGAAATGGTCTCTAAAATCCCAACTGAGGAGCCGAGCACCGATAACGCGTCTCCAACTGGCGATCCGTCCACCCCGGCATCCACGGTGGTCACCCCATTCAACGAGGGCCCCTACGGCTATGGATTTCGGGATTTGGTTGGGGATATCAAAGCAACAACTCTACTGGGTATAGATTTTAGTTTGAGAGAGCTTTGGACTGGCGAAGATGTTTTTATCTTTTTGAATTATACCAACGGCGCCAATCAAAGTGCTGAGCTCCGGAGTTTTCTTGAGGAGCTGTATTTCCCGGGGGCCAGTTCGAAAAATGCCTTTAAGAAGTTATTGAGGATCTCTGCTCGGAATGTCCATTATGTGTTTTCCTCTTTTGACGCTGATGCGGAGGTGGATATGGAGCGCATGAGGGAGGGTTTTAACCTGGCCCTTTCAGAGTTAGGTGTTGATGAGGAGCTTTACTGGCCCGACCGCATTCATTTTCTCACCGATCCTGCTTGGCAAGTGGAAGGTTGGCTCGGTCAGTTTTTGCAGCAAAAGCCCCTCCTATGGTTTGCCGTGGATATGTTCCAAAAGCTTCGCCAAGTGGGGATGCTCAAGGATATGCGCACCAACAAGGCGAATTTGGCTTTGCTTGCCTATGAGTTGGAGTATTTTAATTTTGAGATGAATCGCGAGAAGGATTTGTTGGCGCGCGATGCCCATATCGTGCGTGTCTTTGAAGCCACAAATATGAAACGAGAAACCGTGGAAGTGCACTTCCCGGAAGCGCGAAAGATGAGAGATTTCGATACTTTAGAGGTTGATTTAGGCAATTATTGCACGGAGCACGATCATAGTAATTGTGGCGACTGGGATAGCGGTTCGAAGCTCTATCTTTGTGATGATTTTATTGAAGCGGTCAATCCCCATGTGGATGTGGCTTGCCAGCCAGAGGTGAGTGCGGTGGAGGCGGTGGAGGAAGTGATGGGGACTTGTGCAGGTGGGGAGCAAAGCTGCACCTCCGACGATGATTGTGAGGCGGTGGCCTGTGAGGGTTATGTGCCTTCGGTTATAGAGGTAGAAGGCATCGCGGGGGATGAGAAGCCCTGTGCGTGTGTTAATCCCTATGGAGAGACGGTGCAGCAGGCGTATCTTTGTAACAGTGAAGGGACTGGATACGAGGATTGTAATTGTGCGTGTAATACCGTAGTGGCCAGGTGGATAACCACCTACAAACGGGAAGGCCGATGGGTGTCAGATATTAGTCCCTTTTTGGGATTCCTCAAGGATGGTGGTAAGCGCCGCTTCCACCTTGCCCTCGGCAATCGATATGACACTGATTTATCCTTCAGACTTTCCAATAGAGGCAAGGATACGCGTCCTGCGGAGATCAAGTATCTTTTTGTCGGTGGGAGATTTAATCAGGATTACAATGTGGATCGACAACCTTTTACCTTCACGACGTCCGCCGATGCGAAGAAAGTAGAATTGGTAGCCTATATCACCGGCCATGGGTGGGGGGTTGAGGTGGCCAATTGTGCCGAGTTTTGCAATCACACCCACCATTTTTTCGTGAATGGCCAGGAGTTTGTGAAAACCAACGAAGTTGCAGGGGTAAGGGATGGTTGTCTGAAGCAGGTGGGGGTTGGGGTGGTTCCCAATCAATTTGGGACTTGGCCCTTTGGCCGATCGGGCTGGTGCCCTGGTTTGGAGGTGAAACCTTGGGTGGTGGATATTACCGATGCGCTTGTTTCTGGTGAGAATACGATCACCTACCAAGGACTCTTCAATGGTGCCGATTATGTGCCTCAACCATCCAATTCTGGGCGGGGTTTTGGCGCCAGGGTCAATATGAACTCCTATTTGGTGATTTCTCACTAAAGCGACCAATTCACTAGAGGAGCTACGTAGGGGGCGGGGCATGGCTTTTTGGGGGTCAAGTTTCTTCTCAGTGATGAAGCCTGGTTGGGAAATCTCGATGGCTTATGAAGGCTATTTTATGAGATAGAGCCGGTTGTCTAGCCAGCTTATGGTATTCTCATCTGATTTGGTTTCGCCAACCCTCAATCCGAGAGAGTCGGTGGGGTGGCCTGCTCTGGTTGGCTTGTGGGTAACTATGCACTAAGTATCAAGGCCGCACTCATGCGGTTGCCTGTTTTAGGTGTCGCAGGGTCGGGGCGGTGATGGGCGCGCTCGATGTCGAGTCCGAAGGGGTCGACCCGAATACAATGCTCAGCGGCCCAAAGTGGGACCCCGGCGGAGTTTGCAAGGGTTTGAAATTCTTCACCGAGAAGAATCAGCACCTCGTCTTCTTGGACTAAAGCGTCCGTATTGACCCAGTCGCCGCTTAGCCCCTTAACCCATAGAGCGCTCCTGGGACTTGTCGCATTTGCGTCTTGGTTGACGAATATCGCCGTTACCAGACAGCGGTCCTTGTGGGTGTTGAGGAGGCCATGGTCATAATGAAATATATTGAAGAAGGATGGAGCGAAGGCTGTTTGGTCATTTGAAAAAGGGTAATTGTCTTTGCCGTCGTGGCCGAAAAGTCGATATCTGTCGGAAAATGATTCGGCTAGGGTTTCAAGGAGTGGATGGTCGGATCTAAACTCATCATGATTGGTGAGCAGTGCTTTCAGACATTGACGCGTAATTTTGAAGAGGACTCTAAAACAGGCTTTATGGAGTTTTTCGTATTCGGCCGGCTCTCCAATGGGTGGAAAGCGGAACTCGCCCATATCTTGGCAGTGGGTTAGGGATTGACGGAGGAGTTTGGTCTCGTTGTTTTGGTCGATTTGGACGATTGCGAAACCGTTGTTTCTGAGGCTGGTGGAGAACTTCTCTAGGGCGGGAAAATGGGGCTTGTTTAAATCGCTGAGTTTGACCCTGATGGGTGGTTTAGGTTTTGGTGACATTGTTTTGCAATGATGGTTTTTTCTTTGCCACACAATCCCTAAAACGCAATGGTGGCGATATGTTGAGCTTCAGATGATCGGTGTTTGGAGGAATCGAGGATTCTAGATGCATTGGGTCCTACGGAATGATAAGTCAGTGAGGGGCTGCACAATGAACGCTTGTTGTTTCTCTGATTTATGCGGCCTCTGGAGTGTTGGGCTTTGATTGGTGATTTCCTAGGGATATGATCCTTGTTCAAAGACGGCGGCTGACTCAATATGAAGATGTGGCCTAGCGAAGAGATGATGTTTGGGTAAGTTGAGTCACATGTCATGCTTTTTTTCCTAGGTGATGGCGGCCTAGGCAGGGAAGGCTGTGGGGGCGGTTTATGAGAGTTTTTCTTCCTTATAGGTCCACTGGGTTGATGTTTGTTTTTAGTGTCTTTCCTTTGATGATGCACTGCAGTTCCGATGATACCTCGGACCGGGTTGACGAAACCGGCCGCGCTGTGACTTTGAGTCTCGATTCAACCCTCAATAAATTTTATGTGAACGATGTGATCCGTTATCGGGCCATCACCACCTCCAGTGACGGCCGCATCGCCGATGTGACCGGGTCTGCGCAGTGGGCGTTGGCCCATGAGGTTACGGCGAAATTCGAAAGTTCCGGCACGGTTCGGGGACTCGCCGTGGGCGTCACCAAGCTCACGGTGACGTTTGAAGGACAAACGGTTGAACTCGATATAACGGTTCGTGACCTCAGCGAAGAAATCAAGAGTATTGCGGTGGAGCCATCGAGTGGGAGTATTCCCAAAGATTATTCCATCCCGCTTATGGCCAAAGGTCTTTATGTCGATGGCCAAGCCCGAGATATCAGCGCACTTTGCGAATGGAAAACTTTGACCCCGGCTATTGTTGAAATCCGCACCAACTCCATAGGACCTCAGCTTCATGGAGTGGAGATTGGAGAGGCTAAAGTAGAGGCGGGTTTTGCCGGTTTGACAGGGGAGGGATTTTATAGCGTTGAACTGCTTGGTCTTGAAGAGATTGAAGTCTTTCCTTTCGATCTCGTTTTGCCTTTGGGATCGACCTATCAACTTCTTGGATTGGGGCGGTTTCAAAAGGGCGAGCTTATGGAGGTCACAGATTCTCTAAGCTGGATATCTAGCGATCCCACGAAATTAGAGGTCTCCGACGAAGCCGGTTTTAAGGGCGCCTTGACCGCCGTGGGAGAAGGTTTTGCCACCATAAGCGCAACTTCTGTGGGGAGTGAAGCTGTGGTGGGATCTTGCACGGTGGCTGTGACTTCCGCCCATGTGGAATCGCTCACTGTGGATCCTGCATTTGTTAATATTCATGCGGGTACGTCGGCGGGGATGACTGCGGCGGCGGTCCTTGGGGGCGGGTATGCGCTCGATGTTACCGAGTTAGCAACATGGACCATAGCCGATGAAACAGTGGCCACGATCCACAGCAATCCGGAAGGGGGAATGATTCTGGAAGCGGTCTCTTCAGGTGCGACGAGTATGACCATCAGCTACAGCGATGCGACCGTAGAGCAGCCTATCACCATTAAAGAAGCGGTATTGGTGTCTTTGAATTTGTTTACAGCTTTCGAGGAAATCCCTTCGGGTGGCGATGCGGAGTTTTATCTTCTTGGAATTTTTGGTGACAATACCCAAGGAGGCCTCACCGACGTCGCAACCTGGGCAAGTAGCAATCCCGATGTGGCTTTCGTTTCGAATTATCCCAATGCGGGCAAAGTAAAGGGACTTTTTCCAGGGGAAACCACCATTACCGCAAGTTATGGTGATTTTTCGGTGAATGCTGACCTTACGGTCACCTCGGCGGAAGTTGTGAGTGTCCAAGCCATGCCGGCGATATCTGCCGTTCCATTGGGAGACCAGGTGAATTACAACGCGGTGGCTATTTTTTCGGACAATTCGGTTCGTAGTCTAACCAGCGACGCTACGTGGTCTAGCTCCAATTCGGAAGTGGCCATGATCTCCAATGCAGAAAGTCAACGTGGTATGGCCAAGAGCTTAAGCGTGGGAGAAACCACCATCAAGGTTGAATTGGATGGATTTGAAGATACGGCTACGCTTAGGGTCAGAGAAGCAGAGATTACCTTCGCTTTTGCGACGCCCGATAATATGGTGCTTATTCCTGGGCGTTTCTCGAATATGCAGGCATTTGCCAATTATACCAATGGCAGTACGTTATTGGTCACCAACGAAGCGGTCTGGACAAGCGACGACCCCATCATTGTCCAAGTCTCAAATGCGGACGGGAGCCGAGGGAAGGTGACGGGTATCGGCGGAGGCACAACGACAATTCGGGCGAATATCAATGGATCCCAGGCCAGTCGAGAGGTCAAAGTCTTGGATGCAAAACTTTTGTCCCTTGGGATTCGGCCCGAGGAACTCAAGATCCCAGCGGGTTTTTCTCTTCAAACCGGAGCGACCGGAAGTTTTGACATTGAGGTACCAGCCGAGTTCTCCGACTACACCAATTGGGGGGTTTGGAGTTCGGCGGACGATGCCATTGCCATGGTGGGTAGTTTTCCCAATGCGGCAGGTCGGGTACGGGCTGTGAGTGCGGGGGATACCACCATCACCGTAGGTTACGGAGAAATTACGGATACCGTGGCAGTGGTAGTCGACAATCGAACCTTGGCTTCCCTGACTATTGGGCCACCCAATCCGACTCTTCCGGTGGATTATCTCCAGCCCTTCGTGGTTTTTGGGACCTTTGATGATGGCAGTTCTTTTCAGGTAACCGTCGACGTGGAGTTCGAAAGTTCCGACAGCACCATTGCGACGGTTGTCAATCAGGACTTTTTTCCGGGGACTGTATCTACGGTGAGGGCGGGTGAAGTGACATTAACCGCCAAGAAGGGCGACATTACCACCACCACGGTGGTCAAAGTCGTGGAAATGGAGGCAGAGTCGGTGGTGGTGGCGCCGGTCTCTCCCGTGGTTGCTCGCTTTACACCTTACAATTTTTCTGCAACCGGGGTGTTTCCCGATGGATCGACGGCAGACTTCACGAATTTATGTACCTGGACGAGTTCGGATCCAACGGTTTTTCTCGCCTTCGACGAAGCGTTTGTTAAGGGGATGGTTTTTGGCTTCCTGGCGGGAACTGGCGAAATCAAGGTTCGCTGCGGTGCGGTTGAAACTTCGACGTCTGTTACTTTCTTTTAGTGCCTGATTTAGGAGCTTGTGTCACCGGGATAGGCTTGGGCTCAGAGGTTCGCTCAGATTTTCTGAACAATGCTCAAGCATTGCACAGATTTTGGTGCCAACGGTGCCTGCTCCGAGTTTCCCGCTGTAAAGAGATAAAGCCATTCCGGCCGAAAACAGACCAATCATCAGAGGGTAGTCCCATCCCCAAAAAAGAGTGTTTTTTTTCGATATCCGGTAAATGAACCAGAGATTAAAGAAAAGAAGGGCGAAGGGCGGGAAGCCGGTGGAAGTGACGGCGTAGGTGCCGATGCCTCTGGTGACGTCGGAGTCACAGCGTTTAAGAATGATGACCGAGTTTGAGAATTCGGAAGCCGTTGATTGTTTGAGACAGGAAGTTTCGTGGGTGATGGCATTGAGAAAGCCGTAGCCAGAAAGTCCAAGGCTTACAAAAAACACCACGAATACCAGGCCCATTAGATGATTGATATTCAATTCTCTCGCGGACACGACATCCTTCTCCTGGCCTAGATGGCATCAATGCTTAGCGTTGGCCTTCTAGGTAGCGTGTTCGAACGTGCTTGAGGAATGGCTCGGCGCTGAGTGGAGCACCGGTAGCCCGTTGAATCAAATCGTCGGTTTCCCATCGGGAGGCTTGGCTGTGGATTTTTTCACCCAACCATTTCATGATAGGAGTAAATTCACCCTGTCGGAATTGTGCATCCAATCCACCGATATCTGTTTCTGCGGCATCATAGAGCTGTGCGGCAAAAAGTGCGCCTAAGCTGTAGCTCGGAAAATAGCCCACGGCTCCATCCATCCAATGGATATCTTGCATGCATCCCATGGCATCGGTGTCGGGTTGGACGCCGAGAAATTTTTCCATTTTGGTATTCCACGCATCGGGCAAATCCGCAACCTGGAGGTCTCCGGAAATGAGGGCTTGTTCCAATTCAAATCGCAAAATGATATGACAAGGGTAGGTGACCTCGTCGGCATCCACCCGAATGAGCCCTCGATTGACTTTGCGGTAGATTTTTTGAAGATTTTCTGGGTTCCAAGCGGGACCCGAGCCCCCGAAATGCTTGGTGAGTTGGGGGGCGACCCAGTCGACGAAGGCCGCAGACCGACATATCTGCATTTCTACGAAGAGAGATTGGGATTCATGGATCCCCATGCCTCGAGCCTCGCCCATGGGAATATTGGCCCAATCGCTGGGTAATTGCCGTTCGTAAAGGGCATGCCCCGTCTCGTGAAGCACGCCCATCAGCGCGCTGGTGAAGTCTTTTTCATCGTAGCGTGTGGTGATGCGAACATCCTCGGGAACACCGCCGCAGAAGGGGTGATGGCTGGTATCCAAACGTCCATGATTAAAGTCAAACCCCAGGGCGGTCATGAATTGCATGCCTATTTCACGCTGTTTTTCAGGTGGGAAAGGACCCTGTGGAAATTCGAGTTCGCCCCATGATTTCTGTGTTTCGATAACTTCGTTGATCAATTCGGGGAGTTCTTTACGCAGGGGAGCGAATAGGGTTTCAATCCGCTCTGCGCGCATGCCCGGTTCGAAGCGATCGATGAGGGCGTCGTAACTGGAAGTGCCGAGGATGGCACCGGTGGCGTCGCCAAGTTCTCGAACCAATGCGAACATCTTGGCAAGTTTGGGTTCGAGGCGTTTAAAGTCGTTATCCTTACGGGCTTCGCGCCACTCCATGGTGCATTCAATACCCACGGTGGTCATTTCTTCCACCAGTCGCGCGTCTGCGGCATTGGCGTGGAGATGCCGGCGGCGCATCTCTCGCACCGATGCAGAGAGGGTTTCATCATGAGCCACTTCATCTGCGGCTGCGTTGAGTTTTGCGCCTAGGGTGGGATTGGTCATGATTTCGTGGGAGATTAAGCTGAGTTCTGCCATTTGGGCCGCCCGGCCCTCAGCTCCGCCCGAGGGCATCATTGCTTGCATGTCCCAGCCCAGGATGCCCGAGACTTCCTCAATACGTCGAATGCGTCGAAAAGTGGATTCCAGCTCTTGATAAGCGCTCATGGGGGTAACACCTCGTTGATAGATCGATGATATTTAAAGTTACTGATATTTAAAGTGGCTGGGAGAGTAGCTGAATTCTAGGAAATAACAAGGCGACAAAGACGTCTATGGGGCTAATTCTTGATGGTGAGCGGGGTGTCTGGAAAGGGTTGTGCCTATAATTTGGCGTTTCTAGGCATCTTGCGGCCGCGTGTTTTGATGGTGGGAACCCATCTGTAGTTATTGCATTGCTTTGACGCTGTCGCTTGTGGTGGCGGAAACAACGACTCTACCAACCACTTCCAATTTAGTGCCCCGACTCAAAATTCCGAAGGATTTGTCTAGGGCCGCCAGGCTGAAGTAGCCATCGGTGTTGATGGTTTCTCCAGAGGGGACGACCAGGGTGGTGGGGGCGCCGCTTTCCCGGATCCACGCGATATCGGTGTTTCCATTGACGGTGATTTGCCATGCGGCACCGTGGGTGGTGGCGATGGGGGTGATGGTCATGGGGCCATGGTGGCCGTTGGTGGCACCGGTTTTATAGGGGGCGAGCACCGTTAAGAAATCGGGTGATTTTCCAGAAGAGACCGAATCAGTGACGGTGTGGTGTTGTGCGCTTCCGGCTAGGCGATGCACATGGGGAGACGCGTTTTCGTTGAGGGGTGGCTCTTCCAAGGTGCAATCCCCGGTGGTCTGGGCGGTATAAACTTGGAGTGAACCTTTTTCTCGCTGAATGTGGGGGCCGAATTGTTCGAGAGTTACGGTCCCGCCCAGATCCTTGCCGGCGTAGGCATGGAGCCGGAACTGATATTTTCTTTCGGTGGTGTCATCGCTTGTGAGTTGGTCGGCAATGACAAAGTAGCGTTCTCGGACGAAGGTCACCCCCCGGATGATTTGGGTGTTTTGGTAGGTTTGTCTGGATTCGGCATAGGCGATATTTTTACCATCGATGGTATTTTCAATGAAGGCATCGGCATCTCCCCAATTGTTTAAGAGGCCTTTGTCGGGGGCGCCATTCCCGTCGATGAGAATGATATTATGGGAGCCAGGGGCCGCGGTTACAGCGTTACGGAGTTTGTTGGGTTTGTAATAACCGGTGTCTGTAATGAGAAGCTCGCCGTAGGCGCCCATGACAAAGGAGGTGCCATCTGCGTGGTCGTGGAGCGTTTTACGAGCGGCACCATTTTCTCCCATGAGCACCAACACTCGGTCGTCGCTTTCCCAACCCGAACGGAAGTTGGCCATACCACCGTCGATGAAGAACCGATTTTTCCAAGTTGGCGGTGGGGCTGTCGGCTGTGGCTCGACGTAGGCGAGGTGAGAGATAGTCAAATCAAACATCCCCGTGATCTTGAAGGGGTCTGAGGGATTGCTTTCCCAATCCCAGTAGAGATAATCTTCGGCGCCAAAATGCGTGAAGATGGCTTGAGCGGATTGATTTCTGAGGGGGGCGTCGGCGATGGGCGCCCGATTTCCGTTGGGGAGTCGAAGGGAAAGGGACCAATCTAGGATATTTCGAAACCGCTCGGTGTACATGGGGTTGGTGAATTTGAACTCTTCGCCTTCCACGCATCCATGCCCTTCCCAGGGATCGATATCGGATCGATTGAGGCAGTTGCGGTTGTAAATTCTATCGGGTGACTCTTTGTTTTCTAGGGCGATGTAGAAGGGGATTGTAGGCGCAAATCCGAAATCGAAATAAAAGGGACCTTCAGAGATAGCACCATCGGGTTGGACATATTGACCGTTTGGTCCCATGAGGTAGTCCAGTTCACTTACGGCCCAATCCAGCCAGGTTTTTGCCTGGGGATGGTTTTGGAAGGCGAGACCCACGAAACCGATGGCCGCTGCGGTTCGAATGGGGTGATTATTTTGGGCCACGCCGATGGACAGTTCCCGGGTGGCTTCGTTGAGGAGATATTCGTTGTAAAACTGTTCGGTGATGCTGGTGAGTTTTTCTTCGATGGCTTTGGCTTTGTCAGCAGGGAAAAAGGAGGTAGCCATAAGGAAATCCCAGGCTGCGGTGTATTGGATCAGCGGTCCGGGCATGTGGATATTGATGCCCCAACCGGTGTGGTCGTCCCAGTTGCTTTCCAAGAGTTCCATGGCACCGAGGGCGTAGCTGGCGGCGGATTCATCATTGTTTAGCCAAGCCAAGAAAGCATTGGTCACCGCAATTGCGCCGTTGTCTCCGTGGTCGTCGGCCACCCAGTCGGTGGTGTCGATGGTGACGAGTTTTTTGGCTGCGGTGGCTTGGAGCTTGGTGTAAATAGTGGCCATGGGTTCGGTTTGAATGTTTTCGAGGATCGTGTCGCGGCGGTCGGCGGTGAGATACATGTAGGGATGACTCACCGTTTTTGCTTCTGCTGTGGTGGTATTTCCTCGTTCGCTCTTACAGGCTTGAAGATTGACGAGAAAAACCACGAGGGCCAGTATCATTGAGAACAGCCTAAACTTGTTCATAAGGAAAATGATGGCATCCTTAGGGTCAACCATCAAGGGAATAATGGGCTCGTCGATGGGTTCTAAAGGTCGTCTTTTGGCGTGGTTGCTTGATGACCAACCCACGATTTTTTTTTGGCTTTTGTTCTCCATCGTTACCGAGGTCGTCCACCGATAAGATGTGGGATATTTCTTTGATTGTGCTGAGACGTTCCTGTGGAGCATCCATTTAGTTGAAATGAGGACGGCTATTAAATATGATTTTATGGGTATTTCGGCAATGGAGCGAGTCAGTGGTGCGAGATTTGTCGGGCCATAAGATTTTCGTTGCGGGAAAATGGACTTAGCCTTTGTTTCTGGGATGGGCTGCGCTATGTTCGGAGGAGCCCTAAGGTTAGGAACGCGAGGAAAGTTGTGAACGCGGCGCGACGTGATGAGATTCTAATCAATGAGATTAGCCGTGCTTTTACGAGAACCGTAGCCGAGACCAACGGTATCAACATCGTCGACACCCTAGAGCTTCTTTGCAAAGCACCCGAGGTCAAAAACTCACTGAAGGTGATTAACCTTGTTTCTGAATTTAGACAGCTTATTCTAGAGTATCAGTTTGGGACGGTATCCATCGAAACGCTTTTAGAGCACCAGGTCAGCACTGCCATCGAATCATTCTTTTCTGGGTTTCCTCTGAAGTATCATGAAGAGCACATTCACCTTACGGGTTCTCTGACTGCCGACTTTCTTTTTGAGGGGTTCCAAGATGTTCTTAGTGGTGAGCATGGTGAAGCCTACCAGCAGAGAATTGATGACATCTTTGGTCCTCAAGAAATCACCAGTGCCCAAGAGCTCGATCAGCTCATTCGTTTACGAGATGATGATCTTTTCGACCGATATTTGCGGGTTCTCGAATTACCGGCGATGGTTCTGAAGGATGGTGAGGCGCACCGCAAGGCCGCTTACCATATGGCTCGCACTCTCTATACCCACTATAATGTGGGCAATTTAAAGCTCAAGTTCACTTTCGCCCGGGTGGCAGCAGATCCTCGTATCAAAGTAACCCCGTCTAGGGAGGTGGTGCAGGGGTTATTTGAGGGATTCAATAGCTTTAAGCAGGAAGTGGGTGATTTCGATTTTAGTCTTTCACCGAGTTTTCGTAAGGAGGCGTCTTATTTTGACAAGAGTCGATTTGGCAGCAAGAAAGAGGCATTCGATCAGAGTGTCACCGACTTGTTGGCCCTGATCGATGAGCATCCAGAATTGGCTGCCAACCTCAATGAGGTGGACACCGTAGGCAATGAGCGGAATCTCTTTCGCAAAGACCACTTTCGCGATATGCAGCCCGGATTTAGGCGATTACAGCGTCGTGGCTTCCAAATTCGCTCCCACCACGGTGAGGTTTGGAAGACCCTTTCCAAGGGGATTCAGGCGGTGGATAACGCCATGAATATTTGGGATATCGATAACTTGGAGCATGGTCTCTCCCTGGGAATTAATCCCAACTACTATTTCCATTCGCTCTATCAACGGGTTTCGGACAATAATGAAAAGTCCATTGCCCTGACAGAGGGTACGCGCGATTATGACGAAATCTCGGACATGGTATGGAAACACGACAGTGAGGTTCCCGAACTTTTGATTCAAGGTAAACCCCTTACGGTGTCTCAACAAACGGCCTTTAGCAAAGCTAAATTTCGAACTGCATTGGAAATAGAAAGGTATCAGCATGATGTCTTAAATCGCATGATTCACAAGAATATTTCATTGGTTGCGCTCCCGTCTTCCAACAAAAAACTCACAGAAAATTTTGTAGATTACAAAGACCACCCATTTTCATGGTGGGAAAAGAAAGGGCTCCGTTTGGGGGTGGGGACCGATAACTACGTTACGTTGAACACACATTTTATTCGGGAAATGCTGATCCTTCTTTATACTGATTCCGAAAACCTTAAGATTACCAAGCTTCTGATGATGACCACCAAAGAGAACCGGCGCCCAATGTTGAGCGATCTTCTTTGGCATATGGTTCTTCGGGATTCAGACTAAGCCCCATAGAGAGTTTCCTGGATTGAAGTTCACTGTATGAATGGTTACCACCCCCAAGCCACGACCGACCTATCTTCTTTAAACTGCGGCGAAGACGGTGTCATGGGTGTAAAGACACACCTCGGTTGGCGATTTTGTTGGAGAAGGAGGTGCTATTCCCACCTGAGAAAGGATTTTCCTAAGTGAGGAGGGCTCCGTCCGTTTTGGTTTATTGTGCAGCATTTGGTCTTTTTGGTTGGGCTCAATAGCAGTGTTCTGTGGGGGGCTAGGCGCTTACCGAGGTTTTAACTTGAGAAAAATTGACACCATGGAAATGTTCTATTGGGTTCTGACTTGCAGTGGACTTTGGGGATTTTTATAATTGAAGAGAAGCTATGGACGACAATCAGACATTGGCTAAAACCACCCTTCGAGGCAGCATCGCCAAAACCCTAAACGTTACGGTGAAGGGGGTTTGGATAACGGTGATTTGGCACCCCGATCTACAACGGGTCGGTGCAACCTTGGGGGCAAGTCACTTGCTTGAGGGCCAGAAGGTCCAATTGTCCCGTGCCCAGCCTATATTTGAGCCTTTGGATCCCCAACAGCCGAGTTTGCCACTGGGCGATCCCTATTTGAGCCGAAAACCCATTGAAATAACCCTTAAGGGAAACGAGAGGGTGGTTTTCCAGCCCAGTGCTTCGGGCACCGGTCTAAAGGTCAACGGTCAATCCGTTCATCAAGAATTGGAACTTCCCTTGGCCACTTTAGGGGAGGGTGTTGTTCTTGAATTGGCGAACCGAATTACCCTCTTGATTTATCGGTCTTTCGAACCCAGCCGCACCAGCGATCCCATGGGAATGTTGGGTATGAATCATGCGCTGGGGGTGGTCAGGCAGTCGATTTTGCAGGTGGCCGACTTGGATATTTCGGTGCTTGTGCGGGGGGAATCTGGCACGGGGAAGGAACTGGTAGCCCGAGCACTTCACAACCGCAGTGCCCGTAGGGGAAAGAAGCTCATTGCTGTGAATATGGCGGCGATTCCCCATTCCGTGGCGAGTTCTGAATTGTTTGGTCACCTGAAGGGGGGCTTTACGGGGGCGAGTCATGATCGCGCTGGGTATTTTATGCAGGCCCACCAGGGTACGCTCTTCCTGGATGAAATTGGGGACATGGCCAGCGACGTTCAAGTGATGCTCTTGCGCGCCCTTGAAACGGGAGAAATACGTCCCGTGGGCAGTACGGCGCCCCAATCGGTGGATATCCGATTTATTGCTGCTACGGATCGCAATTTAGAGTCTGCCATCGAAAGCGGCGAGTTTCGGCAGCCCCTATTGCAGCGTGTGTCCGGCTTTCAAATTGCGTTGCCACCGCTTCGGGAGCGCAAGGAGGATATTGGGATCCTATTTCTCAGTTTTATTCGACAGGAACTCACCAGGATTAACGAGATGGAGCGCCTGACTTATCGTGATGGCCATGAGCCGTGGATACCATCGTCTTATGTGGCCGCCCTCTGCCGTTGCGACTGGCCGGGGAATGTTCGGGAGCTGGCCAATATGGCCCGGCAGGTGGTGGTGTTGAATCGCGGTCGTTCAGACTTTTTTCCGGTGGATATACCAACGAACCCGGTGATCGGAGTAACGCCTACGGAAGTTTCCGCTGCCAAGGCAGTGGCTGCGAATCCACCACGAGCTGTTTGGGGTGAGGAGCCCACAGGGAAGCGAAGAACTCCTTCGGACATCGGTGAAGATGAGCTGATTGAAGCTCTCAGGGCCAATAAGTGGCAAACGGGCAAAACTTCAAAGGCCCTCGTGATATCCAAAACCTCGCTCTATAAGATGATGGACGCGTGCAGTCGTATTCGAACCCCTAAGAGTCTTACGAGAGGGGAGATCGAAGAAGCCATGGCCAAGGTGGGCAGTGATCTCGACGGGCTGGCCGGTTTGCTAGAAGTATCACCGAGAGGCTTGATGATGCGTATGAAAGAGCTCGGCTTGGTGACTGAGTAGTTTCATGGTTGGCAAAGGGGAGCTGCCTAATTCGTTCGCGAAAAGATGTCCGCTTCAGAAGCGCCCAACTCCTTGAGAAGGGTGCGGTAGTTTTTGAGTACGGAGCGTGTTTCTGTTTGGTCTGTTCTCGATGCTACCAATGATAAAAAATCGATGATGTCTCCCATTATTCTCTTGCGGAGGGCTTTCCGTTCCCTTTCCAGCGACCTTATCTTTTCCTGAATACGACCGAGTTCTTTTTGGTATTCGGCACCTTTTTCATCCAAGAAAAAGTGGATGGTTCGGCGGCGTTGTTCATCTGTGGTGGGCAGGGTTGAAGTTGTATGTGGGGTCTGTTGTTGTTTTGGGCTTCGGGGTTGAGTCGCTGGTGAGGATGCCATTTGAGATTTATAAGCGGCGAGGGCTTCCTCGGTGGTTTTGCCTTGTTTTAAGTCGGGACTGATCTCTAGGCTCTTTTTGAGGAGTTCCTCCATCAATCCTTGATTCAAGCCTTGGGCCTCATTACCGGACTTCTTTTTGGGAATGACCATTGTAAGTTACCTTAAATTATCAACTGCGCCTATGCTTCAAAGCATATCAAGGTCCTAAAGTGAATACGTGGGTGGGAGTTAAATCCTTCTTTTTGAGTGACCTAGGCACGATGCTATTGGCTCTAGTCTCGGAGAGGGCTTTATGCAGCCTTCTAAAGAGTTGATCTGGTGCAGCATACGGTATAGCTTGTCGAAAATTCGTAGGAAGATGCTGTGTCAGAATCCCAAGAAAACAATGTTCAACCCGCTGATTTTTCGTCGGAAAATTATGAATCCATGCTCAATGTGGCCACCGACCAATACACGGAAGGCAATTACGTTGAGGTGCGTAGAATTTTGACTGGGTTGGAGACAGCCAATGGGGCTGATCCACGTATTTATAAGTTAAGAGGCTCCTGCTTTTTGCTGGAAGGGAATTCAGAGGATGCGGAGAAAGCTTATGAGATGGCTTACTCCATCGAGCCTGATGATATGTATACGTTGGTGGCTTTGGGAGAAATGAGACTTCAGTCTTTGCAATTGGAAGCCGCGGCTCCCTTTTTTGAAAGGCTCTTTGCTTTGGATCCCGAGGGTCAGCATCCCGCGGCGAATCGAGGTCGCCAACTTGTTCAGGATTTCCACAGTAAATTTTCGGGCAGTAAGTAAATTTTCGGGCAGTAAGTAAATTTTCGCAATTAAGCTAATTGTGGGCTGTGGCTTTGGATGGCTCCATTGATGTTCAGGTTTGGTGAGGTGGCTTTTTGTAAGAAGGTTCCCTGTAGGTTGTTGGTGGCGCATCGTGGTCACAACAGGCGATGGGTTTTTGGCACCGTTTCAAAATCACTTTATGGGACTATCCATCCTTTTGGTCTGTTTCGTTGCCGATGAGCATATTCGACCTTGTCTTTTCCTTCGGTTTTATTTTGGGTCTGGGGTTTCGGAAATTTTTCCTGGCTGTTGTCGGGGGCGGTGGGTTCCCCTTGGGTTTTGAGTTGTTGGGTTAAGAGGCGCCTGTTGGGGTGATTGCCCCGAGGCGTCGTAGATGGTGGTGCCGGTTTGGTTTTCTGTGCCGGCACGGTTTGGTTCCTGATTGAGATAGAAGATAGCGCCGAAGAGCATGGCGGTGAGAATGGCGGTGAGTAAGAGTTGGGGCCCACGAGAGGCGGTTGTGGCCATGATGGTTGGTTGGGAGGGGAGGGCGTCGGTGGGTTGAGCGTTTGAGAGTGTTTGGGTGGTTTTCAATTGGGGTGATGTGGATGCGGCGGGATCGGTTTCTTCCTGCGTGGAGTCGGTGGATAGGAGTCGTTTGGATGTAGGGATGGGCGTGATGGTTTTGGTGGTACTTGCGCCGGTGCTGGCTTCGGTAGTCCCCACGTTTTTGAGCCAAAGATTGTGGGTGTCTAGGTTTTCTTCACTCTCCTGAAGCGGTGCTTTAGATACCACGGCTGGGTTGGGGGCGGTGAGTCCCATGGCTGTCCTGTGGGGGCTAAAGTTGGGCTCTTCAAGGTTTTTAATTTCGGCGGAGTCTCCGATTTCATGAAGTGCTTCGGCGATGGCGATGGCGGATGGGGGCCGTTGATGGGACTTCTTTTTTAGCAGCCATTCAATGAGTTGGGTGAGCCTCTCGGTGGTTCGTTTTTCCGCAACCAAATTCAGGGATAGGGGCTCCTGCTCGATGTGCCCCCGGAGCATTTCTAAGAGAGAACCTGTCCTAAGGGCATGGCGGCCGGAAATGAGATGGTAGAGGATGAGGCCCAAGGAATAGAAATCCGATTGGATGGATGCGGGTTTTCCGGTGGCTTGTTCCGGCGACATGTATTTAGGGGTCCCCAGAAGTTCTCCCTGGACGGTGTGTTGGGTGGCATCTACGTCCAAGGTTTTGGCGATGCCAAAGTCCAAGAGTTTGACGAAATCCTCTTCTCCTGGCTGATTGACCAAAATGATGTTGTCGGGTTTGAGGTCTCGGTGCACCACGCCTTGGAGGTGAATGGCTTGGATGGCGTTGGTGATTTGAAGTGCGATGCGGAGCACCCGTCGGATGCCGATTTTTTGATTGAGGACCTCTTGGAGGGGGATACCATTGAGGTATTCCATCACCAGAAAGAGGGTGCCGTCGTCGGTTTCGCCGAAGTCGAAGAGTTTGATAACGTTGGAGTGCTCGATTTTGGCGGCCAATTCCATTTCTTGGTGAAAACGACGGACGATTGTTTCGGAGTCGGCCATGTGTCGGTGGAGGAGTTTGATGGCCACCAATCGGTTTAGGGATATCTGCCGAGCCTTGTAAACAACACCCATGCCGCCGGATCCGATTTTTTCCAGCAGCTCGTAGCGACCCACCAGGATTTTTGGTTCTGGGGGGGCTATACTATTTCCATCAGTCATGATTCTGGTTCCTACCAGATCCATCCTGGGTTTAAAAGGTGGTTGGGTCTCGTTTTGGAGACGGGGCTAAACGGTTCAATGCTCGAAACGGGAATCTTTTCTTCAATCTCCCTGCTGCTGCTTTTTTTGGTCAGTTTTTTAAGGCAGAGGTTAAATGATTGCCGTATGGTTTGTGATTAGAAAGGTGGTGTGTGACTCCTATTCTCGGTCAATCTATCCCCCCCCCCCTTTTTTGTGTTGAATCCAATTCCCCTAAAAAAGTCTATCTGACTGGAGGTGCGAATGATGGATTGATGGTTTCACTTTGGATTATTTTGCTACTGGATGCCAGTCTACCTCTCTCGAAAAAGAGTCCATGGAGGATGGCTGTAAGTTATCATGAAAAACAGTCTCAAACGAGGAAAAGCAAGTCAAGGATGTAAGTGAAGCTCATTTAGAAGTGGTATTGGCAGGTGCGACTGGTTTCGAAAAATCCACAACCTGCTCTTTTGGAAGCTTGCAACGGTGTGTTTCTATTCTGGGTCCCGAGGATGTCTCTAGTCTAGAGCGATTTTCGCACTTATGAATACCACACCTGCCAGGCCATGGTCCTTAGCATGGTTGGGGTCACCTTCATGTGATGTCGGTGAGGTACTTGACGAAAATGCGGACCAGGGGGTGTGGGGCTCTCAGGATATGGGGTTCAATCCTCGAGTTTCCATTTCAGTTGAAACTCGATTTCCTCTTCTGATTTTCCCCGTTCATGTTCGATATTGAAGGTGGCTTTGGCGGGGACCCGAATGCGCTCTGAGGCGATTTGGATGCGGAAGTCTTTGCCTGTTTCTAGGGCGTCGGCCAGTCGCCGTAATTTCGCGACGAATTGAGAGGTGGTGTAGGTCTTTTCTAGATCTCGGGTCGGACTTTTTTTTCGGGTGGTCATGGTTACTCCTCCATCATCTTATATTGAGCATTCGCTGTCCTCTTGCGGGGTTCATGGTCGAGGATGGTGGTGAAATTGGACCTCCGCCCCAAGAAAACATTCCATGGGATCCAAGTTCTCTAGGGGCGAGTGTCTTGGGCAAGACCCAATGCTGTGCCGCATTGGCTACAAAATCGGTCTTTGGCTTTGAGGCACAGGTGACCACACGCATGGCACGGCTCAAGGGGCGCTGTTTCTGGGGTGGGTGGCCCCTCATTTGGAGATGACGCGTCGATGGCTTTTTGATGGGCGGCAGAGGCGAGTGCTGTGCTGACAACCCCCGTGGGTATCGCCAAAGTACAATAACCCATGATCATGACGATGGACGCGATGGCTTGACCCAAATTGGTGGTGGGGGAGATATCGCCGTATCCTACGGTGGTGAGGGTCACGATAGCCCAGTACACAGCCCTGGGGATGCTATCGAAGCCCGATTGTTCGCCCTCTATGAGGTACATGAACGAACCCAAGATGACGACAACATTCATGATGAAAAAGAGAAATAGGCCAATTTTTCGTCGGCTCGCCAGCAGGGCCTGAAGCAATAAATCGGCTTCCCCAAGGTATTGTCCGAGTTTGAGTATCCGAAAAATCCGGAGTACCCGCAACACCCGGATGATGGACAACACTTCGGTGCCCGGCACAAGCAGACTTAGATAACTCGGGAGGATAGCCAAGAGGTCTATTACGCCGAGGGTGCTAAAGACGTAACGGTGGGGTCGGGGGGAGCAATAAATCCGAAGAAAGTACTCGATGGTAAATAAGACTGTAAACACCCACTCGGTCCGACGAAAGAGCTTGGGATAAGTGAGGTGATAGGAGGGAATGCTGTCGAGCATGGTGCTCAGAACACTTGAGGTAATGGCGCCGATAAGGACGATATCGAATAAACGCCCACCCTTGGTGTTTGTGCCAAAAATGATAGTATGAAATGTTTCTTTAATTGCGTAAACTCCTCAACACCTTTCTAGTAATAGGGTCTTAGGCAAACGCCATCTTTCGATATTTTACGAGTTGGCCCTACGCTTAATTGTGGTATATTTATGAGGTAATGGCCAGTGCCAGCCGCGGTATGGATTCCGAGGCTTCCCTGGATATTTGTGATTTGATTTGGAACCTGGCCGATCAAGGCCGAACGTTTTTTGTGAGTGTCCATTTGCAGGATATGGCTGAAAAGTTGTGTGACCCCGTCCGGGGAAATTTTCTCTTCGAGCCGAGAAGCAAAGGAAGTCTGGAGCCGATTGTTTTGAAGCCCTAGGGTGCTACTCGCTGCAACGTTGTCCTAGGAGATGTCCATTCTTTGGGGCACCTCTGCCATGGGTATCGTGTGTGTGTTTGGGGGAGGCCGAATTTCCGTTCTAAAGCGTCCCGTCCGTGTAAACGTAAATTTTAGAACAATTGACCGCGCCTTTTTTTTAGGAGTTAATGGAACGGATACGGGTTAAAACAACGAGCGTAGCACTAGGGCCGCGTCTCTCGATCAGCTTTTGGACGATTGGAAATAATCAATGAAGAAGATTTTCTATGTTCTGTGTATGGGCGGCCTTTTAGGGGTGGTGTTTCTATCAATGGGAATGGGTTCGGGGTGCAGCAAATCCGCAAGCTCTAGCGACTCGGTAGACTCGGCAGACTCGGCAGACCCGGCAGACCCGGCAGACCCAGTAGACCCGACTGACTCGGCAGACTCGGCAGACTCGGCAGACCCGGCAGACCCAGCAGACCCAGCAGACCCGGCAGACCCGGCAGACCCAGTAGACCCGACTGACCCAGCAGACCCAGCAGACCCAGCAGACCCGGCAGACCCGGCAGACCCAGCAGACCCGGCAGACCCGGCAGACCCGGCAGACTCGGCAGAGGGGCCCGATGGCTTGCCCAATGTTATTTTGATTGTTGCCGATGACCTAGGCTGGGCGGACGTGGGGTATCACGGGAGTGGGATTGATACCCCAAATATCGACAGAATCATCGCAGAGGGGATCAAGATTGAACGCTTTTACGCCACGCCTTTGTGTGGTCCCACTCGAAAAGGACTCTATACGGGTCGCTCGCCAGTGAGTCTCGGGGTGATAGACAACCCGCTGCCCCATAATGAATCACAGTCGGTGCCCTTGGAAGAGCATCTGATCAGCGAGACCTTTAAGGCTTCTGGGTATCAGACGTGGATGATTGGTAAGTGGCATCTTGGCGGAATGACGGATGAACAGTATCTTCCCAACAACCGGGGTTTTGACCACTTTTATGGGTTTAAGGGAGCATCGATTGATTCTTACAGTCATAAGCAATGGCAGCCCGGTGGGAATATGGGGGGTATCGATTGGCAACGAAACGGGGAAACGTTGGATCAGGAGGGGTATTCTACCGACCTCCTAACCGACGAGATAGTCAACACCCTGATCCCACAAAGAGATCCAGCGAAGCCATTTTTTATGAGCGTTGCCTTCAATGCGGTTCACACGCCGCTTTTGGGTCCGGATGATCTGGTTGCAAAATACGCCTCGATTTTTCCGGAGAATGGAGTTCGGCAGATATACGCTGCCATGTTGGATCGTATGGATTTTAATATAGGTCGGATTTTAGATGCTTTGGACCTGGCCGGGATCCAGGAGAGAACTTTGGTGTTTTTTATGAGCGACAACGGTGGTGACAACGGAAATGGAGGAGCGATCAATTCTCCCTTACGTGGTGGGAAAGGGGATTTGTATGAGGGAGGCGTCAGGGTGGCTGCGGGGCTCAGGTGGCCGGGGGTTGTTGCCGGCGGAAGCACGTCCAATCAGTTTATTTCGGTTTTGGATGTATTGCCCACCGTGGCTGCGGCAGTGGGTATCGAAGTGCAGAATGACCAAGACGGCTTTCCACTGGATGGGCGAAATCTTTGGAAAGAGTTGAAAGGTGAAGCGCCTTTGACGCCAGCGGATGAATATTTGGTGGTGGGAGGTGGTGGGTCGATTGCGCTCTTTGATGGCAAATGGAAACTTATCAAAGAAAAGGGTCGTGGGCAGAACGCAGATCAGGTGAAGTTGTTTGATATAGAGCAATCACCCGATGAAGCTGACGATACGGACCTAGCAAATAGTAATTCAGAAGTTGTGCAGAGTATGAGTGAGCGTATCGAGGAAATCACCCGGCACGTGGCCAACCAGCTTTGAGGGTAGGTAAAAAGTTTAGAGAGAGAGGCAGCCCCATAGAGTCTAAGTTAATTTGAGGATTTGTATGAAGGGGTCGATTTTCCTTGAGATACCTAGGATAACACCAACCATAAAGAATCGAGTCATGTCCCTGGTTGGATGCTCTTCTGGTTGATTACCTTTTACCTTACCTTACCTTATCGACCTGCCTGGTTAATTTACCTGCTCCTTTCCTAAAGTGCATTTAGCTGACTACGAGGTCCACGGTGTGGGTGTTGTATGGCTGGTTCTCGTCACCGATGTAGAAATTTCCCAACCGAACTTGGTATGTGCCTGGGGCGCAGTCTGCGGCGGTTATGGTGACGTGAAGCTTGCCACCGACGCCCATCATGGGATTGGGATTTGGATTGGTCTTGTAGCTTTGGCGAATGGCAAGGCCTTCAGAAACCCCCATACCAACTTTTGTTGCGTCAAAATATCGGTGGTTTGTGCATGAAGAATGGGATTTATGTGTATTTTGCTGTGTTAAAATGTCCAAGTTCAAAGCTTTGGACAAGGGTCGGTACGATTGGGCGCGGGCAGAAAAACGACGCGAAAGATCTCAATATGGATGGTTTTTGGTCGATATACCCCGCATAGAAGTAGGGAAACAGTAATAAAAAAGGTGTGTTATAGGATTACTGGGCTCCTAAACTCTATCTCACCACCTATTTGGAGATCGTCAACCTCTTTTTTTGAATCAATGGTATACTAAATGAAGAGCGGACGTAGTGTTGCACTTCTGTGATTTTTAATTTTGGCGTTTTCAGCCTTTTCGATGTGGATTTTGTGAACAACATACCCGCATCCGACGATACTAATCCCGAATAGAAGGCTTTTTTTAGACCTTGCCTACTAAAGGTTGGGTGAGGAGGGTGGGGACCCTCCCGACTGGGAAAGCCGTTTTGAATAAAGCTTGCTTTTAGGGAAAGCACCCTAAGATTAAAGGATTGTTCCATGATACGTTCTCTCATTCTCTCACTCGCTGTCGCTGGCTTAGCTTTCACCGTTGCCTGTGGAGATACAACTAACTTTGATTCACAAGATTGGGAAAGTCCAATCAGTGTACAGGCCCAAGAAAACGAACAAATTCTAGCCGATGAACAAATTCTAGCCGATGAACAAATTCTAGTTGATGAACGAATTCTAGCGGTTCCTCCCATCATCTGCGATGAGCAAGGCCCCACCGGTGTGTACCACGCCAGTCTAATTCAGATGGGTGGCAGCTGTAAAACCATCAGACCTTTAATGGTGGTCCTCGCAGACAGCGTGATTCACTGGGGACCACAATGCCGGATCATCAGCCATCAAGCGTCTCAAGATGTTTGCACCCATAACAACTCGGCGGTCTGTGAAGACGCAGAAGTCCGCATATCCCTACAAACCACCATGGACATCGGAGAGAACACCGCCAGCTTTATTTTGGGAGATGCTGAAATAAGCGCCGAATACCCAGAAGCCGACCGAAAATCATGCAGTGGATCCTATCGTCTTAAGCTAGAACTTGTGCACGATGTTGGAAGAGGCTTTATCGAAGACTAAATCGAGAATCCCTAAAGTGAAGGGCACCCTAAAAATATTGGGTCAATTTCAAATAGACACTCGGCCCCAAACCGGGGATCTCCACGCCCCCGACACCTGGTTCCATATAGTCTCCCGTTGCCGAGCCAAAAAACATCAACGAGAAAACAGTTTCTTCCAAAGCATCGGCTAAATAAAGACCGGTGGTGCTGATATTGGCCCTCAACAAAACATAGGGAGGGATTTTGTAGGTATCAGTAAGATCTGCAATATTGTAGGAGGTGTTGTTCACAAAGGAAGCATTGCGATCCATCACCAAGTGAACATTTCCGCCAAATTTCAGATACCAATCCTCAAGTGTATAACTCGCAAAGAGGTTGGCCATCAGCATGGGATACCGCTCGGTGGGAACCGCTTTACTCCTAGCATCCGTCTCCCAAGTGCCATCGCCTACGCCCGCCGGTTTCTGGGATTGCACTTCCGTGAGAAGCAAATAGCTGAGATTCGCCTTAAGGACCATTTGCTTGTCTTTATAATCAACACTGGCTTCTAATCCCGCAGATTTACCATTCGCATTCAAGCTTTCCACTCGATTTCTGTTTTCACTCTTAAAGGAAGTGACCAGGTTTTTATTGAGCAAGTAAAAACCGCCCAGTTCCACCCGTAGCTTTTGAGACGCTTTATATCCCAGAAGTAGTTCGATGGTATCTGCGGTTTGTGGCAGCAAGTCAGCCTTGCCTGCACTGCCAACCGTCGTCACCCGCATATGATAAAGCTGGTAAGGCGTTGGAGCCTTGTAAGAAGAGCCATAGGCCAATTTAGTATAGAGCGGCGGGATGGCCTTAGGGTTGTAAACAAAGGCCATGCGACTAGACATCTGATATTTCCCACCTATGGTAGGGTCTGCCAGGCCCTCAACCAAGTTTCTATCGACGATGGGGTTGATCCCGTATTCCGATTCTCCGAAACAATCCCAATCATCGGGGTTACATCCCACGGCATCATTGTGGTCAAAACGAACCCCAGTGGTCATTGTTAATTCATCATAAATTTGCCAAATCAGCTGGGCATAAATGCCATGATTGGCGAAAATGCGCTTGCCGTAACCATCCTGTGTTACTGGATCCTTACCGTCTTTCTTGACGCTCAGGGTTAGAAGATTTTCATCATCCTCATCGAAATCGAATCCAAGGGTGATAACCCGATTCGGGCCAAACCCATAATTGAGTTCCATTTTCGCACTCAAGGCTCGGCCCGAAAAATCGCGCGTATTCACCCTGTCGGTTCTTTTGGGATCCGCAATCTGATCGTCTTCCCCCACCTGACTCTGAGCATAGGTCAGGGCAAGATCCCAATAAAAGCCATCGTCTCGACCGGGAGAGAGATACTTCAGCCGGAAATAACCATTGGTAAAATTGATTTTCGTTCTGTGACTCATGGTTGTATCGGAGATATACTCCCCAGACTTACTTCGAAATTGCCCATTGACGTCTAGAA
Source organism: Myxococcota bacterium (assembly GCA_036339465.1). Lineage (GTDB taxonomy): Bacteria > Myxococcota > XYA12-FULL-58-9 > XYA12-FULL-58-9 > JABJBS01 > JAYZAY01. The sequence goes on along the minus strand of JAYZAY010000032.1, from coordinate 6,315 downwards.
GAAGCTCTCCCCAGTCATTCAAGTTCCAGGCACCAAGACCGTAAAAAGACCCCTCCACCGAAAGGTCATCGGTGCTTACCTTTTCCAAAAGTGCCTCTCTTTTACCATCCCAACTTGGGGTGGGGTGGGGTAAATCTGTCTCCAGCGATCCAGGTAGCTTCAAACCGGAACGGTCTGCCTTGGCGTAGGTGACTCCCAAGAGTAAATCAAAGTCTCCGCTTGCCGCAGCAGCGATCGCTGAACCTGTGATATTGCCTATGTTGTTTGCTTCGGGATTCATAATCGCTGATCCCTGGCCTGCCACCCCCAGAGCAAAAGCTCGGGGAACAGTTTTTTGGTCGATCAACTCATTTCCTGTAAATGTAACAACATTGACAACGCCCAAGAAGGCATTGGCTCCATAGAGCGAAGATGCGGGCCCTCGAATAATCTCAATTCGCTTCACCGCTTGAATGGGGATTAAATCATAGCCGAAAAAATTTCCCGAATTAGGCCGAAATGCGACGGCCTGTCCATTAATCATTAATTTAAGGATATCCGTCGACGAATCGATACTGGCAAAAAATCCACGGATCCCTATATGGGTATCCACATGGTCATCAATCACCGAAAGCCCAGGAATCGTTCGAAGAGCCTCACCGACTGTTCGGTATCCAGCAGCCTGGATATCCTTATAATTCATAACGCTGACAATCGCCGGAGCATCCTCCACGGTGCTCGCTTTTCCGGTGGCCGCCACCACGACATCAAGGCTTAATAGCGCGCTTAGGTCTAGCTCTTCCACCGCCCCCGTTTGAGGTGCAGGCGCTGAAGCTCCAGCATATGTTGCAAATAAAAGTAGAACTGTCGCAAAAGAAAACGGCATTAATTTCTTCATTCTACCAAGACCTCACTTGATGTATTTTTTATATTGTGACTGATTATGGGGGGCAACCGCAATGCCCAAACTAGGGCATTGAGGCTTTTTGATAGTAAATTTGCAGATTATGGACAATAAACCTAAAAAAGGCTCCAGGGGTCAGAGCGAGCGCAACTTTTTTTCTGAGGCATCTATGGCGGTCTGAATAGGGCTCACGGCACTTGCCGGGCAATCTGAAGTAGTTTCTTTATAATTATGTGTGGATGCTAAAACTTGCATCCGTGCCAGTAGCCACTGCATTGACAGCAAGAGCTTTGCCGGTTGCTGCCGTCATTGCTGCTAGATACCCTATAAGGAATTCACTTACCTGAGGCTGTGTCAATAGAACACCGAATAGCTCGCTTAGATTCAGCTCCTGCACCGCCCTCGCTTTAGGCAAGGTTTGGTGAGTAGCCGCAGCATATATCCTATTTTTTTCTATGTATGACTGATTATGGGGCGGGGCGAAGAAGCCGCAATGCCCGAAACAGGGCACTGCGGCTTTTTGACACTAAATTCGCTGATTATTGAGCACAAGCCGTGAAGGTAACCTTGGTGGCATCACATTCCGCGCCAGCGCCATCCCAGCATCCACAGTTTGTATAAGCGCCAGCCGCATTAAACTCTTGATGCTGATAGTAGGATGAAACATCCCCATTGGCATCAAAATCCAATGGTCCAGAAGCGCCGACATAGTTAATTTCGCCATCGGCCTTAATATTGGTATCGATGTCGCCCCAACCACCTGCGATGCCATCTTTGCCGGAGGCAGTCTTGTTTTGAAGGTTGTTCTTGATTTTTTCGCCGTCAGTGAAATCGGCGCCGGATAAAGCGACAGCAATTGCCGCCATATAAATACCATCATAGGTTTGAGGCACGTAGTTTTGGCTGTCCTCGCCACTGTGCGTTTTAAAGGCCGCCGTAAAATGGGTTGTCGAGGCGGTATCCAATGCCATCGGAGTGATCCCGCCTTTTCCTACCATAAAGCTGTCCCTGGTAACGTCGGTAAAAAAAGCATCGGACAATCCGGAGAACTCAATATGATTCAAGTCGTCTACCGGAAAATCAGCGAGCTCTTTCATCAAATTGCCGAGGGGAGTGTCAGCATCATAACCAACCAGAAAAAGACCATTTTTCGATGTGGAATCGACGCTGTCTTCAAGATATGTTAAGGCCTCAGTCGACCAATCAGCAACTGTCTCAGTTGTACTCGGTGGAGTATATCTATATGTGCTAACCACATCCGCTTCATCCCCCCCTACTTGGAGAGCAAAAGCTTGGGAGACAGACGCCGCTGTTGCTTTGCCCCACGCATCATCAGGGGTGATCACTGTGAGCTTAGTCAAAGCCCGAAAATTTGCCAGGTAGGCCGCCTGAGCGCCACCTAGCTGGTCACTGTGTCCAATGGTTCTAAAGAAATAGCCACCATCATCTACAGCGCTCAATGCCGCGGATTCCGTACTTGTGGCAATCATCGCCACTTTTTCAGCTTTGGCCGTTGTGAAAAGTGCATCGACACCCTTCATGTCCGTACTATCTTTGCACTTTCGCTGATTAAATGCCACCGACGAGCAGGATGGGCCAACGATCACCGGTGCCACTTTATCTGAATTCTCAGAGCGGTACTGGAGGATCTGTTTGAAAGCGGCATCACCTACTTGGGGATCGCACTGTGAATCACAGAGATACATCTGCACTTTCTTCCCGTCAATTCCACCAGCCGCGTTGATTTCGTTGATAGCCAGTTCAGCCGCGTTCTTCCCCTTGGGAAAAGGCCAACCACCATCAGCACCATAAGAAATCATAACAGGAATAATAATCTCACCTGCTTCCGCTGGGTACAAAACACAATTAGGGGTTACCGCTGCAGGTTCATTGTCTATCGTACCGCAAGCAGCGCTCGCTGTTGACGTGTCTGTGCTCGTCGCGGTGTCTGTGCCCGTCGCGGTGTCTGTGCCCGTCGTCGTGTCTGTGCCCGTCGAGTCACCTCCATCATCACTGCTGCAGCCCACAAAAAACGACATTGAGAGGATACATATCCCCGATAAAATCTTGTGCATCTTTCAATAACCCCCATGTAATATATTAAACCGGTTAACCGCAGACAAACCAACCGGACATCGGCTAGAATATCTATGGTACCTTAGAAAATCCCGTAAAGAATTTCACTAAGACGAGTCTGTGTCAATAAAAGACTGTATGTCAAGCATAGAGAGCGATTGGAACAATTTCGGTTTTTTTTTGGGGGGGTACATTTCTAGAGTGGTTGTTCGCAGCGTTTTTGCAATGGGTTACGAGCGCGGATGATGCGTCATTGAATTTCCGAGTTGCTCATGAAGCTGGGTAGTCGGGAGCCAGGGATGTCTGGGAATGTCTGGGAATGTCTGGGAATGTCTGGGGCCATCGCAATAAAAGGGTTTTAAGAGGGTGGGGACTATCTTTTGCTGGTGATGGGCAACCAGCCCCAAGTTTTGCGTGATCGCGGGTGCTTCTTTAGCGCTCCTACGGGAAGCGCTTTACCACCGGCAAGAAAATTCTCCCATATCCCAAAGGACTCGAAAAATCCGGAAAGGGAGATGGGCGTGCCAAAATCCAACACGCCGAGGTATCCCCAAATCTCACGAGGATAACGTCTGCACAAGATATTGGTGCCCACAATAAAACGCGCTGAGAATTCAGCGTGAAAGAGCACGTGTTAAAAACCGACCAAACCTTCAAGACCACGGCATACAACATCACCGGTGCCGAAAACTTCACCCAAGAAAAGACCTCAAGCGCTTACGCACTCACCGGGGCGCGGCAAGTGGCAGCATATCAGCGCCAAAACAACCAGGTCTACGAGGCCTTGGTGAAAAACATCCGAAAAATAGCTGGGTGGATTCTGGGCCAATGCGTTGCCCTAATTACCCAATCCATGGGAGCCCGTTAGAACGCCCTAGCGCTAGCCCTCTGCGACGGCGAGAAAGGAAGTTGGCTCATGTGCTAAGCTGTGTTACACTGGGTGTAGGACAATGTGCTAGGGGTCAGGGTGCAACTGTCCAAATTGAGTCGGAATGTTGTTCGGGGTAGTTAGCGAGTAACAGGTGTCAAAGTGAAAATGAAGCTCTTGGTTGTCGATGACCAGCCCATATTTAAAGAGGCCATTAGGAGTGCCATTTTGTCATCGGCGGCAAGCGAATTCGTTGAAGTGGTTAGTGCCAAAAATGCAGAAGAAGGGATTCGTTTGTTTAACGAAGATCAGGAAATCGCCTTTTTGGTTGCGGATGTTCATATGCCTGACGGGAGCGGTATCGACATGGTGCGGCAAATGAAAGAATTCTACCCAGAGAGATTCCAAGGGGTTGAGATTTTTATGGTGTGCGCAGATAGGGACCGCATCGAATTTGAAGCATGCCGTGAACTGGGCGTTGAGCACTGGTTGATCAAACCCATTTGCACCGAGGTTTTTTGTCGCCATCTTCTTGAAAGAGTGCCCAAATATCTTCGTAACTTGTCGAAAAAAATGCTGTTGGTCGTCGATGACCAGGCCTTATTTAGGAACACGATTACCGAAGCCATTTTGTCATCCGCGGCCAAGGAATTCGTTGAAGTTGTAAGTGCCAAAAATGCAGTGGAAGGGATTCGTCTCTTCAATGAAAATTTGGGAATCACCTTTATGATTACGGATGTTCATATGCCTGGCGGGAACGGTATCGATATGCTGCGTCAAATTAAAGAACAGCACCCGGCTAGATTTCAAACCACTGAGATTTTTATGGCGTGCACCGAAAAGGATCCCACCGACTATGAGGCATGTCTTGAATTAGGTATCGATCGCTGGCTCATCAAACCTGTTCATACTGCGGCAGTATGTCGCTATTTTGTTCAAAAGGGACGTGAGTGGTCCAAACAAAGAGTCCCCAGCCATGTCAAATCTCCGCACTTACCTATGCCAGCCGTATAGGAATGTTTTGACACAATCATCGGGTTCCGGGTACAACTGTTATAGTAAGTGAGTTTATAAGCATTGTTTGAGTAGATAAGCTCATTAATCATCGGGGGCGGAAGACTATGGGCAAGCACGTTTTGGTAGTGGATGATTCTCCTGAGGTACGATTGAGTCTTAAAGACCTCTTATCTTCAGAGCAAGTGCTTGTGCATTCTGCATGTGATGGCGCAGAGGGTTTGGATGCAACTCGTGAGCGTTCCTACGACCTGGTGATCTGTGATGTCAACATGCCTAGAATGAACGGCCTCGAGATGCTTAAGAATATGCGGGAGAAATCGCTCAATCAAGCGACCCCGATATTTGTGCTCACCACGGAGTCCTTGAAAACTCACCAAGATGATTATGAAAAGCTAAAAGCCCAAACCTGGATCGTAAAACCATACAATCCAACACGATTACTGGAAATCGTAAGAGTTACTCTGGAGCGGGCTGCACCCTAACTGAATGCCACAATTTCGCTAGACCAAATAGATTATCGTTAGCTTCTCAATTAGAAGGTTCAAAATGGCGGTCACAAAAAGTCTTAAACAAAAGCTAATTCGAACCACAATGACGATCCTTGCCATCGTGGGACTCCCGGCTGCGGGCATGATGATGTACATGCAGCAGCGCACAAACGATGCAAACCTCGCCATGACAGAGAAAAACATCTCCGACAGCCTAAATGATAAGGGAGCCACAATCATCAAAAACCAAGCGCTGGCGCTTAAGGGCTTTGTTGAAGAACTATCGATGACCTCGGTTGCTGAATTTGTGTCGAGGACAGTTGTCGATGATGATACAATCGTTTATGGCATGTTTATGGACGAGGGCTATATGCCCTGGACCTTTGCGGATGCAAGCCACCTTGATGGTGAAGTGGATGAGACCTTTGATTGGCAAACAACACTACGGCTAGGCAAAGATGAAATCAAGGAAGAGACCAGCTTCCGTAAAGTCGATCTAAAAGGGCAAAGGCATACTGTTTATGAGTATGCTGCTCCATTGGTTATTGAAGATGAGTTCAAAGGAACCATTCGTTACGGTCTCTCCACTCAAATAATGCAGGAAACCCTCGCTCAGGCTCGTCTTTCTGCACACGAAAAGCGTATACAATCGATCAGCCTCCTAGTCCTAATCGCGATACTCGGTGGACTGATTGCCGCCGTTATGATCTTTCGGGAATCTAAGAAAATCACCAGCCCTCTCGAAGATTTTACGACAGCAGCAAACAGAATGGCAGAGGGAGAACGGGGGATTCGCGTCGAAATCAGCAGTGGCGACGAACTCGAAGTTCTCGCTTCCTCGTTCAACCAAATGACGGCTGAGCTTAAAGATTCCTATGAAAACCTTGAACACAAAGTCGAAGAGCGAACCACGGAACTAAAGGCTAAAACCGATGATATCAACAACATGCTTCAGAACATGCAGCAGGGTATCTTCACGGTCA
>JAYZAY010000031.1:0-8313 GCA_036339465.1 Myxococcota bacterium | reverse complement strand
GTTTGGATTTCCGAGAAGGGTGGGGGGGAATCTTGGGGCCGGAGGCAAAGTGAGTGGGTGATTGGAGCAGCCTGGGGCCCCAATAGGGGGAGGAAGTTTCTAGGCAGCTAAATTCATTTTAATGGGGTGAAAATCAATCACCGCTGCTTGATGTACTCACCTTGGTTTGATCAATACAAGCGCCCGAGGGGATGGCAAAAGCATCGACCACGTCCTTGGCACATGGGTCCTCACCGTCGATTGTAGGAACCTCGCCACCCTCAAGACAAGCCCATTTTCGTTGGTCGTAACAGGCGGTGTAAGTATCGATCTTCGTATTGCATTCATCGGTATCCAAAAGACTTGAGCCAACGGCTTTGCAAAACATCACCAACACACTGTTGTCCATGTTTTCAGGGCAGTTAGTGGCGGTGATTTCTTTATCGCAAATGGCATCCCACTTGTCGCTGATACCATCACCACCACAGGCGCTCAATAAAAGTGACGTAGCAACCACACAAAAAGATATGACTTTCCAATTATTCATTTTATCTTCCCTTCAAATTGTTGGATTTAATCGTGGATAGGAAGACGCCACGGCCTCGGCTGTGCGGGTCATCCCCCTCCTTGGCCGGGGGCCATATCTCTTGGCACCGACGATTGCCAGAGTTGGTGGGATGAATTCGCATTTTTGTTACCTTCACCGGTTGAGGCTCCCGCGAGGCAAGACCAGCGCCCAAAAAAACCTGGATTTTCTCCTTCTGCCTCTTGAAGTGCCAGTTACCGCGCAACCCCATAGGAGATGCACAACGTTTGGGATACCTAGAATTACCCGTCGCCTACCAACATCGACCTTGCTGCCAAAGGATTCGGTGATGGGAACAGATGAGTCACTCGGCAATACCCTAGCGCAAGACAATCTCCCCCAACTGACCCGCGTCGAGGCCAACGATTTGCAACGCCATGAAGACGACACCATGGTCATGTAACCCTTTGCTCTTGCGCCGCTTCAACATAGCAGAGACGCTGTTTGATTTGTGGCTCGTAGAATGTGTAGACGCTTCACGCATGTCGAAAACCATGCCGATAACCGCGCTGCTTATAGAGAGGTTAGGTGGACTTAGCCGTCGGCGGTAATGCGTTCAATTAATTGGTCAAGCACTGTACCTGCCTCGTCGTTGTCTATCTGGCACGTACCCGCAGCATCATGCCCGCCCCCCCCGTATTCAAGCATCAACGCCCCAATATGGGTTCTCGATGAGCGGTTTACAATCGATTTCCCGACGGTAAAAACGGTGTTTTGCTTGTTTCGACCCCACTGTTGATGAATGGATATGTTGCACTCAGGGTACAACGCATAAATCACGAAGCGATTGCCTGTGTAAATCGTTTCCTCATTTTGCAGATTGAGGAGCACCAAATTGTCATGAACTGTAGAGCTTCGCTTGATTTGTTCTATGTGCATTTTCTTATGAGACAAATAAAGGTCAACACGCGCCTTAATATTCGGCAGATGGAGAATTTCTTGAACGCTGTAATGACGGATATCGTCAATCAATTCCATCATCATTTGATAGTTTGAGATAGCGAAATCACGGAAGCGTCCAAGGCCGGTACGTGGGTCCATCAAGTAGCTAAGCAGTGCCCAGTCCTCAGGCTCGAAAATTTCGTCCACGGAAAATTGTGCCGAATCGGCCCTATCAACAGCATTAAGTAGGTCCTCACTTATCCCGGGCAGCGCTTCTTTGCCGCCATAACAATTATAGATGACTCGTGCAGCGGATGCAGCGTTCGGGTCCAATATATGGTTTTTTGGGTCTCCAACAACGCGCTTCGCTTCACTCGAATGATGGTCAAAAGCCAAATACGCGCTCGGAACATATGGAAGATTCGCTGTTATATCAGAATCCGTAATCTCGACTGTCCCATCTTGCATATCTTTTGGGTGGACGAATTTTATACCCTCAAGCATACCAAGTTCTTTCAACAAGACAGCACAAACAAGCCCGTCGAAATCACTACGCGTCACCAAACGGAATTTCTTAGCAGTTGCATTCATCTTATTTGCCTTTTGATTTAACCCTAGAATGTGTGTAAATGTTTTTAAGTTATAACTATCAGCTAAAGCTGACTCCGATGCAACTTAATTTAATCAAAACGAAAACGAGAGTTTGTATAACGATTTCATCTATTTAAGTACCTAGTCAGGTCGAACCTTCAGAGCAATAGCATTCCCCAGGGCAGTGAAAGATGAACCGGGATGGAAGGACGTTTGAAAATCGACCAATCCCGATGCATAAGACAAAAGGAAATCACACAGTATGAGCCAAACGCAGGTATCATGCAGTAAGATTCGGTTCATAGAAACCGATACAATCGTGAATAAACCAGACCCAGAGAAGGCCGTCGCCTTGGACGTGGTCAAAGGATAATCTTTATTGGACCAACAGCGTGGTTCATCAAAACAATCAGAGCCCCCCTCTAACCTCCCCAGAAACCCTGGATTACTTGGGGCCTCTTGATGTCGAAGAAATCACCATAAAACCCTGGCTGGCTCTGGATGCACTCTATGGGGGCGGGTGCTTTGAGTAAGCACTAAGGCAGTTTATGAGCACCGAGGGAGATTAAGCGTGATTCCAAGCTGACATGATGCAAAACGATGTGCTTCCATTTTTCACCCGAGGGGCCCATGGAAAAAGCTAAGCGTGACCCACCCAAGCCCAGAGCGAACTGGAGTTGGAAGTGAAGTTTGTGGCATTAGCGGTCTACAATACCGCCAAGGGCCATCACGTCAACTCTATCTGGATTACATTGACCCTTGATGGCACACGCTCTGTACTTTGGCAGCTAGAGAGTTACCCGAATCAGTGCGGGGGAAGGCAGGTAGTAACTCCTAGAGTGGCAGGGAAAAGTGAGTGCCATTATTACGCCAAAATAGACGGGCGACCTCCTAGAAAAGGGCGTCTAGGATGAAACGTGCGCATGGCGAAACGGCCAGCCCCCAACTACCACCACCGATAACATGGCATTTCTACACCACACCCACAACACGACAGAGCGGACAACCATCAAAGCTCAAGCACCTGATGGGGCCACCGAGCGTTGAAATGGCCGAATTCGAGGCCCATCTTTGGAAGACAGGGTCGTAGCGGAGAACGACCGAAATTGGACGCTGCCCTCGCTGTGCCAGTGTCGGAAAGTGCCGCCCAAACGTTGTGTTTAAGAAACCTTTTGTATCATTGATGCCCAGTATTATCTGAATTATTTTGTGAGCTGTGTGCGAGACCATTGATGATTATATTCATCAATATTTCGATGAACCATCAGCTCACGCACTCAGCAAGCGAAGCCTTACTGTCCCTGTTCAATTTGCACCGGCCAGTATCGCGGCAATTGCGTGAGTGCATGGCGATGCTACCACGCAAGTTATCTGCAACTCCAAGCCACTGAAGGGTCGTACTTTTTTTCACTTGGTCTCGGTTTATCGAGAAACTCATGGCCCTGATTTCCAAACCGCGAAGTCATCTGGTTCGTTATTTCAAAGTGTTAGCAGCCAATGGCCTGATGAGAAAACCGGTGCCGAAGAAGGGCTCGAGCAGCCCGCCACGCCCTGTGCGAAAAAGCGGTTGCGGTGGTTCGTTTGCGGCTCCAAATATCTGAGGCTGAGGTGCCTAAACGCTCCAATGTAAGGGCGGGATGAGCATGGTGGGGATTAATCTTCTTCTGCCGATGGTCTCTTTGTCGACGCTTTTATTGCAATTAAGCGTCTTTCTCTGCTCTAATCATTACTTATGATTTGACCGGAGTAATTCGACTCACTTACGGGGGGATTTTTTTGGCGGGATCTATAAAGCTAGCGGGAGTTTTGTAGGATGATTAAACATGATTTCGGTGGCAGTGGTAGGTTTAACCTCCCGATGGGGATTGCGGACGAACAACACATCAAAAAAATGGCAACAGAGTTCCGAAATTATTTAGGTAAAAAAAAGAGCATGCAAGCTTGAGTGCCCGGATTTGACGAGGGCAAAAAAAAGGTGGGGAAGTTGGCACAAAAGATAAGCCAAGGGTTGCTGTTTTCGAGCAGTTTTGTCGGTGTCTTTTCGAAAGTTGTAATGAGTTGCGCGTTCCTCGATCTCTTTATTTTGGAAGTCGGGGCAGAAAATTTAGCCTTTTACTATTCTGGATCCGCCGTTCTAACTTTTTTAGTCTCAATGCTTCTTCTATCGTTTGCGGAAAGGCTCTGCCCTATTTACACTTTCTTGACACTCCATAGCCTTGTATTAGGATGCGCTATTTCTTGTTTTTGGATTCCGGATCCGATCGTAAGAGCTGGGATTGGATTCGTTACCATAATGGGAACCGGGATTGTCGGGTATTTCTCGACCTGGTCTTTGGCGAGTTATCTTATTTCCCCCTTTGAGGCGAAGCGACTCTTCCCTTGGGTGAGCACGCTGGCTCAATTAGGAGCGGTTTCCGGAGCAATATTGGCGATAATTTCAAACCCACTCGAACTCGATATCGGTTTCTTTCTTGGCTTATGGGTAGCCGTTCAATGTGTCCAAGTGATTCAAGGGTGCATTCTCCTCTTATTTGAGTCAGACAAAAAGGGGAACACGGTAACTAGGGTGGCGGCACTGAAGACCCAACCTTCGGAAATACGTTCTTTAATCGACATACTAAAAGCGTATCGATTCCCCAAACGGTTAGCCCTATTAACATTTCTGAATGCTTTGTTGTGGTTTGCTGGAATGTCTATGATCGCAACGACCTTTGAAGAATCGGAACTCGACCTAACCAGCCTCTACGGGATACTCGACTTAGGCTCGGCTTTACTGGCGACCTTTTCTGCAGTTGTGTTCTACCCTAGAATCCTTAAGGGGGTGGGCCTGGGTCGGATATATGTTATCTCAAGTTTGCTCGTTGCTGGGGTATTTGTTCTCTATATGGGATTCCCTATATTGAGCATTGGAATAATGCTCTATGTCGGCTTCCGTGTGGTAGATGGAAGTGTATTCGCTATTGCTATCCAGAATCAGCTGACCCTCTACCCAAGTTCAGAACGTGACCGTATACGCTTAATATCAGACATCCTGGCACAATCTGCTGGATTCTTTATGGTCGGTTTTTTGTTTCTATTACCATCTGAAATCCTGACCTGGGTCGTCGTGGCTCTTTTAGCCTGCTTTGTCTTTATCAGTCTTTCTGCCGGTAAATATTTTAATGCCGATATCTCAGCTTTCTTGGGCGGACCTTGCTATGAGACTAAATCAAACGCAATAGCCCTATTTGACCAATACGAATCAGAAGACTGCTTCGAGAAATTTCTCGACATCATCAGGGGTAACTACGAGACGGGCTTACAAATAGAAGCGATTGAAACCCTAGCAAAAACCGGCAATCCCAAGGCTCTTATTGAAATTCTTGACATTATAAAAGACAATAATTCTCGACAGCTCACACTGGCCGCGATGTCTTATATTGATACAGTACGAACAGATACTCTAGATCCATTTGTGAAATTCTCTACGATGAATTTGCTTAGAAAGGTGGGACGCGAAAATAAGTCTAATCTTTTAAGGGGTCGCGCACTGAATATTTTATTAACGCAGCACACCAATGAAGAGACCTACAACTTCGTTCTTGAATCCCTTGAAGACGAAAATTCCAGAGTAGTCGCAAATGCCATAGAAGGACTTGGGGCCCTCAATTACGCCGGGGTTTTTCGACTTATTTCGCGATTTCTAGAACACTCCGACGGACGCGTTCGCGCTAACACCATCATCGCCCTGTGGAAAAGCAAGCGACTTCGCCCTAAGGTCAGCTCCGCGCTAACTGAGATGCTTGAGTCTGACAATCCCGGCCTTGTCATCAGCGGTGTATTTGCGGCCGGCGAAATAGGCGATAAGAGCAGAATTCCACGATTAGAACAATATCTAAACAGCCGCGACCAAAGCCCGGGCTTAATAAAAGTTGCTTCAATTGCCTTAGCTAAAATCGGCGCCCTACCGACTGAACGGCTAGTCGAACTTCTACTTCATGACGATCCAAGGTTCGCTTCTAGCGTTGCCTACCTCTGCTTGCAACTAGACCGGAGAACATTAAACGAAGAAGTTATTCAAACCGTCTACAATATGGGCCCAGAAGCGCGGGAAAAAGTGGGCTCACTATTTGTGGAATGCGGCGGTTTTTGCCACGAGCAGATAGGACTTCTCCTGGGAGCTAGGTCCGACGAAACACACCATTTCAGCGTCAGCTAGAAACCTCGGCTAGATTCGATGAATCGTTATAAAGGATGAACAAATCTGAGTTGTCCCAACCTGGAACAATTACTCATTTTGGGACCTGAGAATGTTGCAGGGATGCGTGAATTATCGATTATTAATGGATGGCAAGGCCTGAAAGAATGTTTGTAACCTTTAAATCGACGCTACAAATGAGGCTATCGAGCACCCTCTAGGCTGTTAGTGATCGCCAGCCTAAACCACTTTTTTAGGAACGTCTGGGCCTTAGGTTTAATGCTCTTTCAATAGTTACTTAACTTGATGGCTATTTTTCGCATCCCGAAGGAACCGGCCGAAGCAAAGGTTTACTGGCCGAGGTACGGAAACGGTAAGAATGAGAGTTCCCGAGGCCTTTTAGATGCGCGGGGTCTGTTTTTGGTATATTGTTTCGAGAGAGAATTTACCGACCCTGCGTTTTTGTTTCTCCGTTTGATATTCACCCAGAGTATTTAACCCCCATCCACGCCCCACCGGTGTTTTACACCCACCGTGACATTCGAAAATCGTTACCGAGTAATTTGTGACCCTGATTTCCAGATCGCTAATTCATGTGGCTCGTTGCCGCGATGTGTTTGCGCCAAATGTATGGTAAAACAGCAAAACCCAAAAGAGTGGGGGGCTGTAAACAGGTTAAACAGAGTATAAAAAAGCAGGTACGGGGAGCCGTTTAAGGTTGGAGGTATTTGAGACTGGCTTATTTGAATGCGCAAACGCAGCGGCCGACGTGCGGAGGTATTGCTTATGATTGAGCGGACTATGATTATAAAAGTTCATCAAGCACCTAGGCATTCCAGGGAATTATCCCAGGCTCTGTGCTCCGATTTTTTTACCCTATTTGGTTTTGATTATGGGTTAGTTACAAGTAAGTGCCGCCTTGGAGCGGGTGCATTTTAGCTCGTGGTTGCGTTATCTGTTTGATGTTCGTCGTTCATACTTCGAAGAAGGATGCGGGGAGGGATACAAGTATTGGGAAGTGAGCGGATTATTGGGTTGGCTTAGTGTGGAAATGGGAGTTTGGAAATTCTAGTCACTTGCGACGAAGTGTTGAATAAAATACAATGAAAGGGCTTTGACTCGGATGGTGATTTTAAGGAGGCCCTACTACCTGCCACCGGATAGATAACCAAGGAAAAAGGGTCAATATTAGAGGTCTTACAAACCAGCTGTCATACCGACGACATGCTATAAAATAGCAAGAAACTAAAAAGCATTATGGGGAGTATTACGGGGAATAATGATTAACCCTAAAATTATCATGACGAATTTGAGCCACAAAACGATTGTTAACGGAGACAAAGAGGCGGTTAGTGTTGATCAACTTACAACGGAATCAATAGCAAAAAAATATACGGAAATCCTGTTTGAGCTTGGTGAAGATGTAACTCGGGAAGGTTTGGAGAAAACACCCGTCAGGGTAGCTAAATCCCTCCAGTTCCTTACTCATGGCTACGACATGGACCCTGAGTCAATACTGAGAAGCGCCATGTTCAAAGAGGAACACAAGCATATGGTGCTTCTAAAGGATATTGAACTCTATTCTTTGTGTGAGCATCACTTACTTCCTTTTTTCGGAAAGGCCCATGTCGCCTACATACCTAATGGCCATATTGTCGGATTGAGCAAAATACCGAGGGTCGTAGATGCTTTTTCCAGAAGGCTTCAAGTGCAGGAAAGACTGACTGACCAGATTAAAGATTGCATTGAGAAAGCCTTGAATCCGGAAGGGGTAGCCGTGGTAATTGAGGCTCAACATTTGTGTATGTTAATGCGCGGAATCCAGAAACAAAATTCTGTAGCGACAACCTCTTCTTTTACTGGTGCTTTCTTGAAGGAAGCAACTCGTTCAGAGTTCATAAACCTTCTGAGGAGGAGAGATTAAGCAGCGTGATTATTGGGGAGAGATTAAGCAGCGTGATTATTGGGCTTTCTGGTTTTGGCGCAAATTCCCGGTAAGATTCTGTGAATGACTGTGATTTATGGGAACAAGAAGCGGCGAGAATTGCCGTTTTTGACACTAAGAAAGCCAAGTTGACGCAGTGGTGGGTTTCCGTCA
>JAYZAY010000030.1:0-74730 GCA_036339465.1 Myxococcota bacterium | reverse complement strand
CTGATTGGCTTGGGTCCAGAGACCTTGAAGAATGTAACCATGGTTGCAGACAATCCAGAACTCGATCCTGGTATCGGGACTTGCGGTAAAGATGGCCAGTCCGTTCCAGTCGGCGTCGGTATGCCAACGATTCGAATTGATAATATTACAGTGGGCGGGACAAACCTAAGCTAACGGAACAACCATGTCAGAACATTCTCTTCAAAACACGGACCAACTGATTAAAATGGCCGAAACAGCCCTTGCCAAAGCAAAAGGATTCGGAGCAGACGAAGCAGATGCCGTCGTTTCATATGGAACCGAGTTTGAGGTCAAAGTTGCGGACGGAAAAATAATAAATCTAACGCAAGCAACATCAAAATCACTTGGTTTAAGGGTTATATCACAACACCGACAAGCCGTATGTAGTACCAGCGATTTCTCTTCGACCAGCCTTGCAGAGCTTGCAGAACGCGCCGTAAGCTTGGCAAAAGAAATGGAAGCCGATCCTAACCACGGCATTGCGCCATCACCTACGGGGAACAAAGACACTGTTAAGGATCTGGAACTCTACGATCCTCGGATCGTTGAACTCGAAACCTCGGAAAAGATTCGATGGGCCTTTGAAATAGAAGAAGCCGCTAGAGCCACGGATCCTCACATAACAAAATTTAGAGACAGTGGAATCTCAAGTGGCCAATCCCATTCTGTCTTGGTAACCAGTGGGGGCAGCGTACAAACAGCTGCCGGAACAGGCATTAGCGCCTGGTGTACGCCGCTGGCAGTCAAAGAAAACGAACTTCAAACAGAATTCTGGTATAGTTCTGGTTGTCAGCTGGATGATTTAGAGCCTCATATCTCGGTGGGACAGAAAGCTGCAAATCGGGCCGCGCGTATGTTGGGTGCCAGAGCCATTAAGTCTCAAAATGCGACAATTGTTTTTGAACCAAGAATGGCAACCGGAGTCGTAGGGAGCCTAATCAGCGGCCTAGATGGGGACCTTGTATACAAAAAGGCTAGCTTTCTTTGTGATAAGATAGGTGAAGAGATATGCTCTCCCCTACTAACGGTTACCGATGACCCCTATCAAAAGCGCAAACCCGGCAGTTCACACTATGATGGCGAAGGCTATACTGCCGAAAAAAAAGAACTTTTGACTAAAGGCATCTTGAACACCTATTTATATGATCACTACACTGCCAAAAAGGCCGGCAGGAAAAGCACTGCAAACGGACAGCGCGGAGTTGGAGGCCTTCCCTACATCGGCTGCTTCAATCTTACTCTGGCTCCCGGCACAATTTCAGAAGAAGAGCTACTCCAAAACAGCGGTGGAACTCTGCTGATTACCCGAGGACTGGGGCGTGGTCTCGACCCAATCACTGGTGACTATTCTCGTGGAATCAACGGTCTATGGTTTGAAAATGGTGAATTGGTCCATCCAGTTCAAGAAGTTACGATTGCCGGAAACTTCTTGGAAATGTTGCAACGCATTGATGCTCTCGGCTCCAAAGCTCAGTGGTTTGGCTCCTCTTCGACTCCGGCCATTCGGATGAGAGACGTGACCATTAGCGGTATCTAAGCTAGAAATAAAATGAACTCCTTGAAGATTAGCGGAAAAATTTGGCTCAGTATTAGCTTCATTGTCGTGGGCTATATGCTTTCAATGATTCTTAGTGTCTATTCTGGTCGCCAAAACGAAGCGCAGCTCAATCAGACTTCAAATGCAATCTTCCCTGCCACTCAGCAAAGCCAGAGCGCCCTCTCCGCCTTTGAAACTCAAACCAAACTGTACGAAGATGCCTTTGTGTTCGGCGAAGCTGGCTACATAAATCAGGCCAGTCGTGAAGCGGAGGACGCGCTCAACGCACTTAATAGAATTATAACACTGAGGCAATTGCCTCAAGAAGAGAGAAATGAGGCTAGGAAAATAAAATTGAGCCTGAAAACCTTTACCGAAATCGCCACTTCGACCTACCAGCCCCTAGTATTAAACAGCGTGCTAACAGAAAACGAACAAAAGCTACTAGGCAAATTGGACTCACAAAAGAACGAGATCTTAGCTGCCCTAGATAAACTTTCCTGGCGATATTCAGAAGACCTTAAAACGAGTCTAAAGACAGTTATCGATTCAACGAAGCGACGTGCAGAATTACTGGTCCTCGTTTTTGTCATCGCCATGTTTTCGTCCATTATCCTTGTCCAATTTTCTATAAGGAAAATGATCACCAAACCGTTGGCTCGCACCGTCGAAATGCTAGATGAACTACGCAAAGGAAAATTAGGTCGCAGACTGCGTATCGAAACGACGGATGAAATCGGCCAGATGGCCCGAGCAATGGACGAATTTGCGGACAACCTACTCAAAAAAGTACGCTTGGCTGAAAACATTGCTGGAGGCGATCTAACCGTAAAGGTTGAACTAGCCTCTGGATACGACACCCTGGGAGAAGCCATGAATACCATGGTCTACAATCTAAAAGCCAACCAAGCAGCCATCGAGAACAACGTCCAAAGCCTTGAAATGCAAGCCATCGCTCTACGTAATACCAATGAAAGCCTCACGGACGAAATCCAAGAAAGAAAAATGGCCCAGGCCAAACTAGCAGAAACTCAGCGACAACTGGTGGATGCTTCGAGGCAGGCCGGAATGGCAGAGGTCGCCACAGGTGTACTCCATAATGTGGGCAATGTGTTAAATAGCGTGAACGTCTCGGCCACCCTCTTGCAAGAAAAAGTTCGAAAACTGCAATTTATGGGCATCAAGAAAGTCTCAGAACTTCTAGAGCAAAATGGCAAGCAGTTAGGAGAATTCTTCACACACGATGATCGAGCACAAAAACTGCCACAATACTTGTCAGTTCTCTCTGGAATACTGGAACAAGAACGAGAATTAATGAGTACTGAAATCCTTCGTCTAACAAAAAACATCAATCATATTAAAGACATCATCAGCCTTCAGCAATCGTTCGCGAAAGTGTCCGGGCCATCTGAACCAGTCGCGATCGACGAATTGGTCGAAGACGCGGTAAATATCAACGAATCCGTCTTGCAAAAAAACGAGATCGGGATATCATTCGAACTTTCAAAAATAACGGAAGTCCTTATGGATCGTCAAAAAGTACTTCAAATTCTTGTCAATTTGGTTAAGAACGCCGCTGATTCCTTGGCTGAATCGGGCATCGATGAAAAGGCAATTACGATCAAAAACCGGGTACGCGGGTCAAATCGGCTGGTCATTGACATCGGAGATAATGGAGTTGGGATCAGCGCGGAAAACCTTACAAGAATATTTGCTCACGGTTTTACAACGAAAAAATCTGGCCATGGTTTCGGACTTCATACTGGAGCACTCGCGGCAAAGGAAATGGGCGGAAATCTTTCAGCGAGTAGCGAAGGACTTGGACATGGTGCTGTTTTTTCTCTGGAAATTCCAGTTAAATGGGCAATAAAACAATGATGCAACCCCATGAAAATAAGCGGTTAAAGCTCATCATTATCGATGATAATGACGCAATTCATGAAGATTTCAGGAAGATCTTTTTTCACGAGAAACCTCAATCGGGTTTAGAAGCCCTAGAAGCCAGTATTTTCGGAGAAAGTGAAACAAGCAGCCCTCCCGCCAGGGAAGGACCCGATTTTGAGCTGTCGTTTGCCTCTCAGGGAGAAGAGGGTTTCAATAAGATCCTCAAAGCGCGTCAACAAGGTGTCCCCTATTCAGTCGCGTTTGTCGATATGCGGATGCCGCCTGGCTGGGACGGGCTTGAAACTATCCATAAAATATTCGAAGTAGAAGATGACATTCAGATCGTCATTTGTACCGCATTTGCGGATTATACCTGGCACGAAATCCTTGAGAATCTCGGCCATTCAGACCGAATTCTCATTCTCAAAAAACCATTCGACCCGATTGAGGTGACCCAACTTGCGACAGCACTTGGACAAAAATGGAACTTAAGCCAATTGGCGCTTCTCAAACTCGAACATCTTGAAGCCATGGTCAATGAGCGGACAAGGGAGATCAGAAAGACAAAAGACGAGCTCATCACCGCCACACAAGTTAAAGATGAATTTCTCGCCAATATGAGTCACGAAATGCGGACTCCTATGAATGGTATTTTGGGTTTTATCGATATCCTTCTCATGGATGATACCCTTTCGATGGACCACCGAGATTCGATCTCAATAATCAAAGAAAGCGCCGATGCTTTAATGGCCCTCATTAGTCAAATTCTTGACGTCGCCCAAGCCCAAGAAGGACAGGTGGAAAGCGTCTGGGAGAAGTTTTCCCTGCTGGGTCCCATTCACGAAGTTGTCGAAAACATTCAGTCTCAATTTCCTGAAAAGAAAAATCTAGAATGGCGTGTTGAATGCGACGACTTGCCGGAATTTGGCTACGGGGATCGGCGCAGAATCAAACAACTCTTACACTGCATTATTGAAAATTCGATTAAGTTTACCCAAGATGGATCGATCGATGTTTTCACCGAGAAAATCGAAGTAAACGGAGATCTCCTGCACCTCTTTTTCTGTGTTCGCGACACGGGAGTTGGGATCCCACCGGAAAAGGTATCCCAGATGTTCGAACCATTTCGTCAGGTAGACGGTTCGCTCACGCGTAAGTTCGGTGGAGCAGGCCTCGGCCTAACGGTGGCCAAGCAGATCGTGGAACTACTTGATGGAAATATCCGATTGGAAAGTAATATCGGACAAGGAACTTCGGCGTATTTCGACTTTGTTATTCAACGATTCAGCTAAATTGCTATGAAGCCGGAAAAACCAAAGATAGGAGTTTTTTTTGGGGAAAAACCATATTTGAGATTATCGGGTTCATCTCTACTCATTTGAACCGAAATTCAATCGAAACGCCCGTCAAGACACCCCAGAAATCTCAATTTTTTTTCTCTTAAAAGAAAGAAAGGCCCAAAAAGATCAAAGCCCAAAAAGATGGTGCCAGAAGCCAAGTTAACTGTATCCACTCACCAAACCCGACGTCGTGCCCTGGCATAACCACTAAAGTAACGCGCTTTTTTCCGACTCACTAAGTCTACGATTAAGAGCTTGCCAATCACGTCGTTTGCAATTTAATCGCAATTGCGCCAATCTAGTAGGGAGACTTGAGTTCGGGCTTGTCCCGGGGCAAGGCAGCAAAACTCCGCGTCCACGCCAGGAGCCATTGGAAAATGTCGGACAGCATTGCAACAGACGAAATTTTTCGAATAACAGGTCAAGTTTGGAGCCCAATGCTTGGGTTTAGTTTGGTCAAGAAGCCAGATGTCGCAGCTGCGGAGGGCCCTGAAGGTAGATCTGTCATTGGCTCAATCCTTTTGGAGGGAGATTGGAAGGGTGGTGTCACGCTACATTTCGAGAACACGTTAGCGAAGTTAGCCGCTGGGCACATTTTTGGAATGGATCGGGAAGAGGTAGAAGCCGAAGATGTGCACGACGCTGTGGGGGAGTTGGCGAACCAAGTGGGTGGACTCATAAAGGGAAAGCTTGCTCCCAAGAGTCTATTATCCCTGCCAACGATTACCGAGGGCAGGGAGTTGAGCGTGGACATACCACACTGTCAAAAAATAGGGACCACAACAATGGAATCTGAGGGTGCGTTTCTAAGAATCGAAGTATGGAAATATATACCGGAGACATAAGAAGTTAAAGGTATAAAAAGAGAGTTGCTGGGAGTGGTAATGAGTTTTGGTGGATGTTTAATTCAATTTTTCCGGCCAGAAGGCAGATGGTTGCGATTAGGATTCGCTGAAAATTATTGACCCGACCTAGGGAAAACAATAACGTTTAGAGTAAATTAATTTCAAACTATGTGAAAAACATTTGGGGCGGATGTTCGTATGCGTGCTTTAGTAGTTGATGATTCAAAGGCGATTCGACGCATCATCGGTAAAATCCTCAAAGACCTGGGTTTCGAAGTATTTGAGGCTGGCGATGGAAAACAAGCTCTCACGAAGCTAGGCGAAACCGGTGTGCCGGATTTAGCTCTGGTTGACTGGAACATGCCAGAAATGAATGGTTACGAGTTCCTGTGTAATATCAGAGCTGATCCAAAGTATAATGGTCTTAACGTGATGATGGTTACAACCGAGAGTGAAATTTCTCAAATGGCAAAAGCGCTCGAAGCAGGTGCGAACGAGTACTTAATGAAGCCATTCACGAAGGAAATGATCGCAGAAAAACTCGAAATTCTCGGCCTTACCGACTGAATAGGATATGCACGACCCAGTCCGTGTCTTAATCGTCGATGATTCAGTCGTGTCCAGGACAATGTTGTCGGAATGCATCGAACGAGATCCGGAGCTTACTGTTATCGGTACAGCTTCAAACGGACGTCTTGCGCTAGAAAAAGTGGCGGCCCTTAAACCAGACGTCGTTGTACTAGATCTCGATATGCCACAAATGGACGGGTTGGAAACCCTCGTTCGACTTCGTAACGAAGACCAGAAATTAGCGGTTATTGCGTTTAGCACAATAACTCTAAGGGGAGCTAGGGCTACGCTCGACGCACTCGCCAAGGGCGCATCAGATTATGTTACCAAACCTTCGTCAGTGGCAGGCGGAAAAAGCGCTCTAGAGATCATCCGAGATGAGCTTTTGCCGAAACTGAGGCTATTCGGACGAGCCAGTAAGGAACTTAGAACTTCCAATGCGTTGCTCTCACTAAATGATGGCGCAACGGTTGGGCCAGTCGTAAGAGTGACCCCGAAAAAGCACGCCCTCCCTCCAAAACTCTTAGTCATGGGAACATCAACGGGGGGCCCAAATGCACTCACAGAAGTTCTGGCGCAACTTCCAAAGCCATTTCCTCTTCCCATTTTGATCGTCCAACATATGCCCCCCATTTTTACAAGCATATTCGCCGAGAGGCTAGCCGCAAACACCGGGCATGACGTATTCGAATGTGGAAATGATACTCACATTGAATCTGGTAAGGTTTGGATCGCTCCCGGCGACTTTCATATGGTCGTAACCAAGGCACCCACTGGCCCCAGACTCCAAACCCACAAGGGGGATCCTGAAAATTCGTGTCGACCTGCTGTAGATGTCTTGTTTAGGTCCGCCGCCGATGTCTACCGTAATGGTGTTTTGGCGATTATTTTGACAGGAATGGGTAGCGATGGACTCAAGGGATGTCGTAAGATAGTGGATATGGGGGGGAGCGTCGTTGTGCAAGATGAACAGTCGTCTGTGGTGTGGGGTATGCCGGGTTATGTTGCGAAAGCAGGGTTAGCGGATGCTGTCAGGCCCTTAGGAAGCCTGTATCAAGAAATCGTAAGGCGGCTCAAATAACAAATGGTTGCTTCCTGTGTCCACACAAGTGATGGTAGGTGACGAATGGCTCTCAAAGATAGTGATTTCGACTATATTCGAGATCTGATAGCAGAAAAAACATCAATTGTCCTGGATACGAATAAGCAGTATTTCGTTGAATCTCGACTGGGTGCGATAGGGGATGAATTGGGACTTAAGTCCCCTGCTGAGGTCGTTTTGCAACTACGAAAGGTTCCAGCCAGCAGCCAACTTCATCAAAAAGTAACAGAAGCAATCACGATTCATGAATCAAGTTTTTTCCGACATATTCCTTCCTTGAGAGCGCTTCAAGATCACGTCATTCCCTGGATGCTATGGGCTCGCGCAGGCGAAAAGAAGCTGTCCCTGTGGTGTGGGGGCTCTTTCAGCGGACAAGACCCATACACAATACTGATGCTTCTCTACGAAAAATTCCCTCAACTATTATTGAAATGGAAACTTCGATTTGTTGCAACCGATATTTCGGGTAAGCTCCTAGAGAAAGCCAAAGAAGGAAAGTTCAGCCAATTAGAAATTAACCGAGGACTACCGGCCCAACTGTTGAGTAAATATTTCGTAAAACACGACTTGCAGTGGCAAGTTAAACCTGAAATCCGCAAACAAATAGAATTCAGACAACTCAATTTAGTTGAAAATTGGCCCCCTTTTGAACAAATGGATATCATCTTCCTGGGAAACGCCTTAATTTATTTGGATGGCCCCACGAAAGAGAAAATTATTTCAAAAGCTAGGAAGCAAATGCGCCCCGGCGGATTTATCTTCTTAGGGGCTACTGAAATGCCAATGAATGTTGCCGATAGGTTTGCACGAATTCCACTGAAGCACTCGGAGTGTTATCAGACCAAATTTAAACTAACTTGAGCCAGTCTCAGATGGAGTTGACGCCATATGCTAGCGCTTCCAGATGACCAAACCTTTGTTGAAATATTCAACAATATCACCTCAACAATGCTTGGAATGGACGTCCGACAGTCGCCGGTCGTACATCTCCCAGAACAACGCAAAAAAATGCTTTACTGCACAGGGGTGCTAGCAATGCCAGGGCCTCATCCAATCACCGTAGCAATCTCCTCAGATCTGGCTGGTTCCTCTACATTGGCGGCTGCATTGTTCGCCACAGAACTAACTGATGTTGAACTGGATATGATCCAAGACACGACCGCAGAATTAGCAAATATGTTAGCCGGTCAAATCAAAGGATTGTTGAATCTAAGCCAAAATCTTGGCCTCCCTAAAGTATTTACTCAAGTGGAATTTGCAACAAGCTTAACGGATACTAGATGGCAGCACATTGATCTCTGTGGCGACAATTTCACGTTACTACTCTCCTACTCTAATGACACAGCCATCGTCAGCGATTATTAGCCAGACATCACGGTCCCGATTCATTTTACATAACGTTGATACCCCTTCGTTTGATTAGGCTTAGCATTTTCTGCGTTCCTTAAATGTACCTCTGTGCGAAGCATAGGCCCTTCTGCCCAAAGGCTAACAATTCGTTCGAGCTTCAGGTTAAGTAGCCGTCCCGCCGAGGCCATTGCCTCGCAACGACCGCTGTAATAACGGGATTTTAGGTGACATAACTTTAAGCCGGCGACTGCCTGTGCTGGAGCACTAACGGATCGAGCTTTGACGCTGGGTGACTCATTACCCGAAAAAGAAGTTCCGCGAGACCATCGCTGGCATTGACTCGGCTGGCTTCGCAGATGGAAATGACCGAGTAGAGTCCCCAAGATTCTTAGCGCTCTGCTTCGTCTCGACAAAAACGTCGTTCTTACCACCGAGCGCAACGGTCCGGAGTGCTTTTTCTGCACCGTTGTTGTCAACTCAGGCTATCTGATCTTCTGTGAACCGACTTAGCGACTCTCAGTGATTGAGGATGGACTGGATAGTTTTACCCATGGGACTCTTTGGCGGTTGCAGCCATAGAGGGTGGTCTCGACAATCTCCTAAACTCCGTTCATTTCCCTAGCTCCTTGTAATTGAATACGGGTTCGCCAGCTGTCTTTGGAGCCTAGGTTGACCCAGGGCTTCGAATCTCCTCGATCTCCTCTTAGGCGCCACTTCAGAGACCTCTTCCGCTACTATAGATGGTCTTTGTGAGGCCCCCTCCTTCGATTCCTTCAACTCGCCAACAAACCCAAAATCTTTTGTGCCATTCCATAAAAGAGAACATATATGAAAATTACTTGAACTTCCGTTGCCCCAATAGGCCAACACAAAGGCATCTTTCTCGTAAGTCAGAAGGTCGTAGGTCTTTTTGGCGGTTAGAAAACAGGACGCTCGAGCTCTAGATGCTGACTTGGTTCTGGAGCTTTGTTCCAAGAAGGGAATGAAATGGCAGTGCCCCGATCGCGGCGAAGAAACAGCTCAACTCGGCAACCCAAGCTATTTTAGGACAAAGCACCCTGAACGCTCGTATTCGAGCTTATCAAAACGATTCTCACTGGTCATCGGAATTTCAGCCATCCCCAGAAACAAATGCCCCCCGGGCTTTAGGGAGTCGGCAACCTTATTGAGGATCTTTCGCTTTGTCTCTGTTTCAAAATAAACCAAAACATTCCTCATAAAGATAATGTCCATTTTCGGAAGTGGGGGCCATTGCTCAATTAAATTTAATACTCGAAAATCAACCAGACTTCGAATCACTGGTTTAACCTGCCATTGCAAGCCATTCTTTTGAAAATATTTAAGTAGAAGCGGAGCGGGTAACCCGCGGTTCATTTCCAATTGACTAAAAACCCCTTCTTTAGCTTGGGCTAAGACCTTCGATGAAATGTCTGTGGCAATAAAACGAATCGTCCATCCTTTTAGCTCTGGAAAATTTTCATGAATCTGCATCAATATACTGTATGGTTCTTGGCCTGTTGAACACGCACCCGACCAAATATTTAGAGCTCGCTCCATACCACGCTTCTCAATCAATTTTGGAAAAACTGCCTCTTTCAATGCTTTGAATGCACGGTTGTCGCGAAAAAAACCCGTTTCTGGAGTCGTAATCGCCTCGACGACCTTCTGCATAAGCGGACCAGTCGGATTCGAAGCAACCTTCTGGACCACGTCAGAAAGCGTCGTCAAACCATGCTCTTCTGCTAGCGGGCCGAGTTTCTGCTCCGTAAAAGCCTGCTTATGCGTATCAAGTACAATCCCGGATCGGTTCAGCACTAACTTTCTGATCGTTTCATATTCTGATTGAGTCAGTGGCATATATTCCCCGTGATGGATCAGTAACTTAAACCCATCTGTTTTAAGGTATAAAAAACCAATGGGCCAAGCAATCCCGCGCTGTTCTTTCTGGTATTTTATCTTCGAAAAGGTCCGCTATTCAACCGTAACACTCTTCGCCAAATTACGAGGTTGATCGATATCTGTGCCCAAAAAGTCCGCGCAATAATAAGCTAATAGCTGTAATGGGACTCCTGCCAATACGGACATGATGATCGGGTGCGTACGTGGTACAGGAATCATCCAACTACATATTCGAGATAGCTCTTCATCGCCCTCGACTCCAACCCCCACCACAGTTGCCCCTCTGGCTAAGACTGCTTCAATATTGGAAAGAGTCTTTTCGTGAAGTAGCCCCTCAAGACATACACAAACCACCGGTAATCCTGGTTCAACCAATGCAATTGGACCGTGCTTCAGCTCTCCCGCAGCATAGCCCTCTGCATGAATATAAGAAATCTCCTTAAGCTTAAGGGCTCCTTCCAATGCAATTGGGTAACTGAAGCCTCTACCCAAATAGAGAACCGATTTTTTTCGAGCCAATACCTGGGCAATGGATTTGAGCTTCTCTGAATCCCCCAACATAGCTTCCAATAGCCGGGGCATTTGTCTCAACCCTTGGAGTAGCTCTGAAATCGCATCTGAATTGCCTCTTCTCTGTTTCGACCAGGCAAGTGCCAAAAGAGTAAGTGCGCCGACTTGCGTCATAAACGCCTTGGTAGAAGCGACGCTGATTTCGGGACCAGCATTCGTATACATGACAGCATCAGATTCCCGCGCGATAGAACTTCCAAGCACATTTACGATTGAAAAAATGGTGGCCCCCATTCGTTTCGCCTCTTTAACCGCAGCCAGCGTGTCCGCGGTTTCACCAGACTGACTAATGGCCAAAAGAACAGTATCTTTACCTATCAACGGAGCCCGGTCACGTAACTCACTCGCCAGCTCCACCTCACACCCCAAGCCGAAAAACTCTTCGATTAACAAACGGCCCCAGAGCCCCGCATGCCAGCTCGTCCCACAACCGGTAATAAAAACGCGACGTATATCCTCAGGAAGATGGAGGTTCGCTTCCAACTCTATAGACGGCCCCACCTCGCCAAGACGCCCCCTCAAAGTATCAGAGATCGCCCTAGGCTGTTCAAAAATCTCCTTGAGCATAAAGTGTTTATACCCACCTTTCTCAGCCATCGCAGGAGACCACTCAATATGAGTGGGACTTCGTTTCACAGACTCACCAGATTCCAAAGAGGAAATAGCGATCTCCCCTGCCTCTATCACTGCCATCTCCCCTTCCTCCAAAACAATGATTTCCCGAGTATGGGAAAGGAGAGCGGGAATATCTGATGCCAGCATGGTCGCATTCTCCATAAGCCCCAAGATCAGAGGCGATGCATTTTTCGCTGCCACAATTTTTCCGGGATCTCGAATTGACATAACCGCCAGAGCATAGGCACCGCGCACTTTCGTAAGGGCCTTAGAAAGGCGTACTTCCAAGGTCTCTCCTTCAGTAATCGCAACAAGATGGGCCAAGAGTTCAGTGTCGGTCTGACTTGTAAAAACACGCCCGGCTGATTCCAGCTGCATTTTTAGCTCTCGGTAATTCTCAATTATTCCGTTGTGGACCAACACGACGTCATCGGCCATATGAGGGTGGGCATTCACGTCGGTTGGAGCGCCGTGAGTCGCCCATCTGGTATGCCCAATGGCGCAGCGCCCTTTAATGGGCTCAACCCTTAAATGGTCGCATAATTCGATAAGTTTTCCGGCTTTACGCCTGATTGTAATTTCCGAACCACAATTGACAGCCACACCAGCCGAATCATAACCCCGATACTCTAACTTTTTAAGCCCCTCAACCACATAATCCACAGAAAACTCAGACCCCACGTATCCAACAATACCACACATATCTCATTCCTTGATTTTCTTCGTCTTTTGATATTTTCGAGCATAGTTTAGCCGCTCGACCTGGCGCGTACGCCCAAATGCCAGCGATTCATCCCCAACATCCTTGGTAATAACCGATCCCGCGGCAATATAGGATTTCTTTCCTAGCACTACCGGTGCAACCAACGTTGAATTCGACCCCACAAAAGCGCCTCTTCCCATAATCGTCTTATGCTTATGGGTACCATCGTAATTGCAGGTGATGGTTCCCGCACCAATGTTGCAGGAGCTGCCAATCTCAGCGTCACCAAGATAAGCAAGGTGCCCTGCTTTGGCTTCCCTCCCCAGCGTGGTATTCTTTAATTCGACAAAGTTACCCACTTTCGAGTTTCTCTTCAAAACGGTACCGGGCCGCAATCGGGCAAATGGCCCCACGCTAACACCTGCCTCTAAAACCGCCCCCAAAGCGTGGGTAAAAGGATATATATAGGCCCCTTGACCAACGGTCGTATCCTCCAAAACCGTGGGTCCTTCAATGACCGCACCTACCTTAATCCGAGTTCCGGCCCGAAGTTGAACCCCCACACCAATAACAACATCTTTCGCAATATTCACATCGGCATCGATAAAAGTACCTTCGGGATCCAGGAATCGGACCCCCTTACCTTGAAGCCCCTGTATAAACCTAGCGCGATAAAGTCTTTCCACCCTCGCCAGGTCCTCCTGAGAATTAACCCCTAAACATTCATCCGAATTCGGCACACAAAACGCGCCCACTTGTCCCCCTGAAGCTGCATATGGGACGATATCTGTTAAATAATATTCCCCTTGTGCATTGTTTGTTTTAAGTTTTTTGAGTCCCTTCCTGAATAACTCCGAACAAGCATAATAGATTCCCGCATTCACTTCGTGAATATCTCGAATAGTCGCGCTCGCATCACGCTCTTCAATTATCTCAGTGATACATCCATTTTCATTCCGCACCACACGACCATAGCCCGTAGGGTCACCCAAACGAGTAGACAGAAAAACAAGGTCGTGTTTTCGTCGAAGTTTTGTCAATTCACTCAAAGTCTGCTTGCTAAAAAGAGGGGCATCCCCCATCAGTACCAAAATGTTCCCTCGAAAGCCTTTGAGCCCTTCGAGTCCAACCCTCAGAGCGTCGCCTGTACCCAGGGGTTGGTCCTGAACCTGGAAACCAATCGCCAGGTCAGGGTACCGATCGGCCAAAAAGTCACATTGCTCCTTAATACCGGGAGACACCACAACTTCCACTCTTTCCGCCTTCAGCCCCTTACCTATTCGAATCACATGCTCCAGGAGGGGAAGCCCCGCGCAGGGGTGTAAAACTTTCGGTAAAGAGGATTTCATTCTTTTCCCCTCACCACCCGCCAAAATTACAACAGCCAATTTTTCACTCATGCTTCGAACTAGAATGCTCCTATTCTATTGTCAACTGCCTCTTCATTGGCCTAAGAAACCCTGGAGTTCAAAGAGTTAGATATGTCCAAAAAAAGATACTTATGGCTACCTGAAATTCAGACGGGAAAAATTGTCTTGCCGCGAGAGCAAAGCCACTATCTGACTCGGGTTCTCAGACTTTCCCCAGGGGAGGAAATCGAAGTCTTTGATGACCAGAGACGCATCGGAACTGCAAAGCTGTTCGAAGTTAAGAAAAACGAAACAACTGCGCACGTCGGCCCGATCCAACTGGTTCGGGAGCCTCAGTGCCTGGTTCGAATCGCTTTGCCGCCCCCTAAAAACGACAGGCTTGAATGGATCGTTCAAAAACTGGCCGAGTTGGGCTGTCACGAAATTATTTTTATGGAAACGCATCGGACGGTAACATCACTAGAAAAAATCCGAGGTAAACGGGAACGGCTCCTAAAGATCGCGCGCTCCGCCACCGAACAATCCGGCCATTGCCGTGTTCCTATTCTTGACACACCCGTTAGTTTCAATTCATTACTGACGAAATATCCAAACGTGACATCGGTCTTCTGTCACCCGGAGCCTCATGATATCTCACTTAAGCTCCAGGAAATAGGAAAACTCGATTCCATCCTTATTGCTATTGGACCAGAGGGCGGATTCACCGATGATGAATTAGAACAGTTTGGCCAAAAGGGCTTCACTTCACTGCGCCTTACTGAAACCACCCTTCGCGTCGAAACCGCTGCGCTTCTTGCCGCCTCTCTCCCCATGCTCCACGCAACACATTTCGAACCATAGGGATTTTTAGTATGGCATTCCCCCTTCCCCCGGAAATGCAGACTCAAAAGGACTTCGAAACTATTCTAGAGACTGGCGCCGTAGCCCCGTGTTGGGTATAACTTGTCTATGGTTCAAGCGACTGAAATAGAAACAACGGCGGCGCAATACCTGGAATTCATGATTCATGGATTTATGAACGGTCTCATTACGCTCCAAGAACTTGAAGGCATTAGCGATGAGGAAATGGAGACCATATATGCATTGGGATATAATTTTTTCACCTATGGAAAATATGATGCTGCCAAAGATATTTTCACGGGGCTAACAGCTTATGCCCCCTATACCGCACACTACTGGCGTGCGTTGGGAGCCGTAAATCAACAACTCAAAGACTATCATGAAGCCATAGCGGCGTACGACATGGCCATAGCCAACGATGAATATGACGTAGTAAGTTACGTCTATCGCGGCGAATCTCATATTTTATCGAAAAATGCTGATTCCGGCTTAGAAGACCTTAGAGTGGTCCTTCAAATCGCCGGCGAGGTTCCAGAGTACGGACCTTGGGTACAACGAGCAGAATTGCTTTTGAGTCTTCACACCCAGAGCGTCTGATTCAAGATTTCTGCGCCCTAAGCATTCCGCCCCATGGACATCGCACCAATTTTCTTGCCTGCCGACTCTAGACTTCGAGCCCGCATGTTCCAATCGGAACGACTAACCCCAAGCTGACCAACAGCCTGCTGCTCATTCTCGGAGAGATCTTCCCATTGAGTCTTCATCGCAGGAGGCCAATCAACACTTTCACGGGCATTCCACCGCTGGAGTTCCCATCCCAGCATCCGCAGCATCTGACGTTCAGCGGGTTTTAGAGCTTTCCAACTACAATCCATGATCCCCATCAGTGAGCGCGGTGGATCACTGGGGTCAACCCAGCTCTTACCGGAAACCGGCAGGGTGTTTGCGACAGCTCGGTCAGTCGCGGCGGGATGCTCCCAGGCCTCTTGGAATGACTTCTGCTCCGTGCCACCAGGACGGCCTCCACCTAAATCCTTTTGTCCGCCGCCCAGGGGCATCCCCCAGTCATTTGTTTTCCCCTGAACCGTTGACTTTGAGGCCGAATCCGGTTCCGGCTTTGATTGCCGAGCGCCCGTCGGTGCGGCTCCCTCCATCAATTGTCGTGCCACTTCTCCAGCAACTTGCTCAGCCACCTTTGACGCAATCGCCGTGGCGACTTGTGAGGCGACCTCTTGAGTCACAGGCCCCCCTTTCAACTTGGCCATTGCTTCAGCTACTTGTGAGGCAATATCTGCCTCTCCGCGAAAAGCTGGGCCAGTCTCACCACCCGACCCTCCTGAAACTGGGGCGCCGCTCATGAATGCCTTAAGTTGGTTCGTTTCGGAAGCATTCGCCTTAAAATATGCTTTACCTTGTTTAGCCGTCTTGGTCTCTGTCCCCGCAGCACGCGAAGATTGTCTTCGGCGCTTCGACCCTTTTAAGCTTCTATTCTTCTTACGTATCTCTTTTCCAAGGGCCTCATAATCCCCTAAAAGCTTTTGCTGCTTACCTTCTACCAAGGCAAGATCATCGGGCTCGGTCATTTCCAAGTGATGGCCTTCCAAAACTGTTTTAAGGTTTTTCAGCTTTCGGTGATCGGTTGAAGCTTCAGAAATATCCTCCCGACACTTCGCTTTTCCAACATTCTTTTTGAGGCCATCCAACTTCCCTTGAATAGCCTGGTATCGACTAATGATCTTCGCTCGGTTTCGGGAGCGAACGCGTCTCGCTTGCTCTTCAGATAAACCTTCAGTTGATTCCAAATCAAGTGGACCGTCCAATCCCTCCAAGGGACTCTCCCGCTTAGCTCGCTTAACTTCCGCGCCTACGTCAACCTGACTCGCCCCCTCTTTTCTTGCTTTATCCGCCACACGGTTGAGGAGGTTTTTCACTTGCGATTGCTGGTCCGGCAAATTGCCATTCTGCATAACCTTTAGATTTAGGTCGGTCATAGCCCGAATATCGCTGGTCGTTTTGCCTATTGATGAATTCTTAAAGGCCGTGACCTGCACAGATGGCGACTGCTTCTGAAAAGTTGCGTTATCTGCCATCGAATTAAGCGATGCTTTTACTTCTCCATCACCCCGCGCCTTGGAAAGAGTAATAACACCTTCACTTGCAACTGGTTTCGTTAGCTTCGGTGCTACCGACTTCACAAAGGAGTCAATGTTTTCGAGCCCACTCTCCCCACCACTGGGGCTTCTCGCTACCTCATAAGAAGCCCTAACTGCCTCCTTCGATACCCCTGACTGACTCACCGATTGGAGCATATCAAACTCGGCTTTCATACCGAGTTTTTCCGTCCCACCTTTCTTAAATTGACTGAGATAATGCTTAAACGCGTCCTTTTGGGTTTTGCTATCGTTTTTCTTCTCACGCAGAAACGACTGCTCAAAAAGCTCATTTGCTGCCTCTTCAATTGAGGGCTCTTCAATCACTTCCTGTGCCAAAGTGGTGACCATGGCTCGGTCCGTCACTGCGGTATTAAAGCCTTCGGTTTGCGACAATCGCTCAAAAACCTGCACACTCTTTGCGGCTTTCTCAGGATTCTTGGTCAAGGCATTTTCAAAGAGCTGACGCTGGGCATTATTCAGCTTCCTATTGCCCTGAAGCTGATTGAGCGTATTAAGGGCCTGCTGTGTCTCTGGGGCACTTTTACCGAGCACATTTTGTAGTTTCCGTTGGGATTTTGACTCAGTTCGGTTGAAGGTTTCTTCGTAGACTTCAAGTTCCTGGGTTTGGGCCTTTCCTACTTCTTTCTTAACTTGTTTACGCCGCTTCGCGTCATCCGCTGATGCCTCTTGGGCAACTTCCTGAGCGGACTCCTGCCCCACCGGGGTCATCCGAGGGAGATTTGCATCAACTTTTTCAACCGCCATAACTTCCTCACTTCAAATAATAGACTCAATCAGTACTAGCGATTAAACATAAAAGTTCGATTCATATTAAGTTGTAAATCAATACCTTTATTCATTTTCTGGGCCTGACCAACAGCGCCATTAGCGTCTTCAACAACCTGCCGAGCGGCGTTCAGCAACTCATTACCTGAAAGTGACGCTTTATCTGCTTGTCCCGATACCAAAAGGCCGGCGCGAAGTAAGTTTTCACCCGCCCCAGCATCTTTTACCTCAATTCCCATTGCCCCTAGACTTGCACTCACAGCTTCATCATCCATAGAAAAATCCTGGCGCTCCTTGACTCTGGCCGTTATTTTCTCAAGTTTCTGATTCGAAGCTTCTGTAGGCAAAAATACCCCCTCTAAAATGGCGCCACCTATCTCATCGGATTCACCTGCCTTAGCCTCTCCGAGCTCGGAACCAATGTTGCCTAGGGACTCGTGAAGGGCCTCTAAGCGCCTTTGATCCCATAATTCCA
Organism: Myxococcota bacterium; assembly: GCA_036339465.1. Classification (GTDB taxonomy): domain Bacteria; phylum Myxococcota; class XYA12-FULL-58-9; order XYA12-FULL-58-9; family JABJBS01; genus JAYZAY01. The sequence continues at coordinate 56,670 of JAYZAY010000030.1, read as the reverse complement.
GATTGACTTCATCCTCTGGTAACGGGATGGGAGCTTGGGAGGAGTCTCCGAGGTTAAGTCCTCGTTTTTTCTTTTCTTTTTGAAATCCGGCCTGCTCTGCAATTCGAGCGGCATCAGCCCCAGAAAGTTTGTCTGATTTCTTTGCCTCCTGAGTTGTTTGCTTTTGCAATCCCTGATTAATAATTCGCGGATCAACACCGCCATCCACACCTTTTGTTACCATTGGTCTTTCTCCTGACTGGATCTACAAGGTTCATGCCCTCATTGGCTACTCTAAACCGGCACGAAGAGAGAGCCCTATCACCAAGAAAATCGCTTCAACTCTATCTTATCATAACTTTAAGCGTAGCCCACAGCTGGCCCAGAAAAACTGAAGCGCCAACACTAACAAAAATGCTGGGTTAGGGGTTAAAACTCCCTGATTAACCCCATATGAACCCGAAGATGGCGTTCCAAAATTGTCGCTTCCTTTACGGAAGTTTCTCCCACCACAATATCACTTTCCGTGGCAAGCTTAATACTCCTATGCTCCAAGCCAACATTGAAAGTCCCAGGCACCCCCAAGACCTCCGGCATTTTAATTCCCAGCGAAAATCCAATCCCTAGACCATTCCCACTAGACGCTACCGTGTTTGTAATCGTCTTCAATCTGCCCGATATGACAACTGGAAAGAGAAATTCCAGATACGAATCTATCGAAATCATTTCGGTTAACTCGGAACCAATAGACAGCCCCACACTTCCACCAACATAGTTTGTATCTGGAAAAATATTCTCCGGCAGGGGATAGTGAGAACCAAAATATCCCAACCACGGAGTCAAGAGCAGAGACCGGTTACGCAAGACCTCAAACTCATACAAAACCGAAAATGAGTGGGACAGTACGCCGGTAGTACCCGTATCCCCACATGCAGAGTTGCTACTCACAACGCACGTCATTTGCCAATGAGCTTCCAACCCGAAGTGGAGTCGAAGGGGCTCTAGTCGCCTTTCCTGCCCCGAAAAAAAAGCGCTTGGTAAAAGGTCCAATGTAAGAGCCAATCCTGGAGAAAATGTCGCCAAGCCACCATCTCGATTAAGACTCAACAGACCTCGCGAAATACCCTTCACTTCTCCTGATAAGTCCGTCTTTCGGCCTAAAGACGAGAGGGACAGCCCCAAATAGAACCCTTTAGTCGCCCCCTCCACCTCTTTTTTTCGGTAGAGACTCTGCGTGCCAGTCGTCGCTGACTCGTTTTCTTTTTTTTCTACCGGTTCGCTCACTTCAGTCTTAGCTGACTTGGGTGTCCAAAAACCAACAAGTTGACGATTGCTCTCTTCGCCCCGACGTTGCGAACGAACACTCCTACTGTCAGAAATCCCTTGTGAGCCCACTCTACCTTCTAATGGATCCGCCTCCGACACCCTGCCAGCTTGTGATTTTTCATTGTTGTTCTGGGTTGCCGAGTCCCAAATCACCTCCGAGACTTCTCGAGCCATCTTATTAGCACTCTCTTTGCTTCTAGCTATTTCAACTACATCAGACTCCTGTTTCTTAAGGATAGCAGGTGCAGAAACACCCCACTTGGACTCCGACCTATTTTGGTTCTCCCGAGACCGAATAATCAAAGCCTTGATAGCTTGAGCTTTCGAGCTCAACGTAGAATCCTCTAGGCTACCTGCCATCAATCTAAACTTATCTTGTAAAAGACTCTTAGCGGGACTGCCCCCAAATACCATCAAATTAATGGTTGTGATTCGTTTTGCGCCCCTTCTTCCACGCCTAACTGTCCGCACCGAAGGTTCGATAATCACAAGACCGTTGAGGCTCCAAGCCACCAGCACCTTGCTCGCACGCGCAACCTCATCCTTATCACCAAGCCCCTGATACGCCTCCAAAACGTTCGTCTCACTAACAAAGCGGAAATCATTACCCAGTCTCTTTCTAAGACCTCCAGAAAACAGGGATACACTGCTACCCGCATTTTTTTTAGGGATGGTGATCACTGCAATTTTTGCTTTTTGTGCTGCATAAGCCGAGACAGAGCCTAAACATAGGAGCATTGGGATCCAACAAATGACACTGGCTCGGAACTTCAACAAACGATATAATTGAGAATCGCTCATGATGCTTATTCTACTCAAGATCCAGTAACTCGAGCAAAAGACGATTGACACCCCTCCTATTTTATTCGCGCGGTTCCCATACATGTAACCACCATCTCATACCAAAAGGATTGGCCGGCAGAGGTACCATTATCACTTCCAACACGAAACAACGCCTCGCCACCTCCTAAATCACAGATAGAGTTTTTCCCATTCCCCAAATCAACGGCCGCCTCACCCTTTGAATTGAAAAAAACCCGGAGCTCTTGAGAAGCTGTTGTCCAGGTAGTGGCATTAGAGAAATAGGAAAACCCGTAGTCAGCCTGGTACCAAAACCGAGCTAAAACGATGTCTTCCGCTTCATCAAACGCTAAATCCGTACCATCATTAATAAATGAAACCACCTCACGATTCGCGGAATTCACCTCGACTCCCACCGAGAGTCCCTTCTTCATTGCTTCCGCCTTCGCTGACTGGAGAGCATTATAGAAATTATATGTAATGGACCTGGCAACACTCTTTTGGCGGCTTTTCATGAAATTAGGGTACGCTAAAGCTGATAATATGGCGACGATCCCAAGGACCGTCATCACCTCAACAAGGGTAAAACCGGATTCCTTTTGAATTCTCTCTCTAGGGGCCATCACTCAATTCTTTCGTTTCAATTAATCAAGAGGTACTTCGCGCCATTGCTCTAAACAAATCTTACTTTCCACACTACTGGTTGCCGCCGTCTGAATCAGAGGGGCTTGATTACTTTCAGCCTTGGAGAACCGCTGGAAAAGAAGAGTCTTCGCTCCCACCACTTTTCTCGATTGATTCGATGCCCAACCGGAACCGCCCGCAGTCTCTCCCAAAATCGTAATCTGCTTTCGTATTTTTGCCCCCGTCGCATAGTAGGACTCGTCGAATAATGACTCGCCTGCTTTTACCCTTCGGCCACCAGCTAAACTGAGAGGTCTCGTTGCATAGCCATAAATGGCAGACGCTCCACCGGCTAATTCGTTTGGACTGCAAGCCCTGCTCTCAGTCCGATCCGGACTAACTTGAGCACTCGAAAAGGGATCCACGGTGTCTATGTCACCATAAAGAGAAGCAAAAAATATTTGTGCGTTATCCAATATAACAGGGTCTGACCAATACCGTTCCCCACCCGCCCCTTCGGACAACTCACATTTCAATGGGCGAAGAGGGTAGGTATTCTCAAAACCATCCCCAACCACCCATTCATACTCTGGTTTCGAAAACCTCAAATCTTTGGTGGTTTTTACACGGGGACAGTCACTTCCAGACACGATCTTTTCGTTGTCTTGAACCGAATAAAATCGGTAAAGCACCGGTTCGTCAGGTGCCCTATCATCTGCACCTGTCCCAAAATAAACATTGGGCTTACTGCGCTCAATCACCGCCACAGCTGGCCGAGTTACAATGGGCGCCCAATTTCTCGCACAAGTGTCTAAATTGCCATTGTATACACCGTTTGAATAACAGTCACCGTCGTGATCCCCTGCATCAAAGATCACACAGAGCTGTGACTTCGCACCAAAAGTTGCCCAGGTCGCTGTGGGATCGAACTTTAATCGCCACAAACGCCCCTCGAGGTCTCCGAAATAGGCCCTGTCTACGATGCCGTCACCATCAACATCCACCAGAGAAGGTGCGCCCGGGACAGCATTTTCAATATTGACCTTGCCCGTACTCAAACCTGTCCCTATCCGGTAATTGGTAATCTGACATTGATTGCCATCTCCTGTTTCACATATTGACGCGGTTGGTATCGTGGGAAGACTCGTGACAGACTCTTCTTCGCTCTTCTCTGGCAAATCAGGAATCAGCCATTGGCCTATTTTAGTAGGAGTCGTCTTACAATCATCAGAAGAACAAATATCGATCGCATAAATGGAGCGCCCTATCGTAGCAGTCGCAGTCCGAATACCTCGATTGGTGCCACTTCCCATAAAAGCAAGCCACTTCGTACTGCCACCAACTTCAACTGGTCCTACTGCTGGTTTTGAGAAGGTTTGTCCAAAGGCGGTAAACTGTTCGACCCTATCCGCAGGGGAACGCACCGACTCCTCGCAATAATTGAAGTTACCCAGGGTGTCGTCCTCTGTTCTTACCCCTTCGAGTCCATATATGCCGCTGTCGACATATTTCGGAACTTCGCAGTTTTGGGTGTTGCCAGTACAACCAGTATTGTTTGGGTCAGGGGCACCTTCAACACAGCTAACAGTGCATTCTGGTGAACACTCTGTAAGCGATTTCCAAGCGGGGGTGCCGTTTTCTGTTTTCGCCAAATCGTTGATACCACCCGCATCCGGACCATCTAAGGAATCATCGGAAATCATCACGGCGCGAAGCTTGAATCTTGGATTCAAAGGCCACACCTGCAAGGTATGAAGACCGTTGCCAAATAGGGATTCCACTTTGGAGCGGAGCCAAACCCTTATATATCCAGAGGTACTGGTGCTCAGGTCCGGTACCTCATACATAACCACTCCACCCGCAGCGTCATCAGCATAGAGACTGGAGGAATCAATAGAATACCAAAGAAATGGCAGTTCGCCATTGCTGTGATAGTAACATAAATCTGACGCATTGTTGATACTGGCCTCAATATCCAACAAAAACCAAACTGTATGATTTGGATTCCCTGCCCTGGGGGCTGCCTCAAAACTATATTCCACAACCGGGGCTTCGAACACGGTCGAGCCATCCTTCAATTTCGGTGGCGTCAGGGCGGAGCTTTCGACGATGCTCAAAGTCGGTTTCGGTTTCTTGGCCTTGACACACCAATCCGGCGCAACTCCCGGATTAGGAACCCTCATTTCAACGTAGCCCCCATCCGCGTCGCTAGCGATATCCATTTCAAGCCGTTGTACGGAGGTTAGAGTATGGTTCGGAGAAATAGAAACATCCATCATCACTACATTACCGTACTTCGAACAGGCACTTCCCTCGCAGGTTTGCATAAATGTTTTCGATTTTGTGCAATCCATGTCGCAATCAGACGTACAGCTCGCCGGTTTCAAACCATTCGGATCACACGTGGTAACAACACCTGCAGAATCGGTGAATTCCCATAAGGGCTTAGGCGCTTCCGTCCCAGCGCCACCGTCCTGAGTTACATCAAGGGCAAACAACCAGTAACTATCAACAGTTTCTGAGCCATTGCGCTTATCCTTCCCAAGTCCTTGGCCCTGGGAAACCAAGGCTAGAGTTTTCCATTCATTACGACTCCCAGTGGGGAGAGTCACTTGCGTAATATTTCCGTCGATGAAGTATTGATGGCGATAACGCGTTTCTATTGGGCCATCTGCGAGAGTTAGCTTCCCTGTACTATTATCAAAATTGGCACTGCACTGCTTGTGGTAATCCGCAGTTTGTTCCTGGAGTTTCGATAAAAGGTTTTCAGGAACATATGCCCACTTTGGCTCTCCTCCTAATGCTGCGTCAAACGAATAGATGGCCCCCCCGTTGGTACCAAGATAAACTCGAGGATTGTTTTTCAGATTTTCTTGGTGACTGATATAAGATGACTTGAGAGTGGGGTAAAGCTTATCGATGTAGTAAGGAATTTCTAGCTCAACCCCTGAGGCACTCTTGGCATAATTACCCGCCACGACCAAGGGCGATTGATGTCCCGGATCTCGAATCGTCCAATCACCATCCCCCATCGGGGGCTTCTCTAAACAGCTTTCGGCGGTCGAGTTGTTACCAGAGGTAAGATCCTTATAGCCGCTTTTTAAACGTGTCAGCAGGGTGGAAACAGTGCTTTGAGTGGCCGAGTTGCCCAACACCTCAGTTCGGACAGCCGCGTCACTGGCCACAAGCTCTTTTAATCCTGCAATACCACTTCCCGAACTAGCACTGATCACTGCAGACCACGTCGGCTCCCCGCTGTCATTGTCAAACCAGCCGGAAACTGCTCCTGATGTCCAACCACAGTCAAACTCTTCAGAGTTGCCACAAGCTTGATTGGGATCAACCCCTGCGCTGGTCACTCGTTCCGACATCTTGTAAGCCTTCAACCCACCTTCGAAACATGGAAAGTTAAAAAAGGAAGAGTAGACCCAGAAATCATTACCACTCACCCGCTGAGCCAATGCAGAGCGGGAAAAGACAGCACTGTCGACCACCCTTGGCGTCACTTGAATGTTTCTTAGAATCGGTGAGTTTTTCGTCAGTTCCTTTTCCGCCGTAGCATATTTTTCGGTTAAAGCCTGTTCTTGGGTCCCAAGGGTCGTGGTGGAAATACCTTTCATGCGGATCCCCACAAACACTCCCTTGCCAAAACTCTGAAAGCTCTCTCGCTTACCTGCCAAACTCGTGGTGATGGCGTCGTAGGCGCACGCAATACCCGTACATTGGAAATAGGTCTGCCAGTCTGATCCATTGTTACTGATATAAATATCCAACTCCGCTAGGGGGCCCCCACTATTGTCAAAGGTTGGGCTGAGAGAGAGATCAACCACCAACTTACCATTCGCGTTATTCCCTGCGAGTAAATCTCTCGAAACCACAAAACCTTCAGTGTGATAGAGGTTCGACCTCCGATTAATCGCATAATAGTAACGAGCCCCCCAACCAAAATTTCGACCCACCATAAAATCCATGAGATTCTCTGGATCACCATCCATATCCAGAGAGGCCATGAATGAAACGCGCTCGGGAAAAGTCGCCTCAATACCCTCAACCTTGTAATTACCACCATCATCCGTAGAAGAAACGCGGACCCTCGCAATGCTATCGCTGGAGTTACTCGTAGCAACAATAAAATCCCCCTCGTTGTTTCCAGTTAAGTCTCGGTAAACCAATCTGTCTATAGATTCAGTCTCACCCAGCCCCGTAAGTGGTACCGTCACCATTGTCCCCGAAGAACCTTCTGAAATATCTAGCTTCTTAAGTACATTGCTCGGTGAATCCGTCACTCCATTGGCCGCGACTGAAACGTAGGCATAAGAAGCAGCCGCCACTGACCCTGCTTCACATGTAAGAAGATTGGGACTCATTTCTATGGAGCCTGTTTCTAGAGCAACTGCCTGGAAACCGTGGTCCGAGAATAGGATATTGTATGTGCTCCGAGTGCTGCTATCCAGAAGATCTTTATAGACGAGAATTGCATTGGAGCCGATATTAGAGTCACAGCCGGAAACCCCAAGCACGAATTCATCTTGGCCCCCCGTATTCTGCAAGTCACCGGAAACCGCTGTGTCACCATTCATGGGAATTTGCCAACATGCAGAGCTGGGTAATTGGGCCTGAAGCCAGTCGGACGTACTTAGTTGTTTGACACATAACGAACGGTTACTGCCAAATTCCTCTATTTCATTACCACTGGTATCTTTGTTGATCTCCTTAACCGTACTTAGGGAGAGCTCCTGACCAGCATTGCAACTGCCACTGGTAACATTCTCTCCCACAATGAAACGTGAATGAGAATCTAATTGTCCATTTTGCCCCGAGCGTAAATAGACAAAATCTTCATACCCATCACCATTGAAATCCCCCACATCCAGAGCATAGCGATAACTATCAATATGGTTACAGGTAAAATTAGGGTTCGCCTCTGAAAAAGAGCTCCATTCACTGCTGGCCATAGCCTCGCATGCAGGTGCTGAGGAGGATGTCGATGTTTCAATGAGACACTCCGTTTGGTTACCTTGCCACCCCTTGTGGCGCTGGACCCCCATAAATCGATTGGCCGTGCCAAAGCCGAGATTGTTGGCGACCTGTATCAAAAGGCCGCAATTATTCCCTCCCGCCACCTCATTTATCTCTTTGGTGAGGACCAAAAGAAGTTGCCGTGGTTTCGGTTGATTGATGGTCGGCGACGTGGAGTCCCCGGAAGCGGCCCAGATAGAGCTTACAAAATTTCCGGGAGCAAGATCGGTGATGGTGCCGCGCCACTCTGTACTAAACCGATTATAATCTCCCTCCGATGTGGGATCCGCAACCCTCGGGAGCGTCAGTTCCCCATGTCCCCATCCAAAGCTGTTGTCACACTGCTGAACCGAGGCATCCAGCCAAGGGCACTCAACTTCAGGGGCAATGTGCCGAAAAAACTCATTTTCAAAAGTTAAGTCAGCAACGGTAAGTGTGGTATAGCCAGCAAAAGCCTCCGCGCCCCCAAGAGTCGCCAGGCTCAAAGCAAGAATATAATATTTTCGACGCTGACTCTCTTTCATTTCGCCGCTCTTTTTAAAATCTATCACATCCCCAACTAAACCTAACTTCAATGAGTTTCCGGGCTCCGCCTAAAGATACTCCGTATGAACGGACCAAAATTGACTGGTTGGTATCCAATTCATAATTGCCATCACCATCATCGTCATCTCTTATGGCCACACGATAACTGCCCTTCGTCGCATTCTCTGAATTGCGCACCAGCACGCGCTCCTCATCTTTGTGCAGCCGCCGCCATTGGCGGGAATTGCTCGTCCCTAAGAACTCTTTTGGGTAGCAGGCTCCCCCCTGAGCCCGATAAATAGCCTTCACCGCGCAGACATTATCATTTGTGGCCAGAATCTTGGTCCGCGACCCCTGGACCACCGAACTATCACTGGTGGTATAACCATAGCCATAATCCGCCACTGGTCGGAATTTTAGCAAAGGCGTATAATTAGTATAGCCGTTCAATCCTTCATTGCTGGTATCGGATTGGTCGATCTCAATTTTTCGATTGATAAAATCATAAGCCCACGCAATACCCATTTCAGCCAACTGTTGAGCCTCAAGCGTGCTTCTTTCTGCTCCCATTAACTTCGCATCAGACATCAAGGAGTTGATGAGAATAACACCCATAATACCTAGCGTCGCCCCAAAAACGAGCGCGACTATCATAACATACCCCCTCTCGTGTGCCTTACTCATCGTCGATTCCTCAGACCCACCGTCGAATAAAAGACCCACCGGGTATACCCATCGTGGATATTACTGACCACCACCGAACCATCTGGTTCACCGTCACATCTCTTTGGAAACAGTCGTCTCGGTAAGGGCACCAAATCCTCCGTTGCCTCTTTATTCAGAGGCAACCGACTCCTCGCAATAATACCCACCTTCGCCGCAACGACGCGGCTCAGCTTTGCCGCATTGTCAAGGCCGGTTATACTCTGACAATCAATGGTTGTATCTGCGCAGTCCTTGCGAAAACAGGTGCTCAAATCAATGGGATCATCACACCAACAATCAACCTCATAATTTCCTGTGGCATTCTCCGATGAACTACAACCCTTGGTCGTATCCCATGAGCAATTTCGGTATTTCTTACAATCAGTCTCATTACCTTGAGCAGCACAATTCCCGTCAACCCCCAAATCTAGACCATAGCGAACCTGAAGCGTTTCGATCCCGGATGCTACGGTAACGGCATCGGTATCCCAACTGAAACGATTATTGGATTCCTCCTTAGCGAGAATATTCTTGACCATTTTCAAAACGGGAAAACCATTCGATTGTTGGATTCGAAAATCCACCAATTCCGCCATCAACAAATTGAAGTTTTGATAAGATGCCCCCACACAGGTATCACCTTCACTCATTTTCGCATCGGTGTATGGCGTGTAGCCATATATTCTATGGGCTCTCTTGATATTTGATGGGTCATCGCATCCAAAAAAGCATTCCCCGTCTTCGCAGAGCTGCCCTGGTGCACAGTCACCCTTGCTGCTACAAGCTTTCGTGCAATAATTGTAATCAGCGCGGCACCTCTGCCCTGATGTCGTGCAATCACTATCATCAAGACATGAACACCCCAGGCCACCCGGACCCGTAGAGCAATCGACCGTTGGTCCACTTTGAGATTCGCCCTGCGCGCTCTCTGACGTTAATTTCATAAGAACCGTACTGCTGTCCTTACCCGCAGCGGCTACAACACACTCCCCGGAAAGAATCGCGAATTTTTCCCCTTGGTCATTCAAAACTGGTGTGGTCGAAGCATAGTTAAAAACTTTGATTTCTGAACTGCTCGTCACACCACAGGATTCCCTAAAAAAATCCAGGCCATCCGCTCGGCCGTAGAGCACTCTCAGGCGGTCGTGAAAAAGCCCACTGCTCACAGGAATTTCATCGATGTTATTGCAGCTTTCTGTATTGCTTGAGCGCCAACATTGTCCCAGTGGAAAAAAACCCGCGCTATTTCCATACATTGAAAAACCATACCCTGCATTTTGAAGGTGTTGTCGAATAACACGCATTGCAGTTCGTCCATTTTCCAGGGCATGAACACCACTTAACTGCTTTTCATAACCACGAAAAATGCCACCGACACCGGTCAAGATAACAGTCATCGCGATACCTGTAACCCCGAGAGTCACCATGAGCTCTACTAAGGTGAAACCGCCCACCTTCATATGCGAACACCTCATGAATCACCCGCAAGTAAATTCGTAAAGGTACGATACAGTTTTAAATTGGGAGCCTGACTCGAATTCACCGCGGCTTCAATGGTGGTCTGACAGATAGATGCATTGGCGCTGTTGATAATGCTGGCCTCTAGACGAGATAGAGTTCCAAAACAAACCACAACTTCCAACCTTCGTAAATAATCCATGGAAAATTGCTTGTCTGCGCCTCCTCCCGCTCCTTGATCATATTCTTGGCCATCCAAGCTGCCGATTTCTGGAGTAGAGGTCGTAACATCAACCCGGTAATGGGCACTTACCGTATGTGTTCCCGTCAATTCAAAGCCAGATTTATCATAAAACCGAGGCGATACTCCGCCCCCACTTAATCCTGACCGATCCACGACAAAATTTTCTTCAATCACGCTTTGAGCGATCGTGGCAGCAAAAGATGCGTTGCGGTTCTTCAAGAACGCATCCGAAGCAGAAGACTGAACCCCAATAGTGGTTGCGATAGCAATCAAAAAAATAGCCATACCGAGAAATGAATCTACAAGCGTAAAACCTGCCGAGCTAGGCGCCCTCACACCATCCTTTGTGCCCCCTAAGTCCATCTCATTTACTCTATATTCATTCATAGAACCCCTTGCCGAGCATCTTATTCCCGGCCTTCGCGCCGGCAGAAGGGCAGGTAAGAAAGTGTAATCGGAAAGCCACCCTGTCCCAAGTTTTTGTCCATTGTCTTGCCAGTTGAAGCTAAGTCTAAAAAAGGCGAATCGTGTTGTCGAGTCGGTTTGGACAGAAAAACCGATAAAGTCAGACAAGTCTCTTAAACAGTTCGGCAGTCACAATCACGTCTTTTATCTCCTCACGCGGACAAGAAAAACCTTTGTGTTCCCGGCCAATGACCGTTGCGTTGCCAGCCCCCGCCGCCCCTCCATGCGCTTGATGCTCCAAAAAAGCCATTGCTAGATCACCGACACTCCCTGTCTCCGCCATTGAGTTCCGAGCATCAACCTCCACAGACTCCCTTAAACTTCTTTCCTTGGGGGCACCCCGATAAACATAAACCTTGTCTTCATCAATGATTGGTGGCTTGAACACTTCGGAGTCAACATCGTCGTCCTCAACCCAATGCTCATCCAAACAATTGGACTCCGGGTCCCGAAAATCCCGGTAGGTAGTCTCTGTCTCCGCTGTGGGCCGATTGTTGGTGGAAGTGGCCCCCTGAGTACCGCGATTCCTAAATGTCCGAAACACATTGGCCAGAATCAAATAGCCAATAAAGGCTAGAATCTGGAGGAGACCATCATCCATAAATTTTGCCCAAACGCCGCGAGTCTGAATTCCTATTCAACTTTCGAGTCAGAACCGGAGGTAAGCCATCCATAGCGACCAGAAGAGCCAGACGTTTCTTGTCCATCAAAACTCGTTGAACCATTCCCTCAGTGGTGCCCTCGGAAGAGCTCTGTATTTTATCAGACTTGCTCTTCATCCTCACCCCCACCGCCAGCACTTCCACCCATGCTCTTTCCAATGGAACTCCGCATGGAGGTATCTGCAACGACATTCTTCATTTGAAAATAATCGAAGGCACCTAAATTTCCAGACTCAAGGGCATTGGCTAAACCCTTGGGTACTAAAGCCTCTGCTGCAACGACCTTGGCGCGCATCTCGTTAATTTTCGCGAGCATTTCCTGTTCTTCTGCCACCGCAAGTGCTCGACGGGATTCTGCCCTGGCCTGGGCTATTTGTTTATCCGCTTCAGCTTGCTCAATTTGAAGTTTGGCCCCAATGTTGGCCCCAACATCAACATCTGCAATATCGATTGACTGGATTTCAAATGCGGTTCCTTGGTCTAATCCTTTTGTCAAAACATTCTTGGAAATGTCGTCGGGGTTTTCGAGAACCTTTTTGTGGCTATCGGCAGAGCCAATGGTGGTCACCACACCTTCACCGACCCGAGCCAAAATGGTTTCCTCGGTCGCTCCCCCCACCAATCGGTCAAGGTTCGCACGCACGGTTACCTTGACATAGGCGCTTACTTGGATGCCATCTTTTGCCATCGCAGTAATTTTAGGCGTAGTAATAACCCTTGGCAACACACTCATTTTGACCGCTTCCAAAACATTCCGACCCGCAAGATCGATGGCTGCGGCCCTTTGAAAGTTAAGACCAATGCCTGCGCGATCTGCAGAAACGAGGGCCTGAACAACCAAAGTAACATGACCACCTGCCATATAATGCGCTTCCAGCGATTTAAGATTAAGCGGTACCACGGCTTGGTGAGCCATGATTCTTGCTTGGACAATCGTAGACGGAGGCACTTTTCGAAAGCGCATTCCTATGAGGTCAACGATTCCCACAGGCGCCCCAGACTTTTGTGCCTGCAGCCACAGCCCAACAGGAACAAGATACAAGAGCGCGATAATAATAACGACAAGCGTCGTAATCGTTGCTGCCGAAAAGATTCCAGTCATATTCAAAAACCTCCAAATTAATACTATTTATACGTTACCACGGTCCGGGGCCCCAAACCTCTGGGCTCGCTTATTTCCCATCCCCCAAAGCCACAACCACCTCAGCCCCCTTGCCTTCGAGAACGATAATATCGGAACCTGCGGGAATAAATTCCCCTTCCGTAAGAGCGTTGATTCGCTCGCCCTCAATTCTAACAAATCCAGATGGACGAAGGTCCGTCATGGCAACTCCGCCCTTACCTTTCATACCTCGAAAATCTGTACTCGTGGATTTTGGGCCTTCTTCGGATGGAGGAGCTTCCAAAATCATGGCCTTCGTCCCTCGCAGCTTAGAGAAACGAGACATGAAGGTGATGGATGCAACCGTGGCCACCACCAACAAAATCGCAATCCTTAAACTCGCACTTTCTAAGGCATCTTGAAGATAGCCCAAGTCCAAAGCCACATCGACAGGAATGGTGGTCTCCAGAAGGGACATGACAAAAGCAGCGCAAATGAATAAGAATCCCAATAGTCCAACTAACCCAAATCCCGGAATCGCAAATATTTCAATCAAAACAAGAATAAGCCCAAAAACCAATAAGCCCACTTCTTCGAAGCCGACCAGATTGGCCGCATATTGCCCAAAGAAAAAGAGTGATAAGCAAAGTGCCCCAATGGCGCCCCCCACCCCAAAACCCGGAGTATAAAACTCCAGTAACAACCCCAGCATACCAAAAGTCATCAACAAACTGCTCACGGACGGGTCCGTAAGAAAGCGCGCGATTTTCTCTCCCCAATGGGCTTCCATGGAAACCCGCTCAGACTTTCCTCGATTGAGGGCGGCGGGAATTTTTTCATAGTCATCCAAAATTCCATCGACGAGTTTAAGCGCAAAAGCTTTTTGTGTGGTGAGCGTTAGGAGCTTCCCTTTCTCTGTCACCCCTTCAACAACAATATCCGCATCCACCATGGCTTCAGCTAAATCTCCTCGCCTATCCCTCGCCTCTGCTGTGGCGCGCATTTCGGCACGCATGTAACTAACCACTTTTTCCGAGGAAGGCCGAGATGCTTGATCGGCCCCTCCGCCCTGAACCGGTGTCGCCGCACCAATCGAACCTCCGGGACTCATAATTATCGTATGACATGCCAAAGAAATGAGGGCACCCGCACTTATCGCTCTCATATCGACAAAAGCAACGGACACGGCGTCGGCATTCAGCAGCGCATCGCGGATACGAACCGCAGCATCGACACGCCCTCCAAATGTCTTAATCCTCAACAATATCAAATCTTCTTTGGTCGCACGAAGGGCTACTCTCTCCACAAAAGCCGCCAGTCCCAAATCGATAGTACCACCGATTTCCACCTCGTATATCTTTGAGCTGCCACCGCCATGTTCATCAAAAGCCACTGCGTCGGCCCAAAACATCAAGGGTTCTTCAAGTGTTTCGGCCTGCTCGACAGGAATCCTTCCTGTTGGACCGGCAGGTCCTCCCGGTTCTTCTTGGGCCCATGAAAGAGAGGAAAGGCTCAAAACAATCGCAATCAAAAGAGCGCCACTTTGAAGGGTAGGCTCAAATCTCATTCGGCATTTATTTCTGGACCCAAACATGGTGTTGTGCTTCATTGGAGGTTAGAGGACACTCTAACCTATCGCAGGAGACCGTGGATGAGCAATGATGAAAATCGTCGGGAATTTACAAGGGTTTTGGTGAGCCTTAAAGTGGAACTCAGTGCGGAAGACAAAACCTCGATTTGTGGCATTGCAGAAAACCTTAGTCTCAATGGCGTCTATCTCGAGTGCACGGGAAAACTCCCACTTGGAACGAGCTGTGAAGTTCAACTCGAATTGGACGGAGGCGGAATCAAACTTGACATCAGCGGCCAAGTCAGCCGGGATACAGAAAAAGGTTTGGGCATAGAATTCACAGGCGTCGCCTTGGATGACCTTGAGCATCTTCGAAACCTCATTCGCTATAATACCGATGATATTGACAAAGTTGAAGCAGAGTTCGGTAGCCACATAGGTCTGAAGCCAAGAGACAACGGATGAAATTCACCTAAGACCGCAAATCTTCCCCCACATTTTCCCGCCTCAAAAACGCCGCCGCTAGGATTGTTACCAGCGTAAAGCCGCCGATAAAGAGTAAAGAAAAGTCTGTATCTACTCCCCTGCTACCTGAGAACATGGGTGTTTTTTCCGTGTAGAGGGCATGTCGAAGTAGAAAGAAAGTATGCGCCATCGGATTCCAACGCGAAAGCTGCTCCACCCAAGGACGCGTTAAAAGCATTGGAAAAAGAGCCCCCGACAGAAACCAGACGGAGACTAAGACGCTGAAAAGAAGAGTTCGATATGCGTCGAGACTCTTACTCAACCACGCACATGAAAAGCAGAATGCCGTTAGGGCGGTGGAGGCACATAAAAAGACACTGACCACAATCAGCCAATCAATCTCTCCAAAAGAACCACCCAATAAAGGAAAAAGAAGAAAAATGAATCCCGCTTGAACTAAGGTGACGACACTCACGCCTAAACATTTACCAACAATTAGAGCGCCAACCCCACCAGGCGCATTCAATAGAGTTCGCATGAAACCACTGTACCTATCGGTCACAACGTCTTCGTTCAAAAAAATAGCCGAGAGAATCATAACCATCAAAACCAAACCTGGAAACATAAACTCGTCGAAAGAAAAGGGAAGATTTGTCGTCTCAAAAAGAGGCCCAAACCCTAAGCCCATTAAAAGCCACACCCCGACCGAAAAACCCATAATACTCAAGAGGGTTAAAGGCATCCGACGATATTTAAGGACTTCCCGTTTAAGTAAGACGCGTATCGTTGCAATTTGATATGATATCCGACTCATAAATCCCTTAACTTCCCCTGTAATTAAGTCCACGTCCCGTTAAATTCAGAAATGCATCGGCCAAATTCGCTTTGCGAACCAGTAGAGAATCAAAGCTGCCATCGGGCAAGAAGTCGACAACTCTTTCGAGCCATTGGTGAGCATTCTCGATTTGTAATTCGACCGCTCCATCAATAATCTGAGGATACATACCAGTGGCTTCTTCCAGGTATGTCTTCAGAAAACTCGGCTGCCTTGTTTTTATGCTGAGAACTTCACCACTGACATTGTCCATTAAGGAACTGGGCTCTTCGATACAAACAACATGCCCTCGATCAAAAATCACCAAGCGATGGCACTTAGCCGCCTCCGCCGCCCAATCCGTTGTCACCAAAATACTTAGGTTTTCTTGCTCCTGAAGGTAGCCTAGAAGCTGCCAAATTTTATCAAAATCGCCGCTTTCTAAGCCCACCGTTGGTTCGTCCAAAACAAGAATTTCCGGTGAATGGATTAGAGTTCGTGCAATTTCTAAACGACGCTGCATAGATAATGATAGGTTTTCTACCCTTAGATTTCTCTGCTCCCGTAAATCCATGAATCCCAACAATTCATCCGCGCGTTTTCTAACTTCACTTCGCCCTAAACCAAATAGTTGTCCCCCAAAAACCAAATTATCAAAGGCAGTAAGCGTTGGCTCTAGACTCGAATCCTGATAAACAACACCTGCTTTGGAGCGAAACAAAAAATCACTGGGAGACTTCGGGCTCCCCTCTAGCCAAAGAGTACCCATATCCGCTTTACACAACCCTGTAACGCAGTGAACGAGCGTACTCTTACCAGAACCCGCAGCGCCAAGAACTCCAAGGGTCTCACCAGTTCCAACCTCAAGAAAAATGTCGTCGAGAATGACGCGTCCATTTCGCGTTAAAGAAAGGCCTCTGATTGCGAGCTTCGAGGGAGGGCCTTCCGCCTCCGTTATCAATACCGGGCGGGAAAGATTCGCATCGTTTTTCTCACGTTCCAAGTACAAGTCTAATACACCCCCACTACCAATGCTCCAAAGACTAGCGGAATATAGATGACCGTCGCAAGAAAGTAGCGCCGACTCCATCTTGCCGGATCACTTTCCTTCTTTTCCATCGCTCGAACCACCAACCAGGTACCTGCTACGAGAGCAAAAAGGGCGTAGAACCATGAAGTCATCCCGAAGAGCACGGGCAAGAGCGAAACAAGACCGACCAAAATTGATGTCAAAATTATCCAGTTTTGGATTCTGGAAAATTCATACTTGGAGGCATACATCTTAACCCCTGCTTTTTCGTAATCCTTTTTGAGATAAACAGAGATCGCGAGAAAATGCGGTATCTGCCATACCAGCATAAGAGCAAAGAGAATCAGTCCTTCCGAATTCAAACTATTGGTGACAGCCGTGCACCCCATGAGCGGTGGAATCGCCCCGGGTATCGCTCCAATATAGAGGGCCAATGGCGAAACGTATTTTAGGGGCGTATAAACCCCAGTGTAAAGCACCAAAGCGAGGACGCCCAAAAGCATCGTCAAAAGGTTCGTAGATAACACCAAGAGAAGGGCCGCTAAGCACCCCAAAGCGCTCCAAACGGCCAAAGCAATTTCTGGCTGAACACGACCAGTAGCCAGTGGCCGCATTTCAGTCCTTTCCATTAAGGCATCTTGGTCTCGTTCAATATAACAATTAATGGCATTTGCTGCCCCGATGATAAGGGCAGTCGCAAAAAGAAACACAATTGAGTCAACACCCCCAAGAGTTTCTCCAGGGGCAATCACCAAGCCACTTAGTGCAGTAAAAAACACCAACGAAGATAATCGCGGTTTGGCTAAGGCCGCATAATCCTTGGCCAGCCCAATGAACCGCCCTGGCTGGACGGTCGAATCACTTATAAACGACACTCAATAACCTCATCGCTACTCTATCTAGCACCACTATTTACCCATTTGCCAGTCACTATGTCACTGATGTTAACACCGGGCAATCCCGTGACTGCAGATGATAAACTGCCAGTTGGGGAGGGCTTATAAAAAGCGCAAACATTGCCGTCAAGCCGGGCAGCGATCCCTTCAATTCATTATATCGTCAATGGGATCAGTCTTACCTGTCTTCTGTGTCCTCAAACATAACTCGGATGGCTTCCAAGACGTCCGTGGCCTCATTCGTCTTCTCCGCGTAGTCTTTTAGAGCCATGGAGGGACCATGAAGTAGTTTATTGCTTATGGATTTGATAATCCGCTCCACGGTTTCTAGTTCCTTTGCTGAGAGTTCCTCGCGGTAGCGCATTAATTCCGCTTGCCCGGTGCGTTCAATGGAGGTCCTTAAAGCCCGAATTGCTGGCCCTGCCGAAATCGCTCGCCCCATCCGTTCAAGGTGGTTGAGCTCGATTTCAATCAAATCTTCAACCTGAGGAATTGCCTTCTTTCGCTCCTTGTAGTTCGCGTCGACCACGTGACGTAAATCTTCAATATTGTGTACAAATACATTCAGAAAACTCTCCGGACCCGACCCCAAATTACGAGGTATCCCCAAATCAATCAACAGAAGGGGGCGCCCGGCCCGCATCGCCAATAAATCGTGAAAATCTTTTCGGCTTAAGACTGGACTCGGACTACTAAGGGCGAAAACAGCGACATCAGCCTCCTGAAGACTCGAGACGATCTCTTCGAGTCCGCCAAATTTCGCTCCACAGACATTCGCTACAGCTTCAGCACGATGAATGGTACGGTTCAGTACTTTCAGAGTCTTCGGCCCACGTTTCGCAAAATGCTGAGCAACAAGTTTGCCGGTTTCCCCGGCTCCCACAACCAAAATCCGCTGCTCTTCAATGTCAGAAAATACCCGGGATGCTAAGTGAACAGCCACACTTGCCACAGATACAGCACCCAAGCCAATTTTGGTATCACTACGACTTTTAGCAGCCACCCGCAGCGCTCCCTCAAACACTTTATCCAAAGTCCTCGGCTTCCAGAACTCTCTTGAAATTTCGAAGGCTTGCTTGAGCTGTCCTAATATTTGAGTTTCCCCAAGCATCATCGAATCCAATCCACAAGCCACCTTTAACAGGTGCCGACAACCATCCCTTCCTTGATAATGGTAGAACTTATTCTCGCGAAGATGCGCGCCGCGGTAACCAACGACGTTTTGGAGTGCTTCATAGCCTAAGAGGCTTAAAGACCCACGGCTGTCACCCTCTATATAGAGCTCGGTACGATTACAGGTTGATAAAACAACGGCACCAGATACTCTAGAATTAGACCGTAAAACTTGGTGAACTTTCCGCACCTCTTCGGAGGCCAAGGCAATCGACTCCAATGTCGCGATAGGAGCATTCTGAACACTGATTCCTATGGCCTGGAAATTTTCTGGATTTGTTAACACCATGAATCACCGTACCTCATACTAAGAACGCGTGGAACGATGACCACCAAAAAACCGAGCCAAGAGCAGTAAATACAGCAAAAGCAAACCCAATAAGCGACAAGTACACTGCCCGTGCCCCACGCCAATTCAACAGATAGTAACTCCCTATGCTTAAGCCATAGACAACCCAAACAATGACGGTGGTCATGAACTTCAGATCTTTATAGAAATCGGGAAACTTCTCCAGAGACATCACAACACCCAGAAAGATTGTTCCGGTAAGGAAAAACCAACCAAAAATCGACGACCCAACGACCATGCGGGATAAAATATCCAAAGAGGGGAATCGCTCAAAAACAAGGCCAAATTTCTTCCTTTTAAGATTTCGATAGAGGAGTAGGAACATCACACCATAAACTGCCCCAAGCGCAAAAGCCGAGTAACCACAAACCGATAAAACAGCATGAAACCCGAAAACCGGATTATTGATAAAAGCAGTCGCTGCTGATTCAGAGTCGCTATGGGGGAAAAAAACCGAGGCGCCAATGTGTAAAAGCACTACCAACGGAATAATAAAAACACCCGTGGTTTTGGTTCTCTGAACCTGCTCAAGGTAAAGGTAGACAAGCACAACGGTAAACGCGACGACAGAGGTAGCCTCAGGTAAAGTTCCGACTGGATGCCGTTGATACAATACCGCTCGACTCAAGAGAAAAAGGGCATGAAGAAAGCCTACCACCACCAAAGAAGGCGTCGCTGTCCGCTCCGCAAAAGGGTCAGCCCGAAAGAAATAGACCAAATAGTTAACGCTCACCAGCCCATAGAGCATGGGCAGTACAATGGGCATGAAGTCCACCAAAATACTCATAGCTAAGCTCTTACGCTTGGTTTAATAACGCGGTCAACTCTTTTATCCTGTGTTAACCCCAAACAACCTAAGAGTTCGCAAAATAAGCTATTTTTCTACGTGGGGAGGTTGTCCCCGCTTTCACGACTTACCGTTAGTTCAGGAAGTGGCTCTCTAATATGCAATTTTCCTCCGAGTGGCAGCGCATCCAGGAGAACCGTAATGCTTTCATCTCGGTTTACGAAGGCTGTCCCTATTCTACGGAAAATATCTTTCTCAAGATTTGGGGCTTCAATAATTGTAAATACTGGTTTTGGCTGAGTCGTTTTCACTGGGTATCTCCTATAAAACTAAATTAGACAATTTAGTGTTCAAAAAACATGCCAGCAATAAACCGTGCTATTTCAACAGGTGCCCCCCATGGAAGTGTATCGTACAACAAACGATGTTTCATTTTTGCACACTCTTAATGTCTAGATGGAAACCTTTTCAGCCAAAATTTCGAATTTTCATTCTTGTATTCGACAATTGCTGCCATTCCATAGGATGTTTTCCCTGAATTCATAGGCCATGGATCACCGGAGATTGAACCTGTGTTGACATACAGGCTCTGAACGCCTTTTCTTTCTCCAACGGCTGTCTTAAAATCACTGCCAACCGCCTTGCCCCCTGCCTCGAGAATATGACTAAAAAGGCCAAATTTAATATCGTGTTTTTGGAGCAATTTGTTAATAGCAATATCTCCAATATTCTCTCCCTCAGAAATCCAATCAATTGCCTCCCTACCATAACCACGCGGAGGACCGTGTGAAACCAACACCGTGGGCTTATCTCCGGCTTTTCGGAGTTTCACTTTCATCTCTCGGACATCTTTCTTATTGTACCGACATGCACCTGTTTGATGCAGGAATCGTTTGTCGTAGTAACCAGGTAGGATCCAAAACTCGACGCCATCGGCAACAATATGTCGAATATAAGAAGCATTTATCACGTTCGGATATTGGCCAGATTTTCTTCGGAAAATTCGATTCCATACCCCAAAACTATCACCATTTCCCATATTTACAAGGACTCCCACCTCGGTATCGCCCAAGAGCCCAAAAAGCGTTTCAATATCGAAAGCGTCAGTCGTCATGTCTCCATTCACAATAATCCAATGAACTTGCTCTTTCTTAAACCAGGCAAGAGCTGCTTTAATATTCTCTAAGGTTGAAGCCACCATCTCTTTGCTCGCGCTGATCACGCCTACCTTTGCACCTTTACCCGCCTGCTTGTCGTCAAGAACTAACTTATAGCCTTGATGGGTATACACTCTCTTTGCAATCGTAAGCTTTCTGGGCTTCATCGTTGCATCGAGGGGGCCAGGGCAATCATAACGATATTGTTTTAGGTAATCCGGCCAGTCTGACGCTGTTGGTGTTGCGGCCAATACCAAGCCAACAAAAAAAAGTGGTAACATCGCTGGGTCCTTTGTTGGTAATACTGTCGCTCAGCATTCATAGCTTATATGAATAGGTCAATGGTTAAAATCAATCCCATCCCTGAGCTAAGTACGGAAATTATTTGGAATACTCGTCCACCCAGCCCAACGGGTCACGACGATCACCTACTTGAGCAAACACATGCAACCATCATCTCCCAACCCGTTATCGAATTCACAGGAATTAAAGAGCCAGACATGTCAGCGATAGAGAAAATTCAGGCCTCATCCTCCAATTTAGACGGGATTATTTTTTCGAGTTTTCGAGCTGCGCAATTCTTTGAAAATGCCTTAAATCGAAAGACAAAGATAAAGGCTTTATTGGATTCGAAACCGACTATTTTTACATTCCCGTCCAAGAAAATCGCAGAACACTGCAGAAAATTCAACCTGCCGATTTCAATTTCAGACAGTGCCAACGCCTGCGCACTCGGTGAACATATCGTCGGTTTTTTCAAAGGACAACTCAGAAACAAAATCTTTCTCTTCCCTTCCTCCACCGAAGCTCGAAAGCATTTGCCTACCAGACTGGCAAAACAAGAAGCAAAAGTCTTTTCGTTTCCGCTCTATCGCCCTGCTCCGCTCCCGAAACCAAAAGATACCGAGACACTTAAGCGATCAACATGGATTCTTCTTTGGAGCCCCTCGGCAATTCGAGCTCTTGACCAATGGAACCTAAAACTAAGCGCCCAAAAACTTGCGTGTATCGGCGATACGACTTCGAAAGAAGCAAAAAGACTCGGCTATACTGTTTCTGCCGTTGCCCGAGAACCATCCATCAATGGACTCATCAAGGCAATCAAGGACTTTCAAAATCGGCAGAGTCCCACTTAACACCTCGACGAAACCACCTTCCCGATTTACCACCCGATTTTTCCAATAGCCTCGCGGTTGAGATCGAAGCCCCGCGCTCCACCCCTTTTACCATATCGTAGATGGTCAAAGCTGCCACCGAAACTGCGGCCATTGCTTCCATTTCAACTCCTGTTGGCCCTACCGTTGAAGCCCTCGCCAAAATTCGAATGCCGCTGGGTAAAAATTCAAATAGAATTCCAACATGAGACAAGTTGATGGGGTGACAGAGGGGAATCAGTTGTCCCGTATGCTTGGCCCCCATAATACCAGCAATCCTTGCCGTACTTAATACACTCCCTTTTGCAATTGTATTATTTTGAATCATTTGTAGCGTTGTACTCTTCAACTTAATGATTGCTTCCGCAATTGCCATTCGTTCAGTATTTGATTTATGTGCGATATCAACCATGGAGACTTCGCCGCTGGCTCTTAGATGAGTCAGTCTTTTTGACTTTTTTTTCATGTTTCACTTCTCCGAATGATCACCAGAAACACTTGACATCGTTCTTACCCCCTCGAATGCTCGAAGGGAGGTTTTTATGGAAAACTGCTTTATCCAGCCGGTTCATGAGTTTCAACGAAAAAACATTTCTCCCGGGTTCCCAACGATTGAGAAGTGCCCGCATGGGAACAACGAGCAAAGAAGACGCCAAGCCCACAAGCTGTGCAATCTCCATTAAACGACGTATCCCCGAAGCTCATCATGGCAAACAAAAAAATCACGCCGATTAAATTCACAAACTGTGAACGCACGATATTGCCCGTTTAGCTCACCTCTTTTTTGCCTAAACCCAAAAGTCCTGAAGAAACTCTGAGGCTATCCTTTAAAGCATTGGGGTAAGAATATTGCAGGACTCTATTCGGCCATCGCCACCTCCAGAGCCTGTAGGAGCAATCCCGCCGCCGACATCGCTAAGCTACTTTTTCAGACAACGTGTCAGCCAGGGTTCGTTCCCCACTGCTGGTTACCAAGGGCTTAGAATTACCCTGCCTAAAATCCAATGACTGCAAGGGTCGCTGTTTTAGAGGGTCCTAGACTGGCTGGATAGGGTATAAGTCAGCTTACATCAGTAACCATTGCCTCAAGAAAACCAATGCTTAAGGCCATAGACTCGTTGCCCGAAAACCTCATGCGAATCTCCAGATACTCCCCACGCAAAGCATAGAATGCTACCCGAAATCAGTGCGGGATTTCACATGCTATATTTTGTGACGAATCTTTTGGAAATCGACCTGACCAAGATGGTTTTTCTTCCACATATCAATTCCTTCGAATGAGATGAATGCCATGAGCTGACAAACACTCCCCGAAAAAGAGAGAAGAAAAGAGCTATAATCGAACTTCTACATACAATTTATTCCGAAGCTTCTTCACCCAGCGTCCCATTTCTTCTTCAAATTTCTTTTGTTGTAGCTTATTTTTGTAAGGGGCCAGTTCCGCTTCAGAAATACAATTAGAGCCTTGTGGTATCTTCCTGTCGCGAACCTTAATAATGTGGAAACCAAACATGGTTTTCACAACCTCGGAAATCTCTCCCACCGACGTACTCAAAGCCACCAACTCAAATTCTCCCACCATCTCCCCTTTACCAAAGCATCCTAAATCACCATCCGGCGTGCTTTTATCATCAGAATATTTGAGTGCGTACGCTGAAAAATCTGCTCCAGAACGCAGTTCTGACTGAAGAGCCAAGGCACGAGCGTGGGTCTCTTTCACTAATTGAGCTGAATCCTTGTCTGGAACTCTAAGCAAAATATGGGCAGCACAAACAAGGGGTTCTTTCACAATCGTTTTTTGTGAGTCCAAGCAAGTTTGGCGCACCTCTTGGGCTTTAACCTCTACGTTGCCGGAAACATTGGCCTGGATGAGTCGACTACGTTCAATTTGAAGTCGTAACTTTTTGCGATATTCGGCCCAAGTCATCCCCTGGCCATACAACGCTGCTTGTAATTGTTCACGATCTAGATTGTTCATCCGCATGATTTCCTGAACCGCTCGGTCTATATCCTCCTCTCCCACGCGGAGCCGTTCACGTGATTTCTTCAATTCAGCGTCGACGATTTTTTCACCGATTTCAATATCGAGAATCTTCGACAAAATGACTTTTTCCTGAGCTGCCCGAGCGGCCGGCGTCAGTTCCTTACTCAATTCATTGAAGTAGGGCCCGGCTTTTGCTTCAAGCTCTCTCAAGGTAATCATGTGATCTTCAATAACAGCAACCACACGATCAATGACCTCCCCTGCAAAACCCACACCACTGCCCACAAGAAGCGTGATAGCGGTGAAAAATCCAGTCCTAAGAATCCTTAAACCACACATATAAACTTCCTTCCTCAGGTAATTCCATTTCCGCCTTTGCCCGAAGCTTCAATAAATGCTCCCCCAACGCCGTGCGTTCTTTTTCAGTACGAAGTTCTATCTCAATGCGTTTACGTACACCTTGAGTCGGCTCCGTTTGAGCTGGGCGTTTCTCTATCAATTTAAAAATATGGAACCCGAAATCGCTTTTGACAACGCCACTCACTTGTCCCTTCCACATGGAAAAACAGCGCTCGAAAACGTCTGGCATCTCCCCGAGGGCAAAAAATCCCAGATCTCCACCGTTTTTTGCCTCGGGCCCCAGCGAAACTTCGATGGCCCAGTCTTCAAAGGTTTTCTTTGAACGACGTAATTCCATGTGAATTCTCGATGCTTTCTCCTGGGTATCAAGAAGGATTTGACGAACACGAATGCGTGCCGGAGAAAGGTAGCGGCTTAGATTTTGCTCTAAATGAGTCTCTATCTCCCCATCTCGGACAGCTATCCTAGAAAAGATATGCCTACGTAGGTATTTGTCGACCACCAATCGATTCCGCTGGTGAGCTCGAAACACCAATTCATCGCCGTAGATTCCAGCCATAATGCTATCGAAATCGTCATTGGCCCATCCTCGCTTTAGTCGAGTAATCTCTCTGTCGATTTCGGAATTCCCTACTACGATTTGTTTCTGTCGAGCTGCTTGCTCAAGCAGGCGTTCATCCACCATGGATTGGAGGATTCGATTGAGTTCTGCGTCAGGAGGAATTGAAAGGTCCGCTGCTTCACCTAAACCTCCTCTCCTTTTTCGAACCATTAACTGCAATTCAGACGCAAGAATTGGCTCACCATTGACACGGCCTACCACCGGCTCCGCGCTGCCTGCCCGATCTCGGTCCGTGCAAGCAAAGCCGGTTAGAGCTAAACTCAAAATTAGAGCATTTTGATAGAAATAAGACTTCATTGCGTGGAGGCAATTAACATCCCCATGGGAGAACAGCAATTGCTCGAATTAACTTCCCTGCTCCCGGCTGCGATTTACAAAAGCTCTTAATGTATCTAATAACTTCAGAGCTTCTTTTGGGGCACCGGACAACAAATCGTTTTTTTCCATCGGATCTGACTTGAGATTGAAGATCCGAACGACTTCTTTATCCATAGAAACCGAGGGAAAATATTCTGGCCGTTTCACCGCCTCCAAGAAGCGTTTCTGGTCCACCGGTTTTTGCCAGATCACCTTGTAAGAATCATTGACTGCCGCCTGACGGCGGATACCAAACTCGTTGTATTCCGAAATCACCACCTTACCGGGAGCATGAACTCCTAAAAGGCTGTTGCCCGGTAGATCAGCATGAACAGCTTCACCAAGCTGGGCTAACGTTCGGGTCACATCGATGGAGTCACAAAGCATGTTGTTTACTGTTCCCGCCTTAAATTGAGGCCCCTTAATAACAAGGGGAATTCTTACAACTTCATCCCAGAAATGGTGAGCATGAAGATAGAAGTTGTGTTCCCCAAAACCTTCTCCATGGTCCGCCGAGACCATGATTGTCGAATCGTCATAGCGCCCCTGTGTCTTAAGGCCATCGAAGAATTTCCCTAGAGCCTCATCGGCATACCGAATTGAAGCATCGTATACGGAAATCATCGCCTCCCGCTCTTGGGGAGAATAGTCATTGTTATACTCCCACAAAGCCGTTCTGCGAACCTTGCCTTTGTACCCTTTCGGAAGAAACTCCTTTTCAAGGCGGCGCGGCGCCCGATATGGGTCGTGGGGATCAACTAAAAAGAGAAAGAGAAAGACGTTCTTGTTTTTTTGACGCTTGAGCCACTTAAGAGAGTCCTCAACAATCAGCTCTCCCCTTGGCAAGCCATTGTATGTCTTGCCTCTTTTCGACTTCGTATAATAGTTTGTTGGGTCCCGAAAAAGATGGAACCCCTTTTCCAGGCCCGCCAAGGAACCACCATTCCCATTTGCGACAAACCCTGCCGTCACCCAACCTCTTTTTCTCAATCGTTCGGCTAAGGTTGTAACGTTCTTAGGTAATTTTGATTTTGCGCTCTCTGCACGATGTCGAGATGCATTGAGGCCGGTCAAGAAACTGGCCGTGGAAGGCCGAGTCCACGGTGCATTGGCATAAACCCGAGTATACCGGCTTCCTTCCCTCGCCAATCTATCGATATTAGGTGATGTCGCCTTCGAGTAACCGTAGCTCCCTAAGTGATCTGGGCGCAAAGCGTCCACAAGAACTAAAACCATCGTTTTTGTCGTTTCAGCGGCATTACTTTTCCGAGAAAAACTCGTCAAAACCAACGGCATTGCAATAAAAAATATCCCAAGAAAACGGACCATGTCGAACCTCACTTCCAGCAACCTGCATTCATCCTATGGATCAATACAGTAGGCTAATGCGAATCTTTTACCGCATCTTTCTTTAAGCGGCTTACTTGAATTTGCGCCAAATAGTTCTCAATTAGACCAAAATCAAAGGGCTTCTGAATAATCTGGTGCTCGTCCAAAGACCCAAGAAACTTTTCTGACTCCTGCGTAAAAGCCCCTCCTGTCATAAAGAGCAAACGACTTTCATCTCCAGGAAGCTTGTCCTTTATCGCCTGATAAACGTCATAGCCCATAAGACCTGGCATCATAACATCACAAAACATAATATCATATTCATTCTCAAACCACTTTTCGATGGCTTGCTTCCCAGACCCAACCACTTCCACATCGTGTTTTCTAAGGGCGCGCTTTAGGGCCTTCGCTACCACTGGCTCATCATCCACAATCAAGATTCTTAACTTTGATTGGTCTTCGGCTTCCTCGGGCAAGGCCTCTGAATTAGGAAGCATAATTAAGTGCGCAGTACTACCGTCGTCTACTATCGACAACACCAAGGGCAGTTCGATGTGGATTTTTGTCCACTGTCGCTCCAAGCTTTCGGCTGAAATCGTTCCTCCCATGCTACTCAGGATATTGTGACAAATGGACAACCCAAGTCCTGTGCCCTTTCCGATCTCCTTGGTGGTATAAAAGGGGTCGAAGATCCGATCGAGCTTGGATTGAGGGATACCGCAACCCGTGTCGAATACATCGATTGAGACCATCCCCGATTCCTTACGCACTAAACTAATCTTAATAAGGTTTGCTCTCGCCTCACCTGTGGGCAGAGCATGGGCCGCATTCAATATCAAATTAAGAAAAACTTGCACCAGTTTACCATGATTGCCCCGAACTTTGACCGGTGCGCCAAACTGCTTCACCAAACGTCCGCGGTGTCGCACTTCATTCCAAGCCATCTTGATCGCGGCTTCGATACAGCGCTGTAGATCAATAACTTCGAATTCATCCTGGTGCCCACGTGCAAATAGCTTCAGGTCTCTCACAATGCCCTCGACGCGTTCTGCACCATCCTGAGCTTCCGCCAAGGCTTGAGCAATGCTCGAATAGGCCTCCCCTGAAAGCTTTTGCTTGATAAGTGGCATATATTCGTCCAGAAATTTTAGATTCGCTGCGAGATATGCCAAAGGATTATTTACTTCATGGGCAACCCCTGCCGCCATGGTTCCAACCGAAACCATTCGATCTGCCAGCATCAATTGATTTTCCATCTCTCTTCTAGCCGTAACATCTCGAAACATGTGTATCATCGAGGTCTGGCCTCGAAAATTAACCTCTCGAGGTTGCGAACATTCAAAATTAACACGTGCTCCATCAAATCCGATGAACCGAATCTCGTACAGGGTTTCGGAATCGTCTGAGAACCACTGAACGAAGCGTGCCATATCCTCTTCTAGGACATATTGCTCTAGAGTCTGTCCCACCAGCTGCGCAACCTCGTAGCCTAAAGTACGCGCAAAAGCTCTGTTGGCGAAGGTAATCATCCCATTTTTGGTGATCACAACGCCATCTGGGTTTCGCTCAATAACCTCCGCAAAGTTCTTCTCTGAATCCTGCAAGACCTGCATCGTAGCCTGCTGCTTCGATAGATCATAACCAATAAAGACGATCCCCAATAGGCCCTCATCCGCGTCCAAAATCGGAGACGTATGTATAAAAAGAGGCGTTTCCCCACCCTCTTTCCCGACCAGTACGCCACTAACATCAAATTCGATTTCCTGTACTTCCTTGAATAGCATCTCCCATTCGATCGCTATCGATTTACGGCTATCGGCCTCTATCATTTCGAGAATCCTCGAAATAGGTCTCCCCACAGCTTGTGTAGAATTCCATTCCGTCAAAACCTCCGCTGCGGGATTCATTCTTCGAATATTGCCCACCCGGTCCGTTACCACGACGGCTGCCCCTAGGGCGTTGAAAGTGGCAGATAGGCTTCGCTCACGATGTCGAACGGCTTGTTCGGCTTCAATTCGAGACGAAATATTCCTCAAGATAAATACGAAGTGTGTCGCGTCATGGGCTTCATTCAGAACGGGGCAGACCGTGGCTCCCTGATACCAGAGAGCACCGCCCTTACGAAACCCAACCAATTTCCCTCTCCAAACCTTGTTAAATTCAAGCGCCGCTCTCAAATCGGCGAAAGTGAGCTTGTCCTCACCCTCCATGCGAACAAACTCGGTATAGCGATGACCAATGACATCAAGAGCCGTGAACCCCGTAATGGTTTCAAACGCAGGATTGATATATTCGATAAACCCGTCTGCATCCGTAATTTGAATTGCTTCGCCCGCATATTCAACCGCAGTAATCAGGCGACTTGTCGCCAAAAGCTCGTAAGCTGTTCGGTGATTGATCGCTACCGCGAGACGCCTGGCAACAGATCTTAGAACCTCATTTAGAGAGTCGGAGAGTTCGAGATTATCCCCAGCGATGAAAAGGGCGCCATTTACCCATTTACCCACTTGCATCGTAACAGCCACGCCCTTGAATACTCTGTTGGCCAATACCGGAAGGATATCCTTCATAGAAAGACCTGTCTCATCAATATGGACGGGCGTATCTGCACTTTGCATGAGAGCTTCGGCCAATGCAGGGGGCAAAAAGGAGTATTCCTCTCTCTTTAAACTTGCACCCGCCACTGCCACAACCCGAGCACGTTGCAGCTCCCGAATCCCTGGTGGCACAACGTAAGCCAAAATAATTTCAACAGAGAGGAGAGTTTTAAGAGTCCCTAAAAATTCCGTTAGAGATTCATCTAAGTTCTTTCTATTGCCTTGAGCACGCTCCAGAGCCTTGAAAATATCCCGTTTCAGTTCATCGAATTCCATAATCGATTTTGCCTCGTATATGATTTCCATTGGGTGTCGCAGAAGAGGCACCATGCCCTATTTTCGAGTTGTCATAAAGTACTGTGGAATTTTCCTAAAAATGAATTAAAAGTGAAAATCGACCGATTTTCTCGGAACTTCGGAAAACTTTTGATATCCGCCATAAAGAAAGGAAAGGAAAATTGCCCCAAGGACGTCTTGAAATCATAAGTTCTCGCCTAGAATCTTCTCTGAGTGCTCTCCGCAGCCTCTGGTTCCTTGAATTAATCCGATTTGCAACTGTAAATATCGCACCTGTTTTTTTGTTATCGCTCGGGTTATGCGGTTTTCTAGGTGAAAATGGGTACCCACAATCGGCTCAAATCCTCCTGGCTCTTGGAACCCTCCTCTTCTTTGGCATTATCCTTTGGGTTTTCAAGCACACATTCAATAGGAAGTCTTTCCTAAGAAACATTACAAACGCTGCCCATCCCTTTCAGTCCAGACTCTATTCGGCCATTGAATTCTCCGAAAATATCCTTACTCCAATCGGTGAAAGCCTGGGTTCGAGGGAGCTCATGGTGCGACACATTGAGCTCACCTGCGAATGGATCGCGCAACAGAACTGGCACACCCGGTTTCGAGAGTACGTAAACTCCTTTCCACGATTTAAACGCCCATGGAACCTTCTCGCTTTGACCCTTGGCCTCGGCTTCACAACACAATACGGGGAATACCTCAGAGATTCTGCTGGAGATATTCTATCAGGGAGTTCCCGTCAGATTAGCCGCAGCCCCCTCATCAGTGATCTCTCCATACTCTTGAATTACCCACAGTACACCCAGAAAAAGATGGTGCGACTTGAAAGCTCAGACGGCAATATTTTTGCCCTTCGAGGAACCATGGTCGAACTAAAAGCAACCACCATGGTTCCAATGGCGAATGCACAGATTGAAGTTCAGCCTGAAGGGCAGGTCGAAAAGAACATCATCAAATTAACCGTCCATAAAAGACGGAACCTTTCCGGAAGATTCCAAGTAAAAACTGCTGGCACCTACCGGTTCGTTATCAACAAGCTAGACGGAACAATCATCGAAGATTCGACTCGCTACAACATTCGACTCGAAGAGGACCGGCCCCCTCAAATCAAAATGACTTTCCCAACCTCGGATGTGGAATTGAGAGATCCAAAAGGGCTATGGATCGAATGGAAAACATCGGACGATTTTGGGCTATCAAATGTTTTCTTTCAGCTTCAAAATCCAAATAAACCACTTAGAACTGTCCCACTAACAAGTGGGCGAACGCGAAAGGAACTCAACGGACGTTACCATTTCAACCCCATTGAATATGAGCTAACCGCAGGGCAATCAGTCTCTATTTATATCGAAGCGCTGGATAATGATCGGGTCAGCGGCCCAAAATCAGCCCAAACGATGCATCGCCAAATAACGATATTTGACCCCAATAAAACAAAGGACGAAATACATCAAACTCAACGGCAGCTCGTCACCCAAATTGTCGAACTCCTTGCTGACGAGCTGGTATCTCATTCCACCTTATCTCAGGATGAAATTCGACAAATTCTCAATCAGCAAGAGCAGATATTAAAGAAACTCAAAGGCCTCGACGAAAATATCTCTTTACTCCTTGAAAACGTAGAATTGATCGACTCTGAGTTAACGCAGACCCTCCAGGCTTTTTTCAATGCGCAGAAAAACCTCAAGCGAATCGAAAACGCCCGCAAGAAAGTCCTTAAGAACTACCATATCAATCAAGGCAGAGGGCTTGAGAACTTAGTACGTGACCAACAAATTTTCTCTATTTCTAAGCTCGAAACCAACCTCATCTATCTTGAAGATTTATTGAATACCGAACGGGTAGCTCGCTTAAAAGAACAAGCAACAAGTATGCTCCAGCGACAAAACGATATGAGAGCATTATTAGAGTCATTCACGAACTCTAAGGATCCTCGCACGAAAGAACTACTCGAAAAACGAATGGATGAAATCCAAGAATCTATCGTCGAATTATTCAAGAGAATGGGTGAACTGCAGAAAAGTCTACCTACCGAATACAGAAACCGAGAAGCCATGAAACTCAACGAGATGGCGAATCATTTCAAGGATTTTCAAAAAGCCTTGCAAGAAGGCAGGTTTGAGGACGCCAAGCAACACTTAGAAGAAATTGAAAAATCGTTAGAATCGATGGTTGAAGCGGTTATAAAAATGCATGAAGAACCGACATCAGAGCGATATACTGCCCTAAATCAAGCCTTAGATACTTTAGGACGAGATCTAAACGATATTAAGACGAAGCAGCAAAATATTTCAGAAAACACGAAAAAATTGCTCCAGGAGTACAGAAAAACAGCGCTCGAAAAATCCGGCGGTTCAGAAAAAGGGCTCAAAGAAAAATTAATGCATTTAATAGAAGAGGTACTTAGAAAAGTAGAAAAAAGCAGTGCCATCCCCGGGATGAATCAAACTCTTTTGGAGCAGCTTTTTAAGTTAAGGCAATACACTGTCGATATTCGACTCCTAGTGGAATCCACCAATTACTCCGATGCTCTTGAGCTTGCCCAAAACGCTAAAGGGATTTTCCCACAGATTTTGCGACACATTCAAAAAATCCCGGCGAGTCGGGACCAAAAACTCTTCGGAAAAGTAATCAAGAAGGCGAATGAAAAGCTCAAAGAGTTCATACAATTGTTAGAGGAGCTCTTTGCCCCCCCCTCAAAATTATTACCCCCAAAAACCAACGAGAGAATTGGTCAATCGGCGGATCATCAGAAATCACTTGGGATTGATTTACAAAAACTAAGACAAGCTTTGAGACAAATCGACCAAGAGGCACCCATCATGAACGACGAGCAAAGGCGAAACTTAGAACAAGCTCAAAGAGCCATGAACCAGGCCAATATGTTTCTTGAACAAAAGAATCTCGCGAAAGCAAACCGCCAACAAAGACAAGCTCTTGAGCATCTACAAAACTTGCAACAAAAACTTTCTCAGACACCTGGGCAAGGTATGCCCATGCCCTTTGCTATGAACAACCCGAGTTTCGGTAGACAACCTTCAGGCTTCAATCCCTCGGAAAAAACAGATGTGGAAATTCCCAAAGCCATACAAGAGCAAGAAACTGCTGCCTTCAGAAAAGCATTGATGGAAGCAGCAAAGCAAAAGGCGCCTAAAGACTATGAAGACAGTGTTCGAGAATATTACCGAGACTTAGTAGAATGATTATACTTAGGAGTTCCTTCATTTGTCTTTTTCTTTACTTGAGTAGCCCCTCCAGCATTC
The DNA here is from genome assembly GCA_036339465.1 of Myxococcota bacterium. GTDB lineage: Bacteria > Myxococcota > XYA12-FULL-58-9 > XYA12-FULL-58-9 > JABJBS01 > JAYZAY01. The sequence continues at coordinate 23,559 of JAYZAY010000030.1, read as the reverse complement.
TCGCGGGATCCGGCGAAGTGGGGGGAGTATTCAAGGAACTTTCACAGTGGCAACTCGAAAAAGCTGAAAAGCTCGCGTTCAGGCTTCTGACCGAAAAAGTAATCACCCCCAATATACTCGTGGCAACGGCGGCCGTACAAAGCGCACAAGGATTTCATCAAGAAGCCTATAGCCTGCTCCATCTCGCACAGACAATGAGCCCAGACTCTGAGCTTCACCTAGAATTCCCAAACATTGTTGGCCCAAATTATTACGCTGTAGATTTCCAAGTAATCGAGAGTAAACATTTTAGGATTAATTTCATAGGAAAAGACCAGATTGTGGCAGAATTGGCCCTCGATGTCCTTGAAAAGGCATATCATCGGTTGGGAAACTTGCTCGATGTTTTTCCTGCGGAACAAAAGATTAAAATAGCAGTGGATATCTATCCCAATCCAATAGGATTGGCTCGCGCAACAGGATTAAGCGTCGGGGAAATCAGAGCAAGCGGAACCATAGCGGTTTGTAAGTATCACCGTTTGATGATCATTTCACCCCTATCAACCAAGGGGGGCTATGGTTGGGCCGATACCATCGTTCACGAATTCATCCATCTTCTAGTTTCCAAAAAGTCCCACAACAATATTCCCATATGGCTTCACGAAGGTATAGCAAAGTTTTTCGAAACGGCTTGGAATGGCGCACCTGGCCGGGGCCTCCAATCCTACTCGGAAGAACTACTCGCTGCGGCCGTTGAAAAAAACGAATTAATCTCCTTCGATGCAATGCACCCTTCCATGGCCAAGCTGCCCTCTCAAGAGTCGGCTGCTTTGGCTTTTGCGGAAGTCTTCACAGTGATCGAGTGGCTCTACAAAGTTCACGGCCCCCAAATTATTGCCCAGTTGTTAACCGAGGTCGGTAAGCATGGGGACCTAAATCGGGTTCTAACAGAATTGTTGACATTCAAGGTTTCCGGCTTGGAGAAGGCCTGGAGAAAATACCTTAAAACTCGAAGCTTTCAGCGATCGCCGGGTGTGCAACCCGAAAAAGTTATATTTCAAAATGGAGATCGTACTCCACAGAAACAAGAAAAATATGAACTCAAGCATCGTGGAAACGAAAAATACACACGGTTAGGAGCACTACTCGAAGAACAGAAACGATATAAAGCCGCTCTGATTGAATACGGCAAAGCATGGACCCAAACCCAATCGCGTCCGTCCATTTTGGCTTACAGATACGGGAGAATCCTTTTGCGAGAAAAGCGAATTTCGCTTGCAGAGCAGGTAATTGCGACGGGGCTGCTAAATTACCCTCGAAATTACGACTTACGAATGCTCGCTGCCCGGATAAGCAAACGGCGCGGCAAAAATTCCGAGGCACTAAAAAACCTCTCATATGCGGAACGCCAAAACCCATTTAACCCTCAGATCTATCGAACTAAGGTTGATATTTTTACGGAAGAAAAAAACAAGAAGTTGCTGGCAAAAGCAAAACGCTTCCTCCGTATGGCTGAAAGTAGCCAAAATCATAATGACTTTTCTAGACTACCCAACACGGCCTGGCAGGAAGCCGGTTTACTCATAGGAAAAGGTAAACTGAAAATCGGAAAAAAATCATTTAGACTCCCTCAAGTGCTCGACCTAAGTAATCTCGCTCCCAACGAGCGGATGCAACTCGAGCAAAAGGCCATCAACTTCCAACTTCTAGCAGAAGGATACCCACTCTTAGTCTACCAATTTCAATAAACATTAGCACTTCACCCCCTCCCTACCCGGTGAATTCCCGAGAAAAGGCTGACCAAAGAGATTGCCTCACATTAGGCAACGATATAATAGCAGAAGTAATGAAAAACTATGATCTAATCATAATTGGGGCCGGGCCTGGTGGATATGTCGCAGCAATCCGCGGAGCACATTTGGGTTTGAAAACAGCCATTGTCGAAAAAGACGAAAAACTAGGAGGAACTTGTTTACTGCGGGGATGTATCCCCACAAAGAGCCTTCTTCATTCCGCTGACGTCATGGAAGAAACAAAGAACGCTCTTAAGAACGGCTTAATTAAGGGGAGTTTCGAATTTAATTTCGCTGCGGTGCAAAAATCCAGGCGACAGATAGTCAGTAAGAGTGCTGCAGGTGTCTCTTATTTAATGAAAAAAAATAAGATTGATGTCTTTCATGGAATCGGAAGCCTCAAATCTAGCAATATCGTGAGTGTTAAAGGGCTCGAGGGCACCGAGGAACTACAGTCAGAAAATATTGTATTGGCTACCGGTAGCGTGCCTCGGCAGGTCCCATTCTTGAAGATCGATGGTAAGAATTTTCTAACGTCCGACGAAGTCCTTGAATTGAAAATACCGCCCGAATCCATGATCATCTTGGGAGCTGGAGCCGTGGGAATGGAATTCGCTTCCGTTTACCATCGCTTCGGGACGAAGTGCACAGTCGTCGAAATGATGGATAGAGTACTTCCCATCGAAGATGAAGAAGTTAGTGCAGAAATGGCCAAATGCTATAAAAAGAGAGGCATAGAGGTCATAACAGGCGCAAAGCTTACGTCCGCAACCGTCAAAAACGAGATGGTCGTGGCGGAAGTCGAAATGGGACAAGGTAAAAAAACACTAGAAGCCTCAATTATTCTTGTGGCCGTGGGCAGGGCCCCAGTCACGAAGTCAATCGGACTCGACGCAGCTGGAGTGGAAATAGATGATGGCGGGTTCGTCAAAGTTGACGGTCTTATGCAGACAAACGTTCCCGGTATCTACGCTATTGGAGACATCGTTAGGACGCCTCAACTAGCGCACACGGCGAGCGCAGAAGCGATACTGGCCGTCGACCACATCAAGGGTAAAGCGGTAAAACCTATCGATTACCTCAAGAACCCTAACTGTACTTATACCGAGCCAGAGGTCGCAAGTGTGGGCCTGACTGAAAACGCGGCCAAAAAAATGGGCTATAATCTCCGGGTCGGTAAATTTCCTTTTTCTGCGATAGGTAAAGCAAGAATCATGGGCCATACCGAGGGATTCGTGAAGATCGTCTCGGACGCCAAATACGACGAGATTCTTGGAATACATATTATTGGACCACGGGCTACGGATCTGATTTCCGAGGCGACGGTCGCGTTACAACTAGAATGCACCACTGAGGAACTGGCCCACACCATCCATGCCCACCCAACGCTTCCCGAAGCGCTTCTGGAGGCGGCGCATGCAGCGATGGGTAGTCCCATTCACATGTGACCTTTCTGGTGGCCTTAGATATAGAAATGAGCAAAATATTACCAAAGCCTCCCATGCCTCCCCCCCCTCCTAGCTGTGTCGCGATCGGGGTATTCGACGGCGTTCACCTGGGTCACCAGGTATTGTTCAATCGAACGCTCAACCTCTCCCGGGAACACACGTTCTCTGCCCTAGGCCTCACCTTTGACCCACATCCTGCGAAAATTTTGGCGCCTAGCTACGCTCCAAAAATGTTGGAAACCATTGAGGCCAGAAAAAAACGGCTATTGGCGTGTGGGTTGTCAAAAGTCGAAATTCTTCCTTTTTCCAAGGAATTTTCAAGCACAAAACCACAGGATTTTATTGAAACGATTCTCTACAAACAACTTAACGTGCGGCATGTTGTCGTCGGTGATGGCTTCGTTTTTGGCGCGGGACAAAGTGGAAATGTGGAGACTCTTCGGCAGGCAGGAGCTAAACTCGGTTTTGAGGTTCACGCGCTACCGGTTGTTCGCGTAGAAGGAATTGTCGTCTCTTCCACTAAAATCAGAGAATTTATTGCAGAGGGCAACATTCCGGGAGCTCGATTATTATTGGGCAGGCCTCCTGAACTCGCTGGTACAATTTCCCCTGGCGACGGTCGGGGAAAAGCAATTGGTTTTGCAACGGCAAACTTGCAGCCCGACAATGAACTACTACCGCCGGCTGGTGTTTATGCTGCCTGGGCCTTAGGACCTTTCGGGAAAATGCCCAGTGTTGTAAATATTGGATTCGCGCCTACGTTTAATCGAGGTGGTTTGAAAACAGAGATTCACATCCTAGACTTCGTGGGCAAAGATCTCTATGGTGAGTTCATGGTCATACAAATTTTGACTCGGTTAAGAGGAGAAAGGCGTTTTGACAACGTAGATTCGTTGCGCTCCCAAATTTCAGAGGATATTAGGGGTGCTCGAGAAATTTTCGAGAATACGAAACAATAGCAGCAATATTTAGGTTCCACCCGAAAACACTTGGAGAAATAGAATGCCACCAAAGATTGCTTATGCACTTGTGGGGGATCCGATCGATCAGTCGCCATCGCCGGCCATGCATAACGCGGCATTTGCAGAATTGAATATGAATGCAGAGTATCGCCTGCGGCCAACAAAACCTGAGGATAAGGAATTGTTGCTCGCAGAGATTCGGCACGGAAAATGGGCTGGTCTTAATATTACCACCCCATTGAAGACCGAGTTCTTAGATGCCGTGGAACTACGTGAACATGCCGCCAAGGCTGGTGCGGTAAATACACTATGGCGATATGGCTCCGAGATTCATGGTGCATTGACCGATATCGACGGCATCATTAAACCCCTCGAAGAGCTTGGTTACGCAGGCGAAAGCTCTGCATTGATTATCGGTGCCGGAGGTGCGGCACGAGCTGCCGCAGTAGCATTGGATTCCATAGGAGCAACAATCAACGTTGTCGCTCGCAACCCAGACAAAGCCCGTGATTTTTTGGATTCCATTAAACCACAGTTCCCCGGACGAACCGCCACGCTCTCAGACAAAAAGATAGTTTCTGACATAATGAGTTCGTCTAAGCTCATCATTCAAGCAACTCCCGTCGGGAGCAACGGAGAGGAGCACGATCTCGATTGGTCTAAAGTACAATCGGGCACCATTGCATTTGATATGATTTATCAGCCCATTGAGACGCCGTTTTTGAAAGAAGCTGTTAGGGCTGACTGCCAAATCATTGAAGGATGGAAGATGCTTCTGGAACAAGGTGTGGCCGCACTCAAGATATGGACGGGACGCCAACCACCTAGAGAGACAATGCGAGAAGCACTGCTTAAGGAAATTCGTTCCTAATCCCCCTTTCTTCTACCAGGTTTCGAGAATAGACATCTCAGTACTTTAATTTATAAGCTCCTTATAAAGCTCATCATATGCCGTCGTCTGATTTCGGATATCAAACATAGCAAGGATCTTGTTGTGTTCGTTTAGTTCATGGTCAGAATTCCATTGTTTCACAATTCCTGCTGCAAAGGCGTAGGGCGAGTCCTCTACCAATTCAATCCCAGGCCAACCGTCCAAAGAGTCGAGAGATTTTCTACAAGCAACAATGGGCAGTCCTCCTCCTAAATAATTAATGATTTTGATGGGAAAACCGCCTCGAAGCACTCTCGGACATAAGCCAACTTTGGCTAGATGGAAAAGACAGCGTAATTCATCCCAACTCGAAGTTTGCACATAGTTAATTTCTAGGTCCTTGGATGAATTCGCAAACAGCTTCAGAAACGTACTTTTGGGTTCCGAAGAAGCGATGACCAAATTTGCTGGAATTTCTGTACAAACATGCTTCACCGCTTCATACATCAGTTCGAGGTTTTGATAGCAATCAGGGTTCCCTGCATAAAGGAGAAAGCCTTCGCCACATTGCTGCCTCAAAACAGAGAGCAATAATTGATTTTCACAATCAACGATATCTTCTAACCAAAGTCCGGGGGGAATCACTTTGACTCTTTCTCTCGGAACTCCTTGGTCCATCAGAAGCTCCGCACTTTCAGGATTAAAAACGATGACTCGGTTCGCAATCCGGGGAAGTAGACGGTCAAATAACTCACCAACAGCAGAGGCAAGAAATTTCATCAGCGTGAATTTATAGTAGGTAGGAAGTTCAAGACTCAAACAATTATGGGAATGGTATACCAGTGGCTTCTTGGTGTGGATTTTGAGTATTGCACCAATCGCTAATCCCTCTACATTGTGTGCATGAATAATATCACAATCGTAACCTGCGATCACTTTAAGAGCCAAGAGATAGAGGGCGATATCTACAACTGGCTTTAGTAGATGCGGCCCACTCCGCAATCCAGTATCAATTAGGGGCGTCCGGTGTATAAAAAACTCTGAGTCTTCCTCGTATTCACCATGTCCGTAAGTAACTAGATGAATTTCATGCCCCGAAAGGCTTAAAGCCTTCGCAAGATCTCGAATAAAAATCTGTGTTCCTTGTCTGGTCGGAAATGCACAGGGGGCGATCATAACGATTGAGAGCTTTTGGTGAATCATTACAAAAATCTCAAATGACTAGTCCGAATAAGGAAACGTTACCACCGCACGTTGCCCTCTTTGGCCAGCGGCTCCACTACGATAATTGTATATTTCCATAACAACCTAAGGCCCGAGAATATTACCATCACAACTTTCAGTACAACGGTCAGTCGTATTGGTCAATTCTGTCCGCAATTTGTGTAGCAAAAGCCCCTCAGTCTTCCTCACACCTGCGATAAGCGTTAAACCCGTAACAAAAGAGTGTCACAATACGTAAAATCCGCAATTGCTGTCGGGTGAAAACTGGGCCCGAAGCCCTGAGAGAAAATCATTTCATCGGGATTCTTAAAATTTGGATGGAAGCCACGAGTATTGACGGCCGCTCCCACGGCACTGATTGAATCTTCTTCCCTGTCGGTGTTATCAATTCGCCCCGCTCGCATTGTTCCGCTAGGCGCCTCAGGTGTGAAGGTCAATTCAGATTTACATACTTCTGCGGCCGTTATGTAATTTCGGACTCATGCTTTCGGTCCAAACTGAAGGAGAAAAGAACAATAGCCATCTCCACAACAATCACCAAGCTCTTCTAAAACAAAATTCCAAGATTCAAAGTTACCTTCTCAAAAGCCCGCTAATCCGATAGTGGAGCTACCGTTATTTACAGCCTCCTTACCGGTTATATCCAAAACTGTTTCGAGTTTCCCCTTGCCCGTCCTTCCCTTCCCCCGTGGTTCGCGTAATAATTCTAGCCTGGAGAAAACAACAAAGTTAGCAAACACCCACAGAGGGTGTACGGCGCGATACGAGAACGAATTGGCATGCCAGTGGCCGCACTTCGCTTCGACGGATAGCCAGAAGAATGAGACTCCTTGAATCTAGAGCGGGTAAGGCGAGGGACCGTCCTTACTTTTGAAGCGTTCGTCGACGAACCGCGCAAGTGGATTTAAGGCCTTAATTCGAAAACTAGCATAGCTCATCGCAAATCGAGACGGAATATAGATACCCGTAATAGAACTGAGAACTTTTAACATATAACTTCTATTCTTACCGGGTACGCGACCAAAAATCATGGCCACCACCATTTCAAGAACCGTTTCTTATGCCTCCCACAACAATAAGACGTCCCCGAAAAGGGCGATTAGGTAAGTATTATAGGCCCCCCCATCTTCCATGACAAATGGCTAGATGTCCTGTCCGCTCATGGTTCTCATCGGAACCTTTCCGATATTTGGCGCCGCGAAGTGGACGCTCCAAGGAGACTAACATTGAAGACTAACATTGGGGCGTGAAAGCCAGAATACCAAAGGAGTGCCGTCCAGGCCTGTTTAAAAAAGCCAAATACCAATATCACGGCTGCCGAGTTTCGATTCCAAATCATGCCACAGGCCATCAAAGTAGGCGCCTGGATACACTTCTTGTAATTCACGATAGCGTAGCCAACTTCGATCCCAATGTGAGTCTCCGCCACTTCGTAAACCACCTGCAAACATAAGGCGATGCGCCCCCACGATGTAATGGCCGTTCCTCGTTAGGCAGTTGGGGCCCCACCGCGAACCTCCATCCGTTCGCTCGAGAGCCCTCAAGACTTTCTCGCCAATAGCTGACGGCGCGGTTTCACGAAGGTGGTTACGGAACCACTTCTTTCTGTTACTGGTTTTGCTTGACTTGTGGTGGTTGCGTCTAACTTGGATTCTGAATACTTTGAATGCTCATAGAGGAGCCAACTTTATTTAAGTAACCGGTCGATAAGGTCGTCGAGCTGGTCGAGGGAGTGAAAAACAATTTCGACACGACCCTTTCCCCTGCGTTGAACCAGCCGAACCTTTGTGCCTAGGGCCTGCATTAATTTTTCTTCAACCGCACGTCCAGAAAGCGATTCCGGCTCCGCGGACGCTTGGGGCTTAGTCGCTTTGTTAAGCGCCCTTGCTTTCGACTCGGTATCCCTCACACTCATTTTTCGGTCAACCACATCCCGCGCCAATCTTTCAACTTTAGTTTCGTCCTTAACCGTCATCAGTGCACGTGCGTGTCCCGCCGTGAGGTCCCCGCAACCGAGAAGGTCGAGTACCGGTTGCGGAAGTTTTAAGAGGCGTAGGCTATTCGCGATGGTCGCCCGATTCTTTCCGAGGGCCGTGGCGAGCGCTTCTTGGGTGAAACCATGCTCGCTCAGGAGACCGGAATACGCTTGGGCTTCCTCGATCGCATCGAGGTCTTCACGCTGAATATTTTCGATCAGCGCTACAGCCAGCGCATCTCGGTCGTTATAATCCTTGATGATTACCGGAATCGACTTAAGCCCTGCGAGGCCGGCGGCGCGCCATCGGCGCTCACCGGCGATTATTTCGTAACCAGCTTCCAGTTTTCGTACCAAAATAGGCTGGAGGATTCCTTGTGCCTTGATCGAATTTGCTAGCTCCTCCAGTGCGTCCTTCTCGAAATGCTTTCGTGGCTGAGACTGGTTCGGAAACAACCTTTCGATAGGTAGGGTTTCGAGACCACTGTGGCGATGGGTTTGGGCTGGGGAATTGTTTGTCGGCTGGATTAAGGCTGCTAGGCCTCTCCCAAGTACCTTGCGCTGTTTACCGTTCTCACCCTCTACATTCATTTTCATTTATCTCCGCTTTTGCTGGCATGGTATAGTGGGTTGTGGCCGGACCCGATTTAGATAGAAACTCTTGGGCTAACTCCAGATAACTCTTCGACCCACGCGAATGGATGTCATATAGTACGATTGGTTTTCCGAAACTAGGTGCTTCTGACAATCGGACATTTCTAGGAATCATCGTACTAAACACTTGGTCACCGAAGTTGTTGCGAACGTCGAGTTCCACTTGCCTAGCGAGATTGTTACGACCATCAAACATGGTCAATAATAGCCCCTCGATGGCCAGACCTGGATTCGGACCGGCTCTGACCAACTCGATTGTGCGTAGGAGCTGAGACAGGCCTTCTAGCGCATAGTATTCACACTGGAGAGGAATCAGCACAGAGTTTGCGGCCGACAAACCATTGAGGGTTAAAAGGCTGAGCGATGGCGGACAATCGATAAGAATCACGTCATAGGCGGTCTGAATATCCTCTAAGCATCTTGTTAATCGTGTCAGGGGCTCTTCTATTCCCGCGAGATGAATGTCGATTCCATAAAGATCTGGTCCCGATGGGATGAGATCAAGTTTAGGCATCGCTGTCGGATGAATGAGCCGTGATATATCCAGGGTACCTTCTAAGGCGGCGTAGACGCTTGACTCCAGAGGCTGAGCGGAAATCCCAAGCCCGCTCGATGCATTCGCTTGCGCATCCATGTCGATAATCAGTGTCTTTACCTCGGCGGCCGCTAAGGCCGCGGAAAGATTAACGGCGGTGGTCGTTTTACCTACGCCGCCTTTTTGATTAGCTACCGCGACGATGTGTGCCATGTTCTCTTCCTAGGTCGAATGAGTCTTTCTTTTACTGCAAAGCGTGGTGTGCTGCAAAGACTATGGAGAGTGAATCGCTTTATTTATTATGTCGAGGCTTCGTACATGCTTGTTTAGCGTGTAACGCTTGCGCACAGCACCCGGCAGGGTCTCTGCGTCAATGGCACGGTAGAGGACTAAGCTTCCACAATCATTGACCCATTTTAGACAGTTGGTAAGGTCATCGTCCGTGGCAAAGGTTGCCCGAGTCACGACGGTATCGTAGCGGTCCTTCACTTCGTCGGTGGACCTACCCTCTATAATTTCCACATTTGACAAGCCTAATCTACTCTTGACGGTTCGGAGAAATGATACTCGTTTTCGCCGGGGCTCCAATAAAGTGTAATTTATCGTGGGAGTGGCGATCGCTAGGGGAATACCAGGAAATCCCGCGCCAGAACCGATATCTAAAACACGCTCGCCGATTATGTAGGGAAGCCCCTGCAGTGAATCTAAATAGTGGAGCTGCTCAGATTGCCGGTCCGATGTAATGGAAGTAAGATTGATTTTTTGGTTCCATTTCAACAGGACCTTCCAGTGAGCCCAGCATTTGAGGGCGACACCGTGGCCGTGAAATGTGGTTAGTTCCTCGAACATGATATTCCTAGTTTCTCGTTTCACGTGAAACATTGGGCCCCAGACGAACGGGGCAGTTAAGCCGAAAACACCGATTGGCGGCGCGGATGGGAAAGAGCGACCTCCTGTTTCACGTGAAACAATCTAATCCGACGCATGTTTTTGGATTTGTACACGCAAGAGCGCTATGGCTGCCGGCGTCATCCCCGGAATTCGGCTCGCCTGGCCCAGTGTCTCAGGTCGAATTTCCGTTAACTTTTCTTGTAATTCGTTTGATAATCCCGGCGTCTCCAAATAGCTCATCCCTTTGGGCATCCGCAACTTTTCCAGTCGATCGAGCCTCTTAATTTCGTTTTTCTCCCGCACAATATAGCCATGATACTTGACCTCTTCCTGAACCTGCCGTTGCACCATTGGGTCCCAGCGCACCGAATCAGATAAGAGCATACCAATTGAAACTTCAGGCCTCTTCAACAAATCCTCGATGCTGGAGCCAACCACACCGGCCGAATCAATTCCAAGTTTCAGGCGCAGCTCAACCCCCACCTTGGTTGCTTTTAGATGGTCGCGAAGTCTTTCACGCTGAACCTGCCGATCCCGTGCCCTCTCCTGTCTCTCACCGCTTAATAAGCCCCAATTCGTCGCAAGACCGAACAATCGTTCCTCCGCATTAGCCTCCCTGAGCGTTAACCTATGCTCCGCACGAGACGTAAAAACGCGGTATGGCTCATCGACCCCCTTCGTAACCAAATCGTCGATTAAAACACCAATATAGCCCTGCTCACGACCCATAATCGCAGGTGCATCGCCCCCTACAAAACGAAGCGCATTGATCCCTGCCATCAATCCCTGAGCCGCTGCCTCCTCGTATCCACTCGTTCCATTAATTTGCCCCGCCAAGAATAGCCCAGCAAGAGCCTTCGTCATTAAGGTTGGATAGAGTTGGGTCGGATAAGAATAATCATATTCAACCGCATAGCCATATTGCAGTATTTTCGCATTTTCCAATCCGGGTATGGTATGGACAAATTCTTCCTGCACATCCCGGGGCAGGCTCGTAGAAAGTCCATTCGGATACACCCGGTTCGAGGAAAGACCTTCTGGCTCGAGGAAAACGTGATGGCGGTCCTTGTCGGCAAACCGAACAATTTTATCCTCAAATGATGGACAATATCGAGGACCGTGTCCCTTGATGATTCCCTGGTATAATGGCGATCGGTGGAGGTTCTTATGGATAACTTCTTGCGTAGCTTTATTCGTATGAGTAATGTGGCAGGGAACCTGCTCAAGCGAATTCACAACATCGTCAAAAGAAAACCGTGGATTTTCCGGATCACCATATTGAACATCCAACGAACTCCAACGAATCGTATCCGCATCCAAGCGTGGCGTTGTCCCCGTCTTAAACCGACCCAAGCCAACACCTAGCTCTCGTAATGAACCGGACAGAAATGATGCTGGTCTGTCGCCTATCCGCCCCCCCGCGAAGTTCTCGTCACCAATATGACAAAGTCCATTCAAGAACGTCCCAGTGGTAATAATAATCGCATTCGAAACAATGGTCCGCCCATCCTTTAACTGAACTCCGCTGAGACGTTTCCCATCATGAATAATTTTGACTGCTTCACCTTCGATACACGTTATACTATCATTGTCCGTAACCAAACCGGTCATTATCTCACGATATTTATCGGCATCAGATTGACACCGGGTAGAACGAACCGCGGGACCTCTGCTCAAATTCAATCGCCGAAACTGAATACCGGTAGCATCCGCCACCTGCCCCATAACCCCACCCAACGCGTCGATTTCTCGAACAAGGTGCCCCTTACCAACTCCCCCAATCGCTGGGTTGCAACTCATCTGTGCAATACGATCGAGGCGTAGTGTCACAAGACCTACGCGCCCTCCCATTCTGCTAACCGCAAACGCCGCCTCGCAACCGGCATGGCCGGCGCCGATTACCGTCACATCAAAATTCAACGTATCCATGCTCACTTACCTATACAAAATTCCGAGAAAATCTTCTCTAGGACCTCAAGATCCACATCGTTACCAAGTATGCAACCAAGTGCTTTTGCCGCATCTTCTAACTCATAAGAGAGAACATCCAGCGACATCTGATTCTTAACGCCGATTTCAAACTGGGCTAGCGCGTCCCTCGCCTGAACCAGTAACGAGAAATGTCTCTCTTTGACGATACCCGCAACATCGATATCACCATATCCCGAAGATAAATGCCCAACTACTTCAGACCGCAACCCCCTATGCCCCATTACTTCTACGCTCGAAATCCATCCCGCAAATTGATAACCTCTTTTCACCACTCGCGATTCAAAATCTGCTTGTTTTTCTGGACTCCATAAATCTGCCTTAGTCCCAACGATCCATAAATCCCCATCAATCGCCTCAGGCCAGCCCTCCTCCAAGTCAGCAGGCATTAACCATAAAACCAGATTGGCTGCCGCGAGCGCACGGGTTGACAATTCGATGCCGACCTTTTCAATTCGTCCAGCATGATGTCTGAACCCCGCTGTATCGACCAGGGTCCAGCGTAGAGCACCATCCCGCATTTCGATTTCTACGGGGTCCCGAGTCGTTCCGGGCTCCTCGTCCACAATGACTCGTGTCTCTCCTGCCCACAAATTAAACAGTGAGGATTTCCCCACATTTGGAGCCCCTGCCAGACAGACCCGTTGCCCAGTCTGCATACCAATCCGAATTCGCCCAATAAAATCCTGTAATTCGCCGCTTACCCTCCGAACCGTACCGATTCCCTTATCGGAGATACCGTTTCCTGTTGGGTACTCCGGGAAATCTAGGGCAGCTCGCGCCTGACCAAGCAGTATTTCAAGGCTTTCCAGCCAAGCGCCAACCTTCTCGGAGATCCCGCCTTTTAACTGTCGGGTAGCCGCTCTCTGTTCTGCTTCATTTTGCGAGCCGATCAAATCACTGACCGCCTCGGCCTGCATCAGGTCCAGCTTCCCACTTAGAAAGGCACGCAAAGTAAATTCGCCCGGTTTCGCAAGTCTTGCTCCCAAACTAACCAGCCGTTCCACTAACGTTTCGACAATATATCGTGACGCGTGAAGATGAAGCTCAACCATATCCTCCCCTGTGTACGACCGCGGAGCATGCATTTCGACAACCATTGCGTCATCTAAGATATGCTCTGCCCTTTCAAAGATAGCCGCCCGATAAAACCGGTGGGAGTCACGAACCTTGCTCGTTGGGGCAACGTTACGCGAAATTTCGAGGGCCTTGGGTCCACTCAATCTGACAATAGCAATAGCCCCATCAACATTTCCGGTTGAGCAAGCCACTATCGTATCTGAGTTCGAATCGATTTTGTAATTCATATACACACCTAGATAACCTGGGCTGCATGCCAAACAGGTCGAGTACAGTCAATCAATTCGTTGAAGAACGAACATTTTTTTGCTACAAACCCAAGAGGCGTACCAGCATTCTCTTCGTCTATGGATGCGCGAGGGCTTTGTCGCTTGGCTATTCTCTGTCCTACATGATAGCGAAGGATAAAAGGAGGTACATTGTGCTAAAAAAAGATACCACGGCTCCTGCCACCAATGTCCACGATGTGCACACCATTCTCGGCCCCGAAAGTAGTTTCGAGGGGAAACTTGTTTTTGATGGTACGGTACGGATTGACGGTAAGTTTAAGGGCGAAATCCAAACCTCTGATGTTCTCGTTATTGGACAGAGTGCTCGGATTCAAGCCACCATCAAAGTTGGGCAGATTGTGGTAAATGGCGAGATCGGGGGAGATATCGAGGCTCAGTCCTCGGTGGAACTGAATGCTCCGGCAAAAGTGGTTGGAAATATAACCACTCCGGAATTAATGATTGCCAAGGGCGTTACCTTCCAGGGCTCATGTAATATGACCAATCTGAAGGAAACTAAAATTCTATCCAGCCCGCCAAAACCAGTTACGGCTCTCGTAGCCGACTAACACAGCATGATATCATCCATATTTTACTTTTCTCAAATTGAGAACCGAGCCGAACTGGACTCTAGTCATTTTTCTAATTGAGGATCGCCTGACTCTTTCTTCTAAAATGGAAGAGGAGTCCAATGGCGACAAGTATGATTCCGATCGATATATACTGAGAGGTTGATAAGAGATAAACACCTCGAATTTTGTCCCCTCTTACTATCTCAATTAGAATCCGAATGACTGAATAAGCACTTAGCCAAATTAACAGTAATTGGCCGTGAAAACTTTTAAAGCCGCGAACCCAAGCTAAAGTAGCAAATAAAACCAGTTCAGCACCTGCCTCGTATAATTGCGTAGGATGCACCGCCAGAGACAAATCCCCCACTCCCACTAGCCCCGCGCCCATATGTGCATGTTGGGCCATGGAACCCACCGGAAATTGGATTCCCCAAAAGAGATCGGTTGGCTTGCCGAAGCAACACCCCGCACATAAACAGCCCATCCGCCCGAACACCGCTGCCATTGCTAAATAAGGTACAAAAATATCCGCAAACTTAAAGAAAGGTAAACCATATCGCCGGCTGTAATAGATGAGGTAAAAAGCAGCCCCTATAATTCCGCCGTAAAAGACAAGTCCCCCCTTCCAGAACATCAGCACGTCCAGTGGAGAACTCATATATCGTTCAAGCTGCGTTAAAATAAAAATGGCTCTTGCCCCGACCAAGCCCCAAAGGAGCAAATAGAAAGCAATATCAACAATCTCCTCACCATCCTCGCCCTCTCGCTCAGCTTGACGCTTTGCCATCAACATAGCCGTCATAAAACCAATCGCGATCAAAAGCCCATAGAAATGTAATGACCATGGTTTATCCAGAAGTCCAAAAAGATCAGTAGAAAAGACAACAGGGTACATAGCGCTTACTCCTCCTTATGAGCAGGAGGCTCGGAAGCCTTATCCGAACCCTCGACACCTTCACGCAGCATTACAACAAGAAGAAGGCAGGCACCGATAGAGATTCCTGCATCTGCGACATTAAACGTCGGCCAGGTAAATTCGTTGTACCAATGCCAATCAATAAAATCGATAACATAGCCCAACCGAACCCGGTCCAGAAAATTGCCAATCGCCCCGCCAAATACCAAGGCCAATGAAATTCTGAAAAGATGCTGTTCCGGCTCGCTTTGCTTATACATCATGAGCACAAAACCCATGGCCAAAATGGTAACAATTAAAAAGAACGGTGTTCGTAGGCTAGAAGAACTACTCGCCAAAAAGCCAAACGCCGCACCTGGATTTTCAACGTAACGAAAATGCCAAAAATCTTTTAAAATTTCCACCGAACCACTGCGGAGTGGGTGAGTCAGCCAAAGAAATCGATCAAGCCGTTCACTAAAATTCTCGGCAGGACCTAATCCCGATGTTTGCGCAGAGAACGCATGGGTTAAATGCTCGATCGCCAACCACTTTGTCCATTGGTCCAAAATGGCCACCAAAGCGGCGATGATAATAAACAACTGAAGTTGACGATTACGCATGAATTTAACGATGCCCTGGAAACTACGAAAGTTCCCCACGATGAAGATCAAGATTCCTTAGAACTAGTTAGCCGCTTGGTATGCTGAGGGGATGATAAGGAGATTTCTATAAATTCCATCTCCATGCGATTCGGTACGCACCCCACCTATTTCACTCAAGGTTTGGTGAAATACACGACGGTCGTGAGGAGACATTGGGCTCAGCCGCACAATCTTTTGGTCCTTTTCCGCTCTTTGTGCCAATTTAACCGCCAATTCTTCCAACGCACTCATACGTCGCTCACGGTAATTCGCTGCGTCGAGCACCACCATCTGTTCCCCTTCTAGTTTACGAGCGACAATTCTGTTTACCAAAAACTGTGCTGCCAACAGGGTATCGCCCCGGGGACCTATCATTCGTTGAGAATCGGGTCCGACCATCGCAATCTGAAGCTCATCGGGCTTGTCATGAATAAGATTCGGCTTAATGTCGAATTTGCAGAACCTAAAGATCTCCTCAAGAACCCCCATAGCGACTTTGGCTCTCTCAGAATAGTTTTTCTCTTCTTTATTCTCGACTTCGGCAGTTGTAGCCACAACTTCCTCTGCCGGAGCCAACTCAAGAAGCTCTTCGACATTTTCGCTAGCCTGGTCTCTTCCACGGGAGTTGTTGGGCCCTCGCCCTCGACCTCGACCTCGATTTTCACCTCGGTCGTCACGTCGATTATCTCGGCGCTCTCCTCCACGGCCCCCTCTTTCACCCCTAGATTTCCTGGGTCCTCTTGGTTCTTCTTGGCTAGACGCCTCAACTCCTTCTTTAGCCTTAGCGTTGATCAAAACTTTTCGTTCTAATCCTTCTCCCGTCTCCGATACAACTCGGAAATCTAGCTGAGACCGTGTTATTCCAAAGGCTTCACAAGCCTTAATCGCTGCTTCGGCGGTGCTCCGCCCCGAAAATTCCTGATGTTCATCTGACATTGAATCAATCCATTCTTAATGAAGACAATTACTTAGGTTGCTAATTTTGGTACGCGCTTGTTGATAACCAGCTGTTGAATAATGGTCAATACACTGTTTACAAGGATATACAAAACAAGACCACTCGGTAATGCTAGCATAAACACAGTTAACATAATTGGCATCATAACCATCATCATTTTTGCCTGATCAGAATCCATGGTAGTAGGAGTCAACTTCTGCTGAACAAAAGTCAGTACACCAAGCGTAAGCGCAAGAAAAGGAAATGGTTCTTTCGTTGTTAAATCCACAATCCATAAAAAGGATTGTTGGTACAAATCAACTGACGTCCAAAGTGCACGATAAAGTGCAAACCAAACCGGCATTTGTAGAAGCATTGGAAGGCAGCCCCCCAACGGATTCACACCGGTTTCCTTAAATATTTTTATCTGCTCCAATTGCTGACGCTCGCGGTCGTCTGGGAATTTCTCTTTAATTTTATCTAATTGGGGCTTCAGAAGCTGCATTTTACGCATAGAAACAACACTTTTAAACGTAAACGGAAACAGCAGTAACTTGACTAAGAGCGTGAGAAGAATAATTGCCCCCCCCCAGCTACCAGTCATTCGATGAAAGAAATTCAGCATATAAATCATGGGACGAGCAATAAAGCCGAGGGGAATACCCATAATATCATAATCAATAATTTGAGAAAAACTGCTCGCAACTTTCTCGACATCCTCAACCCTCTTCGGCCCTGCGTAGAAAATCAAATTTGACGTGGACGCTTGTCCCGGAGCCAAAGCACGATTCATGAATTGAAGACCGACCCTTAACCTCTTTTCATCCGCCGTACTTTCACATGTCACCTCACCAACTGGCGCTTGTTCTCCCTGGACCGCAACCACAAAATACTGCCGATCGATTGCCACCCACTTCGCCGAGGAAAGCTTTACCCCACCTTTTTCCACCAGCTCTTGAGCTTCAAATCGCTCCAAACCCTCCGGACCAAAGCATAACGAATTGAACATCTGCATTGAAGGTGCAAACATTGAACTCTCATCTTCCGGAATCGGCAGCGCGAGATCCAGTACCCCATTGAGATTGTGCACAAGACTATCCACATTACGAAATTTTACTTTGTAGTAGATTCCAAAATCATTGACTCCCGAAGTCGCCTCTATCTCTACGCGAATCTGATTCTTTAGCTCACCCGTAAATTGAATCGTGTCTGGTTTAGGAACGGACGCCTCAAAAGTTTCGTTCAGCTTTTCCCCATCGAGCGTAAAAGAGAAATGGGCCTGCGAGGGTCTCCCCGCCTCACTCCCCAATACCAATGAAACCAATTGCCGCTCTTTGTCATCCAGGGATTCCTCGTAATCCTTAAGCTCCAGTGTCGAAATTGAAGGTCCTGAATTCGAATACACCAGGTTGAACTTAGGATGTTCGACCGCGTATGCTTTTTCCGCGACTTTAGTGATCATCGGCGGCGGAGAATCAACAGCAATCGTGCCACTTTCATCCAGGTTTCCTTGGGCTTGCGCTCTTACTCCTCGATAACCAAGATCGGACCCCGCACCCACCACGTCCTTGGCTCCCTTTGCAGAACCCCCAGTTCCATCGAGTGCGACTCCCTGTGGGATATCACCTTCTTTGAAGCTATACGCCGTCGATTCCGGTTGTACAACGGGTGCAAGATATTCACCCATCATATACTGCCACCCAAAAATAACACCAAATGTGAGTGAAATTGCCAGTAAAACTCGCTGCTGTTCACCCATCTCAGGTTTCGTAGAATCATTCATCAGTTGTTCCCATTACTGCAACCACTCTCAGGTACCGGGTCATATCCGCCCCGATTGAAAGGATGACACCTCAAAATACGACTCAAACCAAGTTTGAAACCCACAACTCCACCATAACTACGAACTGCTTGAAGCCCATACTCAGAACAAGATGGATAAAAACGGCACCGTCCCCCAAGTAAACCGGATAAAGACAGCCTGTAAACCCAAATGAGCAACGTTAGCGCCCTTGCCAAGAGACTCATCTTTTTATTGATTCGAGAAGACATGCCACATCTGCTGACAATTCGTTAAACTGAACGGACGCCGCACTAGGCCGAGCAATAAAGACATGATCAGCGCCGTCCTTATAGAGACTCGCATTAGTGCGTGTTAACTCGCGCAGCCTTCGCTTTACCCTATTGCGAACGACGGCATTACCGACTTTCTTGCTTACCGTAAAGCCAACTCTAGAAGCTTCACCAACTCTCTCGCCATAGACGACGAGCGTCAGGTAACATCCCCTGTACCTTCGACCAAACCTCTGCGCCTGGAGAAAGTCTTTGCGAGACCTAATTACTTCTAAACCAACTCTACGAAACACCGTTAAATTCAGCAACCAGCCAATTAAGCTGGTTTTGAGCCAGTGGTAACAGTTAGTCGTTTTCTGCCCTTCAATCGGCGGCGCTTTAGTACCACCCGACCGGCCGCAGTTTTCATGCGAGAACGAAATCCATGCTTACGAACACGGCGACGATTACTAGGTTGATAAGTTCGTTTCATTTTCTACTCCTAGATTCTCTGAACCCGACGGTCTTTAACAGTAACTGATTGCCAATGTCACTAGTTCACCACATTGCCTTAATCGCAATTGATCGAATTTGATCGCTCAACCCTTCGGCATATGGCGCAGGAAGGCATCCTTGTCAATCAATTGGCGTAAAGTTGCCATAAATCTGAACCTATTGAACGCACTTTGTTAAGAACGAAAAAACATTTTCCACACAAGGGTCGTGAGATCACGGATCTTTTGTCAATTTCAAGTGAAATCTGAAAAGCTACGAAACTTGACGACACAACCGATAATCGCATAAATAACCTCACGTCGTAAGCCGTGGAATAGCTTAGACAATCAACGGGGTGGAATAGCCAAGATGTAGCTTTGTGTTAGTCAAATCGGTGGAATTTAACTTCAACACTGTACAAACAAGACTTCAGCCAGTAGTAACCAATAGGGCTGGGGATATCTATGTTGATTGGTTGTGTTTAGTTTTAGTTTTTTAAAATAAAAACAGGCACATAGATTGTAATATCCCTACTGTGGATAATACTTAAACATATGGAAACGACATTGATGGCCCATGAAGAGTCGATTTGGAACTGGTTTCTTTCCGAGGTTGAGGATCAGCTCTCAGCTCATGTAATGAATACATGGTTAAGACCAATTAAATTTATCGACGAGGAAACAGATTCTCTTCGTTTGGGCGTTCGTGACCAATTTGCACGAGACTGGCTCAAGGACCACTACCAAGGTTTTATCGCTAAGACCGTGGCAACGCGTTTGGGACAACCTCCAAAGATACACTGGGAGATCCGGCCTGACCTCTACGATACAAAAGAATCCAATGAACCTGAAGAACCAGAAGAGCCCCCTCAAGAGCCCCGAGAACACAGTCTAACGTCACAAAAAATTAACCAAAATCTTCGGCTACCATCCCAAAAACTAAACTCTAAATATCACTTTAAGGAATTTGTTTGCGGCCCCTCGAATGAATTTGCCCTTGCCGCAGCTAAGGCCGTCGCTATGAATCCGGGCCAAAGCTATAACCCCTTGTTCTTATTTGGTGGTGTCGGCCTCGGTAAAACCCACTTACTCACAGCCATCGGTCATTCCGTACTCGCCGACAACCCAAGCACCAAAATCGTCTACATCACCGCCGAGCAGTTCACAAATGAAGTTGTCAATGCTGTTCTAGGCAGTAAACTAGAGGAATTCAGGAACAAATATCGAGCAGAAGCTGACCTTCTTCTGATCGACGATATTCAACTCTTAGCCGGTAAAGAGCGCACACAACACGAACTATTCCATGTCTTTAACACTCTCTATGACTCTCAAAGACAAATAGTATTAACAAGCGATAAACTTCCACACGAACTACCGAAAATTGAAGAGCGTCTTCGAAATCGTTTTCAATGGGGTCTTATCGCCGACATTCATCCTCCCGAAATAGAAACCCGCGTCGCTATCATAAGGCAAAAAGCCTCAAAAGAGGGGATAGACCTACCCGATGGGGTCGCATTTTATCTCGCGAAAAACATCAAAACTAACGTCAGGGAATTAGAGGGTGCCCTGCTAAGAGTCATGGCCCATTCTTCTCTAACACGTGCAAAAATTACCGAAGCTCACGCCCAACGCGTCCTCGCGGACATTCTCCCCGGACAATCTTCTCAATTAACCATTGAATCAATCCAAAAAATCGTAGCCAACTATTTTCAGGTTAAAGTGTCAGACCTGAAAAGTCGGGGTCGACAACAAGCAATCGTACGTCCACGTCAAATCGCCATGTATCTGTGTCGGAAACATGCTGGTTCATCATTCCCAGACCTAGGAAGACGCTTCGGTAAAAAAGACCACACAACGGTGATGAGCGCCTGCAAGCGCGTCGACTCTATGCTGAAAGACGACCCTTCAATCAGAAGTCAAATATCCGACCTAGAGCGCCAATTGGACGTCATCGCCAGTTAGCCAATCGCAAAACTTCCATACCAAGATATGGATTTCATCCAAATTTCGCTGTTGGTGCCGCTTTACCGCTTTTCTCAACCTTGAATACAGTAAAATCACAATCCACAGAGCCATTACAATTTTCACCGTACCATCCTAAACCACCGCTTTTCGCGGCAGAACATTTCCTCAAATAAAAGCCACAAATGACAATATTCTCACCGGACTAACTTAACAAAACCGTTTATCCACAATTTTATATAGTTATTGGACTTCCGAAGAAATCCTCTAAGAAATACTTCTATAACTGGCTGTTATCGTTTCACTTTTTACTAATCAGTAATAATATTAAACACTTATCAACTGTGGATAACCCGTGAATAACTGTGACTAACCCCCTGGATTAGCCTGTGGATTAAACGGTGATTAACTAAGTCGCAACTTACCCACTTTTTGTACACGAAGATATCCCACATGAAACCACAATTATTTACATCGACAGACCAGCGACTTAGGTCCGATATCCACATATCCACAGGCTATTATTCTTATTATTCTATTCTTTATATATTAGAACTAATAAGAAAGAATCTTCGCTTAATCCCGAGACACTTTGACACCTTTTTCGAGCCTTGATAGACACGCTTGAAGTCAAGAAGAACACGAGCAGTATCTGAGGTTGTTACTTATGCGTTTCAAAATCGATTCCATGGAGCTTGGACAAGCTCTTTATCGAGTTCAAGGCATTGCAGCCCGTAAAAGCAGCATGCCGATTTTGGCACATGTGCTTATTCGCGCTGAAGAAGGCGGTTCGCTGGAATTAACGGCAACTGATTTAGATATAGGTTTTATCGGTCGGTATAAAGCCGAGGTTGAAGAACCTGGTTCCGTTGCTATCCATGCAAAACAACTCTACGAAATCGTGAAGTCACTCGGGCACAGCACAATTACATTGGGTTTACAGGACAATTACTGGCTCGAAGTTAGATCTGGGGCCAGTAGATTTCGTTTGGTTGGCATGAAGCCAGACGATTTCCCAGCGTTACCCAACACAGGTACGATTGATACTTTTACCAGCCCCGCTGGGGAAATTAAGTACATGATTGAACACACATTATTTTGTGTTTCAACCGACGATAACCGCCACAACCTTAGTGGGGTGTTTTGCCAAGGTAAAGAAAACGGTGGACTTCGCATGGTGGCAACCGATGGCCATCGCTTAGCTATGGCAGAGAAAAATCTTGATGGGGACCTCAATCTTGCAGACGGCGTCATTGTTCCAAGGAAGGGATTTCAAGAGCTTCGACGGATACTTGGAGATATAGAGGACCCCACATCTGTTGCCCTTGGTTTTTCGACCACGAATGGGGTTGTTCATGTAGGGGACATGACTCTCTCTACAAGATTAGTTGAGGGCCAATTTCCAGACTATCAGCAAGTTGTTCCGAGCGAGACAACCCGAAGTATTCGTTTATCTCGATCGCACTTCTCAGAGGCTCTCAAGCGTGTTTCATTGCTTTCGCAAGGCAGGGCTTATGGAGTTAAACTGGCTATAGAAAATGGTGGCATGAATCTGATCGCTGAAGATCCGGAATTTGGCGATGCAAACGAAAAGATTGAAATCGAATACTCAGAAGAACCAATGATTATTGGTTTTAATGCGAGATATTTGTTGGATGCATTAGCTTTAATCAATTCAGATACGGTTGTTCTTCACCTAACAGACGACCTCTCTCCAGGAATTCTAAAACCGGAAGAAGATGAAGGTTTTCTCGCCGTCGTTATGCCGGTACGAATTTAAGACAATTTAGATTTCCTAGATGTTTATCGAATACCTAGAAGCCCGCAATTTTAGAAATCTAACGAATCTAAGTTTAAATCTCGAACCCAATATCCTTATTCTCGAAGGCGATAATGCCCAAGGAAAAACCAATATTCTTGAGGCACTCTATGTTTGTGCTACCGGACGCTCCTTCCGCAATGCCCTCCCAAGCCAACTTCTACATCATGGAAAAGACAGCGGTGTGATTCGCGCGAGATTTGTTCGGCAGGGTGTACGTCATGATATCGAGGTGATTCTTGGGTCCAAACGGCGAGGAATGAAAGTTGATGGCAGGGTTCTAAGGCAGGCTTCAAAACTTCTTGAACTCATCAATGTTGTCGCGTTTTTCCCCGAAGACCTGAGGATAGCGAGGGGGCAGCCCGAGCAACGACGAAGATTCATTGACCGAGTCGTTGCAAATAGGGAACCCGCATTTGTCACCTCTGCCTCGAAATATGCCAAAGCAATAAAATAACGAAATGTTTTTCTGAAGCAATCCAAGGTGCCCGACCCTAACTTAATAGAGACCAAC
>JAYZAY010000029.1:0-13552 GCA_036339465.1 Myxococcota bacterium | reverse complement strand
AAGATGCGGTGCCCGAGTTAGCCAAAAAGAAGGTTACTTTTAATTGCCCTGCTGAGCTCCATCGATGGTTTAAAATTCACAGTGCCATGACCGATGTTGATATTCAGGAATGTATTACCCAAGCCCTTGAAAATTATCGTGAGAAAGTGGAGCGGGCCAAAAAGAAGGGTGCTGCCTAGGGAAGCAGGGTGGGGGATTCTAACGAAGTTAGCAGCAAATGATTCTCTTGGCGCCAGATGGTGATTCAAGATTGGGCTAGGGCCTTCCCCCTCGTGCTCCTGACTGCTGTTTGGGGTGTGATACCTCTGGGAAATCTATGCCTGCCATCAAAGAGAAGGTCCCCAATACGGAAGAGAGACGTCTCAAGAAGGAGCGCAACGCCTTGGAAGGTGCAATGGAGAGCCATAAGGAGAAGAACCTTTAAGTGCATAAGGCACCCTTGTTTTACTCTAATCTGCAAAGCTTCTTCAAGACACGGCCACATCTTGTGGGCGGCGATCGATTCTCTCTGCTCTACCTCCATGGGGAGTTCTAGGACTTTTAATACTTTGGCATGCCTTTTACCCTCCTCGAATGAGACCAGGTGGCCTCTAGGAAATCGACAGGTAATCGACGATTATGGCGCTGAGGGTTGGTTGGGCTGGAAAAAATGCATTGGTGATTTTCTCAACGACAAACCGGAGGATTCTAAGGTTACCTTCGTCCACATCAATGCAGATAGCCCAGCTTTGCACCAAACGGCGATTGTTAAGCAGTGATGAATCATTGCTTATGGTAACCATCGAATCATGAGAGTGGAATCATTCAAGGCCCTCTCGGGCAGGGCAGAGTCACGGCTATCTATTGCTCCAAAACCACCCGTCCGGCCGGTCAAAGAGAGGCCCATTAAACTGTAGCCATAAAGTAAATCGAGGTCGGTTTAATTCTCTTTTCGTGGTGCTTGTGTTGGATTCGGAGGCTGATTGGTTGATTTTTTTCGAGCCCAGGGAACCGTCAATGAGGGCCACAGCTTGCGTGGGACTAAATTGGCGTTTAGTCTTCATAATATATCCACAGTCAAGTTGGCGGAGTGCAATTCTACCGGGTGGTACCAAAGGCCAAGGTAGAGGTTTTGAGATTACGACCTGTCTAGGATTTGCTAAAATTGAGATCAGGTCCCCGTAGTGTGTGGGGGATGCAGAGGAGGCCCACTTTATGGTATTATCAAGGTCGATCTACACCAAGCTGGAACGATGGTTTACAGAGGCGGCAGTTGAGCGTGGAAGTATCACCCAAGAGGATGTCCATGAGGCCGTCAAGACCCAGGTGAGGACGCGCCAGGCTGATGGCCGCACGCCTCAAATCTGGGAGATTCTCCTTATGGAGGCGCGACTGGGTGTGGTGCAAGTGTATTAAATTTTGGCAGAGCTTGGGAGCTCAAAGGCCACCCAAAAAGAAGCGACTGAGGGGCTAAATGTCTTGGGCCGCGTGTTGGTTGAGGTCGGTTATGTTCAGGTAGAAGACATTCACAATGCGCTCGAATTACAAGCCAAGGAGCGGGCCGAGGGTACCTGGCGGCTTTTGGGGCAAATCTTGATCTCGATGAAGGCTATCAAAGAGTCAGAGTTGAGTGAAGCTCTCGGTATTTTGAGTCGGCTTCGGAAGAGCACGAGAGGCGTGTGATATCCACAAAGTGGTTCGCGAAGTGGGTGGATGAGGGTTAGACCAGCCGATTTCGATTCGGCGGGATCCCAAAAATGAGCGATCCGATGAAGTATGTATGGGTGCTGCTTATTCACGAAGCCATCGTAACGCCCACCGGGTTTCTTCTTCTTTGTCGTGTGAAAGGAGGTACGAGAGTGACCTTAGGGCTGTTAGGAGATCCTCACGGTCTTCTTTGGGTATGAGCCTGAATGCATCTTTCGACGCTTCAATCTCTCTGCCATGGCACAAAATCCCGGCCGCCGCGTAGGAGATCGGCCATCATGTAAATGGAATTCGGAACCGCTTACTTTTGCGGTGAGGCCAAAATAACAAAGCCTCTGTTCGCTATTTATTGGACCGCACATTGGGTGGGTGCAATGGATCAGCGAGTTTTGGGCCGATGTTACGGGACACCATGTTGGTAAAGGGGTGGATGGCCTGGTCACGCAATTCCGTGTATGGATGATAAGAACCTGTGGTAAGTATCAGGATGGGAGTAGTGGCTGAATACGTTCCGGAACAGTGGTTCACCCCTTAGGGCTTGGCGGAAGGGAGAGAAAGTGCCTTCTTCGTGGCTCCCCCCAAAGCTTTGGAGCCGATACCTGTCACGTGACACCCCGACGATAATTTAAAGCAATATCTAGCGAACCTTAGAATTTTAGAAGCAAAGCCCTGGGGTAGGTAAATGTCCAATGAGTGTCTTTTGGGGAGTCGGTATTTGGTTTTTATGAAAAGACCAAATGAGGAATTCGGATCCAAGGTAGTACCGAGCCACCAAAATTGATGGTTTCGAGGCTAATTCCGTCGATGTCTTTCAGCATTTGAGCGACGTTGCCGCTGATCATCGTTTCGGAAAGGGCCGGGCCAATTTTTCCTTCTGCGATGGTGAAGCTGTTTTTGATGACGCCTGAAAAATCGCCATTGACCGCGGGTCGCCCCATGGACAATCTCCCTACCAATGCACCCCGCTGAATTTCAGAAAGTAGGTGGTCCCTATTTTGGCCTCCGGGGCGAACTGAAAAAGTGCCTCCATTGGGTTTGTGGCTGAGGTCACATTTCCGGCTGGCATAGTTTGTGGGTAGTAGGGTCTCTAGTCGACCCTCCTCAACCAGTGGAAAATCTTCGACCACATAACCGTCTGTACTGTGGGGGGCAGAACCGGGGGCTGTGGCAGTGTGAAATATACTCAAATCCTTGGCCGCAATGACTTCACCGACTTTATCTTTGTACATAGAGGAATTGGTGAGTAGGGCCCCGTCGCCCACTTGGTCTTGGAGATAGGCCACCAGATCCATAACAGTCATCGGACTTAGTAAAATACTGCCATTAAACGACTCTCGAATACGCGTGGTCTCTATCTGCTGTTGGGCGTGTTCCAAGAGAGTGTCCGTGCCGAATCGCTCACTAAAAGGGTGCTCCAAATCACGAGAGGTCCCCATTGAGTAACCCATGGAGCTAGATTTACCATCCTTTTGCCCCACGGCCATAAAGAAGCTCTCATAACAACCAAGATCGGCGCGCAGGATGCTGCCACTGCTATTGGCCAAGACATATTGATTTCGTTGATGGGATAGGATGCCTTCGGTGATTTGCGCGGTTTTTGTATGCTTCACGCGGTAGTCGAACAACTCGCGGAGCCTTTGAACCATGGCTGATTTGTCTGCGGTGAGTGGTCCATCAACGTAGTCGTGGACTTGGTTCGTTGAAATCGCATTGGCGGGATCTTCAGGAGCTTGCCGAGCGGTAGTAAAAAGGGAAGAAACGATTTCCTCGAGCACGTCAGGTTCCGGAAGGGGAATGGTCTGGGTTGCTTTTCGCCCGTCAACGATTCCTTTGAGATCCAGCGACGGCTTATTGACGGTTCGAAACAAATTCACATCGTTGTTGGTGACATTCAGTTCATCGAAATCGGCGGTCTTTGCCACCGCTTGAGCGTGGTCAAATCCAGCAGCTTTCATGGTCCTGATGGCGGTTTCAGCATGTGCTTGAAGGTCGGCATTCATCTCAGGCCCCTCCTATGTTGATTTTAGAGCGTAGGGCGGGACCGCCCATGGAAACGACCATCCGTTGTTTCTTACCGCAGTAACCACTGGCCTCCACGGATAAATCATCAGAAACAGCCGTGACCGTTTTGAGCATTTCAATGGCGGTGCCCGAAACGGTGGTATCTTTGATGGCCGAACCTAATTTTCCGTTTTTGATTTCGTAACCCAATGAAATTCCAAACATGAATTCGGTGGTGGTATCGGCTTGGCCATTGGACGTCTTCAGGAGTAGATATCCATCTTCCACATCAGCGATCATGTCCTCGAGTTTGGCCTCTCCGGGCAAAATAAGGGTGTTGCGCATGCGGATGAGCGGTTCGTCTTCAAACATGTAGCTCCGGGCGTTGCCCGTGGGAGCTTGGCCCATGGTTTCGGCTGTTTCGCGGTTGTGCAAGAAACCTTTGAGGATTCCTTTGTCTACCATTGTTACGTCTTTGGCCTCCACGCCTTCGTCATCCACAAAAACGGGTACGGGTAGGGTTTTGCCATTGTAGCTGTGGGCAAAGTCGACCATGGTAATCATTTCGCTGGCGACTTGTTGGCCAACCAAACCCGCTGTTACCGCGCCTCCTTCGACCAAGTCGGCTTCGCAGGGATGCCCCATGGCTTCATGGGCCAGGATCCCTGTGACGTCGGGGCCCAAAATACAGTCCACCAGGCCGGCGTGCGCTGGGACCGCTTCGGTCTTGTCTAGAACACGCTTGTAGAGAAGGTCGAGGCGCTTTTCTAGTTCGGCCCTCGTAAGGCTCACATCGCTGATCGAACCTCGTCCGCTTATGGGATCAGCCAATCGGATGGGTTCGCCATTGGCGTTGAGTACGGTCTGCACCAGATAGATCGTGCCGCGGGCCATGTCGGCGCTGGTTCTAGAGCCTGTGGTGGTGACGACTTCCTTTTCGTGGAGTTCTTCCATGAGGACAAATGTCGACGAAACCAACTTGGGATACTTCTTTTCGGAGATGGCGTGGAGTGTTTCAAGAAAATCCATTTTTTGGCCAGTGGACCAGGGCGCCTTACGCGGAAGGTGGGTCTCCACGTGAGAATGTACATCTGCGACCCTCTTGGTTTTGCCGAATCCGGCCAAGCTTATCACATTGTCCTTTGCGATCTTGCCCAATCGTTCGGCATTGTTGGAGGTGAGGGTTGGGCTGGCAGCACAACCCCAGACTCCATCGCGAAACACACGACAATTGAGACCCTGGCTTCGCGTGGTGTCATTGGCTACGAGGTTACCGTCAAGCATGGTCATTGTACTGCTGGTGATACGGTGTTTACGGAACTCGGCATAAGTGACGCCGGCGGGAAATAGATTCGAATTCAATTCCATGAAATGCCTCAAGTTTGCTCGGATGGGCCAACCAGGCCACATCCGGGGCCACAACCTAATGTGCCTGCTGGTTTCTCGCAAGCTCAAATGATGACTTTAACCACGACAAATCGTTGGTGTGTCCGTACCCCATTATTTTAATGTCGCTAAATTCACGACTCACATTTAGAGAAGGGTTTGAGGGGCAGGAAGCGGCCTTATCCGACGCCTCTTTTCATGGGATTGAAAACCATTGTGAGTCGGTTATCTTGGATTTTTTTAGCTCTGGGCTTGAGGTGATTTGGTCTATGTCTTTCTCTGAATTGCCATCAAAGATGGTGGGTTTTGATCGAACGATATAGTTATGATTACGCACCAAGGTTAAGACCTCATAGGCGAATGGTCGAGATGGGTCTCCGCCTTGAGCTCGATAAAGAGGAGCTGGTTGTTCGACTTAAGTCTTGGAGTTTTTAATCCGTCGGAGAAGAGCGGCCTTTCGGGAGAATTCGGGGCATCGTGATTCACATAGATGGTATTCTTTTTCCCTCTTTTAAGAATGTCTCGCTCGCTTAGACCGGCACACGCGTCTTGTACTGCATGGATGAGTATTAAGTGGAGTCTATGGAGTGGGCGCAACAACGATGATAAGAGATAGCGATCCTGTGGCCGTGGTTCTAAAAAAGGAATAATCCAAGTGGTTTTTAAGAGAAAGGATTGTTTTTTATATCCTAGATTTGGTTGTAGCACACGACAGCCGCTGGATCTCCTTTGTGGATGCTTAACAGTGGCGCCCTCCAAATTGCCTACCATTATTTCTAGTAAAACTGATTAAATGGTGAATCATATAAGGATATAGGTTCAACATATCGGTATTCAACGTGCGTTTTCTTACAAACACGGCAATGATATGAGATGATTAAGATAATTAGAGGTGGTTTCAATGGCCAAAAGCAAGACCGATAAGTCGACTCACCGGCGATTTCGTGAACCCAAGGACAAAGAGGCTTTTCATCTTTTGCACAATCACGAAATCGATCGGTTTCATCAGAAAATCGAGGGAATGAAAGAAGTTGATTTTTCAGGATGTAGCCTGCGGGGCGTTGATTTTCGGCGGGTCGACATGCGGCGAATCAATATTCAAGGCTCTTATCTTCGAGGGGCTGATTTACGTGGGGTTGACCTTCGAGCACATGATCTCGAAGGTTGTAGTTTTCACGATTCGATCATCTCAGGCAGCTATTTGCCTCCTAATGTTACACCGGATGAAGTCATCATGAGCATCCGACACGGTACTCGCATTCGAACCACGGGTCCTCTTCCTGCCCCAGTAGAAGATGATGAGAATGGGGATGATTAGATGCCCCCCAAAAAAAGGCAAGAACATCAAAAAATGATTTTCTTCGGTTCATGTTGAGCCTCAAAACTCCTTGTTCACTATGACGACCAGATCGACACGTCGGTTACGGGATCTAGATTGTTCATCCACATTCTCTACGATTGGATGAGTGGCCCCATAGCCGGCTACGGAGAGCAGGTGGGCAGGATAGCTAAATACTTCGGTTAGATACTGCACTACACTCACGGCCCGAGAAGTGGAGAGCTCCCAATTGTTTCGGTAGCGCGAACTTTGGATCGGAATATCATCGGTGTG
The DNA here is from genome assembly GCA_036339465.1 of Myxococcota bacterium. GTDB lineage: Bacteria > Myxococcota > XYA12-FULL-58-9 > XYA12-FULL-58-9 > JABJBS01 > JAYZAY01. The sequence continues at coordinate 6,867 of JAYZAY010000029.1, read as the reverse complement.
CCCCTCTGCCCTTATGGGGTGCCCTGACTTGACAATTTTTTCACTAAAGAGCTCTAGAATACTAAGATAGTTTGGTTTGATGTCCGCCGAACCAGACTTGAAGAATCCCTCGGATCCAAGGCTGATCACCATCCCACGTTCATCACGTTGAACAATGACGAATGTCTTAAAGGTTGGAGTCTCGGCGAGAGCCTTTAGGTTTTTGTAGAGTTCTCGTAGCTCTTGTGCGGAGTAGGCCTTTATTTCTTCTGAGGTCTTTTTTTGGAGCATTGCTCTGTCTACAGGCTCTGCAAAGCCCCTAAGCTGCTGAAGGGCTTGTGCGAGTTCTGGGTCGTGGAAAGCTTCGCGAGTGGACATGGCCACCATCACGGCTTTGCTCTTGTCTATATTTGAAATGGCGTAGAGTGCTGCGAAAAACACGAAGAGCAACGTAATAAAGTCAGCATACGACACGACCCAGCGTTCATGATTTGTGCCCGAAGTATGTTTGTGACGACCTCTATGACGACGAGACATAATTTCTTAAGTGTCCTTAGAGGCGCCGGCTTGAGGTGTATCTGCGGGCTTGTCTGTTGGGGTGGATTTAGACTCTTTGCCTGTGGGTGTGGCGGTGCCTGTGGCTTGTTTGGTTTGAGTCGTGTTCGTTGTTGCCCCTGCTTGCTTAGTCGTGGGCGGCTCTTTTGGCTTATTGGATGTTTCTGGTTTCTGCTCCTGGTCGATTAGGCCTTCTAGGCGATCTCCAATAGTCGCCGGATGTTCGCCTTGTGCTATACCGACAATCGCTTCTACGATTAACTCATGGCGCTGCCATATCGCCTGATTACGAACCCGAATTTTTCCGGCCATAGGAAGAAGAATCAGGTTGGCCAATCCCACGCCGTAGATGGTGGCCACAAATGCCACGGCAATCCCACCACCAAGTTTTTCCGGTTCTGTGAGTTTTTCCATCACGTGGATGAGTCCTAGTACGGCACCGAGAATTCCTATGGTGGGGGCATAACCACCGCCAGCTTCAAATACCCTAGCCCCCAAGTCGCTTTGCTCTGCAATGGCGTCCATCTCTAGTTCGAGGGAATGTCTCAAAGAGTCGGCACTGGAACCATCAACGGCTATGAGCAGAGCCTTATGCAAGAATGGTTCATCTATGTTTTCGATCTCATCCTCTAGCTGGTGGAGGCCATCGCGGTGCGCTTTTTTGGCCAAGACGAGCATAAGATCCATGAGTTTGCGGAGGGGCGTCTGTTCAACGTGCACAAATACAGTGCGTAGGTCTCGCGTGGCTAAAAGTATATGTTCCATTGGAAACTGCAAAAAGAGGGCGCCGATGGTACCACCAAACACAAGTAGGCCGGCGGTGGGCTGTATGATGGATTCGAGGCGGCCACCCTCCATGACAAAGCCACCGAGAATGGCAACTGTCACCAACGCAACCCCTGTGAGACTGGCACGATCCACGAGCGTTCGTCCTTCCTGGAGCTGGCGGTGATTCTACGCAAACCTCCTAGCTCTAGCACCCAGAGTTTAGCAGCCCCCCCAGCCTATTGCCAGAGCCATGGCTGTAGCTACTTGGGAGATGAAACCCTAAACGGCTCTTTTGGAAAGACGCGAATTGATGCTTGTCGCCATTACTTGGATTGTGCCGATATTTTAGTTTCTTGTCCCGGGGGAAGTGTCAAGCGGTCAGCTGGAGGAGTTCTTTAACTTAGAAGTCAAGGGCCGAATTGAGACATCCACCGAATTAGTGACAAGCTTGTATTGATGCGTAGGTGTTGTGCCATGTCATCGCTAATGGATACTGGGTTTGCTCTATGTTTTGTGGATTTTTGTGCGGGTTTCGGGGAATAATTGGGCGATTTTTGGGCAGGGAAGGGGAAGATGAATACATTGCCTACTCAGACTATTGGGGCTAACTGGGGTTTAAAGCTCCCAGTAGCATTTTAGTTGAACAGTCGTTCATAGCTCTTCGAGTTCCAGAACCTGTGGGCTTGGAAGCAGAGGCTTGTTTACCGTAGAGAGCGGCCCACTGTCTAGGAGAAGAACCCGTCGTTATTGGTGGTTGTTTAGCTGACAATGCCGATTTATCCTAGGGCCCCGTAACTTGATATCGCCTTTGTCATATAGTGTCATTGCCACTCTGCAGCAGGGTATGACTTAAGCTTTTGCCCTCAGACCTTCCCTAGGCAAGAGACCATCACGATTACGCAGCATCTTCGATGCTCCTTTTGACACTAAGTAGATAGCACAATCTGTGTATTTATAAGCGTATGCAAAATGAAGCGGAGTTTGACCTTGATTGTTTTGGGCATTGAGATCTAGCGCCGTACAGCGTCTTAGTATTGTTTTTAAAACCCGCTTTCCGTTTTGGGCAAAGCCATTTTGGGCGGCAATATGCAGAAGGGTATTTCCAAAACGGTCTTTAGACGAAACCGCGATTCGTCCGGCATCAAGCGCTTCAGCCAATTGGTGATATTTTCCATGACGGGCTAAGCTAAAAACCGCTTTGACCTCAGCAAGGCTAGGTCTTGTTTTTGTTGAGGTTTCCGTTGTTGTTTCGGGAGCTACCGGTTTATGATTTTCAGCCGCCACAGTTTGAGGGCGTTGTCCTTTTGGGGGGTGTTTAGCGTCGGCGGACAGTGGCAGAGGCGGAGCTGAAGGCAATGGCATGCCATGGTCATCGTAGCCGGGCGCATAGGGGGGCATTCGATTTTCGTCTTGTCCACAATCAAGAGATGGGAGCAGAGACGAAGGTTGGGGCCCATGAACGGAAGTCACCATGGTCGGTGGTTGATAGGAATGGTCAGAAACCTGCGAAACCTTCGGTTGATAATAGTGACGCGGCTGACCTACAGGATCGCCGTAACCCGAAGGGCGCGGTTCTCTCAAAGAAAATCTTTGTGGAGATTGAAGCACCATTGTCGAGGTGACTAATTTTAGTCCTCCGCCATACGTAGGAGCATCGGTCAGTATTGGATAACTCGGAATGGCACAAGTTACTGTGCGATGAGATACGACTCTCCCCGAAGGGGCGGGCGTATCCATGGGGGCGATTGAATAACGAGGCCCTGCTGGCTGCGAGGCCAAAGGCTGTGCATGAAGTTGTTCAGGAGCCTTAGGTGGCTTTTGTGATTCCGAGAATCCGAAAATGCGACGTATCATGATTAATCCCCAAGCAATAATTTTCGAGCACCCGTCCAGGATTTGAAGCGGATCCCTTAATCGTTTAGATTCGTACTTCAGTTATCGGTTCCTGAGGCGAAAAAGTTGTGTCAATCGTAGGTAAAAAAAAGCGTCTATTATTAGCGCCTTACGACGTTGGCCATAAATATGGAGCATATCCGACACTAGGACTCCCAATGGATAAAACGACGTAACACAGAAGAGCAATTTCCCAAGAAACAATCGCTTCATTCTAAAACGAGGGTATCTCCTAGGCACTGGGTTTCATCCCTGGATCCGAAAGCAGGTATGACGCAGTGCCCTATCACTTCCTGCGTTTGCTTGAAGTTTACGCTCATCAATCTGGATATATTGGGGATTTGTAACGTGCTCTTAGAGACGGGATACTCAATCTCTAAGAGAATTGCCCAATTAAACTGTGCGGCACTGGCAGCAATGTTTTGAGAACCAAACTCATTTGCCAAATTCATCTTATTATTTCCAATCCAACGGGTCCGTTGTTTTGGAAATAATGCTGAGGCGGAGGGCCCAATGTAACTCCTAAAGAGAGGGATGGGGCGATATGATTTCCTGAGTCAACACTTGACTCAGGAAATCATGTGACCACCGGTGTTGTAATGCGTAAGGAGAAGCGGAGTCTTGAATTCCCAATAAAGTATCGTGTTAAAGCCTCGAAAGTTCAAAGGGGGGGGCGTTATGACCGGGTAGCTGGGTAATTGGGTAGCTGGGTAATTGGGTAATTGGGTAATTGGGTAATTGGGTAATGGTAGGTGAAGTGGGTAGGACAAAAACAGAAAAAATCATGCCCGCCATGCTCTAGGCCAACTTTTCTGTTCTGTCTTTCCTCGCTTAGCGCTGAAAGTCACGGTGTAATAAGCGATGGAAATGGAGCATAGGCATCTCAAATCGCGATGCGTAGAGGCCCTGGTTATAGATGCCGGAGCCGAGGCCAGTTTGGACTAAATGGCAAATCTCAATATCTTCTTGCTGCACTTGATCCGATGCAATCATGGATTTTTCGAGGAAGTCCTGGTCGGGAGTTCCCTCGTGGTAGTAGTCGAAGATGACCCTACATCGATCGGGAGAAACAGGAATGACTGTGTTTGTGTCCATCCAGGGGCCATATCGGTTCATCATGAAATTCGGATATACCCAAGCATAATCGGCATGGTCGCCCACTCGGTCACCAAAGTCTTTTGAGAATTTGTCGGCGTCGGAAGGAGCGGTTTTACATGATTGCACGGCCCAGCATTCTCCAAGAGTGCTTTGGTAGGAAGAAAAATCCAATTGGTCATTAAGTCCGGGATGCATGTGCGCAACGTGGTAACCACCGTCTAAATAGTTGTCGACGAAGACTTTCCAATTACAATCGATGGAATAGGTCAGTTGCCGGACAAATTTGAGATTATGAAAGGGGTCGGAGATAAAACTTCCGTGTAGAGACTCTAACTCTTGCTTTAAGCAAGAAGAGGGTTGGCCAAAATGGAGCGCAATGAAAGGACCAAATGTGTCCACAGGGATTCCTTTCAAATCGACATTGCGGCTTTTCAAAGCCTGTATGGCACCTGCGCGGGGCGCTTTCTTGAGTTGACCACGGAGATCATAGCTCCAGCCGTGATAGGGGCAAACAAATTGTTTCGTCCGACCTTCGCCAGGAGCAATACAGGCGCCATGATGCGAACATACATTGTAAAAGGCGCGAAGGTTTCCCTCGTCATCCTTGGTTATGAGATAGGGCCAACCCAAGAATATTCCCGAGAAATAATCACCGGACTCGAGCAATTGATCGGTTCGCCCCACAATCAGCCAATGTTTGCGAAAGACGGTTTCTTTTTCAAGTTCGAAGAAGCCTGGCCACGTGTACCAGGAAGCCGGTGGCGTGGAGGCATTCTCTATGGCTTCTTTCGCTGAGAAAAGATTTATTTCGCTCTTGAGCTTTGTCTCTGATTCCATGGTGTCTCCCCATCGATGAATTTGGCGCGGCACTGTCTATGTGATTGCTCCCCTGCGGGTCAATTAAGTATCTTGGCGGTTCAATTGATGGGTTTGCACGGTATACATGCAAAGATGTTTTTTATCGAAGGGGAAATGCTTCGGTGTGCTCTCTCTTTTTTCACTGGCCCTTATTCCAGCTAACTTGTCTGTGTTGCAAAATGATTCAGGTACTCAATACAAGAAGTTTATGACTTTGTTTGCCGATAGCCTGCACCGTAAAAAAATTGCGATATGAACAATAGTATTTTTCGAATGCCGCTCGGAAGCGCAATATCTTCAAATTTTGGTTAGGAGAATGCGCGAGTCACCAGGGGGCTCCAGCGGGCGCATATGTGATTGAACGCTTGTAACGGGTTGGTTGATATTAGGGATAGTTCCTATCCAATCGAAGTCTTGGACACAGACCAAAGCGCCAAGGATAAAAGCCCAATTGTAGCGTTAAAGCCGTTTGTAAGAAGGATAGGGCTACCATTGTAGTCGTTTTAGTCTCAATTTTTTGTCGTTTCTGAAAAGTATTGACAGGGTATAGATAATGCGGAGCTCAAGTGTCGTCTAAAGGGGCTCGTCATGGCCAAATAATTTAAGGTAAATATGCGCGGGGACCTCTCTCTGAGGTTTTTTGGCCACGGTCTATGCGCGGATTGTTGGTGATCCCCCCGGCAAGTGGTTGTTTCATGGATTCAAGTATTCTTTCGCTACTCCTTGTATTTATACCTAAGACCAACCATGTCGACAGCGGAGATTTTCAGGGCTGAAAAATATTCACAACGTTGTTGGATAGAAATACTTGCGACTGAATCGTTGAGTGTGTGGCGTTTTATCGCCCTGAATTAGAGTAAATAGAACACGGTCATAAAATGACTGAATGCTCCGCCAATGACAAACAAATGCCAGATTTCATGGAAACCAAAATGGGGAGGTTTGGGGTTGGGCCACTTAATGCCATAGATAAGGGCTCCTAAGGTATAGAACACACCCCCGCAGACCAGCCAGGCTAAAGACTGTTCAGGAAGATTATTTACCATGGGAGAAAATGTGAAAACACAGCTCCAGCCCATGGCAAGATAAATGAGCGTCGACGACCAGCGCGGTGCACCGATCCAAACGGCTTTCAATACAATACCCAGTAGGGCCAGTCCCCAAATAATACCCAATAATGTCCACCCAATGCTCCCGCGTAGGGGCACGAGGCACATGGGTGTGTAGGTGCCGGCAATCATCATAAAGATGGCCATATGATCAAAGCGTTTCAGGATTAGTAGTCCTTTTTCGCCGGCGAGAATCAGGTGATAGAGCGTGCTACATGCAAACATTAGAATCATACACGCACCAAAAATAGAGAATGAGACAATGTGCCACATATCGCCGTGTAGAGCGGCTTGAGCCACGAGCAGGCATAACCCGGCAATGGCCATGATGGTCGCTGCAAGATGGCTAAGGCCATTGAAAGGCTCACGAAAAATGGCAGTCGACATTGAGGGATTCCTGGATTCAAAAAAGGGGCGGCAGCTTTGAGTTACACGGGGTTATCTATTTTCTGCAATCATTACTATATTCGTTGTCTGTAGTCACATTTTTCTTGGTTGTTAACGCCTAATTTCCATTCAATTGCATGTTTCCCGAAATCCCCCCCCCCCCCGCGACTGTAGCAATAAAGTGGGCCCCAAAGGGTTGGTTGCCGGCCCAACAAATCAA
>JAYZAY010000028.1:0-49114 GCA_036339465.1 Myxococcota bacterium | reverse complement strand
AGCCTCATCCGGGTCAGCGTTCGCCTTAGCACACCCTTCCAGAAATACCGCCGTCGAAAGCAATGGATGGTCGATTTCATCAATGTCCATATCGGACCACTTCAAAAAAACGACGAGGGTGACCCCCTTGATGAAATCTTCGAATTTACAGAAAACCATTTCGTGGAGATGATGACAGCCTTCGTCCAACCTGCGAAAGACATGCTAGAAAATCAAAACGACCTAGGGGAACTCCGTGCCAACTTCTCAAATCAGGATTTAGACCTGCTTTCCAAATTCGTGAGCAACCTATTCAATGAATAGATGCCCCTAAAATCAATACAGGATTCTGCACTTGATGGTTTCTTCAATACCTTGAAGCTCGGTAAGCAAATTTTCCTCATCTAAGCCTTCTTCGAAATCCGTCACAACATACCCAAGTGCGCCCATGGTTTGAAGATGCTGCCCTAAGATGTTCGCGTCGGCGTCTGCGAAGGTCCTATTGATTTGCCTCAACACACCTGGTCGATTCCGGTGTACGTGGAGAATTCTTCGTGCTGCAGTATGCTTGGCCAAGGAGATAGAAGGAAAATTCACAGCACCAATCGTAGACCCGTGGTCACTGTACTGAACCAACTTTCGCGAAACCTCAATACCTATATTTTTTTGAGCCTCAAGCGTGCTGCCTCCAATATGCGGTGTCAAGATAACATTGGCCAATCCTTGAAGGGGACTCTTAAAAACATCCTTATTGGACTTTGGCTCCACGGGAAAAACATCGACGGCCGCACCACGTATGCGCCCCCCCCGGATAGCCTCAGCCAAGGCATCCAAATCAACAACCGAACCCCGGCTAAGATTTAGCACAATGGCACCATCCTTAACCTTGGCAATCATTTCATGACTCATGAGATTCGCGGTGTCATCAGCCTGCGGAACATGAAGAGTCACCACATCACAACACCCCAAAAGCTCCTCTAAACTCGGTAACTGCGTGGCATTTCCCATGGGCAATTTGGGTTCAGTATCATAATAATAAACCCGCATGCCAAAAGCCTCGGCGAGGATGGATACCTGAGAGCCAATGTGACCATACCCCACAATACCGATGCTTTTCCCCCGAACCTCATAACTGTTGGCGGCGGATTTCAGCCAAACTCCCTCATGCGCCCCACGATTCTTGTCCGAAATACCCCTTAAAAGCATAATCGTCTCGGCCAACACCAACTCCGCCACACTACGCGTGTTCGAATGCGGCGCATTAAAGACCGGCACACCTCGCCCCATGGCGTGATCAAGATCCACCTGATTGGTCCCAATGCAAAAACACCCCACAGCCACCAGTTTCGGCGCGGTATCGAGTACTTCGGCCGTAAGCTGAGTTCTGGAACGTACCCCCACGATGTAGGCATCTTCAAGAACAGCCCGCAGATCCGCCGGCGATAACGCGCTTTTGTGGTATTCTACGTGAGTATAACCTGCATTCTTGAAGCCATCGACCGCGGTCTGATGAACTCCTTCCAACAAAACTACTTTTATCTTTTCCCTCGGAAACGAGTACACAATGACCTCACTTAGAAAATTTTACCTGGATTCATGAGTTGATTTGGGTCAAAAACATTCTTTATCCCCTTCATCAACGTAAGTTCGGCCGCCGTCCTTGAATAGGAAAGCGCCTTCTTCTTCAACAAACCGATCCCGTGTTCTGCAGAAACGCTTCCTGAAAACCGTTGAATCAATGCATAGAGACGTCCCTCAAACCCGTGGCAACGCTCGTAAAATTCAGAATGCGAAACATCGGCGGTATTAGAAAGGTTAATATGCAAATTGCCATCCCCCACATGACCAAAGAAATACGACTTAAACTCGGGAAGGTGCTCCGCGATTAAGGCTTGAGCCTCCTCCTCAAAAGCATCCAAAACCCGAATTGGAGCCGACACGTCGAATTTATAAAGGAGTCCCTCTTGCGCCATCGCTTCGCCCATGCCTTCGCGGTAAACCCAGAGTTCCTGAGCCTCCCGTTTACTCTGAGCCACAACGCCGTCCTCAATCAGGCCTGATTCGAGGCCCTCCATGAGCCACCCTTCAAGACTCGCCATCGCATCACTCTCTGATTGCCCTTCAACTTCGATCAACAAAAATGCGGGATGTCGTCCCCCAAGTAGACCCGGTAAATGCCTGTGGCGACTGACCAGCGCCACACAGGATTGCGTCATATACTCAAAGGCTTGGAGCGTCAGAGATTGTGTTTCACGGGCACAACGAAATACCTCAAGCCCATGGGCCAAATCGCGAATCGCAACCACCGCCGTCGCAATACCCCGAGGGCCCCCCACCAACTTCAAGGTTGCTTCGGTAATGAGCCCAAAAATACCTTCACCGCCGATGAACAAATTTTTTAAGTCGGGGCCCGTGTTATTTTTTTCAAGCTCACCATTGAGCTCCAAAACCTGCCCATCCGCTAAAACAACCTCCAACCCAAGCACCCATTGCCGCGTTAAGCCATATCGGATCACCCGGATGCCGCCTGCATTGGTTGAAATATTCCCACCGATCTGGCTCGAACCCGAAGCCGCAAAATCTACGGGCCAAGTCAACCCCTTGTCCGCACATCTCGCGTGGACTTCTGCCGTGATCGCCCCCGCCTGTACCCGCACGGTTCGAGACAAGCTTGAGACCTCACCAATTTTATTCATTTTCTCAAAACTAAGTACCAATTCCCCGTTGGTGGCCACTGCACCACCGGCCAACCCCGTCCGACCACCAGACGCAACGATGGGAACTTGGTACTTCCCGCAAATTTTAACGCAAGCCTGTACTTCTTCGGTCGTTTTTGGGAACACCACCACACTTGGATTCGGCCCATAGAGCTGCGTCCAATCTTTACCGTAGATTGCCCGAGATTCCGCATCGACACAGACTCGATCGCCATCCAAACAATGTGTCAGCTCTTTGATAAACGTTTCACTGGACATGTGAATCAGAGTGCAGGGCCTACGCGACGATGTCAACCACCCCCCCCTTACCCCAAAGCAGCATGGGCCCAAAGTTGCACAATGCTTCGCACCTTTTTTTCAGCAACATGGAACCAAATCGCAAGTATTGAATATTCAGCTAAGCAATCCCACCCATGCTCCGGTGAGACAAGTCGCCAAGGTACCGGCCACAATACTCCTAAGGCCATAATCCACGATTTCCTTTTTTCGTTCAGGCGCCAAGCCTCCCAAACCTGCAATCATGATTCCCAGACTCCCGAAATTTGCAAAACCACACATGGCGTAGGTTAAAATAAGTCGGCTCCGATCCCCCAAAACCTCCGGGGCAAGAGCGGCAAATTGCAAATACGCCACAAACTCATTTAAAACCGTTTTAACCCCCATCAAACTACCTGCAGCCACCGATTCAGCGGCGGGGATCCCCATCAACCAAGTAACCGGCGCCATCAACCAACCGAGAAGGAGTTGCAGTGAAAGGTCGTGCCCCCAAAACGGTCCTACGGCCCCGAGCATTAGATTCACCAACTCCACCAATGCCACCAACACGATCAGCATCGCGATGATATCCAGCCACAGTTTGAGCCCATCTCCCGTACCACGGGTAATCGCATCCATAGCACTCGAGCTTTCCGCCGTGGGCAGCGCAAAGTTATTGTTGGGCAACACCTCCATTGGCGCCATCAAAAAAGCCACAGTAAGGGCCGCTGGTGCACTTATAACTGAGGCCACCAAAATATGGCCGAAAGCCCCCGGCACGACCGGCCCGATAATCTGGGCATAAAGAATCATCACGGTACCGGCAATTGTAGACATCCCCGTCACCATGAGGGCGAACAGCTCACTCGAAGATAAGTCTTTCAAATACGGGCGGACAAAAATGGGCGCTTCCACCATGCCCACAAATATGTTTGCGGCCACCCCAAACCCCAAAGCACCGCTGATATTAAAAACCTTTCTAAGGATCCCGGAAATAAAACCAACAAATAAGGGAAGGATACGCCAATGAAACAAAAGAGCCGACAGCGCACTCACCGTCAAGACCAGGGGTAGAGCCTTGAAGGCCAACACAAAAGAGGCGCCTGGGAACGACTCATCAAAGGGTAAACTTGCGCCACCAAGAAACCCGAAAACCATGGATGTTCCTGCCTGCGTGGCCTTTTCAAGTAATAGAACAACCTCATTGAGCCCCTCTAAAACACGGTTCAATCTTGGTAAGTGAAAAAACGCTGCACACAAGAGCCCTTGCCCGAGGACCCCCAAAAATATACCTTTCCAACTCTTTTGTTTGGCCCTTCCGCCCAAGAGCCATGCAATTCCAAGAAAGACAAAAATCCCAAGCAAGCTTTGCAAACGTTCCATAAACTAGCCAATAACGAAGATCGCATCTTTCTGCCAGATAGCGTCAACCGAAAACCCTGTTTCCACCGTGGCGGCCCCACTTCTAATAGTTCCAACGAGTGGGTCTTCGGTGTTGAATTTGTTTGCGTTGAGTATTAACCATAGGCATGCGACCAAAAATCCCAATGTATGCCCTTCTTTGGATCTCCGGAATAACTTGCGGAGGCGCCACCGTCGGTTTAATCGAAGGACTCTACCGAGATGTTCCTTCTCTATTTTCCATAAGCTTCTACGGTAGTTTTGGCTTATTTGTCGGCTTACTCTCATCACCCGCAACCGCCCTATTGCGTCGCAAAGTGACCACTTCTTTCACGGTATGGTTAATAGGCTACGGTTTGGCAACGACACCGGCCCTTGGGATCATCGGTCGCTTCATACTTATTCGCGATTTTGCTGCGCAAGACCAAAGCCAGAAACTCCCCTTAACCCTCTATGCGTTGTTGGCCATGCTCTTGTGGGTCGTATTCCTACGCAGCTTCCACGCAAGAGTCCCTGCATCACTTCCCACATCACTTCCCACATCACTTCCCACCCGTCGCGCTGCATACCTTGCATCCATCCCATTGGCCGCGATCTTAAGTCTTGGCGTGTTCAGCCTAGCAAGCCAGACTGCCCCTGCCCCTGCCCCACCAACCAATGGCGACCTAAAGGCGAATACACAAACCCAAAAACAAAGGGGACCCGCAAAAAATAGCGGTGTTATTTTGGTCATCGCTGACACCCTGCGTGCCGACAGCCTAGGGATTTACCAAGCTCCGCCCCACCGTGGCCGGGCAGCTTCACCGCAAATAGATGCAATCGCGACCAAGGGCATGATTTTCGAGGACGTCTCGGCCCAATCCTCCTGGACAAAACCTACCGTCGCAACCATACTTTCATCCTTGCATCCATCCCAACATGGGACTGTCTCCAAAACCAGCGTCATACCCGAGGATATCCCCCTAATCCAAACGGAATTATCGAAACACGGCATTCGCTCGGGAGCGGTGATCAATAACTACAATCTCCAAGGTTATTATGGCTTTGACCGCGACTTTGACAAATTTCGCTATTTATCCCCAACCCCCTATTTCGGTGCCCCTTTCTCCGCGAACCGACTCACTCTATACAATATCTACCGACTCATCAAAGAGCGATACTTTCCCCACTATCGCCTCCCTGAAAATTTTTACCAAAACGGACATACCGTCAACACCGAAGCGTTCTCTTTCTTAGACAGCCTAAAACCACAGGAAGAGTTTTTCCTTTATGCCCACTATATGGAACCCCACGACCCCTACTTTTCCATTGACGGTACGAGCTACGCCCGAGTTCAATTGCCAAATCCAGGCAAATCAATGGCGGGGAATTTCCTTCAGGCCTACCGCGATGATGTGCACCGCCTAGATCAGGCCATCGGCGACCTTTGGCAAGGCCTCAAAGAACGCAACTTACACACCTCCACAACCTTGGTTTTTATCTCCGATCACGGCGAAGAGTTCCATGAGCACGGTGGTTTCTACCACGGCTCCAGCCTTTTTGAAGAACAGCTTAGGATTCCATTCTGGATTACCGGCCCCGAAGTAGCGCCATCTAGGGTATCTACCCTAGCTCAACAAATTGACGTGGCCCCCACCATCCTTGGTTTATTTGGAAAGGGTGCCCCGCCCTCCTGGCGCGGGAAAAATCTCCTAGACACCTCAGAGCAAATGCACCAAAGCGCCAAAGCCGAACTAGACTTCGATGGCTACGTTCTCAGAGCGATTCGACATCCAAACATGCCCGGTCACCCGAAGCTCATTTCCGCCAACCCCGACAATCCGAGATCGCTGCCCCCACTAACTTACTTCAAGCTCAGCGCCGACCCCCATGAAGTCCACCCCCTTGAAAGCACCGGCTCCGAAGCTCAAGCATTGCTCTCTGAGCTTCTTTCCAGAGGTGGCCCCCCCTTAACCACCGAAAAGGGGAAAGAAAAACCGCTCTCGGCGGACGCAGAGGCCGAATTACGTGCATTGGGATACATTGAATGACATTCCTTCCAACACGAAAATCACCACTTCTTATTTTAGGATTCGACGGAGCCGATTTTTCGATCATAGACGAACTGGTGTCCGAAGGTAAACTGCCGAACCTACAAAACATCATGAAGACAGGCATTCGCTCTGAACTTTTGTCCACTGAGCCCGCCGCAACCTTACCTGCATGGACCAATTTCATGACAGGAACCACGCCCGATATTCATGGCGTAACCAACATGTTTTTTCACCACCCCGGCGCCTACACCCTACGACCCGCCACCGGTGCCGACAGAACAATACCCACGTGGCTCAATATCGCCTCAAGAGCCGGACGAAGCGTCGCGTGTTTCGGGGTACCTGGCACCTATCCCCCTGAAGCCATCAATGGAATTCAAGTCTCTGGTTTTGATTCCCCAGGCGGGCGTTGTGTTCCCCAAAGTGGAATACATCCAAAAGAGCTACATCCTTATTTCGAAAATAACGGGGGGTGGCAATTTGGGATTATTAACGAATTCGATCCGCGCAGAGACCACCAACGGGCCATCGACACCCTCATCACCGACCTGAATAGAAAAGAGCGCCTCATTTCAGGCCTCTTAGAAAACCGGCACTTCGACATAATCATGGCGCATTTTCAAGCCAGTGACACCGTGGCCCACCATTATTGGCATACCCACGACCTGAAATCTCCCAGAGCAACCCGATCAACACGCGCAAATTTCCTCTCAAGTGTCTATGAAAAACTTGACCAACTCATCGGGCGTCTCCGAAGTAAGCTCCCAGACAATCATCAATTATTGATAGTAAGTGACCATGGTTTCCAGGGAGCCGCAGATCATGCTATTCATCTAAACCGGTGGCTACATCAAGCAGGTTATTTGCATTTTAAAGGCAGGGTTAGAAAAAGCGCTGACCGCTTGCTGAGTCATGCAGCAAAAGCAATCCTTCAACGCGCGCCCCATAGGCTAAGAAACGGCACGGTTCGCAATCTTCCGCCCAAGCTCTGGGGAGTCGCGGCAAATATTGCGCGGGGCCAGTCAATCAACTACGCCACAAGCCTCGCCTTCTCCGACGAGCTGGATTTCGCCCCGTCGATATGGCTCAACGAGGCAGCGCTTTTTTCCCACGGCACCATCGCTCCTGCTGACGCCGCTGCACTCTCTCTCCATCTCAAAAAGCAACTCACCGACCTACGGCACCCCACATTGGGGCACCCTCTTTTTGAGAAAGTAACCCTTAGAACCGACCAGGGGTTGTCTGCAGACAAGGCCTCCATACCTCATTTAACCCTAACCCCCCGTCTCTCAGGCAACTACCGGCCCTCATTTCTACCAAGCCATGGTCCAGGCCCCTTTGTCGAAGCCATTGATTCCGAGCTTTGGGCCGTCAAGGGAAGCGGCATGCCTGGTGTGCACCGCCGAGAGGGTATCTTTATCTATACCAACCCACAGCAAAAGGCCGTCCTATTTCCACAACTCAAAATAGAGGAGGCCGGCGCGCTCATCTATCGTCTTCTCGAAGTCCCTGCCCCAAATTACGTCAATGAATTACCCCCGTTCTTGGAGGATTTGTTGCCTTTTGCTGGCAGCGAGATCCCATCACCTTTGGATTCTGACGTGCCCTATTCCATCAATAAACCGACCCCCGGTCGGAGTGAAGTCGCAGAGCGTTTACGAACCATGGGCTATCTTTAGAGACGCTTGGCTAGGAAAAAACCAAGCAACCCTCGAACACACCCAAAACTTATTGAATATACCCCATGGCCTTAAGGTCACGAAGTGTTTCCTGATCAATACCATCGGCGCTTTGTACCACGTGTGATGACGGCCTTTTCGAGATTCGAAGCTTCTTCACTTCGTCAAGAAGAGCTGACCAGTTACCTTGCAGTCGTTCTTTTGTCAAAAAGAGGTTGGTCTTTTCTTTAGGATCCAGGCTCATATCAAAAAACATTACTTTCTCGTCCGAAAATGACACGGAAGGTAACAAATGAGGGTTTCCTACCGTTCCTCGAAACACTGCTTCATTGACGGGCTCATAATAAATAACCTTCTTATTCTCTTGGCGTAGGGAGGTTCGCCGAATACCAAAATGATTAAACTGCACCACCACTTTCTTCCCTGGTCGCTCCTTGCAAGGCCCCCCCATCACACCCAACAAGCTCGTACCGTTGTTTCCCGGCGAAACAACCGGCAAACCATAAAGGTCCAACACAGTAGGAAAGAGATCTGTTGAATCCGCCACAGAGGTACAAACCCCACTCGCTTTGGCCCCTGGAAGCTTAATCATCAAAGGCACGCGGATAATTTCCTCATAAAGATGATGACTATGTAAAAACACCCCGTGTTCACCAAAGGCCTCCCCATGATCAGCCGTGACCACGATGGTGGATTTGTCAAAAAGCTTTTGCTTCTTAAGAAACTCAACAAAATGTCCTATCTGATCATCAACATAATTCAAAGAAGCGTCGTACGTATCGAGCATCCGGTCCACGAGATCTCTCGAATAGCTCTGTTTTTCCCAATGCGGAGACCGCACAAGCCGCGTCTTCGGATTCCGCACAAACCGCTTCTCGTACAAAGCAGGCGCATCATATGGGTCGTGTAAATCCACCAGAAAAAGCATCAGGAAAAATCGGTTGTTTGCGTGGGTCGTCACAAAGGTCTTCCCATGCTCAAAAATTTCATGAGCATTCGGTAAGCCTTCCCAATGGGTCACGGTGTCCACATAGTTTTGGAAACCCTGATGAAACCCAAAAGCGCTCGCGGCATTGCCATTACCCACGACAGCTCCAGTCACAATACCCGCCTGCGATAGCCGCTTCGGGAAGACCTCCGCCTCCAGAGGCAGCCGGTCCGATTGCCGCTCAACACCGTGCTGTGAGGGCAATAATCCCGTGAGAATGGAAGCCGTAGAGGGGCGAGTCCAGTTTCCATTCACATAATAATCCGTAAAAATAACACTCTCATCGGCCAAACGCTTGAGATTGGGTGTCGTGGGTCTATCAAATCCGTAGGCACTCATCCGGTCGGGCCGAAGCGCATCGACAACAATCACAATCACCGGCCCTTCACGGGAAATCGAAGCGGTATTTCCCCGTATGCCAGAATTCTCTAACCGCGGAAAATAGCCAGCTAAACTCAGCCCCGGCAAAAAAACCAACCCCAAAAAGATCCCGACTAAACAACTCCTAAACATGGTTTAGTTTTGCGACATTCCTTCATGGCAGTCAACAGCCAACAACAGAGCTTTGCGATTCTCAATTTTCGTGCCATAAACCGGGACGTCGAGATCGCATCTAAAGCCGGGTCGAAGTTGTTTTCCGAGGGGGTCTAATGAATCACAAGAGTCCACTGCTCCAATACCTACTCATATTCGTGTCCTCTTATTCACTCGGTTGCAGCACCGAACCCAATCTCCTTGAGACATGTGCAAGCCCCAAAGGCCCCCACCTCATCTTTGATTTAAGTGCAACCAAAAACCAGGGAAGCTCTGACACAGCCCACTGGCTTCGAACCCCTTTTCCTTCCGACATTCGGACCCATCCCAAAACGGGCCTCCTCGACTGGAACGCCTTACCCAACCCATGGGAGTCGTCTCTTTTCAACATGTACCTGAGCCTCTTAGCAGAAGAGGTGAAGGGATCCGGACTCAGCACGCCGGTTTACTTTCGATTCTCGGCCCCCATTGACGTCAGCGGCCTACCAAAAACTCCTTCATCGGGAAGCGAAACGGCCCATATACAACTCATTGATATTACCCCAAACTCGCCCACCTACGGCAAACGAAGCCCTATTCGGTGGCAGTATTGGGAAAACGAGACGGATTTCGTGCCCCAAAACACCCTGGCCATAGCACCCGCCTGGGGGTTTCCACTTCTTGAAACGACCACCTACGCAGTCATCATAACATCCGCGCTTCCCTTATCGAACCCCGACAGTGAATGGAGCGTGGAACCCAATCTATTTCGGCTACTAAGCGGCGTTCATCAATCAGACCAACTTTGCTCTAGACCAGAGCTCTCAGAGAAGCTCGATCTCCAAGGCATGCAAACCCTGGCTGATTTTCTTCGCCTCAATACCCTAGATCCAAAAACCATTGTAGCCGCGACGGCCTTCACCACCCAAACAATCACCGCCGAGTTACGAGAAATCCATAAAACCATTGAAGCATCCTCCCACGCCGAATCCGGAGAAATCGTGTGGACTCAGTTGGCTGAGGAAAGCTATGGCCTAAACAAATCCTACCGCTGGAAGGGCCAGGAAATCGCGCATTTCAAAGTATACGAAGGCAAGTACAAGCATCCCGTTTACCAAAAGGGCAGGATCCCTTATAGGGATTTCGATACCCGGGAAGGAGAACTCGTCTTACCTCAAGATCCCGCCACCCCACCCACTGAACAGGACGTTCTATTTACCCTAACCATCCCCAATGCCCCCCCACCAGCTGGCCGCCCCTGCTACACCCCCATTCATTACGCACACGGTACAGGCGGTTCCCATAAATCACTTCTGGAGAAAAAGGCCGCCAAAGCCGGTCGATTGGCCGGGCAGGGCCTGGTTGGATTTGGAATTTCCATGCCTCTGCATGGTGACCGCAAAGAAAATCAATCCTTCGATGAATCCACCATGTCCTTCAACTTCTTTAATCCACATGCCGGACGCGCCAATTTTCGCCAAGGAGCCGCCGACGCATTTTTCGTACACAAGCTGCTTCAAACCAAACTACAAAATCTCCCCACCACGTTGGACCCGAGTCACCAAAACCTATGTCTCGATCCACAAAGACTTGGATTTTTTGGGCATTCCCAAGGAGGTTTGACCGGTGCCTTGGCCTCCGCCTCAGACACACGTGTCGGGGCATGGGTCTTCTCAGGTGCAGGTGGCGGTCTCGCTCAAACCCTACTAAAGCGTAAGGATATCAAGATTGCCGGCCTCGACTTTGAAGAGCTTATCCGTTTCGAAATCGGAATGGACAGCACAGGCGAAACACTCACCGATACCCACCCCATCATCGCAGTCATTCAAAGCGCCGTCGAAATAACAGACCCCCTAAATTATGCGTCCCACTGGGCGAAGCGGCCAAGGCCCAACCACCGACTCATCACCTCCGGATGTTATGATGAGCAGACCCCTTTCGAAACCTCCATCGCCTTAGCCCTAAGCGGTAATGTAGCCCCGGTTTATCCATTGGATATCCAGAGGCCCGAGTACCTCTGGAAGCACTTCGCAAACCAACAAGCCCCGATCTCGACCGACAGTTCAGCCGGAAACACCACTGGCTTTATCCTGTGGTGTGGAAATAGATTGAGTTATTCAGGCATAGACAATCACTATGTGGTTTTCCAGAGACCAGAAGCAATCGAGTCGGTTATGAGATTCCTAGGTAGTTTCGCCTATGAAGATTCAACACTCATTTCAAGAAACAGCAGGAGCGAATATAGGTAAAGCCTATCATCTACCACCCCTTTTCTTTGCGAAGCGTCGCCATTTCACCTCTCAATTTCCGCAATTGCTGCATTAAATCTTTTTTAGAATGGCTGCCTTCTCTAAACTCAACGGCTTTATCAACCATTCTCAACAACTCCGTAATGTCTCCACTCTTGGTCAAATAGCCAAACGGACGATACTCGTTCATAATAACAAATGGGTCCTCCAAATCTTGGTACGCAGAGTTAAAGACAATCGGAATATCGGCATCCTCCCTTCGAATGGCTCTATACGTCCAAAAACCGTCACGGTCCGGCATCTTAATATCCAGGATAACACAGGCCCAAGTGGGCTTCAGCGCCGCTACGCCTTCTGCCCCGCTCGAATAAACATCCACACTGTATTTCTTACTCAAGGCAAA
This sequence comes from Myxococcota bacterium, assembly GCA_036339465.1. Lineage (GTDB taxonomy): Bacteria > Myxococcota > XYA12-FULL-58-9 > XYA12-FULL-58-9 > JABJBS01 > JAYZAY01. The sequence continues at coordinate 36,897 of JAYZAY010000028.1, read as the reverse complement.
CTGAATCGATGTCCTCTGGGTCGCGTCGTCATCAATAACAATAACTAGGGGCATATGCTCACCCGTCGTAATTAATGACTCAGCGCTTTCCCCAAGAAGCTTGTCTATATCATCCATCGTTATTTCCTTCCCTACACTCAATCACCTGTCGAGGTGGTGATGCCACCAACAGCATTCGCATAATTCTTAAAGACGAGTGAAAAACACGCCCCTTCACCCACAGTACTTTCAAGCTCAATTGTCCCGTCGTAAAGTGTCACCAATTTTTCGACCATCCCCAAACCCAAGCCGGTACCCGTCTCCGGCTTGGTAGAAAAGAAAGCTCCGAAAACCTTCGACCTTGCTTCCTCGGCAATACCAACCCCGTTGTCCGCGACGACCACAGACCAACCATCCTCTCTCTTCTGCACCTCAATCTCAATCAGACCACCTTCATCACCCTTAAACTTCTCCAAGATTGAGTCTCTCGAATTCTGGACCAAATTCTTAACGATGGAATAAAAGTGAAGACTTTCGCCTTCAATCACCAAACCCGCAGGAAGAGTTTGCGCTACTGAAACGCCTTGAAGTTCATATTCTTCTCTTGACTCTTCCACGATGGAAGCCACTAATTCGCCGATGTCAATCTCGTCAGTTCCTCTAGAAGAAAACCCCGAGCGAGAATACTGCATAATTTGCTTCGTAATCATCAACGCTCTTTCCGTTGCGCCGTGGACAATATTCAGAACATAATCCAACTCTTTTTCGCTCTGATTAATACAACGCAACTTAGAATCAATCGATTCCCGGACAGAATCTTCCACACCAGCCTCCACCATGATCTGGTGAATCTTGGCAAGATTCGTTCGTGTTTCAGTGCAAAGACTACCGCCGCCTTCGTCATCTCCAACCAATCCCAACGCACGCATTAAAAGGAGATTTCCTCCCGAAAGAGCATTCCTCATTTCATGGGCAAACCCCCCCGCCATCTGAGCCTCAACCTTCTCCCGCTCACGCATGACAGCTTGCCGCTTTCGCTCCGCCGCAGTGTTCAAAACCATAGCTTGAGCAAGCTCCAGCTCGTGCGCTTGCTTTAACAGCATTTCCTCACGCAGCGCCGCCGAGGTCACATCAGAAATTTGCACCACGCAATACCAGTCGCTGCCGAGTAATCGAGTCGGTTTGATAACGATGAGCTGGCGCATCATCTCGTCACTATTTTGAAAGGGTCGAAAGAGAGGAAACTGAGCATTGTTACGGGCGAGCGAAGGCAGGGAAGGCATACCATGCTTCAAAGCCTGGTCTATCCCTTTCTTAAGCCGAGTACCTTCAATTTCAGGAAACACCTCAACCACAGACTTGCCCAACACCTCGAACGATGCAATTCGAGAAGCCTTCGACATCCAAAGATTCCACATAATGATTTTGCCGGAGGGGTCGACGACCATTAACCCCAACTCGATCACCTCAAAAAACCTCCGGGCCAGTTCTGCGAGCAGAAACTGAGTTTTCATCTTCGCATCGCCGGTATCGCTCATATTCGCCCCTTTGCCGCTTCGATACAGACAAACTCACCAACGAAATAGCGAAGACAGCCCACGCCACTGGTGCCCAGGACGAGATCCAAATAACCTTGAATCTCTCGGCCCTCGATAGCAGAAACCATTCGTAACCCCATGACCGACGACTCCGTGTTCTCCACCAGTCCGGCAAAAAATCCACGTACCTCTCTTTCGACGGCACCCTGCCAACAGCACTGTACCTTCACCTTAATGTTAAGCATTTCGGTGACCCACCTCTCTGGTCAACTATCAACGAGTCAATGACCATCTCGATCCGCCTCTCGCAAGAAGTTGATAATTTTTTCATCTGTGATCGGTTTTGGAATAAATTCAATACCAAGTTCTTCCGCTTTTTCACGGACCGCAGATTGAATATTGGCTGTCACCAACGCGATCCTAACTGAAGAAGACTTCGCCTTAAGCGTCTTTGCCAGTGATAAGCCATTGATGCCGCCGGGCATATTGAGGTCTAAAAAGGCAACATCCACCTCCACCTGCGCAAGCTTCACAAGAGCTTCCTGCCCGTTGCTGGCTTCTATAACTTCCCAATCGGCATAGGACCCCTGCACCGCCCTACGCATAAACATGCGAGAAATAACACTATCATCAACGATTAAAACCTTCTTTGTACTCACACTTCCCCCCCCCCGGATCGTCAAAGAGTCCCCGGCTAAAAGCCTAACCCGCAATATTGGGTAACTGCAATAGGCTCTAAAACAAGCGCGCTACTATTTCTGGAGTAATAAAAGAAGCAAGGACCTTGGCATTGACAAGAGAAATGAGGACTGGTGGGCGAAGAGAGGATTGAACTCCCGACATCCTGCTTGTAAGGCAGGCGCTCTACCGCTGAGCTATTCGCCCCAGGCCCCTAGTCACACCTCTTGGAAGAGATAGGGTCTTAAACAGTCGATTCGGCTATCCAAGGTCTCTTTGTCGAGAAACCAAAGCGCAGCAGCCACCGACGATAGTAGGGAGTTACCATCTTGCGGTGTGAAACAAAAGCCTACCACCTCACTTTCTCCTCGAATAGTTAGGCTAGGAAGACTTACGACCGTCTGATTCAAGATCCTTCCATAGTGCCCATGCTCACGACCAAAGGAAAACACGGTGTTGGCACTCTGCTTATCGGTCACCGCGACGCGCTTGTTCTTGGAAAGTCTTTCCGCGACTTCCTCCAATGTAATTTTTCGACCCACATCGATTCCGAAATGGAGGGAGTGCATGTACTGCGTATTTAACTTGACCGCGCTCGAGAAGAGATTCATATCGTATCCGAGCGTGGTAAAAAGGTGATAGGCGTCCCGAGCATGGTGCGTACCGAACCGCGAATCACTATGCTTTCCCAGCTGAGGAGCCGGTACAAAGGAGCCATCTTGCGAAATATCATTGGCCCGTCTCAAACAGAGGAAGCGACCGTCTTTAATGTCTATCTTGCCTGACTCGTCTTCCCCCAGGGTTCGTAGAAGCGCCGCGATATTATGAGTATTGCAACTCACAACCTGTAAAAACTGGTCCTGTTCGGGGTCCAATACGTGGTCATTGATACCACGAGCATACATCTTTCCAAATCCGAACTCTGAGCCCTGGGCGACAAACCCACGAATCCTATCCGAATACTTGTTGTAAAGACTCCGCTTATTCTCATTACCAACACCACTAGGCGTACAATCGATCACAACATCAGCGTTTCTAAGTGCTTCCTCGGACTCATAACTCACTTCGAGCCCTAGCTCGGCAAAGTCTTTGTGGCCACCATGGTCTGCCGACAGAAGCGCGCCCTTACCCAACAGGTGTTTCAATTTAACTCGATCCGCAGGACGAGGTGTATTCTTATGAAACGTAACCTCATCGATACCAAACTCTTCCCGATGTAGAGCAAGTAACCCGATAAGAGGCTCACCAATTGTCCCTGTACCTACAACGTGAACGCGTTTTGGACTCATCATTTCCCCCTGGTTAAAACCAGATATGTTCAACACAATGTGGATGGGTTCTTCAGCCTTGAGTGCTCATTACCCCGCCACGACGGCTTTACCCCTGGTTCATACTTTTTACAATCCGAAAAACCTGCCCAATTCGATCAATTGGACTGGCCAAACCGGATTTTATCAGTTGTCGCACACCCTCACCCCCGATCTTGGTACCTTCCGACGGCACAAACACCGGGACCCCAAGTCTACGCGCATACTTGACCGTGCCTAGGGTTCCCGATTTGCCATTGGCCTCAACCACAATCAAAGCATTGCTAAGGCCAACCACGATTCGATTCCTAAGTGCGTGCTCCCACCGGGCAGTCTTCGTTCCTGGACCATGCTCGCTCACAATGGCACCTCCGGATCTTAAAATATTCTTAAATAATTCTCTATTTTCATGGGGATAGGTCCTATCAACCGCGACCCCCAAAATAGCGGTGGTAACGCCTCCACCGTCTAGGGCCCCCCGGTGCGCAGCTGCATCGATGCCCCTAGCGCCACCAGAGACTACGTGGACCCCGCTTTTGGCCGCCTCGGAAGCAATGTCACTGGCCCACTGAAGACCAAGCCGCGTCGCCTCTCTAGAGCCGACCACACCGATATTCGTAGCCCCAACGGTCAGATCGCCTCGGTGGTAGAGAATCGTCACTGGCTGTGCCAGCCTCCTCATCGCAATAGGCAACGCCCATCCCGGTGTCCACTGAATTCCCAAGAGCCTGAGCCTGCGAGCCATTGTGTGCGCCTTTTGCCAACCTGCACCGCGACAAGAAGTCCATGGCTCAGCTTGGAGAGAATCCCGAAAACATGCAGGATCTTCACACCATGCCGCAAAAATTTGCCGCCTCGTCGCCAGGGGCAGCTCTCGCAGTCTTTCTAAACCAAAGAGGATATCGTCCGACATACCCTTTTCTTAAGCAAGATGAGTACCAGAATGTTCATGATTGAATCGAAACCCAAGAGTGGGCTGAGGGAACCTCAATTAACCGAGACGAGAAGAGTGGGCTGAGGGGATACGCTATTCCTCTACACTTTCAAACTTTGTTCCTCTGTAGTAACCGCAACCCTCACAAAGGTGATGAAGTCGCTTAAGCTCGCCACATTGGGCACAACTCACCCAACCCGGAGTCTTTAAGGCCAGGTGGTTTCGGTGCATACGAGTTCGAGAGTGTGACTTGCGCTTCTTTGGTACCGCCATGGTAAATCTCCTAATCTTCCCACGAAAACAGATTTCCTATCGGGAGGGGGGCTGATTTAGTCTTAACCCCCCTACCTGTCAACCCTAATGATTCAATATTACAAGAAAACCAATCTGCTCTTGCCAAGTGAGCCCAAAACCTGAAAAGACCAAAATAGTGAAGAACTTATGCCTTATAACTCGGGTCCACGAGAAGCTTAAACGCTTCCGCATGACCTCGTCAAAAACATGCATCATCGCTTGTAGCGGAGGACCAGACTCCCAAGCACTCCTTCACATACTCGCCACGCTCAAAAAACAAGGCAACGACATTCCCAGGCTTTACCCCGTGGGCGTGAATCATCAGCTGCGCCCTGAAGCGGAAAAGGAACTTCAGCTGGCCACCCAACTGGCCAGTTACTTCAACCTACCCTTTGAAACTATCACCGTTGATATTGGTCAGAAAGGAAATCTCTCTGCCGAGGCCCGCCGCCTACGGTACCTCGGTCTTTTTCGAGCCGCAGAGCAGCAAACCGCGTCACACGTCATCACGGGACACCACGCTGATGATCAACTAGAAACCATGCTCATGAAGCTCATCCGAGGCGCCGGACTTGACGGAATCTCAGGCATGGAGATGGTGAACGAGGTGAATGTGTTGCGTCCCCTACTTTCCACCACGTCCGAGGAAATCCACACTTACCTATCAAACCACGAAATTCCCTACGCCCAAGACCCCACAAACCGCTCATTGGAGCAACACCGAACCAAGATTAGACATCAAGTCGTTCCTGTTTTACGAGAGATCCGTGCAGCTGCTGCCATCAACGCAAACCGCTCTGCTCAGCTACTCCAAACAGACCGCGATTTTATTGACGATATGGCTGCCACCGCTTACGCGCGGTGTTCCCTAAAGGGGCCGTCACTTGCAATGGACAAATTTCTGCGAGAACATCCAAGCTTAAAGCACCGCATTTTAGTTTGTTGGTTAACCCAGGCCTGCGGCATATCTCGGCCAGCCTTAACATCAGACAGCCTCTGTCAAATGCAAGGCTGGTTGTCGAAATCGCCACGAGGGCAGTTTGATCTCCAAAGAAAACGATTTGAAGTGGCCCAAAACCGTTTATGGCTTGAACTCCCCATCGACCTCCAACAAGTACCCCTCTTAAATGAACCAAGCGTCGCAGGCCAAAAAGACCTACCATGGCTGGGAGTTTCAGCCCAATACCAAATATCCGGGCCACTGAATGCCCAGACCCCCAACCACGACATCCACCAAGAAGCCTTTGATCTCGATGCGTTAAAAGGCCCTCTGACCTTTCGCACCCGTAGAAACGGAGACCGAGTCAAGTGCTTCGACGAAAGGGCCGGCTCTATAACGATTGGAAATCTATTCACTAATTCAAAGATCCCTAAGAGTATCCGAAATCACTGGCCCATTCTTACGGACGCTAACGGAGAAATCCTTTGGGTCTTGGGCCTCCGCAGAGGACGCGAAGCCCCCATCACTCAAAACACGCAAAAGGTTCTTATTGTAACAATAACGGGTTGCATTCCAACCTCCGTAGCTTAAGTAATAGGTGGGAACTCGTGTTATTCACCAACCAATGGTATAATAGAAGTAGTACGATCCCTTCCAGGAGGTAATGACCGGTGCGCCAATCACCTAGAAATTTTGTAATGTGGGCCGTTGTGCTCCTACTCGCTTATTTTATTTACAGTATCCTAAACGCAACTCAGGTGAAGGTAACCGACGTCGGTTTCTCTAGTTTCCTGGACCGAGTCGAAACAGGTGAGCTCAAAAATATTGAAATCGATATCAAGAATGAAACCGAGTTTCTATGGACACAGACTGGCGCCAAATATCGGGCCATTGGCAAACTAACCGACGACGTGATCAAACGTATGCGTGAAAAGGAAGTCAACTTTAAGCTAAGCATAGATGAAGGAGGGTTTCTCTGGCAATCACTTCTCTTCTCTTGGCTGCCGATGCTCATCGTCTTTCTCTTTCTTTTCTTTCTAATGCGCCAACTCCAGGCTGGCGGCGGAAAAGCCATGAGTTTCGGCAAATCAAAGGCACGACTCGTTTCCGAGGGTGCCCCAAAAATCACATTCAAAGACATCGCCGGAATCGAGGAAGCAAAAGAAGAGCTACGGGAAATCGTGGAATTCCTCAAGGACCCAAAAAAGTTCACACGGCTCGGCGGCCGAATCCCAAAAGGAGTGCTCCTCGTAGGGCCACCGGGCACCGGTAAAACGCTTCTCGCCAAGGGCGTTGCAGGCGAGGCAGGTGCGCCTTTCTTTTCCATCAGTGGCTCCGATTTTGTGGAAATGTTCGTTGGAGTCGGTGCTTCGAGAGTCCGCGACCTTTTCGAACAGAGTAAACAAAAAGCACCCTGTATTATTTTCATCGATGAGATCGATGCCGTCGGGCGTCATCGTGGTGCTGGCCTCGGGGGCGGACATGACGAACGAGAGCAGACACTCAACCAACTCCTCGTTGAAATGGACGGCTTCGAATCAAATGAGGGCGTCATTCTGATTGCTGCCACCAACAGAGTAGACGTATTAGACCCTGCTTTACTTCGACCAGGGCGCTTTGACCGACGCGTGACCGTCCCGAACCCAGATATGATTGGACGGGGCCTCATTTTGAAGGTCCATACCCGCAAAGTACCCTTGGACCAAAGCGTGGATCTCAATGTTCTCGCCCGTGGAACCCCCGGATTCTCAGGTGCAGACCTCGCCAATATGGTCAACGAAGCCGCTTTAATAGCAGCGAAACTCAATAAAACGAAAGTCGAGATGGCCGACTTCGAGCTGGCGAAAGACAAGGTGATGATGGGTGCAGAACGTAAGAGCATGGTCATGAGCGAAGCCGACCTGCGAAATACGGCCTATCATGAAGCGGGACACGCTCTTGTGGCAGCCAAACTCAACAACGCTGACCCCGTTCACAAAGTCACCATTATTCCTAGAGGTCCGGCACTGGGCGTTACGCATTTCCTACCGCTAAACGACCGTTATGGTTACTCTAAAAAATGGGCGTTGGACCATATTGCCGTGGCCTTCGGAGGCCGTATTGCTGAGGAAGTCGTTTTTGATGAACTCACCACCGGCGCCGGCAACGATTTTGATAAAGCCTCTGAGTTGGCACGAAAAATGATTTGCAATTGGGGAATGAGCGAGTCTCTCGGCCCCGTCACATTCAGTCAAAACCAAGGAAATATATTTCTAGGACGCGACTTCAACCGCCCCAAGGAATACTCGGAACAAACCGCCATTACCATTGACCAGGAAGTCAAAAAGATCCTGACCGAACAATATGCGCGGGCAACGGCAGTTATTCTAGAACATCGGGCATGCCTAGAACGGATCGCTGAAGCGCTGATTGTCTATGAAACCATCGATGCAGACGAACTCCAATGCCTTATCCGTGGAGAAGAACTCACCAGGGAGCCCCCAAAGGTTAAAATGACAACCCGGGAGGAAATCGAGGAGCGCCAAAGACAACAAGAAGAACGTTCCAAAAGCACCGATATTCTAGGGCCCCTCGCCGGCGGTGCCGAAGCTTGAGCATTCCCTCTTCCCATGGGAGATACTACCCGAGGGGACACGCCCTTAACCTTGAAGAACCGGTGTTGATGGGTGTTTTAAACCTAACCCCAGACTCTTTTTCCGATGGTGGGTGCTTTCGCAGTATTGCCCCCGCCATCGAACACGCTTTTACGCTTGTCAAAGCTGGAGCCCATATTCTAGACATCGGTGGAGAGTCGTCTCGTCCTGGCTCTGATCCGGTGGACCAAGAAACCGAATGGAACCGGGTCGGGCCAGTCCTCAAGGAACTCAATCAAGCCAACTTCCCTCTTCCTATCAGCCTCGACACACACAAACCGGAAATAGCTAAAAAAGCATGTGATATCGGCGTGGACATCCTAAACGATATATCTGGCTTATCGAATCCTAAAATGGCCCATATCGCTGCTGCGAATGACACGGGAATTGCCCTCATGCACATGCGCGGCCAACCAAAAACCATGCAACAAGGGAGCATCCATTACGACAATATTGTCGACGAAGTCATACATTTCCTCGGCAGCCGCTCTGAAATGGCCCTTGATGCCGGTGTTGAACACGACCGCATTTGGCTCGATCCAGGTATTGGCTTCGGCAAAACCCTTGAACACAATCTCACCTTGACGGCCGGAATGGCTGACCTTGGTCATCTTGGCTTCCCTATTCTCTTTGGTCCCAGCCGTAAACGTTTTCTTGGCGAGATCACTGGCCGGGATGTATCAGATCGCGACCGAGCGACCGCAGCAGTCTGCGCACTGGGCTATCTTTCTGGGGCCATTATTTTCCGGGTGCACAATCTTCCTGCATGTACCGATGCTTTAAAAGTCGCCTCCGCCCTAAAACAGTTTGGAAAGTGGCATTCCTCCTCTTGAAAAAATCGGCCCACTCATTTAATGACGTTGGATTCCTCTAGGGAACGTGTTAGTCCTCCCAACTGTGCGCTTGTAGCTCAACTGGATAGAGCACCGGCCTTCTAAGCCGGGGGTTGCAGGTTCGAGTCCTGCCGGGCGCGCCACCCAATTTGTCGGGACCTTGCCGCGGGAGTTTCTATGGACGCAATAGCTCAAACCGTAACGTACAATCCTCTTTTAGCCGTCGGCCTAGGGCTTGCGGGGCTCCTCTTCGTGGTCTGTTTGGTGAAAAATGTGCTCAAAATGGCGTTTTGCTGCCTATTGGTGGTCGGTGGCCTCGGCTGGTACGCACACTCCACAGGACAACAGCCCCAGCAACGCACCGAATTTGAAGAAAAAATGATAAAACTCGGAACCCAGCAGCAAGAAAAACTCCACGAAAAACTAAAAAATGCAAAAGAAAAAGTGTCCACCGTGGTACGTGAAAAAGCAGACATCGCCAAAGGCGAACTCAAAGAAGCCTTCGCTCATGGTCGAGACAAGGCCAGTGAAACCCTCCAAAAAGCATCCAAGCAATTGAAGACCGAACTCGACACCGCCGGCCACGAGGTCATTGAATCCCTCAAAAACTCCCTAGAGATGAAAAAGATCGATGTTAGAAACCCAATGAAGGAACCAGTCGCTCAAGAGTCCGGTGGCACCGAATAAACTACGCAACCTGGGCACCTACACCTGCGTCGCCAGTTTCCACCACTGCCCTTGCAATACCATCAAACAAACTCCTGAGCGGACTCGGTTTCTCCTGCATGCCAATAGGGCGACCAATCATCGCCATTTCACGACTGATGGGGATCGACGCCAACCGGGGTAATCCACCCAGGATCTCGTCCGTGTCTAAATCGACCACCCCCATGGGATGATTCTCCGTCCCACAGGACTCGCAGACATACCCTGCCATATTCTCAACCAATCCGATCATGGGAATTTCACGTTTTACACACAAATCCGCGAAGCGCCGAACATCACTCAAAGCTACGGTATGCCCAGTGCTCACCAATAAAACGCCTGCAATGGTCAAACGCTGGGCTAGGCTTAATTGAATATCCCCAGTCCCAGGTGGCAAATCCACAATCAAATAATCCAATTCCCCCCAAAAAGTGCGTTGAATAAATTGTAGAAGGGTAGAAGTCACCACCACACCCCGCCAATCCGCAGCTCGATTCTTACCTAAGAGGTAACCCACCGACATGGTTTTAATGCCGTGGGCTGTAATAGGCATGAGATACTCATGGGGGAGAACTTCCGGCCGACCCTTCACCTCCATTAAGACAGGGATACTGGGACCATAGATGTCCGCGTCCATTAATCCCACGGAGTATCCTTGCCGCTTCAAAGAGGCCGCGACATTGACCGCGACACTGCTCTTACCCACCCCTCCCTTGCCAGAACCCACCAAGATGATTTTCCCGACACCGCTGGTGCCCTCCGTCTCCACATCCACTCGACGTAAATTAAGCTCCACACTCTCAGGCATTAACAGCCTTAGCTTTTCGGTCACCTCTAAACGGAGACCATTTAACTGGTCGATATCCCGGGTAACAATATGCGCGCGAATCCAGACCTTTCGGCCTTCGATCTCCACCGACTTCACCAAATTCAAGGCATTCATACTCCAGTTAAGCGCCGGTTCTAAAATAGAATCGAAGACGGCACGAATATCCTCTTCCTTAAGTGCCGGTAACTCATTCATCCTCGTCTCCTTTGGGAATTCCTTCTTCGTTTTCATTTAAGAGAGCCTTGAAGAAAGCACCCGAGTCACTTTCCGAATCCATCCACTCACCAACCAAATCATTGAGCGTCTCTTGTAGGACCGTGCTTGTCAGAAGCAATCTGTTGGACACCCCTACGGCATCAGTTTCTTCATCAACAACAATCAATCCCTGTTTCATACCCATTTGCACAGCCCCCAAAAACGCCGGCCGGTCTTCAATCAGATAATCCGTAAAGGTCCGAGATTTACTCATGAAACGCCCCCTTCGACAAAACATGCTACCCCAGTCACCTGCGGAAGCCAAATTCGATCCGGCCAGGGACCTTGACCATCCAGGCAACTGACTTGACGGCATGAAAGCAAGACTGTAAGGCGTCTGGTGCCCAAACATGGGTAAGGTAAAAGATTGGGGAGTATTCAATGACATCGTACCGCACTGCCCCCGCCGCGTCCAAAGAGATGCCCCGGGGAATTCCATACATCGTTTCCAATGAGGCAGCCGAACGTTTTAGCTTCTACGGCATGAAAGGGATCCTGGTCATTTTCATGACCAAGCACCTCATGGATTCTACCGGCAACACCGACGCCATGTCCCATGGCGATGCGATGAGCTGGTACCACTTATTTACCTCCGCCGTCTATTTCTTTCCTATTCTGGGTGCCATCATTGCCGACACATTTTTCGGAAAATATAAAACGATTCTGACCCTCTCGGTAGTGTACTGCCTCGGTCACTTGGCCCTGGCCCTCGACGAAACCCGGCTCGGTCTTTCCATTGGCCTCGCCCTCATTGCCATCGGCTCTGGGGGAATCAAACCTTGTGTCTCCGCCCACGTGGGTGACCAATTCGGTAAACAAAACCAAAACCTCCTAGAAAAGGTCTTTGGTTGGTTCTATTTTGCCATCAACCTTGGGGCATTCGCGTCCACCCTCCTCACCCCTTGGCTCCTAGAGCACTACGGCCCCCACCTCGCCTTCGGGATCCCCGGCCTTCTGATGTTTATCGCCACCATCGTCTTCTGGATGGGACGAAATACCTTCATCCACATCCCAGCCGGCGGACCGGACTTTGTCAAAGAAGTTTTCAGTCGTGAAGGCTTCGGGGCCATGCTTAAGCTCTTCATCATCTTCGCCTTCGTCGCGATGTTCTGGGCTCTCTTTGACCAAACAGGTTCGAGCTGGGTCCTCCAAGCCGAAAATATGGACCGTAACTTTCTGGGCACCGAATGGCTCAGTTCCCAAATTCAAGCGATCAACCCCGTCATGATCATGGTCTTTATTCCAATCTTTAACTTTGTGCTCTACCCCGCAATCAACAAGGTATTTCCACTAACACCACTGCGGAAAATTGCCATCGGTTTCTTTCTCACGGTGCCCGCCTTTCTTATTCCTGCTTGGATTGAGACCCAAATCGCCGCAGGATTGACCCCCAATATTGCGTGGCAACTTTTTGCTTACGTCATCATGACCGCAGCCGAAGTCTTCGTTTCCATCACATGTTTGGAATTTGCGTATACCCAATCCCCCAATAAGATGAAATCGTTGGTTATGGCGACCTTTCTCTTAAGCGTGTCCCTTGGTAATATCTTCGTATCGGCATTCAATTTCTTCATTCAAAATGAAGATGGAACCAGTAAATTTATGGGTGCTGACTATTATTACTTTTGGTCAACGGCCATGCTCGTAACCGCCATCCTTTTTATTCCCGTCGCAATGTGGTACAAGGAAAAGCGCTACGTCCAGCAAGATGATAGCGACTCTCAAGACCCAATCCCCGCGCCTATGAATTCAATGGCAAACACCAATATTCAAACACCACAACCAACTGCATCGTAATTGGCGCTGCAGCGTGATTGGCGCTGCATTCCAAGGTGCTCGGCCAACATCGCAGAAGCCAGCGCCCTGCCGCCCCAAGCTACCAGCCCTAAAAGAGACAAAGCCCTAAGAGAGAGGGCGCCTTGCGAAACCCAACCAATTTCCATAAGCCGCATAGGCGGTTTTAGGCGACGTACGCTACAACAAGCAAAAAGAGAGAGTTTACCCATGGCAAAGCGATATTCCATTCATAAAATTCTAGGGGGGGCACAAGAACTAGGAAGTTCCGTTGAGGTTTGCGGTTGGGTCCGAACCCGACGCGATTCCAAAGCAGGCCTTTCATTTATCCAAATCCACGATGGCAGCTGCTTTGCAGGCTTACAAGTCATCGCTGACTCCACCCTCGAAAACTACGCGGAGGAAATCGTCAAGGTCACCACCGGATGCTCCCTACGAGTGACGGGTGTTCTCAAGGCATCCGAAGGCAAAGGTCAGTCGCTCGAAATAAATGCTTCCGATATTTCTGTGGTAGGTTGGGTTGAAAACCCAGAAACCTACCCCATGGCACCCAAAAGGCATTCCCGCGAATACTTGCGGGAAATCGCCCATCTAAGGCCACGAACCAATCTCATCGGCGCCGTCACCAGAATAAGAAACTGCCTGGCCCAAGCCACCCATCGTTTCTTTCATGAACGTGAGTTTTATTGGATCCACACGCCCATTATTACCACCAATGATTGTGAAGGCGCGGGAGAAATGTTTCGCGTCTCGACCCTCGATATGGCAAATCCACCACGAACCGAGGCCGGTGCCGTGGATTATTCCCAGGACTTTTTCGGCAAAGAAACCCATCTAACGGTTTCCGGCCAACTCAACGTCGAGACCTATTGCCTAGCCATGAGCAATGTTTATACCTTCGGGCCCACCTTTCGGGCAGAAAACTCCAATACCCGCCGCCATCTCGCAGAATTCTGGATGATAGAACCCGAAATAGCCTTCGCGGACCTCAAAGACGACGCGGCCCTTGCCGAGGCTTACCTAAAATACATTTTCTCCGCAGCCTTAGAAGAGCGAATGGACGACTTAGAGTTCTTTGCAAAATTCGTGGATAAAGACTGTATTAACCGTCTCCAAAAGCTGGTGGAATCCAATTTCGTGCACCTCGACTACACTGAAGCCATCGATGAGCTCCAAAAAACCAATGAAAAATTCGAGTTTCCCGTCAGCTGGGGAATGGATCTCCAAGCCGAACACGAAAAATTCCTCACCGATAAGCTTGTGGATGGCCCCGTCGCCGTACTCAACTACCCTAAGGATATCAAAGCATTTTACATGCGACTCAACAAAGATGACAAAACCGTAGCGGCCATGGATGTGCTCGCGCCCGGGATCGGTGAGATTATCGGCGGTAGTCAAAGAGAAGATAGACTCGACGTATTGGACCAGCGCATTCGCGATTTTGGACTGGAACCCGGTGACTACGGTTGGTACCGAGACCTTCGACGCTACGGTAGCGTTCCCCACGCCGGCTTTGGCCTCGGCTTCGAACGCGCTGTCATGTACGCCACCGGCCTCGATAATATTCGAGATGTGATACCCTATCCGCGAGCTCCAAATACCGCGGAATTCTAAAATTCATTGTATCCTAGACGCAGGTCCCGATGGACCGAAGCCAAAAGCCCAAAAAAGAGAGGGGCCGTGGTCCTCGCCCTCGATAGAGTGAGGCACAAATAAAACCTCGCCCGACCGCGCTCCTTCTTTGTTTATCGGCTTGTCGCAAATCAGGACTAAAAAACCATTCACCTGGAACAATCATTATCCCACCCTGGGACTCATACTCGAAAGCGACATTCCAGACATCGAAAGCAAGGTAAGATCCGGTCTAACCATCATCCTCCTCTCATTGATTCCCCACATCACAAAACCAAGACCAAAACCAAGCGATAGGTCAAAACTCCGCACATCCCCTAGAAGAGCAACTCTACCTCGGAATTCATAATAACTCTCTTCAAAGCTCTATCCCACAACCACAATTAACTTCCTTGCCCCTCGCTAAACAAAATGCAGCCAAGCATGGCTAAAACTTCGAATATTGACAATCAATAAGGACATGCCGCCGAAACCATTTAACCTTCTTTCATCTCCTCAAAAAAAGAGAATGAAACCGGTATGGAAAACAACGACGTTGTCCCTTGGGACTGATTGAATATTTCACGCCAGAAAATATCCCAAGTGTCGAATTAAAAAAACGTGCACGAGACGAATACGGTTTGGCTCGCCACCGAGTAAGGCAACCAAGTAAGGCAACCAAGTAAGGCAACCAAGTAAGGGTCAAGATCGCCTGGCTAAAAACCCCGCACCAAACCAAGACCGCCATACCTAAAATCCACACGCCGGCCACTTTACCACCTAGAGACAAACACCATGTATTCGGAGCACAGAACCCAACGGGTCGCTAGCAGCCATTCTATTGACCAGGATTGCTCACAATTTTAAGCTAATTTATTTCACCTCGGATTCCATTGCGTTAATAAGCCTTCTATGGACACACACTTATTTTCGAGCCCTGGAGGTTCGAGACATCAACACCATAGAGTTTGGCTCGCGCCCCTCTTTTTTTCCACCCTCCTTCTCCCACAACTATCCACCGCCGCAGTGGTTACCGGCAAAACCGATCTGGATCTATTTCAGGAAGCCGACGTTGTGGCGCTTATTTCAGTATTGCAAACTGAAACGCAATCCACAGACCACGGCGTCATTACCATTGCACACACCCAGGTCTACCGCGCGGTTAAGGGGGCCGCAGACTTGAAAACCTTGGATTTCGCGGTGCCTGGTGGACACCTCGATAATGGCTTGCACTCCGTCGTGGCGGGAAGCCCCCAAATAACAGCCGGGCAACTCTTTCTTGGTTTCTTCACAAAGACAGGCAAATTATATACACCCTGGGGGCTATCCTTTGGACTACTCTCGGTTCACAAGGATCGTGGTCAGGCGTGGAGGGTTTCGCGGCACATGGCGGGGTTGACCGTCCTAGACAACCTTGGAGAGCATCCACCCAAAAGCCGCTACCGGATCGACTCGGTTCTTTTAGATAGTTATCTCAACCAATTCCTACCCTTCTCCCCTGAAGGGATGCCTGCGTGGATCCTAAAATGAGAAATCCAATCACGTCAATTTTACCATTCGCATTACTTTTTCTAACATCGAACATGCTTAGCGCTGAGATTCGCAACGAAGCCATTCCATGTGCCTCTGAAGACACCTTCTACCCCGCTGGTTATATGTGGCCACAAAACTCCGAACTCACCATTCATTACAGAAACGAGACTCCGGATGCAGAGTTGGCAGCACTTAGCGCAGAAGATGTGAGACAGTCGGTCCACCGCGCTTATCTCTCGTGGGCAGAAACAACCTGTGGAAACGATGGCAAGGCCAATATCACCGTTAAGTATGCCCAGGATTTCTATACAAAAAATGACCTTGGAGAGGTAAAGAACGAAGAAGGGAACTACCTATCCTTTACCAATGTGGTCGGCTGGGACGCAACAGGTACGCTACCTGGACTTGGAACAGGCACCCTCGCCTATGCCGAAACCCTCTACATCTCCTCCACGGGGTTTCCTGTCAGCGGTGACATCATTTTCAATGACCACCTATATCAATGGCGGGCCCACACCCATGACACCGGCGAAGTGGCCGGGTGCAGCGTTGGGGCACCAGATTGCTATAACATCGAATCCGTGGCCCTCCATGAAGTGGGACACATCTATGGAATGGGGCACCTCGACTGCGTAGAATCAATCATGTTCCCAAAAAGCTTTGCGGGTCTGGATACTGCCCAACTCTCATCCCATGAGACCGCCGGTATTTGCACCCTTTATCCACCGGCGCAAAACCAGCGAGGTGCTCTATGCTCCCAGGATTCCCAATGTGAACCCGACTATCAATGCATCATCCCGACCACCTCTGCTACCAGGGGGTTTTGCCTTAAAGCCTGCACCAACGAAGCCACCTGCGAGGTCGGCTTTACCTGCGCCACAGACACCGTTATGGTCGGGGAGCAAGCTCAACAACGGTCCTATTGTAAACCGGGGCTAAGTGCAGCAGAAGAGCCAATAGACGATGGTGGGTTGTGTCTTCCCTGCTCAAGTGGGGATGAGTGTCCTACCGGGATATGCACAGACGACGGTCAGGGTGGAGAACCCATGTGCACAAAAACTTGCCAATCATCGGAAGATTGCCCCAGCACATTTAACTGCAGTCCCACACAATCAGATATCTCGGTCTGCTGGCCTCTTGATATCAATGCATGTGGTCAAGACCCCCGTAAAGACCTCAATGAACAATGCTATAAATCAGATGTAGCCAACGGCACCACAACATTTCACCCCTGTGGCACCAATCTTTTTTGTTTCGGATTTATAACCAAATGCACCGGGCAAACGGGGCACTGCGTGCGGTACTGTAATGAAACAAGTGCATGTCCCGAACCAAACCTTGATTGCTGCGCAATGGTGGACGACCAAGGCAATTGTATCACCCCCGCTGAAACTGACACCACGAACATAGGAGGATGCTTTGACTTAAGGCAACCAGGGCAATCTTGCTCCACAGCCGAGGAGAGCATTTGTAGGGATGGCAATGTGTGTCTCAACTTTGGAATCGACGGCGCAAAATGCTACAGCTCTTGCAATACCGCCGATACGTGCACAGCTGAGCAATCCTGCCAATCCATCACCGATGATGATTGCGGGGATGCACTGAATGTATGCTGTGGCAATGCGGGTCTGACTGAAACTCCAGCGGTCTGTGATGCCCCCATATCGGTGGCAGAACTCGATCTCGGAGCCGCATGTGCTACCGATTACGATTGTAATTCCCGAGTATGTTTTCACTTCGAGGACGAAAGTGCGTGCAGCCGCTCTTGTGATCCTCTGACAGGTTTCAGTTGTCCCACCGGTGCCTACGACGTCAATGCTGATGGCACCACAGATGTCACCTTTAACTGTTTGAAAACCTCAAACACTGACGGGATGTGCTGGCCCAATGAAGGCCCCTTCAAACCCCAGATAAACCCAGAACAACCCACCCCAAAACCATCGGGAGGCTGTTGTAATACGAACCACCAAACCCTTCATGCACAATTACCAAACCTCTTATTCTGGCTGCCATTCCTTTGGTTTTGGAGTAGAAAACGTCTGCGAGCCACAAAGCTGAACCTACGTTAGTGTAAAAGTTTGGCCATAACTGTCACATCTCAGTCATACCCCCCTCCCCCTACATTGACCATTTTAGCCCCGCAGGTGAAGCTAGAGATCCAACCTGGAGTTCTCAATGCTTGGACCGACATTCTCTAAAGTAGCCCTGCGGCTGCTGGGCTGGCACTATGACCAGCAGGCTCCCTCCCTACAATCCGGGGTTTTGCTGGCAGCGCCCCATACCAGCAATTGGGACTTTGTCATCATGAGCCTGTTTGTAGACGTCTATCATTTGGATATCCGCTGGCTCGGCAAGCACACCCTCTTCGGTGGTTTCGGCGGTAAAATACTACGAAAGTTGGGGGGGCTGCCGGTTGACCGAAACAATCGCAACGGCCTTGTCCAGGAGTTGGGCCGAAAATTCGAACAAGAACCGGGATTGCTCCTTGTCATCCCACCTGAGGGAACCCGGAGTCGGCGGGAAAAATGGAAATCGGGCTTCTTACACATTGCTCAAGAAGCGGGCGTTCCCATCACCGCCACCGCACTGGATTATCGCTTGAAGCGTACCTGGTTTAGTGCACCCATCTCATCGGACCGCTCCGCTAAGAGTATCATGGACGAACTGCGCCTCTTCTACCGAGGAGTAACCCCAAAATATCCACAAAAATTTGGTCCCCAAAAGCTGGCCGAAGAAGACATGCCCGCTGAAGACGAACTCATAGCGCACGCCTAAAGTTGGGTTGAAAAATAGGCAAGAAAGGCAAAACTGAAAACGGCGCCTCCTGGTTTTAAAGGGCTTGCTCGGTAACAATCATCGATTCCACGAGACCATAAACAGCCCTAGCACCCATAGCTTCTCCACCCGTGGGATGCGCCGCTTTATCGCTGCTGTTCCAAGCCATCACGTCAATATGTACCCAAGGCACCGACGGCTCCACAAACTCTTTTAGGAATAAGGCCGCAGTGATGGCACCTCCATAAGGAGCATCGGAAATATTGTTAATATCCGCCACGGAACTTTTCAGGTTTCCACGATAGGGTGTGTGTAGAGGCAATCTCCAAACGGGGTCTGACAGGGTTTGGCCAAGCTCGACCAGTCTTGCGCCAATCTCATCGTCGGACGCAAAAACGCCTGGTAATCCCGTACCCAAGGCAACCCGAGCCGCGCCGGTCAGAGTGGCAAAATCGACGATCAGGTCCGGAGATCCCGCCTCAGTCAGGGCATCGGCCAGCACCAGTCGGCCTTCAGCATCGGTATTACCGACTTCTACCGTGAGCCCTTTGCGCGTATTTAGAACATCAGAGGGGCGAAAAGCATTCCCCGATACGGCATTTTCTACCGCGGGTATCAACACACGAAGCCGCACAGGTAAGCCCATATCCATAACCATGGTGGCTACCGCCAAAACATGGGCAGCGCCGCCCATATCCTTTTTCATCAGCTTCATTCCAGCCGCTGATTTAAGATCTAAACCTCCCGAGTCAAAACAAACGCCCTTACCCACAAGCACAATCGATGGCCCAGTATCACCCCAGCGCATGTCCAAAAGACGCGGAGCATCCGACGAGGCCTTACCCACTGCATGAATCGCCGGAAAATCTTTTTCGATTAATTCCTCTCCCACAATAGTCTCTAGCCTCGCTCCATACACTTGCGCAATCTCGGCGGTCGCTGTCTGCAAATGCGACGGCAACATATCATTTGGGGGCGTATTGATTAGATCACGGCAAACAAAGACACCCTTAAGCTGTGCTAAATTCAAGCGTTCATTAAATTCCGCAGGTAACTCAAGGGAGGCTTTCCCAAGTAAAACCTCTCGGTATCGGTCAAAACGATAACCACCCAATCCCCAGCCATAGATAAAAGTGCTCAGGTCCGCTGAACATCCTTTCGCAAAATGATAACCACCATTGGGAAGACATCGCCGCAGCATCGCCCCCAGTTCCTCTAGATCAGGTCCAGCCGCTACAACAGCCTCCGCCTCCCCATTGCCCGAGGGAAGAAACGTATAATTCAGTCCCTCTGCTTTAAAACCAGTGGTTTTTAACCAATTCTGCCACCGGACCTTCGCGTTCTTCTTAAAGGCCTGAAAACCTGCCTCATCTAGGATATAGAGCGCCAAACTCTTCTTCCGCCTTCGCCCATGATACCCATCAATTTTTTTTAACATCACTTAGCCTTCTTCATTCGCGTGTAATACCCGCTTGAATCCCGGCGACGTTACCCAAATTGGAAGCAAGTGGCAACTGCCATGCCTCTCGGCGACGAGGTGCCAGCCCTTTTAGAGTCGGCTCCTGTCAACCAACCAAGCATCAACGACTCCAAAGCACAACGACCTGCCCCGGTAAGGGGTGTATAAAAGCCCTTGCGCCCACTCATCGGGCCAATCTATGATGTGGATGTTTCGGTGCTTACAAAGTGCAACCCTGCCCAACCGACCAAACCTTAGGGAAAGGCACCCGAAAAGAAATAAACGCCTTAGAATTAAAGGAAAACCAAGCATGCCATTCCCAGAGGCTTTTTATCGGTGGCGGCCCCATCCATGGCATGGGCTAGAGGCGGGTCCAAACCCACCTCGGATAGTCACCGCCTATATTGAAATTACCCCCTTTGACTCGGTCAAGTACGAATTGGATAAGTCCACCGGCTACATTCAGGTGGACAGGCCTCACCGAACCTCGTCCCAGCCGCCTGCTTTATACGGCTTTATACCCAGGACCTATTGCGGTGCCACCGTAGCAAATCTTTCTCCAAACGCCACGAAGGGAGATTGCGACCCCCTCGACATTTGTGTGTTGAGCGAGCGCCCCATCAACCGGTGCGATATTATACTCAGTGCCGTGGTCATCGGTGGGGTACAGATGGTTGACCAAGGCGAAGCCGACGACAAAATCGTGGCCGTACTAAAAGACGATTATGTGTGGGGATCCGCCAAAGATATTACGGATGTACCAGCCATCCTCCTTGAAAGACTCAGACATTATTTCGAAACCTACAAGATGGCCCCAAATGTCACCACCGAAGTGACCATCGACCAAATTTATGGCTACGAACATGCTGCCGAAGTCATCGGCAATTCCATGGCGGACTACATCGAAACCTACGGGGACTAGTGCCCCACTGAAAAAGCTTCCCCATAACGTTAAGGCAACGACACACCCAACGCCCCATAAGGAAACGCCTCCAAACTTTTGGCCTTCCAATGGGCCACCCCAAATTCCGGCCGGCCAAAATCCACCGGCGCAGGAACCGCCAAAACCTTCATTTGCGCTGCTCTCGCAGCGATTACCCCAAAAACTGAGTCCTCAACCACCATGCACTTTCGCGCCGCCACCCCCAGTTTTTCGGCGGCTAAAAGAAAAACCTCTGGATGCGGTTTTCCATAGGGCAATGCCTCTGCAGACACAAGAGCATCAAAAAAACCTCCAAAACCACAGCCCTTCATCACCGCCTGAATCAGCCTTAAGTGGGATGAACTGGCCACAGCCAGGGGCAGGCCTAAGGCCCTCAAGCGTTGGAGACAAGGCAGCACGCCTGCCATGGGTCGAGCCTCGCGCTCCACCAAACAAACCATTTGTTCCACGATGGCTTCCAATAAAGGTGTCTCTTTTCCCAGAAGGGCAGGATATTTCCCCGCCCAATGGCAAATCACCTCCTCGAGTCTCATTCCCGCCGTGGAATGACACAATTGTTCCGTGAGTTGGACTCCATGCTCAGCAAAGCATGCAATCTCCGCTTGCTTCCAAAGCGGCTCTGAATCAACCAGCACCCCATCCATATCAAAAATAACCGCTTCGAAATTCATCAACTGTCGCTCCTAACCGCCGCTATTGTGCGCTCAGTGCCGGCTCCACAGCGTGGGGTCAAGCCACCTCACAAAAATTATTCCCCCCAAAAAAATATCCACCACACCAAGGCTTTCCAGATAAAAAAACAACGACTAAGAACAGGTCCCCGAAGAAGAAACCTGATTCTAGAGAAAAAATCGCCTTACCAAAACCCTAACCTTGGATGCAGTTGCCTCTATCTGGCTCTTTGAACTCAAAATCACCTCCGACTTAACCGACGACTATCCGTTGCGCCCCAGCACAAGCTGGGTTAATTGCCATGACGAACTTATGGCCCATCATTTGGGCAAACCACATCTGAACTCCTAGCGTTGAGATCATCGAAAGTTAACGGACATGCAAAACCCACTTTTAGACATCAACAGTTACCCAAATTACCCAAAAATCACCCACGACCACGTGGAACCGGCGATTCAAAAACTTTTGGATGAAGCCACCGAAAAACTTGAGGAACTAGAGCGCAATATCCAACCCAACTGGAACCAATGCATGATGGCGCTCGATAACCTGACCGAACCCCTCGGGATTGCATGGGGAGTTGTGCAGCACCTAAACTCTGTCCAA
Organism: Myxococcota bacterium; assembly: GCA_036339465.1. Taxonomy (GTDB): domain Bacteria; phylum Myxococcota; class XYA12-FULL-58-9; order XYA12-FULL-58-9; family JABJBS01; genus JAYZAY01. Next base: position 14,579 of record JAYZAY010000028.1, on the reverse strand, counting down.
AACTCCAAGGACCTACGGACTTGTTACGAAACAATGCAACCAAAAGTGGTGCGTTTTTTTATGAAACTCGGTCAAAGCAAGCCCATTTACGATGCCATGATAGCAATGCGTGACGGCGACGAGTTTGAGCAACTCGACTCAGCCCAACAGCGAATCATCCACAAGGCGATTACCTCGATGACCCACCGAGGCATTGGTCTCGAAGCCGAACCTCAGAAACGATTCAACGAAATTCAAACCACCCTTGCCGAATTGGGCACCAATTTCAGCAACAACGTCTTAGATAGCACTAAGCACTTTGAACTCATCCTGCAAAGCCCCGAAGAAGTGGAGGGATTGCCGCAAAGTCTCAAGCAAGCCACCGCGCAAGCCGCGCAAACCAATGGCCATCCAAATGCGACACCCGAATCAGGCCCCTGGCGAATCACCCTAGATGCCCCAATCATTGTCCCGTTTCTCCAGAATAGCCGTCGCCGTGATCTTCGAGAAAAACTCTACCGCGCACAAATTCAGCGGGCATCAACCGGGGACTGGAATAACCAGGCCAATATCGACAAAATCCTTCAGCTCCGCCAAGAGGCCGCCAACCTTCTCGGTTTTCAAACATACGCAGAACTTTCCCTGGCATCCAAAATGGCCGATTCCGTAACCGAGGTGGACCAACTCAGTGAAGAGCTCCGTACAGCGTCCTTCGGCGCAGCAAAAACCGAGCTAAAAGACCTCACTGATTTCGCGCGTACTGAGAGCAAGGATCCCAATTTGGAACTGCGCCACTGGGACATCTCCTTTTGGAGCGAACGCTATAGAGAAAACCAATACGCCTACAATGATGAAGATCTCCGACCCTATTTTCAACTCCCAAAAGTCCTGAACGGATTGTTTGCCCTAGCCACCAAGCTCTTTGGGGTATCCTTTGAAGAAAGTGGCCCAGAGATACCCGTGTGGAACGCTTGCGTGAAGCATTATCGTGTCCTCAACGAATCCGGGGAGGAGATTGCCGCATTCTACACCGACCTTTACAGCCGCCCCGAAAACAAACGGGGAGGCGCATGGATGGACGAATTATGGGGCCGAAAAAAGAACATCCAAGGCGCCATACGCAATCCTGTGGCCTACCTCGTGTGTAATCAAACCCCACCGGTCGGAGATAAACCGTCATTGATGACGTTTCGCGAGCTAGAAACACTCTTTCACGAATTTGGTCACACCCTTCAACATATGCTCACCACCGTAGATTATCCGCAGGCTTCTGGAATCGAAAACGTGGAGTGGGATGCGGTGGAACTACCCAGCCAGTTTATGGAGAATTGGTGTTACCATAAAGACACACTCCTTCAACTCACCACCCACATTGAAACCGGTGAGGTTCTCCCAGACCCCTTATTCGATAAAATCTACGCGGCCAAGAATCATATGTCGGGCACCGCCACCCTCCGACAACTCTATTTTGGCCAACTGGATATGGAACTACACCACCGCTTTGTGCAAAGCGCCGATGAAAGCGTGGCCACAGTCAAACAACGGGTTGCCGCAAAAGCCACGGTGCTCCCTCCCCTTCCCGAGGATCGCTTTTTATGCGCCTTTTCCCATATCTTTGCGGGAGGGTATGCTGCGGGCTATTACTCCTATAAATGGGCTGAGGTCCTGAGTGCTGACGCCTTCGGCGCCTTCGAAGACGTGGGTCTCGACAACGCCAGCGCGGTCATTGAAACGGGCCGTCGATTCCGTAACACCGTGCTCTCTCTCGGCGGAAGCGATGCACCCCTGGAAATATTTAAGTCCTTTCGGGGCCGTGCTCCATCCACAGAGGCGCTATTGCGTCATCTTGGCCTAAGCTGAGCCTGACTCAAAATAGGTCGGCACCACCCTGCACACACCAATATTTTTCAACCACGGGCGAAAATGACTCAACCGGCGCCTCCATGGTTTCAACCGCCGAAGACAGCGTTACCGAGAGACAGAGTTTTTTGGAGTCCCAGAGGGGATTCAGACGACACCGCCGGCTACGAACCCACGATGTCTAGGTTGATGCCCCGCTAAGGGCTCCTAAGGGTCACCAGAATCCTCAAGTAACTGGTCCACGGGGGTGTGGTAGGCTTTCTTAGAATTGCAGGCCTTACAGGCTGGGACCACGTTCCCCTTGGTACTTTTGCCCCCCCTAACCACGGGCACGATATGATCCATGGTGAGTTCATCGCTGGAAAAACGCGCTTCACAATAATGACAAACACCCTTAGAAAGCTGGCGTTTCCACCAGGGACTTTTTCGAAGTTCTTTGGCCTTTGCCCGTTCGCGCTTGCGGTGGGCTTCATCGGCTTCGAAATCATACCAATCCATCCACCCAGGGTTACCACTACTTTTCTAGGCCCCGCAACCCCTTCCTGGCTTGACGTTCGAGCCCTTAGGGCCTAGGCAACCCCAAAATGCCCTATACAGTGAAAGAAATATTCTACACCCTACAGGGAGAAGGCCTACAATCGGGCAGACCGGCTGTATTTTGTCGTTTTTCCGGTTGTAATCTCTGGAACGGCAAGAACAAAGACCGGATGAATGCCACCTGCCAGTTCTGCGATACGGACTTTGTGGGTACAGATGGTCCCGGTGGCGGCCGCTTCGAACATGCCCACACCCTAGTAGAAGCCTTGCGTACCCATTGGCCAAAACCCGACCAACCCAGTAAATTCGTGGTACTCACCGGCGGGGAGCCCCTCCTCCAAGTGGATGCACCGCTCCTAAAAGCACTTTCCAAAGCAGACTTCGAAATCGCTGTGGAAACCAATGGCACCCAAAAAGCCCCGGAGGGCATCGATCATCTTTGCGTCAGCCCCAAGACAGCCGAACTCAAGCAAAACCACGGCACTGAATTGAAACTTGTCTTTCCCCAAAGCGACCTAGGCCCCGAAACGTTCGGCCACCTCGATTTTGACTATTTTTTTCTCCAACCCAAAGACGGCCCCCACCGAGAAGAAAATACGCAAAAGGCCCTTGAGTATTGCCGTCGTCACCCCAAATGGCGGCTGAGCCTACAGACCCACAAACTTTTAAATATTCCCTAAATCCCCAAGACCCTCTTCATCTTCCCCACCCGAAAATCTCCATGAAAAATCCAAAGCAGTTTAACCGGTGCCCCATAAACTTCGATTCGCTCACATTCTAAGGCCCCCCGGCAACCGCAGTCAGTATCTTAATTGTATGATAACAGTCCAAACATGAGACGACTCTAGGGTGCTCTGCCTCACATGCCACGGCTAAAGACAGCGATGGCTATCTCGTCAATCCGTTTTCGCCGAAGTCAGGTCCAAAACTTTTCCCAGAAAAAGAGACCCAGCAAGCCCTAATAGGTATCAATGATGACGTTTTTCGCTTCAAAACCAACCTACCAAAAAATCTGGGTGATGACTCTTTCATAGGGAGCAAGTCTTGCGTGATTGGCAGCCACCGAAAAACTTTCCCGCCCACATTTCCAAGAACTGCTTTTCAGATTGAACCAACTTACCCAAGGTCGATTGACTCAACAAGAGACCACCAGAGATCGACCACTGGCTTTCAGACCGACCATCTCTGGGTGGTGAAACCGGAAAAAAAGCCGCTTTCTCAACCCAAAAGTCAATCTTAATTCCCCCGTGTATTTACGGCGGTCGAAGTCGCCCTTGTTGGTGTCGAAAAGAAATACCATCATGAATGGCCAATCAGGTCTTTATAGGCCCGGTGGTAATACACAGCCTTCTCATCCCAAGCATATTCAGACATCACCCGCCCCCTTCCCGCAACACCCATACGATGGGCCGCTTCTGGAGATTTAGAGAGCTTACAAACCCCATGGATCAGCCCCTCCAAATCCCCCGGAGGCACCAAGAAGCCACTCATCTCATGCTCAACCAATTCAGCCACCGCACCAATATCGTAACCCACCACCGGGGTTCCCGATGCCAGCGCCTCCCCCACGCTCAAACCAAAGGTTTCAAAATAACTTGGTGCCAGCAAAACATCCGCCCCCGTGAGCAACTGCAACTTCTCTTGCCCACCCACCCAACCGAGGAGCTCAAATCGCCCAGGAAATAACGCCTGCAGATGTCGCATTCTCTTCTGCCAGCGCCGCTCACCTTTCGGATTACCAGGAATTCCTCCCGCCAACTGCACCCGTATTTTTGGATCCATCTCCAGAAGAGTTTGGGCCACAGCGACAAAATCCTGTGTGCCCTTTAAATCACCAAAGCGCGCGAGATAAAGGACGCCAAAGGGGTCAGATGCCCTACGTCGCATCTCTGCCCGTTGCCCTGATCCATCACACCAAAGTCCAAATGGCATAGAGCACACCTTTTCGACATGGGCACCAAAGTCTGTAGCCACCAGGGTCTCAATACTCCGAGTTGGCACCCAAACTGCATCGGCCTCTCGGATCGCATCCTCCTGAGTCACCAATCCCAGGGTTCTTTCATTGATTTTGCGCAATCGGTTCATCGCCGGATGGTAAACATGGGCATGATACACCGCCGGCGTATCCCTACCTGTGTAGGCTTCCTTGGCCAATCGCCACAGGAACTCCTGATGAACCTGAAGGATATCTGCCTGCCAATCCCTTGACCACGCCTTGACCCGACCCAACTCAGTAGAGGAATTAACCCTCAAAACCAAAACCCCAGCAACCTCTTCCACGCGTGGGGCCTCCGATCCGGGTGCCTTTGGAAGCCGCCAATTGTCAAAGGACACCACCGCGCAATCAACGCCTTGGCCCCCGAGGGCTTGGACCAAACTCGGGACAACCGTCGAAACACCACCTTTTGACGCCGGAGAATAATCCCGTGTAAAATGCAAAACCCGAATCATCAACAGCCCTATTTTCTTCAGTGTAATGCAGGGCGAAGGGGTAAATCACTAAAGACCGAAGCCTCATGCTCCAACAATCCATCCAAACGTTCTTGGACCATTTCCAGCGGAAAATACAACCGAGCTAAGCGTAAAAAGAGGGCGTGATGCCTCGCCTCTGCTCGGGCAAGTGCGGCATAAAAGTTGCGCATCTCCAGGTCACCCAGTCGGTCACCGAGCAGCTTAAATCGCTCACAGCCTCGAGCCTCGATCACCGCAAAAAGAAGCAGCCTATCCAGTAGATAGAGGTCCGTATCTTTGCGGCGCAGGGCATGGGCCATCTTGGCCATATAGGTATCTTTATCGTCAAACCCCAAAGCCCATCCCTTCGACTGAAGTTTTTCAAAGACCGCCCGAAAATGACTCAACTCTTCCCGCGCAAGGTCGGTCATGGCCTCCACAAGCTCCGGTCGATTTGGATGGTGGGCCAAAAGCGTCATGGCACTCCCAGCAACCTTGCGCTCATTATGGGCATGGTCCCGCAAAAAAGACTCCAGTTGGTCATCAACCAATCGAACCCATTCCGCAGGTGTTTCGCACTTAAGCCGTAACATTGCACTCCAACATGGTCAGCCGCCTAACATTTGGTCCCCGGAGAAGAAAGGCCCTAATCCCAAATTCCGCGCCCTAAGACCACCCTGGCTCCAAATTTAAGAAGCACCTCCGGCACATTTAGCCTCAATCAAACACTGGGATTCCAAAGTGGCTCTGCTAGATAGGGCCCCATGGAGAGACCCAAACTCCCTGTCCACGCTCTTGTTCGCCTTCGGTCTAATGTTCATCACCTTGGCGCTGCCACTTTCATCACCAACAAAGCTTGGACAGCCAAAAACAAGACCGTTATCATTGGACCTTCCAAAAAACAGGGACACCAGTATCACCGAACTCCATAAAACCACCCAAACCGCCCCCTTTGTGTTCCCTTCAAGCACACACCTACGACAAACTTCTACAACCGCCCATTCTCTTTGACAAACCCACCATTCATGAAATTAGGGCGGCAAAACACGCTATAGGGTTGCTATACTCAGCGGTGATGATGCCCGGCTCACAGAGTTTATGCAAAATGACATCACTGCAATTGTTAAAACTACGGTCGACTTTTTGGAAACAGTTCCCTACGAGCACGATATTTTTCTGAACCTCATCGGCCCGAGGCGTGGCGGCCTTGAATACAAGAATGCTACCCTCATGATTTCCGAAATCCATACGCCCCGGAGCAAAGCCAAATATCATGATTAGCTGGGACTCCTCAGTCATGAGTTCTTTCACACCAGCAACGGCAAACCACTTCGTCCCGTAGCCCTAAGACCGTCCGACTATGACAACGAAAATGATACACGCGATCTCTGGTTCGCGGAGGGTTTCACCTCATAGTATGATGCTCTGCTCTTGCTGCGGACCGGCATCATCACGAAACAAGTAGACTACAAACTCCTCACTAACATCGAGAGCCCGCTCAAACCCCGCCCGGCCATCTGACACAACCCCTATCCCAATCATCCTTCGACGCCTGAATTAAACACGACCGTCGCGACGAGAATTCCCGTAACAGCGCAGTCAGAGACTACCACAACGGTGCTGCCGCCGCGTTTCTACTTTACATCGCCATTGGTAAAGCCACCCGTAACAGATTATCCATCGATACAGTTGTGCGATTTACCCTCGACCAATTCTCAGCGAAAAGCCGCTACACAATCCTGTAGTTTCGCAATTTGGTATCAAAAACAACACGCAGGGATCTTTCAGACTTCTTCAAAAAAAACGTGGATTCAGCGGCGACACTTAAACTAGACTCTGTACTTGGCTTCATAGGATTAACCCTGGGTAAAAGCCAGAGCGCTGACATATCCGGAAAGGCTTGGGACCACCCAAAATCCGAGTTTGGGTTTCGAATCCAAAAGCGCGGTGCCAACGTTGGCTTCGAAGCCACCCCCGACGTAACGAGAGTCTATGTGATGAATATTTTTAATCAAACACCACACGCCACGCCCCTATCAACCATGCCTTCAAATAGATTCTATTCAACTCTTCGAGTGAAAACCGCCCAATCCAACCCACCGACGGGTAAAAAGGTCCACAAAAAAGAAACGGCCTTAGATAGCACCCACCGACGGGGGGGGCTCCGATGTTCAAAATGCGGCCACAAGCTCGGAGAGGCATTCCAACTAAAACCAATCCACAGTGACAAAGCAGAAAGAACCTTTTCAAATCCACATGGCATTCTCTTTCAGGTATCCACAGCGTCAGTTCCCCTCAATACTGAAGAATCCCTTGAAATCTCCCACGAGTTTTCGTGGTTTCCCTCATACGGCTGGAGGTATTCAATCTGCCGAAACTGCCAAGAACATCTTGGATGGCGCTTCGAAACAACCACCGACACCCAACCAACCTCTTTTTATGGTCTAATCACCGCCAAGATAAGGGTCGTTGATGAGGGTCCACCCTAGGGAAGTAAACTAAATCTCTTTGCGGGGCGCGCAATCCTTTTTTCAAGAAAAGCCAAATCTTCGGCACCCGCCCCGCCACCCCTCTTGACTTGTCGTCGGTGCCCACCCACACACACGTGGGGGAGCGGTCATTGACCTTAGGGGAAAAACCGACAGGGAACGCATCTCCGGCGCCTTGAACAACTAAAAAACAATAGCATCAACTTCAAAAGTTCAAGGGCCCAACCGCTTCATTCGTGGAAGGACAGGCACTCATCAACCATCAAGCTCGGTTTCAAAAAGCCGGTAGTGGGCTTCATGCATGCCCATCCTTACATAGGTGGCAATGGCCTTTTCATTCCCTTTTTCTACATAGAGTCTCAAACCACAAACATTGCCACTGATTCGGGCTTCTTCATTTAAGTAACGGTAAAGACGAGAAAAAACTTTTTTCTGGCGATAGTTAGGCATCACGTAAACGCTTTGAATCCACCAAAAAAATCCATTTCGCCAGTCGCTCCATTCCCGCGTATACATCAACTGCCCAATGGCTTCCCCTCGGTGGCGAGCAATGAAATATCGACAACCAGCATCGCCACTCAGCCCAGTCCGCACCCCCGCCCTCAACCGAGCTTCATTCAACTGAATACCTTCGGATTCCAATGCCAACGCCCCATTGAATTGCACCACAATATCTTCGTCCTCGTGGGTTCCTTCTCTGATCTCAAATTCCAATAATTCATTTGTCATCATCGACCTCCATCAAAGCATGCCGTGCTGCCTCATCTTTTTGTGCCGGCGTTCGTCCTTTCGTGACGTCGTTTTGCCACAGTCGCCAAGAAAATGATAGATGCCCCACAAAGGCATCAACAATGACAAAAACAAACTCTAAAATTCTCTGTATAGGTTACCTCATAACCGGTGCTATGGCCTGTTCCACGGCCTCCATGGGCCCCACGAAAGGACTCCCAACCGAAGAACCCGGCATCATACTGGATGGAAAAGGTCTTTCCTCTTTTTGGCTAGATGGGGACACCGTAAGACTCCAACTAAACGACAGCAAAAAAATAACGGCAAGATTGGCGGGCTTCAATACCCTCGAATCCTACGCCCCCATCCACAAATGGGGCACTTGGACCCCCCACCAACTCATGGACATCGCCAGCCAAGCTACCTCCCGAGCAAAGAGCGGAACTTGGCATTGTACAACCTTGCCAGGCTCAGGCGGTTACCGACGCATTAAGATAGATTGCCCTCAGCTACGCCACTCCCTACTGCGGTCTGGACTTGCCCATGTGTTCGCTATGGGCGACAGCCGCGACCCCACAGACTTGCAGACCCAAAATTTTGCAAAATCCCATGGTTTGGGAATGTGGGCTAAGGGCGTGCCCAGAATCATCATCACCAATGTGCGATCCAATGCGACGCCACCTGGTCAAATGAGGATCTATGACACCCACGTCAGCACCCAGACCGGTGAGGTTCAATTCAGGAAGCATACCTCGACTTATTCGCCCTGCCAATTCGTATGTGCCGGCAACAGTTGCATACAATTCATTCCCAAAACCATCCGTTACAACCCCAACCGACAAACTTCCACAAACACACCGATCCACTCTTGCCCACCTGAGGAATCGGCCCTAAGTGTTTCCATGGGCCCTAAAAACCAGTTAAATCCTAGGGAAGCTCTTCGATCCCTATCCTCCATCCATAGCCCGATAGTAGCAGACGGCATTTAGATTCATGACCTCCCCCACCATAATTGTTTCATCATCCACAACCCGCGCGCACCTCAGACAATGCCCGGAGTAAGAAACACAGGCGCGGCTTTATAGGGAAACCAATAACTTGTTGATAGAATTCAAATGATGCGCCCATAAATGGGTAGGTCGTAAGCATCCTGCCCCCTCGCCAACGACACTTTCCGAAAAAGGTGAGATAGGACGCAGCTCTTCGAACGTCACATTTCTTTTGAACATCAACCACCTCCCGAAAAAACATCACCCCTGAATTTAGGGTGAGAAAGCCGAGAAAATCAATGAAGCATTGGTGCCCCCAAAACCGAAAGAATTACTCATAACGTGCCGAATTTGACCAGCTCGAGCACAATGGGGCACAAAATCGAGATCACACTCCTCCGACGGGTTATCCAAATTCAACGTTGGAGGTAGTATCTGATCCCGCATTGATAAAAGTGAAAAGATTGCCTCCACACTGCCCGCCGCCCCCAGAAGATGCCCAATGGAAGACTTGGTCGAAGACACCGGAGGTGGCGACAGCCGCCCCCAAACTTTCTTGATAGCACGAACTTCGGCCAAATCACCCACCTGAGTCGAAGTCCCATGAGCATTGATATAATCGATTGCCTCCGGCGCCAATTCACTGCGCTGAAGAGCCCGTTTCATCGCCAGTAAAGCCCCACGGCCATTCTCCGCCGGTGCCGTCACATGGTGGGCATCCCCCGAAACACCGTAGCCCACAACCTCCCCATAAATAGAAGCCCCTCGATTCAAAGCGTGCTCCAATTCCTCGAGAATCAAAACCCCCGCCCCCTCTCCCATTACAAAACCATCGCGTTGGCGATCCCACGGTCTCGAAGCAGCCTGCGGTTCATCATTGAATTTCTTAGACAAGGCCCTCGCACTTGCGAAAGCTCCAATCCCATAACTGTTCATCGCCGCTTCAGATCCCCCCGCCACCATGACCTCTGCATCCCCGAAAGCAATAAAGCGGGCAGCATCCCCAATGGCATGGGTCCCCGAGGCACAGGCCGTGACCACACTCAGGTTTGGCCCCTGAAACCCATAGCGAATTGACACAAACCCCGACGCCATGTTGATCAATGCCCCCGTAATCATAAAGGGACTCATTCTCCTAAGGCTGCTCGAATAAGCCTTCTCCGTCTCTTGGGTGATTCTGCCCAAACCACCAATCCCCGACCCTACCAACACCCCTGTGCCCTCCAATGCATCCCGGGATGTTGGCTTCCAAGCAGCATCTGTCAATGCCTCATCCGCCGCAGCAGCCACCAAGTGAACAAAACGACAATACCGGCGTTTTTCTTTAACCGTCACCCAATCATCAACGCGAAAACCGGCTTCAGAGTCCTCTGGGCCGGGTACTTGCGCGCCAATTGCGACACCCGTATCTCCTGTGTCTATACCGCTGAGTTCCAAAATCCCGCTCTCGCCCTCAATCAACCGCCTCCATGAAGCGTCAACCCCACACCCAAGCGGAGTCACCAGTCCGATGCCGGTCACAACAACGCGCCTCATATTCATCCAACCTTTCACGCCCATAGGAATTGCTTCAACCAGCCATGGGCGTTTCCGTGCACCATACAAAAACCAGCACCAAACTTGAAGCAAATATAGTTGCGCACCTCATAAGACCTCCCATTCAAACCACGGACTACAAATACGCGAAAAAGAACGTTACTTTTCTTCAACTTAACCCCAAAGAAGATTAGATTAGTCCTGTATGGTAACCTATGAACGCCGCTGCCCACTTCAAGCGGGCGCCCCCCAAGTTTTTTCCTGGCACAAAAGACCAGGTGCCTTCGGCCGTCTCACCCCCCCCTGGCCCAAACTGGTACTTTTGAAGCAATCCGGCACCATTCACAATGACGATTCACTGGTTTTTGGAATTCAGATAGGCCCCTTCATGCTCCAATGGCATACCAATCATTCAAACTATGCGGAAAATGTTCTCTTCGTGGACACCCAAACCAAAGGCCCCTTTAAATCCTGGAAACATGAACACCACTTTATCCCCCGTGGTTCCAACCACTCCGAAATCGTGGATAAAGTCATCTGCAGTCTACCGTTTTCCTTTCTTTCAGAACCCGTGCTCGGCCCTTTCCTGAAACGGCGTCTCGACTTACTCTTCCACCATCGCCATAAGCAACTCCAGAGCGATATGGGCCGTCATCAGGCCTACACCACCCAGCCGAAACTCAAGGTCGCCATTACCGGAACAAATGGACTTGTAGGAGGCGCACTCTTTGATTTCTTGAGCACCGGTGGCCATTCAGTCTACAAACTCCTGCGAAACCCCACTCAAACTGACACGAACTCAATCTTCTGGGATCCTAGTGAGGGAATTATTGAGTCCGATAGATTGGAAAACCTAGATGCCATCATTCACCTTGGGGGACACAACATCGCCGCAGGAAGATGGACACCCGCTGAAAAAGAGAAAATACGAACAAGTCGCATCCAAAGTACTCAACTCCTCGCCGACACAATCCACATCCTCAAGTCGCCCCCGAAAATATTTATGGTCGCCTCCGCCATCGGTTACTAGGGCAGCAACCCACAACAGTGCTGTGAAGAAGACGCCCCAGGCGGCGATGACTTCCTTGCCAATTTATGCCAAGACTGGGAAAAAACGTCCCAAAAAGCGGGCACCGAAAAGACCCGGGTTATAAATCCCAGATTCGGAACATTATTATCCCCCAAAGGCGGCATGCTCAAAAGAATGTTGCTGCCCTTCTTATCCGGTGTGGCCGGAAAAATAGGCACCGGACAACAAACCATGAGTTGGGTATCCCTAGACGATACCATCGGAGCCCTCCATTATATTCTCCAAGAACAAGACCTCGACGGCGCCATTAACATCGTAGCTCCCAGCCCTGTATCAAATAAAGAATTCACAAAAACCCTAGGACGGATCCTAAAAAGGCCCACCACCCTACCACTCCCAAAAATCGTGGTTAAAACACTTTTTGGAGAGATGGGTGAAAAACTCCTTCTCTCAAGTATCCACGCCGCTCCAACAAAACTACTCGACCATGGATTCCATTTTCAGCACAACCAGATTGAGGAAGCCCTCAGGACTGAATTGGGCCGATATTCATAATAGCCTGGTACATCTGAAAATGGTAAAAGAGGAAATCCAATCACCGCAAAGCCGACGCTCCCTAAAAGAGAAATCGGGCGCGAACTAAGAGAATGCAGGATCGATGTAGTAACCCATTGAACCCAAGCGTTTCCCTCAGCACTCGCTACAGAACTTCAAACTCCCCAACACCACCCTCGGACGCCATCCAGTCCTTAAGTTCGGGGTAATAACATGCTACCAGTTGCTTTTCCAGAATCGTCACAGCATTCTCGCCTAGAAGCGCCACAATATCGGTATTGCCCCCCCCTGAAGAGAGCGCTTCGATTTCACAAATACGGTGCTCACAACACTGGCTCATGACATCATGGGCGGTGAGAATCTGAGTAAGTCGAGTGCTCTCGGATTCAAAATCAAGGCACTGAGCCCAAATCGCCTTCAAAATGCCAGGAAGAGCATAGCATTGACCCAATTCGAGACCGGAATGAAAACGCAAATCCTCAAGAACAGGCAACACATCTTCCTCAGGAATCAATGTCGCAGCCTCTACCGCCAACCTAAACTGTGGAAAGTGGTCAAACTGCGTATATACACGAAGCATCTCCATAACTCGAATACCTAATTCGTTTACAATGGACACCAAAATTCTAAAACCCGTGCATGCCACGCGACAACAAGCCAGGATTAGGATATCCAATCGCTCTTTGGTACGGTCTGCATCGTACCTTTGCTCCAAGGCCAAAAGATCCTCGACTACCACCGCATCAAAGACCGTTTCGAAAATCGGGGTATCGAGTAATTTACAAACCTCGCTCACTCGGTTTCCTATGAATAGATCAGGACTTGCCCCTCGCTGAGCTTTCGTCCTTAAAGAGTGTAAAATGCGCTCTAAGGCGACCAAAATCGTTATAATCGGTTCGTAACACTTCTGGACAATTTGAACCATAGGCTCTCGACCCGGTGGTCTAACAGCCACATTCACATTCAACACCTTCATTACGGAGCGAAAGCATGAAAACTTAGCCGCTATTCTAGAAACCTGATCCAAAACAGCTTCTCGGGTGATAAAGAATTCGGTCAACTTATAAATGACAGAAGAATGGAGAAACGTTAAGTACAGCCCCACCCATGAAGACTCCTCTCCCTGGTGGGTCATCTCCAGCATCTCAGAGATGATGGTCGGCCGATAAGGCATCACCCGACAATCACTACTAACCGAGAAAACATATTGAAGCCGATCCTCCATCAAGCGACCAATACTATTTGAATCGTTAGGCACCGTCCGCGCAAGTGCATAACGGAGTTCCGAAGAAAGAGGCAATATCACATTCTTAATTTCAACAGGACCAAATAGTTGCGGAAATAAAAGATAAAACTGCACGAGCCCTAGCGGGGCCTCTTCAAATGTAAACGCTATGTCCCGGTCTCGAAGCTCCTTCCTAAAGTCATACCATGCACTCACCCCATCAACGTTGATGCATTGTAACCCGCTCCAATTTATATAGATATGCGTCTCATCCGGGGAAATCAATTCAGCCAACCTCGCGAAGTTGGAGGTTTGGCTCATCATGCCGCGGATATATATTTTCTGCTTTATCCGCGAAATCCATAATCGCCCCATTTTCACATCGAATAAAACATCCCTCTTGTACTTCCGTGACACCAGATGCCCCGTTGCGCAGTCTTCCAAAACATTTTTAAGACGCCCTTCATCAAGAGGCGTGGTCATCCAACCAGTCAACCCCACACGCTTACCCACCTCGCGCATATTGGCGTTGTATTCATCAGAAACCCCGATGAGAGGAATACCTGAGTGCCTTGTTGTGCCCTTAACAGATTTTACAATAGTGATAAAATCATTATATGGCGCCAAGTCTTCGATAAAAATCGCGTGTGGTTTTCCTTCACTTGCAATCAAGGATACTGCCGCACCTGTATTTTCCCAGAAAACGAAATCTCCCCCTTCTGCTTCCACCATGCCGCGAAGACTCTGGTATGCACTGCCCAAAGAGCCTATCAGCCAAATGGTTATTCCTTCAAGTGTCACTACCGCTCCTTTCGTGGCAGAAGTCCAAAACGTAATTCCATTACGCGCTCAAAAATCCAGCTTCCACCGGGACCACAAAGATGAATTTAAAAGGGCAGAATCCCGTTTCACTCTTTCCATCCATCAATTCGATATTGATACCTCCCCCTTGAGATTCCAAAAAGCTTTTCACCGCTTCCATTCCTACTCCCCGCCCGGAAATATCAGAAACGACCTCGGCGGTGGAGACACCGGAACGGAAAATAAGATTGGCAATTTCATTATCGGTGAGCTTATCTTTCTCCATACCCAGTTGGCCGGCTTTTTGTGAAAGCTTACCCAGATCGATCCCTCGCCCATCGTCCTGAATGCTAATGACAATCTGCTCTGATTCCGCCTCGGCATTGAGCATAATTAAG